>NZ_CCYH01000013.1 GCF_000820765.1 Candidatus Soleaferrea massiliensis AP7
GGCCGAAGCGGAAAAAGGGATATCAGAGGGGATTTTCAAGGGGGCCATCTGGCCAGGAGCGGCACAGTGTATGGCCCCCTTGAACGGCCTTTCTTGGTTACTTCTTTGGCCGCGCAAAGAAGTAACGACCACACAGCCAAGTGGTACTTGGTAAACAAAGAAAAACCGCTGCGATACAGTGGAACAATGACCACCCTGCCAAGTGGTACTTGGCAGACAGCGAAAGGCCGCTGAGCTGCAGCGGAACAACGACCACACAGCCAAGTGTCACTTGGCAGACAAAGCAAGACCGCTGTGCCACAGCGGAACAACATCATACCTAATGTATAACAAAGAACAAATTGCAGCATTGAACTATAAATTTGCGGATCATACTCCGATAACCTGCGGGCTCGGAGTTTTTTTATATAATTATATAAAAAGAGAAGGGCCTTGCAGTGAAACCTGCAAGGCCCTTTGACATGAGATGGTATGTTGTCAGTTCTTAACAACAATGATGTAACTGCACATCGGGTCGGTGTTGCCGGTACTCGGGGAACTGTTGACAATGCTCAGCTGAAGCTTGTTTGCAAAATCTCCGGAATCCGTGACCGTGACCTGCGGAAGCTCGGTGAGCTGTACATTGCCGGTGATGTTCACCCGGGTGTAGGTTCCTTCTACCGGGGATGCACTGTAGGCCTGGTTCAGGAATACATTGGTCGGCCTGCGTCCCGACGGCGACCACTGCGACCACGGGTCATAGGTGGCCATGTAAACCGTGTAGGTGCCCGGCTCAACGTCAAAGGTGTAGCCGAAGCCCTTATTGTTGGTCGCATAGCGGATGGTGTAACCCATGCCCGCGCCTGCGGAACCGGAGGTTCCCGGCACTGCGTAGCCGGAGGTGCCCGGAATCGCGCCGAAGCCCCAGCTGGAGCCGGTTTCGGCATCCGCGCCGAACGCCTGGTCGGCCGCCGAGTTGAGCAGGGCCGATCCGTTTGCCTTCGCCGTCTCAAGAAGGAAGCTGTAGTCCGCATCCGAAGAAGCGGCGGACGGGTTGCCGCAGTTGACCGCATAGACGATATTGCTCAGCGCGTCTTCGGTCGGGGCAACCATGACCTTCACGGAGATCGGCATGTTGTAGAAGTCCTTGATCACGCCGCTGACCGTGACGATGCTGAACGGGGTGCCGAACTGCGACGCGTTCATGTTCCAGGTGACGTCATACGCTTTAGTTGTGCCGTCGCCCAGCTTGACATCCACGGTGCTCGGCAGGTTCGGAAGCTGTCCGACCGCCGTGGTGGCCGGGTCGATGGTGCTGACCTCGCTGCCGAAGATGTTCAGATCCCATTCATCATACCAGGAGATTGAAATCTTGTTGTCCTCTTTGAGCTGGATCGGGAGCCAGATGTGTCTGGAGTCCTTGAGGTTCAGTTCATTCCAGCGGTCGCCGATGTAAATGAACTTGCCGTTTGCCGCGTCGTATGGGAGGACATAGGTGGACTGGGTGTAGAAGGTATTGCCTTCAGTGTCACCGATGCATGGATCTCCCATATCGGTCCACGGGCCGAACATGCTGTCCGCGACATGGTACTTCGCCTTGTTCGGCGCCCATCCGGACAGCGCGGAGGTGACCATATAGTACTTGCCCTGATATTTGAAGATGGCCGGCGCCTCGCGGGAACCGTTGTAGACGATTCTCGAGAAGTCCGCCGCGTTAATATCGGTGGTCGAGCTGGACGCCGGGATGCCCGGTGCGCCGGAGTTCGCGTACTCGACATTGGCGGTTTCGTAGTCCATGCCGATGAAATCCGGATCGGCGGAGATGCCGGTGTAGTTCTCGTTGAGCCTGGACGCGTACATCGTGCGGTTTTCTTCCGAGGAATAGACGATATAGGCGGTGCCGTCGTCATCCTTGAAGAGGGTCATATCGCGCGCCATACCGGTGTTGCCCATCGCGACGGTTCCCTCTGTGGTGTTGAGGTTGCCCGCCCACAGGAATTTGAACGGTCCGGTCGGGGAATCGCTGACCGCGACGCCGGCCCATGCCCTTGCATAGTTGCCGGAACCGTAATCCGGGTTCGGTCCGTCGATGTGCATCCACATGACATATTGGCCGGTCTTGTCATTGTACAGGACCTTCGGACGCTCGATGACGCGGGTCACGTTGATCGCGTCGAAGACCGTGTCGATCTCTTCATCGGAAAGGTCGGCATACAGCGGGTTCTGCGCAATGTCGTCGCGGGTGATGGCCGCCGGCATCACGACGCCTTCATTCTTCCAGTTATAGAGGTCTGTCGAGGAGTAGCAGGAGACGCCGCCCGCCGAAACGTTCGGGGCATCGATGGAGTCGTAATCCTTGTACTCGCCGTACATGTAGTATTTATGGGTGTTTTCATCGTACAGCATGCCGACGCCGTGCGCCTGGATGAATTCGCCGTCGGTATCGGTCCAGTAGGAGCCCGGTACAAACGAGCCCTCTTCGCCGGTGTTGTTGAGGATCTCCAGCTTGAGCTGCAGCAGATCGAAGATGTTGATGCGGCCGTCGCCGTTCATGTCCGCCGCGATCATCGTGACGGTGTCGAATTCCGAAGCGCCGAGAATCTGCATCTTGGTGAAGACCAGGTCGAAGATGCCCAGTACGCCGTCGCCGTTCACGTCACCGCTGACCGCGATGGCCATCTGGTCGAGGATTTCACCGTCGGTTCCAACGAGCTGCGCTGCAAAGCCGGTGCCGATGTTCTGGTTGTTGTCGATGGCGTTTCCATCCTTGTCCATGATGCGGACAATGCCGTTCGGGTTTGAGAAGCCCTTGCTGAACGCAGCCAGCTTGGTGCTTGCCTTGACGCCGCTGATGACGCCGATGGCACGGTCAACCGTATAGACGTCGCTCTGGAGCTGGTTGCCGAGTTCACCCTTCGGGAAGGCTGTGAACTTCGCATCCGCCCAGTCGCCGTGGTCGTTCGAGTTGCCGTTGCCGCCGTCGTCGACAACCAGCTTGAGCTCCTTCGCGCCGCGCACGTCGACATCGACGAATACCGCCGGCTTGTTGGAGTTCATGCTTGCGGTCTCAAAGACCTTGACGCCGTCCACATAGACGTAGAAGCGGACCGATCCGAGCGGATTGGTGGCCGATCCCTGCTCGGCATCCAGGCCGACCCAGGAGGTGAAGCGGTCGTAGCCGCGGCCCTCGATGTTGTAGACGATTTCGGAATTCGCGTGGGTTCCAATGCCCTTGTCATAGGTCTGTTTCTGACCGGCAAGGTTTCGAAGGACAAGCTTGTGTCCGTTGAGGTTCTGATCCTTGCCGATGCTGCCCCAGCCGATGGTGGCCGAAGCCCAGCCAAGATCGCTCAGGTAGATCTGGTCATGCGGTCCCTCAAAGTTCACGGTGTAGGTCTTCTGCGCGCCGACACCGTTCGTGACCAGGATGGTCGCGGTGCCCGGAACCTCAGAAGCCTGTGTGATCTCCACCTGGATGTCGTCGCTGACGGTGTCCACGCTGACCTGCGGGACATCTTCGAATCCATTTTTGATGACCTGATAAGTGTAATCCAGGGTGTCCTTATCGAAGCCGCCGATCGAGACGCCTTCGACCTTGATATCGGAGATGCCGGCGGTCGTAAAGACCTTTTTGCTTTCGCTCATCGCCTTATCGGCGTCGAAGCCGGAGATGCCCTTCAGACGGTAGGAGTATTTGTAGGTCTGGTTCGGCCGGATCAGGTATTCTTCCATCGGCCATCCGCCTGCCGCGAATGCGCCGCCGACGCCGATCTGCTTGTAGTTGACGCTCAGCACGACGTCCTCGGTCTTCTGCATCTCGTGCGGATGACGGAGCCCGGTCTGCTGTTCCGGCGTGTAGTGCAGTGCGCCTATCTCAAGGTTTTCGCCGCTGGCAAGCAGTCCGGCGCCTTCGTCGTTGGTCAGCGCGACCCATCTGACATCGGTCTTGTTGCCGTTTTCGGTCGGACGGGTGTACGGGACGTACTGTCCCTCGACGGTACCGGAATAGATGCCGATATCGTTGCCGGTGCGGCGGTCAATATAGTTTTCTTCGGGGCCGCGTCCATACCAGGTGATGTTCTCGAATTCGGACGGGAGCTGCATCAGGTTTCCGATCACCGGGATGACGTCGTCGGACGAGTTGAGCCCGCTTCCCGGTATGAGGGTATTGTCCACCGTGATTTCGCCGGAACCGTAGACGGTATAGGCCATCGTGAACCGGGAGGCGGAGCCGGTGGTCGGCAGTGTGCCGCTGAAGATGATCTTCTTGACGCCGTCGCCGATCTCTTCAACCGCGACGTCGGTGATGGTGCGGTTCGCGCCGGCATAGCGCCATTTGTTCATGCCGTTCTTCATGCCGGAGGGACGGTCGCCTTCCACCGGCGCGCGCCAGTAGTTCGGCGCCGGGCCTTCGGTGAACAGCTCCTTGCCGTCCTGCATAAAGCTGGTGATCGAGCCGGTGGCCGGATCAAAGCTGACCGAGAAGTCCTTGCCCGTGACGGAGATGCTGTCGTCGGTCTGGCTGATGCTGACCTGAGGCATCTGGGACAGGCTTTGCGCCTTGACAGCCGGCACGTCATAGTCGAGCGCAAGCTGTTCGCTGGCGATTTCGAAGCCCGCGTCCGCCCAGATGGTGCCTTCCTTCAATGTGAGGCTCAGCTCGAGGAAGTACTCCGAACCGGCCTTCAGCTCCGGCTTTTCGTATGGAATCTGGATTTCCTTGGTGCTCAGCGGCTCGACGTCGACCGTCATGTCGCCGGTCTGGATGGCCTTGCCGTCCTCGACAATTCTCCAGGTCAGATTGTATTCGTTCAGGTTGGTGAACAGGAATTCATTGGTGAACGAGACGGTGCCGCCGGCGGCATCGGTCAACTCCATCAAGGCATCCTGCTGAACCTTCTTGACCTCGACCAGCTCCGGCTGCGGTGTTCTGTCCGGGAAAACGATGCCGTTCTGGCAGTAGCTGCCGTCGTTCGGATTGTCTCCCCAGTCGCCGCCGTAAGCAAAGTAACTCTGAGCAACCGGCGGGATTTCGGTCGTGACGTCGAAGTCCTCCCAGAGCACGACGCCGTCGTCCTGCGGAGTCCTCGTGCCGCTGCTCAGCTCATCGCCGCTCAGCGCCCGGTTGTAGACACGCACCTGGTCGATGAGTCCGCCGAAATCGCGGGAGGAGCCGTGCTCGGTGTCGCGTCCGACCGCGAAGTTGTAGCTGTTGACCGTATAGCTGCTGGTCGGCGCGGTTTTCTCGCCCACCTTGGCGCCGTCTATGTAAATGTACATCTGTTTGGACGCCGCGTCAAAGGTTGCGGCCACATGATGCCATGATCCGAACCAGTCTGCTGGGGTTGCGGCCTGCACGGAAATCCATTTGGTCGCCGTGCTGGTGCCGGCCTGGTTGTAGATGAAGAATTCGATCGCGTTGCCGCCCGCGACGTCATTTGATTTGGTGTGCTTGAGCGCGAACTGCGTGTCGCCCTTGGCCAGGATGACATTGTGGTCCTTGTCCGTTTCCGGCTTGACCCAGGCTTCCAGCGTGATGGAGCCATTGATGTTGAGAGCCGGCGCGTTCGAATATTCCGCGGCGGATTTGAGCGCGTAGTCGTCCGCTTCGCCGGATACGCCGGCATCGGTCAGCGGGCTTGCCACGGAGGTCTTATAGCCGTTCGGGCCCTGATCGACCAGCTCGTAGGTGGATTTCAGCGGGGTTTCGACCGACTGGTCGACCCAGTCCCAGATGAATCCGCCCTGCGTGTTGACGCCGGACCGGAACGCATCCCAGTATTCTTTGAAATTGCCGAGCGCGTTGCCCATCGCGTGGGCGTATTCACAGACGATATACGGCTTGGTGCCGCTCGACGCCTGGCTGTAGATGGTGCTGACGCTCGGGTACATGTGGGACAGGGTGTCGGTCCAGGAGCTCTGGCCTTCATAGTGGGTCGGGCGTCCCTGGATATCGCTGTCCTTAAGGTACTGGTTCAGCGTCTGGAAGACATTGCCGGAGCCGGCCTCGTTTGCGAGCGACCACATGACGACGCTCGGGTAGTTCTTGTCCCGTTCGAACATGCTCGCAACCCTGTCGACACAGGCGGCGCGCCATTCGTCGCGGCTGGACGGCATGCCGTTGGAGGTGTCGCTGTAGCTCCAGGTGCCGTGGGTTTCGATATTCGCCTCGTCGCAGATGTACAGTCCGTATTCATCCGCCAGCTCGTACAGCCGGATGTCGTGCGGGTAGTGCGACATGCGGATTGAGTTGATGTTGTTCTGCTTCATGAGCTCGACATCCTTGACCAGCAGCTCCTGCCGCACGGCGCGGCCGTCGGTGTAGTCGTTTTCATGGATGTTGACGCCTTTGAAGACGATGCGTTTGCCGTTGATCTGGATGTGCGCCTGGTTGGTTCCCTGGTTGACCAGCTCGATCTCACGGAAACCGATGCGCTGGGAGGTCGTCTCGACAATGCCGTCTTTATTGGACAGCGTTAAGAGCATCGTGTACAGGTTCGGATGCTCCGCCGACCAGAGTGCCGGGCTTTCCACATGGGTGGAGAGCTCCACGGCGGCCTCGCCGTTCGCGGAGACGCTGACCGGGCTTTCCATTCGATTGGACGCAAGCTCCTTGCCGTCCTTGTCATACAGCTTGGCGGTGAGCTTGAGATCCTCCTTCTTGGCGTCGTCCGCGCCGAAGTCGCGCAGGTCCACGTTGACCGACAGGTCCGCGTCCACATAATCCGCGTCCAGGTCGGTGTTGACCGCGAAATCGCGGATTTCCACCTGATCCTTGCTAGTCAGGTAGACGTCGCGGAAGATGCCGGAGAAGCGGATCATATCCTGATCCTCCAGCCAGCTGCCGTCGCTCCAGCGGTAGACCTCGGCCACGATGACGTTTCTGCCGTCGGTCAGGTAATCGGTGATGTTGAACTCCTTGCGGGTGAAGGTGTCCTCGCTGTAGCCGACCTGGCGGCCGTTGACCCACAGATAGAACGCGCTTTCGACGCCTTCAAAGTTTAAGAAGACCTCGCGGCCCTTCCAGTCGGGGTTCAGGTCGAATTCCTTGCGGTAGGTGCCGACCGGGTTGAACTTGGTCGGCGCTTCGGCGTTTCGCCAGCTCGGGTTTTCCACGCCGGTCCACGGATAGGTGATGTTGGTGTAAATCGGCGCGTTGTACTTCCAATCCTTTTCTTCAGTCAGCACGGTGTCCCAGCTCTTCGGCACCTTGATGTCGTCCCAGCCGGAATCGTTGTAATCGGCGTTGACCACATCCGGGTCGACAGCGCGGATGCGCTCCGCGGGATTGCTGGACCAGCTGAACTTCCAGATTCCGTTCAGAAGCTGGTAGTAGGGTGACTGTTCCTTCTCTCTGGTCAGAGCCGTCTGTTCCGAATCATACGGATAGAAGGTAGTCCTGCCCGGTTCCCGATTGATCTCGAACACGGCGCTCTGCCCGTTCCATTCGCTGCCTGTCCATTCGGCGTCTGCAAAGGCTGTGATGCTCAGGCTTGTCGACAAGATACCGGCTGTCAGCACGAGCGACAACAGTCTTTTTTTCATAGCGGATCCCTCTCTTCTTAAAAAAATAACCCTGTGCTTTTTATGCAGCAGGTGTAATGGAATGCAGATGTTCTAAAAGATCAAAATGTTTTCTAAATCGATCACAAATTCAAGATTAAAACTCTCATTATTACATCTTTCTACATCCGGTTACCGAAATTTACTTCCTATATAACCGAAAAAAACACAGGATTTACAAAAATTATTGTATCACAACTTGTTATAGCTGTAAATATTAATTGAAATAATTGATTTAAGAACGATGAAATTTGGCAGTGTTGTCCAAAAATAAGAAGATTGATTTGTATGCATTTACCATATATGGAACCGTTTCATCCGTTGTATGTTTTTTATTTTATGCATGTGCATATTCCATATGGAATCACAAAAGATAGAAGCAAATGATTTTTAAAGAAGGGGATGACCTGAACGTGAATCTCATTTTGTGCGACAAAAACTGTACGCATCAGAAGGACGGCTACTGTTCGCTTGACACCATGACGCCGCTCACCGCTTCAAAGGCGGACGGCTGCTACTATTACTCCAGCATAGCGGATGCGGAAAAGCCCCAAGCCTGCCGCCAAGAAGAAGGTGTGCATGCCGGAATCCAGAATGCTTGAATTCCGTAAGGTATCCCGGTAAGGATGTCCGAATGAGCGGACGGCGTAACATCCCGGGGAGCCGCGTGTCGAAACGACAGAGACACGCGACTCCCCGGGTTTTGCGTTTATTCCGTTTCTTTTCCGGAAATGAAATCAGCGTCACCGGCGGCGAACACCTCAAACAGCATCAGTGCCGCTATTCGGAATCCCCGGATGAATGTTTCCACCTGATAGAGATGCCCCTCGTCATCCTGTGCGTTACAGAATTTCTCAAACAGTTCCTTTTCCCCGTCGTCCAGCTTCGCTTCAAGTGCTTCAGCGGTTTCGCACATGGTCCTGACAGCTTCCCTGTACGCGGGACTCCCCCTGTATATGGGCGGATGGATACACAGATTATCGTCCGCCAACGCTTCTAAGATGTTACTCATATTTTTTCCGTCCTTTCGGTATTGATTCGCGCAACACCTTGCAAGAACGCGCCGCACAGTGTATAATATTTATGCGGCCTGCCCTTGCGGCGGTCGCGAAGGGGAAGCGGTATTTCTTCTTGTCGGGAGGATACCGCTTCTTACTTATTTTTCGAGGTCGTCGTACATCTTATCAATGCCTTTGCGGACCACATCTGATGTAGTAGTCTTTAACTTTTCTTTGCATATCTCCAGCTTGCGCTTTGTCTCGTCGCCGACTAATACAAAAATTCTGTCCTTCAAAGGATTGTCAGATGGCGGACGTCCCATCTTCTTATGCGCCATACAGTCACCTCGCTTTCAATGCGCATATTAACCATATGCCTATGCGCATGAAAAGTCAATACCATTTTCTACATTTTAGTGTATCAATAATAGTTGCGTTTGAAGGCAGCATCATTTCTTAGAGAGAAGGGTGCCGTCTCTCTATTTCTTCAGGCTGTCATGCACCATGTCAATGCCTTTGCGGACAACATCGGAACGAGTGGCATGAAGCTCTTGCGTACATGCGTCAAGCTTTTCCTTTGTTTCCTTACTCACTCGAATGAAAATCCTGTCCGTCATGGCATCGTCAGATGGAGGACGTCCCAGCTTTTTTTGCGCCATGAATTCACCTCCTTTTGTTGTGCGCACGTTAATTGCATTCCTGTTCGCACGAAAAGTCAATACTATTTTATATATTTGAGGTTTTAAAGACAGTAGTGTATAAGGGCAGCACAATTTCTTAGTGAAGAGGATGCCTTCCCTGTGTTTCTTCAGGCTGTCACGTACCATATTTTAATCCCTTTGCAGACAGTTTCGGAGGGTTCAGTGTGAAGCTCCAGTGAACACGTGTCAAGTTTTTCTCTCTGAGATAAACAGGGCTTTCCGTTCTTTGTCTGATGTTCAGCGGTTGGAACATCCTTTCACATCATAATAGAATGGCGGGCAGATGCATGCATCTGCCCGCCGAACGGTTTATTTTAAAAGCTGAATCACCTGTGCAATCGAGGAAACCGGCAGCAGGTTGATCTCAAACCGCTCCGGATTTTCAATGCTGCGCAGCGCGTAACGCGGCAGCACGCAGGATTTGAAGCCAAGCTTTTTGGCCTCCAGAATGCGCTTCTCGGCGTTCTGCACGGTGCGGATTTCGCCGGAAAGGCCGACCTCGCCGAATGCGATCAGGTCGTCGTCGACCGCCTTGTCGGTCAGACTGGAGATCAGACTCAGGCAGACCGCCAGATCGGCGGCGGGTTCATCCAGCCGCAGGCCGCCGACCACGTTGATGTAGGCGTCCAGACTCGAAAAATGATATCCGCCGCGCTTCTCGAGCACCGCGAGCAGCAGCGACATGCGGTTGTAGTCGAAGCCGGTGGCCGTGCGCCGCGGCGTGCCGAAGCCGGTCTTGGTCACCAGCGCCTGCACCTCCGCGAAGATCGGGCGCGAGCCCTCCATGATGCAGGAAACGCAGGTGCCGGATACGCCGGTAGGCCGCCCGTCCAACAGCATCATCGACGGGTTGTCCACCTCGTAAAGCCCCTTGCCGGACATCTCGAACACGCCGATTTCGCCGGTGGAGCCGTAACGGTTCTTGACCGTGCGCAGGATGCGGTAGGAAAACTGCCGGTCGCCCTCGAAGTACAGCACCGCGTCCACAATGTGCTCGAGCACCTTCGGGCCGGCGATCGCCCCGTCCTTGTTGACGTGGCCGACGATGAAGATCGGCACCTCCTCGGCTTTGGCGGTGCGCATCAGAAGATTGGTGCATTCGCGCACCTGCGTCACGCTGCCCGGGGAGGAGGAGACGCCGCGCAGGCTCATGGTCTGGATCGAGTCCACCATGACGACATCCGGCTTTTCGGCCGCGATGGTGTTGACGACCGTCTCGATGTCGGTCTGGGTTGCCAGCGACAGGCTGCCGCTTTTGACGCCGAGCCGGTTGGCGCGCAGCTTGATCTGGCGCAGGCTCTCCTCGCCGGAGATGTACAGGATGCGGTAATTCTCCCCGAGCTTTTCACAGATCTGCAGCAGCATCGTCGACTTGCCGATGCCCGGCTCTCCGCCGAGCAGCACGAGCGAACCGCGCACGATGCCGCCGCCCAGCACCCGGTCCAGCTCCGAAAGGCCGGTCAGGTACCGCTGCTCGGATTTGGTGTCGATCGCGTCGAGGCTAAAGGACTGCGCGGCCTCATTTGTCGGAATGGATTTTGTGTTTCCCGCCTTCGCGGCGCTGCGCACCTCCTCGACGAAGGTGTTCCATTCGCCGCATTCGGGGCATTTGCCGTTCCATTTCGGGCTTTCATAACCGCATTCGCTGCATATGTAGATGGTTTTGAGCTTTTCAGCCATATTGCTTCCCCTTTTATTTCATGATTTTGTATTGCCGTCTGCTTAAAAGGCCTGTAAAATCGCCATAATAGTGGCAGAAGGGAACAAAATTTCCCCATAAGAATCGATGGACCCGGCCTTTTCCCTATCCATTATAGCATTTCCCATGATATTTTCAACAAATTCATAGAATAGGGGCAAAATTTAAAAATAATACTTGCAAAAATGTTCCTTTTCATATAAACTTATAAAGTAATCGTTTGAGCAGCACTGTATACAGGCGGAACGCGTTTGACCGCTGGCTGTTCAAGTCAACCCGCCCGGCTGTCAGCCTGATGCTGCGGGAAAGGAAATCTGTTATACTGAATTTTTGGAGGTCAAATTTTATGATATCAGCAGGCGATTTTAGAAACGGCGTCACCTTTGACATGGATGGAAATGTCATGCAGATCATCGAGTTCCAGCATGTAAAACCGGGTAAGGGCGCAGCGTTTGTCCGCACCAAAATCCGCAATGTCATCTCGGGCGCGGTGATTGAAAAAACCTTCAGCCCGACCGATAAATTCCCGACCGCGTACGTCGAGAGAAAAGACAAACAGTATCTGTACAAGGACGGCAACCTGTACTACTTTATGGACAACGAGACCTATGAAAGCGAGCCGATCAGCGAGGATAAGCTGGGCGACAGCTTCCGCTTCATCAAAGAAAACATGGAGTGCAAGATCCTGTCCTACAAGGGCGTCGTCTTCGGCGTGGAGCCGCCGTTCTTCGTGGAGCTTGAGGTTGTGGAGACCGAACCGGGCGTCAAGGGCGACACCGCCACCAACGTGACCAAGCCGGCGAAGCTGGAAACCGGCGCGGAGATCAAAGTGCCGCTGTTCATCAACGAAGGCGACATGATCCGCGTGGACACCCGCACCGGCGAATACATGGAGCGCGCATAACGGGATTTCCGCCGGCATGAGCGGCCAGAAAGACCAATTACTATATATGAGGTTATAGGAGGTAAAGAACCATGACCGTTACCGAAAAAGTAGCATACCTGAAGGGTTTGATCGATGGTCTGGAGCTGGACAGCTCCGCAAAGGAAAATAAGGCGATCAAGGCGATTGTCGATGTCCTGGAAGACATCGCGTTCACCGTGGAGGATCTGGACGACGGTTTGACCGAGCTTGCTGAGCAGGTCGACGCCATCGACGAGGACCTCGATGCACTGGAAGAGGATTACTACGAGTTTGACGAAGAGGACGGCTGCCACTGCTGCGACGACGATGACGACTTCGATTTTGACGACGACGAGCTTTACGAAGTCACCTGCCCGAGCTGCGGAGACACCATCTGCATCGACGAAGCCATGCTGGAAGACGGCAAGATGGACTGCCCGAACTGCGGCGAGCTGCTGGAATTCGAAATCGAATGCGGCTGCGAAGACTGCCAGGCGGACGATGAAGAGGAAAGCAAATAAGGCTTTTCGTTTGATTTGAATGATGAAGGCTGTCCCGGAGACGGGGCAGCCTTTGTGCCTGTCTGAAGGAATATGGAAAATAAAAACAGACCCGCAGGCCGGCCGGCATGCCGGAAAAGCATCTGAAAGGCCGGCCTGGCAGGGAAGTGGACAGGCCGCCGGAAGTACCGGCTTTCGGCGAAAGGGGAAAAGCCGATGCTCCCGGCGGGAGTGCCGCTGCAGGTATCTGGTTTCCGCAAAGCGGTGCGGGATTTGTGCAGTGCGAAAAGACTGTCCCGGAGACGGGGCGGTCCTAGCGATGTGCCGTCATATTTTTACATAAGGGGGAACAGAGGAGCATGGAGGAGACGAAGGCGGGCCAGCAGCCAAACAGAGCAAAAATAGCGGCCGGCCTATTATTAACAGGCATTATTTTATTATTGGTTCTTGCTATTTTCCAGCAGAACCTTTATAATAAGAAAAGCCGTTATTCGGCAAAAGACGACTTTATCATGGACACCTTTGTGACCCAGCGGGTTTACGGGGAAAACGGTATGCAGAATGCCGTTCATGTCGCCGACGCGTTGGGAAATCTGGAGCGGCAGCTCTCGATGTATATCGATTCCTCTGAAATTGCCCGGCTCAACCAGGCGGCAGGGGAGGATTTCGTCGCGTTCAGTAAAGACGGCTATGCGCTGATGAAACGCGCTTATGAGGACTGCAGGCAAAGCGGCGGCCTGTTTGATATCACGATTGCGCCGCTGACAAAGCTGTGGGATATCACAGGCGAAAATCCGCACGTTCCCCCCAAGGAGCAGATTGAAGAGAAGAAGAAGCTTATCAACTTCGACGACATCCTGTTCGACGATGAAACCCAAAGCGTCATGCTGCGCTATAACGGACAGGCGGTCGATCTCGGCGGCATTGCGAAGGGATATGCCTGCGATGCTGCAAGAGAGGTCTACGAGCGCAACGGCGTCCGGTCGGCGATGCTGTCCATCGGCGGCAACACGCTGATCATCGGGACAAAGCCGGATGGGACGGATTTTGAGATCGGCATCCAGGACCCGCGCGGCAAAGATCAGGAGTACATCGGCTCGCTGGTCATGCCGGACCTTGTGCTGGCGACCAGCGGGGACTACGAGCGTTATTTCGAGCAGGACGGCAAGCGGTACTGCCACATCCTCGACCCGCGCACCGGATATCCTGCCGAGACCGATCTGATTTCGGTATCGGTGGTCTCCGAAAGCGGAATCCTGACCGACTACATGTCCACCACGCTGTTTATAGGCGGGAAAGACTACACGCTTGCGCGGATGCATGAAGAAAACTACCATGTCATTGCGGTGGACAGTGAGAAAAACGTCTACATCTCGTCGGAACTTGCGGAAAGGTTCACGCCTAATCCGCAGAAATCTGAATATACATTTCATTGGGTATAATTTATGAAACACAACCGTTCCTCGCCGGCTTACCGGGTGGCGTTTATGGGGATGCTGTTCGCGCTGGCGCTGCTGCTCTCCTGGCTTGAAAATATGCTGCCGCCGGCTCCGTTTCTTCCGGTGGGCGTAAAGCTTGGGCTTTCGAACATCATCACGATGTACGCGCTGTTCTTTCTGGGAAAGCCGCAGGCGTTTGCCATCGCGGCGCTCAAATCGATGTTTGTGCTGCTGACGAGTTCTCTGACCACGGCGGCGGTCAGTCTTTCAGGGGGCATGCTTTCGCTTTGTGTGATGCTTCTGCTGACACTGCCAAAGCGCTGGAAGCCGTCCTATCTGATTCTCAGCATCTTCGGCGCGGTGTTCCACAACATCGGGCAGCTTGCGATGGTCACATTGCTGCTGGGCACCTTCTCGGTCGCCTACTACCTGCCGGTTCTGCTTGTTTCCGGCGTCGGGATGGGAATCCTGACCGGCCTTCTGCTGAGAGTGCTTCTGCCGGCGCTGGAGCGCATCAAGCCGGGTAGATAAGCCGTCAAATCAATTATGCGGATGATCGCGCGGTCAGAATATGGGCGGACGCAGCATATTTCAGGGCAGGATGCCGCTGGGTACATAGACGCGTACAACAGGGCTACAGCAGCCCGGCCGTATCTTTCTGGCACCGCGTCGTATTGGCGGATATATTTCTTTGTACAGAAATACAGCATTCGGCCGTGTCATTCCGGCCCAGCTTGATATTGGTGCATTCATCTGTTCATGTAACGTTGCTGAAACCCGGCTGTATAATCCCGGCGAGTTGTGACCGGCGCGTTTATCTGTTCGTGCGAGGCTGTGGAAATGCGGCTGTCAATTCCGGTGGAATATACGGTATAGGCGCGTTTTCTGGTCTAAAAAGGTTACGGAAGCCCGACTGTACAATTTTAGCGCAGTGTGACTTTGGCGCATCTCTCTGTTCATGCCAAGCTGCGGGAACATAGCTGCAGCGTACTGGAAAACCCATCGGATGCAATCACCGATTCATCCCGTTTTATACGGATGAGATAGATTCCCTCTTCTATAAAGATTGTCTCAAAGTACAGAATCCTGCTGAGGGGAGTTCTGGACTCTGTTTTTTGAGACAGTTTTCATCTGTCCGGCGTCAAAAAGCCGGCATACCAATCAGTGAAAGGAATGCGGAAAAAGAGTATGGCTTATTTTAAAAAGAAGCATTTAAGCGGCGTGCATGTGGTGCACCACAAGGAAACGGCGGAACTCGAGAGCGTCGTCATGCCGACGCCTGCGAGGGTCGTTCTGCCGCTGATCCAGCATATGGGCTCCCCCTGCGACGCGCTGGTCAAGAAGGGAGACACGGTCAAGGTCGGCCAGAGGATTGCCGATACCGACAAGTTCCTGTCCGTGCCGATCCATGCGAGCGTCTCGGGCACGGTCAGCGGCGTCGAGGACTTTGTCGCATCCAACGGCACCAAGACCAAGGCGATCGTGATCGATGCGGATGGGGAACAGACCGTCGATGAGAGCATCAAACCGCCGGTGATAGGAAGCCGCGAGGATTTCCTGCACGCGGTGCGCGCTTCGGGGCTTACCGGCCTTGGCGGTGCGGGCTTCCCGACCTTCATCAAGCTGAGCCCGAAGAATCCGGATGAGGTTGACACGCTGGTCATCAACAGCGCGGAGTGCGAACCGTACATCACGAGCGACTACCGCGAATGCATGGAGAATTCCGGCGATGTGCTCGACGGCATCCGGGCAGTGCAGAAATATCTCGGCATCCACAAGGTCATCATCGCGATTGAGAACAACAAGCCGAAGGCCATCGAGCTGTTTAAAAAGCAGACAAATGATGATTCGGAGATCACCGTCCACACGCTTTCTTCGAAATATCCGCAGGGCGCGGAGAAGGTCATCATCTATGAGACGACCGGACGGGTCGTCCCGGAGGGCAAGCTTCCGGCCGATGTCGGCGTGATTGTCATGAACGTCTCGACCATCTCGTTCATCGGAAAATACCTGAAGACCGGCATGCCGCTGATCACCAAGAAGATCACCGTGGCCGGCTCGGCCATCAAGGACCCGAAGAATATCATTGCGGCGATCGGTACGCCGATTAAGGACCTCGTGGAATTCTGCGGCGGCTACAACGGGGAATGCGCCAAGATCCTGATGGGCGGCCCGATGATGGGCATCGCGGTGACCGACGACGACCAGCCGCTGATTAAGAACAACAACGCCATCCTTGCGCTCGACAAGGCACACACCGATCCGCCGAAGACCACGGCCTGTATCCGGTGCGGCAGATGCGTGCGCGCCTGTCCGTTCAGTCTGATGCCTGCCGCGATCGAGCGGGCGTTCGATATGCAGGATGTGGAATCCTTACAAAAATTAAAGGTTATGAACTGCATGGAATGCGGCTGCTGCTCGTTCTCCTGCCCGGCAAAGCGGGATCTGGTGGGCGTCAACCGCCTTTCCAAAAAGATGGTTCGGGCTGCAAAAAGATAGGAGTGAAAATATGTTGAACAAACTGGTTGTAACCTCCTCACCCCATGTGAGAAACAGAGTGTCCACCACTTCTATCATGCTGGACGTCATTGTGGCGCTTCTGCCTGCCGTGGTGGCATCAACCCTGATCTTCGGGCTGCGCGCGCTGCTGATCATCTGTGTCAGCGTGGTTTCCTGTGTCGTGTTCGAATACCTCTTCCGCAAGCTGACCAAGAAGGACAACACCATCGGCGACCTGAGCGCGGTGGTCACGGGCATCCTCTTGGCCTTCAACCTGCCGTCCACCATCTCGATCCCGATTGTCATTGTGGGCGCGTTCATCGCCATCGTCGTCACGAAGCAGCTGTTCGGCGGCATCGGCCAGAACTTCGCGAATCCGGCGATCGTCGCAAGGGTCGCGCTGCTCGTCGCGTTTGCGCAGCCGATGACCAACTGGGTCATCCCGAAGGTGGTAAACGGCGGACTGGACCTCGTCAGCGGCGCAACGCCGCTCGCACAGATCGCCGGCGGCGATACGGCGAATCTTCCGTCCCTGCCGGATATGCTTTTGGGCATCCGCGGCGGAAGCCTGGGCGAAACCTGTATTGTCGCGCTGCTGATCGGCGGCATCTATCTGGTGGCAAGAAAGATCATTCATCCGGTTATCCCGGTTACATATTTCGGCACGGTCGCGGTGCTCTCGCTGTGCTTCGGCGTGGACCCGCTGTACGAGCTGCTCGGCGGCGGCGTGGTGCTCGGCGCGATCTTCATGGCGACCGACTACACGACCTCCCCGGTCACCACCAAGGGCAAGTTCATCTTCGCGCTCGGCTGCGGCTTCATCACGATGGTGATCCGCGTGTACGGCGCCTATCCGGAGGGAACCTCCTTCGCGATTCTGCTGATGAACATCCTGTGCCCGCACATCGACAAGCTGTGTAAAACCAAACCATTTGGAGGTGTGAAGAAGGCATGAATTACTTCAAGGAATTTGCGGTTCCCGCGCTGGTGCTGACCATCATCTGCCTGGTGGTGTCCACCGCGCTGGTCGCCTCCAACAACCTGACCGCCCCGATGATCGAGAAGACCAACCTCGAACAGGCAAACGCGGCGCGCGCGGAGGTCTATCCGGCCGCGAGCGAGTTTGAGAAGATCGAGGCCAACCTCACGGAAGAGGGTGCGGAGGTCTACAAGGCAAGCGACAATTCCGGCGTGGTCATCACCACCCAGACACAGGGCTACGGCGGCGACTATGTTGTGATGGCCGGCATCGACAAGGACGGCAAAATCACCGGCGTCAAGGTCACCTCCAACAGCGAAACGCCGGGACTCGGCACCAAGACGACCGTCCCGGAATATCTCGAAAAATATGTGTCAAAGGCTTCGAAGGATGAAATATCCGGCGTCGACAACGTGGCGGGCGCAACGATCTCTTCGACCGCGCTGAAGACCTGCCTGAACACGGCGATGGATATCTTTGATACGGTGAAAGGAGAGCTTGAGTAACGATGAGTAACAACAACCGACTTAAGACGCTGACCAACGGCCTCTTAAAGGAAAATCCGGTCTTCGTGCTGCTCCTTGGAACCTGCCCGTCGCTGGCGGTCACCACCATGGCGCAGAACGGCATCGGCATGGGCTTTGCAACGCTGTTCGTGCTGCTCGGCTCCAACATTGTCATTTCACTGCTGCGCAAAATTATCCCCGACAAGGTGCGTATCCCGTGTTACATCGTGGTGATTGCGGGATTTGTCACGATCGTCGGCATGTTCTTAAAAGCATTTGCCCCTGAGCTGGATGCGCAGCTGGGCATCTATATTCCGCTGATCGTCGTCAACTGCATCATCCTCGGACGTGCAGAGGCGTTCGCCAGCAAGAATTCCCTGTTTGACTCGATCCTCGACGCGATCGGCATGGGACTCGGCTTCACGATCGCGCTGATCGTGATCGGCTCGATCCGTGAGATCATCGGCAATGGCACCTGGTTCGGCATTACGCTGTTCGAGACCGCGCCGTTCCCGCTGTTCATCCTGCCGCCGGGCGGCTTCTTCGTCTTCGGCATCACAATCGCGGTGGTCACCATGATCACCAAGGGAAAGAAGCCGAACAAATCGATCGGATGCGCGGCCTGCCCGTCCGCTTCGGTCTGCGGCCACGCGGGAGAGGGAGACTGCACGGCGTCCTCCAAGGAAAGGAGTGCTGACTGATGAAAGAACTGCTGATCATCCTGTTGGGGGCCGTTCTGGTCAACAACTTTGTACTTTCCAAATTCCTGGGCATCTGTCCGTTCCTCGGCGTCTCGAAAAAGCTCGATTCCGCAACCGGCATGGGCATCGCGGTCACCTTTGTCATGCTGATGGCGACGGTGTTCACCTATCCGATTTACCGGTTTGTGCTTCTGCCGAATGGGCTGACCTATCTGAACACGCTGGTGTTTATTCTGGTCATCGCGACCTTTGTGCAGCTTGTGGAGGTCATCCTGAAGAAGTTTATACCTGCTCTGCATAAATCACTGGGCATCTATCTGCCGCTGATCACGACCAACTGCGCGGTGCTGGGCGTCACGCTGCTGAACGTGCAGGAGGATTACAACTTTATCCAGTCAATTGTCAATTCACTGGGCGCGGGCATCGGCTTTTTGCTGGCGATGGTGCTCTTCGCGGGTGTTCGCAGCAAGATGGAGAACTGCGATGTGCTGAAATCGTTCCGCGGCCTGCCGATCACACTGATTGCGGCGTCCATTGTATCCCTTTCGTTTATTGGATTTACCGGCGTTATCGAAGGCCTTTTCAGATAAACAGAGATTTTAAAGGAATGGTGGTATTACGATGTCTATGACAGATCTTCTGCCCGTCCTGCTGATATCCGGCACCGGGCTGCTTGCGGGCATCATGCTCGCCGTGTTTGCAAAGGTCTTCGAGGTAAAGGTCGATCCAAAAATCACCGAGATTGCAGCCGTATTGCCGGGCGCGAACTGCGGCGCCTGCGGATTTGCCGGCTGTGACGCCTATGCAAACCAGATTGTATCCGAACATGCGGCCATCACGCTCTGCCGTCCGGGCGGGGATGAGGTGCGCAAATCCATTGCCGGCATCATGGGGATGGACGACAGCGGCGAAGGCGTGGAACGGATGTACGCCTGTGTACGCTGCAACGGCACCTGTGAGGCGACGGAGAAGAGCATGGATTACCAGGGCATTCAGACCTGCGAAGCCTGCAACAGCTTTTTCAGCGGAAACAGTGCCTGCTTCTACGGATGCCTGGGCTTCGGCGACTGTGTGAACACCTGTCCGGAGCATGCGATATCGATCATCGACGGCACCGCGACGATCATCCGTTCCAAGTGTATTGGATGCGGGCTGTGCGCGGACAAATGCCCGAAGAACATCATCGACATGGTGCCGCTGAGCAAGGCGACCTTTGTGGCCTGCGCCAACAATGACAAGGGCGCGCAGACCCGCAAGGTCTGCAAGAACGGCTGTATTGCCTGCCGCAAATGCGAAAAGGCCTGCCAGTTTGACGCAATCCATGTGGTGAACAATGTCGCGCAGATCGATTACAGCAAATGCACAGGCTGCAATGCCTGTGTGGAGGGATGTCCTACCAAGGTCATCCTCACTTACATGAACTGATCTTCACTGATAAAAATCCCGCCGAGGTTGTTCGGCGGGATTTTTTTGTTTGCCAAGCGGC
>NZ_CCYH01000014.1 GCF_000820765.1 Candidatus Soleaferrea massiliensis AP7
GCTTGGCGGAGGCTTTTTCGCTGCGGTGCAGCGGATTTCTTGTGTTTACCAAGTACCACTTGGCAAAGTGGCAGTTACTTCTTTGCGCGGCCAAAGAAGTAACCAAGAAAGGCCGCCAAAGGGGGCATGCCGCTTCGGTATAGTGAGAATGGACGTCATTCCCCCTTTGGAAACCCCCTCTGCCCGTCCGCTTCTCAGCGGGGCAAGGAAACACAGCGTTCGCTGGGTTCGAACGTCCGTCGCTTGGTAGGCTGCATTTATATATCTCTGCTCGCTCTGTATTCCGAATCCATCAGCAGTGTGACCAGTTCTATGCCGTGCGAGAAAGGTTTTGTTTTGTGCTCTAAATAAACAGGGTGGTTGCCCGACGTGCCTGTCTAAGAGAGTTGAATCCCTGTAGATTCCTTGTAAGATGCTTGATCGAAGAATCATGATATATCCATGACCAATGCAAAACCAAAAGAATCAATGTCAGTCCACGAACCAGCAAAGGTATTGGGGTACCATGAAAGAAACCCGTAGCCGGGGAAGCGTCCGCTGCTAGCTATGCCCAACCACTCAGCCCAAAACAAAAAGCCGCCCGCAGGCGGCCGAAGCAGATAACCGAATAGTTATAATCATTAAAAACAGTTTTATATTTTATATTTTAAATCTACCTTTAAAAAAACCAAAAGTTGTTCCTCCGCCATCAAGTGTAATTTTCATAGAGTTTGCATGGTCTAACGGGATATCATACTTTTGATATATATCTGTTGCATCGACTTGATATTCTTTATATAATTCTCCATCTAAAAAAATCTTCATTGTAGAATATTGACTAAAAATATGCCCTTCTGCATGACCAGCATAAAATGAAACTGATGAGTATTTTCCCGATAGATTAAATATTGCAAATGTACTTTCACTACAAGGAAGTGTAAAACCTTTTATTATTTTTTCCCCTGACACTTCAAAGGTTTTCCCATTTTTACCATCATATATTTCTGCGCCAAGTGCATTTGAAAACACTTGATATGGCGGACATTGATCCATCCAGTCCGATGAGTCTAACTCTTCATCTGTATTGGTTGACGTGTTTGACGATGAAGATTCAGAATTATTAAAACTTTCTATTTTATTTTTAAAATCGTTATACTCCTTTGAAAGTTGCTTGTAGTCTTCTTGCAGTTGATTATTTTTCTCATTTAAAGCTTGGTTTTCACTGTAAAGCATCCCTTCCATGCTTTTCTGTCCATTGTTATAACTAAATATTCCTGTAATAATCGACGACAGTACTATTCCAATAAAACCTATTATCGCTACAACTATTGAAACTGTTCCAGACTTATCTCTCATATCTGTCAATCCTATCATAAAATAATATAAACGCAAGTCTACTTTTCTTGCAACGATACCAGAAAAGTAAGATAATCTAATAACATTTTACGCTTTTCAGGCACTAACGATATTATATCGGACACCACTGATCCTAGTGTAACATAATGATAGAACGGTTCCCTTAATTTGTCCAACGAATGTTCATAGCCAGTTAAACCTAAAATATAATCCGTATTGCACTGATAAAGTTCTGCAAGACTAATTAAATGCCTAATTGGCAAAACATAGGTACCCATTTCATAATTAGAATAATATTGTTGTTTTATACCTAGAAATTTTGCAACATCTTCTTGTTTGAGATCATGATCTTCACGAAGTTCTCTAATTCTTTCGTGCAACGGTTTAACTTCTTTCACTATATACACCCCTTTCCCTGTAAAATTATTTTACAATACAATAGGTTCATAGTATTGACCGAACAATGTTTTTGATATACAATTAAAATATTCTACAATGAATCTATTTTGCAAGAGGTGCCGATTATGCTGAAAGAATTACTGAGCAAAGCTGATATCCATCAGCTTCGCGAATATTTCATCGATGACATCAAGATCGACCGGATCGAACCGGATCGATACTGCAAAGACGTGCTGGAACCGGAACGGGAAATGCTGCGCACTGTGCAGGCGTTCCATCCCTGCAGCACAAAGGAAT
The DNA here is from genome assembly GCF_000820765.1 of Candidatus Soleaferrea massiliensis AP7. GTDB lineage: Bacteria > Bacillota > Clostridia > Oscillospirales > Ruminococcaceae > Soleaferrea > Soleaferrea massiliensis. Next base: position 2,032 of record NZ_CCYH01000014.1, read on the forward strand.
ACGAAATCCTGACAGAAAAAATCTATTCCGTCATCTCCGCCAATCAAAACGCCTATTTTGAACTGGGCCTGAAAGCCGGCGCAAAGCTGATGGTTGAACTGCTCTCCAAAAGCGAATAGCGCCATGCCTTCTTATAGAATCAGATTATTTTTCGGTTCTATCTTGCGAAATGCGGCAAAAAACTGTATAATAATAAGTTGATGAAAACCTGTGCAGATTCCCGCGCAGGTTTTCCAATTCCCCTGCCTGAGACAGGGGAACGACATCCCTTTCGGCGAAGCCGACAAACCGATCCATTTGTCTACATTGAAAAGGAAAGGAATGTACATACTATGAAAAATAAGACTACCAGAACGATGGTGCAGATCGCCCTGCTGTGCGCGATCGAAATTGTGCTGGCTCTGACCCCGCTCGGATTCATTCCGCTTGGATTCACCCGCGCTACCACAATCCATATCCCGGTCATCATCGGCGCCTGCCTGATGGGCCCGGCGGCCGGCGGTTTCCTGGGCGGCGTGTTCGGCGTGCTGAGTCTTCTGATCAACACTTTTACGCCGACGGCTACCTCGTTCGTCTTCACGCCGTTTTACAGTGTCGGCAACATGAGCGGCAACCTCTGGAGCGTGGTCATCGCGCTTGTGCCGCGCATCCTGATCGGCGTCGTCGCAGGATATTTATTCCGGTTCTTTACCAGAAAGAATTTCAATCAGACCGCGTCGCTCGCCATCTGCGGCGTAGCCGGGTCGCTTGTCAATACACTGCTCGTCATGGGCGGCATCTATGTGTTCTTTGGAGACGCCTATGCGGCTGCGCAAAATAAACCGATAGAAGCGTTGTTCGGTTTTATCATGGGCATCATCGGCGTCAACGGCGTACCGGAGGCGATTGTCGCCGGCATCCTGGTCGCCGCGATCACCAAAATCCTGCTGGCAGTCAACAAACGCCGGACAATCTGAGAGCTTCGCAAAAACTGATAGGGGATTATCATATCAGCATATCAAGAGCAGATTTCTAGTACAAACGGCTTGCCGCGGTTCGAAAACCTCTGCGGATGGACAGCCGATTCCGGTTATATGAGAACCATGCTTACCGATGTAAAGTACTTTTATGAGGTGAAAAACGTATGCATCAATCACGCGATAAGATTCGCAATTTCTGTATCATAGCGCATATCGATCACGGAAAATCTACGCTGGCGGACCGCATCCTGGAAAAAACCAGTGCCGTTGCTCTGCGTGACATGGAGGAACAGCTGCTCGACAATATGGATATCGAGCGCGAAAGGGGCATCACGATCAAGGCAAGGGCGGTCAAGCTCAATTACACTGCGAATGATGGGGAAACCTATACGTTCAACCTCATTGACACGCCGGGACACGTCGACTTCAACTATGAGGTCTCCCGTTCCCTTGCCGCCTGCGAAGGCGCGGTCCTTGTGGTGGACGCCTCCCAGGGCATTGAAGCGCAGACCCTGGCGAACACCTATCTTGCCATCGAACATGACCTGGAGGTCGTGCCGGTCGTCAACAAGATCGACCTGCCGTCCGCCGACCCGCAGCGGGCCTGCCATGAGATCGAGGATATCATCGGCATCCCCGCCATGGACGCGCCGCGCATCTCGGCTAAAATCGGCCAGAACATCGAGGAGGTGCTCGAACGCATCGTGACCGACGTCCCCGCGCCGCAGGGAGATGAAACCGCGCCGCTGCAGGCGCTGATCTTCGATTCCTATTATGACAGCTATAAGGGCGTCATCGTCTATGTCCGCGTCAAGGAGGGCACCGTGAAGCCCGGCACCCGCATCCGCATGATGGCGACGGGCGCCGAGTTCAGCGTCGTCGAGGTCGGCTACATGGGCGCGACCGAGCTGGTTCCCTGCGACGAATTGTCAGCCGGTGAGGTTGGCTATATCACGGCCAGCATCAAGAATGTGCGCGACACGACGGTCGGCGACACGGTGACCGATGCCGACAATCCGGCAGATGAACCGCTTCCCGGCTACCGCAAGGTTACGCCGATGGTCTTCTGCGGCATCTACCCGGCGGACGGCGCGAAGTATCCGGACCTGCGCGACGCGCTTGAAAAGCTTCAGCTCAACGACGCGTCCCTGACCTTCGACCCGGAAACCTCGATCGCGCTCGGCTTCGGCTTCCGCTGCGGCTTCCTGGGCCTGCTGCACATGGAGATCATTCAGGAGCGGCTGGAGCGTGAATACAATCTTGATCTGATCACGACCGCGCCGAGCGTCATCTATAAAATCATGATGACCAGCGGCGAGACGGTTTACATCGACAACCCGACCAACTATCCGGACCCGGCGAACATCATGGACGCCGAGGAACCGATGGTCAACGCCAGCATCATGACGCCGACCGAGTTCATCGGCAACATCATGGAGCTGTGCCAGGAACGCCGCGGCGTGTACAAGGATACCCAGTATCTCGACACCGACCGCGTCGAGCTGCACTATGAGCTTCCGCTCAACGAGATCATCTACGATTTCTTCGACGCGCTCAAATCCCGCACCCGCGGCTACGCGTCGTTTGACTACGATATGAAGGGCTATGAGCCGTCCAAGCTTGTCAAGCTCGACATTCTGCTGAACGGCGATGTCGTCGATGCGCTGTCCTTCATCGTGCATGCCGACAAGGCCTATCCGCGCGCGAGAAGGATTGCGGAAAAGCTCAAGGACAACATCCCGCGCCAGATGTTCGAGGTGCCGATCCAGGCTGCCATCGGCGGCAAGATCATCGCCCGCGAAACCGTCAAGGCGATGCGCAAGGATGTCCTTGCGAAGTGCTACGGCGGCGACATCACGCGTAAAAAGAAGCTGCTTGAAAAACAGAAGGAGGGCAAGAAGCGCATGCGCCAGCTCGGTTCCGTAGAGGTTCCGCAGGAGGCGTTCATGGCGGTGCTCAAGCTCGACTGATCAAAATAGAATCCTGTAACTTTGCTGTCAAAGCAAAAAAGCCCATGACATCCTGCATGGGCTTTTTAAATGCTATTCATTTTTCATAAGAAAGACATCATCTACACGAACGAAACGCCATCCCGCACAGCGGCATGGATTTGCGGCGCAATACATGCTATGTTGCATCCATGTCATGCGGGATGTGAAGTGATTGAACACGGATTTGCATTGTTTCGGCAATGGGATTCAGGGAGGAGGTCCATACGATGAGCGATATGATGGTATTTTCCAATCGGGAAGAATTTAGAAGCTGGCTGCAGGAAAACTGCCGGTCAAGCGCCGGTGTCTGGCTGCTGTTCGGCAAAAACGGAGGACCGAAAACGATCAAAGCAAGCGAAGCACTTGAAGAAGCCCTGTGCTATGGATGGATCGACGGGCAGATGCAGAGCATCGATGAAACCACCTATAAAAAGTATTTCTCTTTGCGCAGAGAAAACAGCAAATGGTCTGAAAAGAACAAAGCATTGGCTGAAAAGCTGGAGAAACAGGGCACCATGACCGATTACGGCAGGGAGAAGATCGAGGAAGCCAAGAAAAACGGCCAGTGGGATGCCCCGAAGTCTCCGGCAGTTACAGAGGAACAGATTGCATCTTTATCCTCGATACTGAAAGAATATGAACCCGCTTATACCAATTTTTCGGCGATGTCTCCTTCTGTCAAGAAAACATACACACGGGCATACTTCGACGCAAAGACAGACGCGGGACGCACAAAACGCCTGGCATGGATGGTTGACCGGCTCAACCAGAATTTAAAGCCTATGTGAGCAATATCCATCGGCGTTCATTCAATCAATACTATTTACAATACAGCGATGAACCAGATATTCTGAACCCTCCTAAAGGCAATTTTTGTCCACGAACTTATCAGGATGGTTACCGGGGCACAGAGCCAAAAACCTTGCGCCCCTTTGGAACGCCCTGTGGCTTCCGTACCAGCCAAAGTATTGGGGCACTATGAGAGCATCCTGTAACCGGGGAAGCGTCCGCTGCTAGCCATGCCCAACCACCCTGCCCAAAGCAAAACGCCGCCCGCAGGCGGCCAAAGCAGATAACAGGATATCAGAGGGGATTTCCAAGGGGGCCATCTGGCCCTAAGCGGCACACTGTATGG
>NZ_CCYH01000015.1 GCF_000820765.1 Candidatus Soleaferrea massiliensis AP7
GGGGAAGCGTCCGCTGCTAGCCATGCCCAACCACCCTGCCCAAAGCAAAACGCCGCCCGCAGGCGGCCAAAGCAGATAACAGGATATCAGAGGGGATTTTCAAGGGGGCCATCTGGCCCTAAGCGGCACACTGTATGGCCCCCTTGAACGGCCTTTTCTGGTTACTCTTTTGGCCGCGCAAAAGAGTAACTGCCACTTAGCCAAGCGGTACTTGGCAAATAAAAACAGGGCACTGTTTTACAGTGTAAATCTATCTACTTCGTTCCAATCACATTTCGCTTTGTCTAAAAAGCAGTTGTGACAAAAGCTTTGCTCCAGTTTTCATGCCGAGTTCAAAATAGACCTCTTGGTAAGTGTTGAAAACATTGCTGATTTGGTTATCAAACGTATTTCTACTTTCCGGGTTTGAGAAATATACAGAAAGAATCCGATCCAGTTCACATTCCGCTTTTCTAATGCGAAGTTCGTAGCTATCCGTTTCTAATGCCATACAATAGCCGCCGGTTAAAATAAATTCCCGCAGCATCTGCAGGTCTACACGCTGTGGTATCTCCTGAAACATCATAATTCCTTCAAACTTGTGTTTTCTTATTCCCATGGTAACACAGAAAGGTATTCTTTAGGCATTCATATACGCACCGTTGGTTGACTAATAAAAAATTTGATCATGTATATTAAAAATAGCTACATAGTTTTCCCATAGATTTCTGGTATAATACTGACAATAAAAAACTTTTATTGCCTGTATGAAAAACAATAATGAGGTGTGTACCACTGAAAAAGCTGAAACAATATACGATCCATGATAAAACCATCTGCATGTTGACCTGCATCCTGCTCCTTCTGATTCTGATTCCAATGCTTTATATTGCCGTCTATAACGTGCCGTGTGTGGACGACTACAATTACGGAAATCTGACCCATCGCGCATGGGAGCAGAGCGGCTCCCTGCTCGAGGTCATCAAAACAGCGGGTGAACAGGTCGGAATCACCTATCAAAACTGGCAGGGCACCTTTTCCGCAATCTTTATGATGGCCGTCCAACCCGCTGTGTTTGGGGAAAGCTTCTATTTCCTGGTGCCGTATATCATGCTGACAGCACTGTTGGGCGGAGTTTTCTTTTTCTGCTATGCGTTGTTCCGGAAAACCTTCCAGGCCAGCCGTTTCCAATTTATCACCATCTCCGCTGTTCTGGCCATCACCTGCACACAATTTCTGCCGTCTGCCAGCCAAGGATTTTACTGGTACAACGGTTCCGTATTCTATACGTTCTTCTTTGGAATTTCGCTGATCGCTTATGCGCTGACGATCCTCTATCTGCAGTCGGGAGATAAAATATGGAGAGCCGGCTATCTGATCGGGATCAGCCTGCTGAGTTTCATCATCGGCGGCAGCAATTATGTGACGTCCCTTGTAACACTGCTCCTTTTCGGCATGCTGCTTGTGACTTTGCTGATCAAAAAGAATCCGAAATGGAAAACGCTGCTGATTCCGTTTGCTCTTCTGGCAGCAGCGTTTGTAATCAATGCAGCCGCCCCCGGCAACGCGGTGCGGCAGGGATTCTTTCAGGATACCCCAAGCATTCCCGGAGCCATTTTCTATGCGTTCCGGTATGCGGTTCATTCTGCCCAGGATTGGCTGACGCTGCCTTTCATCTGCCTGTTGATCTTTTTGATTCCGCTTTTATGGAAGATTGCATCCAAATCGGACTTTTCATTCCGCTTGCCTCTGCTGGTTTTCTTTTTCTCAGCGGGGCTTTATGCGGCGATGTTCTGCCCGCCTGTTTACGCGATGAATTCCACAGGGGATAAGCGTCTCACCAACATCATCTTCTACGCATTTACCATGCTTGTCGTCTTCAATCTGTTCTATGTGATCGGCTGGATGCAGAACAGACTAAAACATCATATGAAGCAAAATGGTGTCCAGACATATCAGCTGCCGGTTTGTAAGGACAGCTGTCCGGTTGTATTCATCCTGCTGATATTTGCAGCATTCCTGTTCAACTGCGTGATGATGTCCGACAGTATGACCTTCACATCGGTGAGCGCCGTGCAATCCCTGAGAAGCGGTGAAGCGGAACAGTACTATGACGCCGCACAGGAAAGGCTGGTACTGCTGAAAGACGATACTTTAAAAGATGTTGTGTTACAGCCCTATCCAGTCAAACCGTATGTGTTGTATTTTGACGACATCACCAGTGATCCGGACAATTCCCGAAACAAACACATGAGAAAGTATTACGACAAGCGGTCTGTCCGCCTGCCATGAAAAATGCAGGATGATACGGCTGCACGCTTGAACTGAAGTCTCAGTCGCTTTGACGATCATATAAAGCGGCTGAGATTTTTATTCTGCCGTATGAGAATCATAACTGTGTTCCATGTCTGATCATAGCATCAATCAAGCGTCAACAGATTCTTACCGTCCTGTAAAACGCAGATCAATGAATGACAGACAAAATAAAGGAAACACATATCAACTTTTTATGACAAAAAGATTGTCATTCCGCGTCATGCGTGATATAATAATTCGGAAAAGGGTGGTAAATGAAGACGGGAGGAACAATATGGGCAGAATAAGAGAACTTCGAAAGGTGGGGACGGCGGTCTCCATTCTGATGATTATATTGGGAATTTTGATGCTGATCTTTCCCATGAAAACCTTTATGGTGCTGCAGTATGTGGCGATCGGTATGCTGATGCTGTTCGGCATCTTCAAAATTGTCGATTACATCGGCATGATCTGGAAAGACGGATGGACGCTGGCAAACGGAATTCTGAATATAGTGATCGGATTGATGCTGCTGTTTTCCGGCAGCGCGCTGACCATGCAGACAATGGCCATCCTGTTTGGATTTGTTGTGCTGTCATGGGGCATTTCACAGATATCCCTGTACTCCACACTGCGCATCAAAGGCGTATACCATGCCGGCAGGATTCTGGCGGCGGGCATCCTTGACATCGTTCTGGCTGCCGGATTGCTGTTGATGCCGTTCCTGATGCTGTCGATCATCGATATGGTGCTTGCCATCTACCTGATTATAACCGGCGTTGTGCTGATGATAGAATGCAGTGTCCGTATGTAATATAAGATCATGAAGAAAGAGCGTTCAAAGCTTTGCTTTGAACGCTCTTTTTGTATCGTCCTTCGATTTGTTCTCTGTTTCGCCGGACGTTTCGGTCAATCCGATGGAATCAGCTCATCGAGCAGCTCGGCAATCACGGCGTTGGACAGCAGAAAGCCCTTTGTCGTCAGCCGGATGCCGTGTTCATCCGTTTCGGTCAGCGCGTGGCGGGAAAGCGCCTGAGCCTTTTGAAGGACGGCATCCATCTGCGCATGAGGGTAACGCCGGTGCAGATCATCCCACCGCACGCCTTCATTCAGCCGCAGGCGCAGCAGCAGATATTCCTCCAGGCTGCCGCCGTCGCTTTCCGGCAGAAAAACGTTTGTCCGCCGTTCAATGCCTGAAAGATATCCCATCAGGTCGCTGCCGGTGTAAAACCTCTGTCCATCCAGATACGAATGGGCGGACGGCCCGAAGCCGATGTATTCGTCGCAGTTCCAGTACTTGAGATTGTGCCGGCATTCGCGGCCGGGTTTTGCAAAGTTCGATATCTCATACTGGCGGAATCCCAGCCCTTCCAGCGTGCGGACCGCCTGCAGGTAAAATTCGGCCTGCCGGTCGTCGTCCGCGCAGAAACGGCGCAGATGACTGCGGCGGAACGGCGTCCCCTCCTCAACCTTCAGCAGATAGGCGGAGAGATGCCCGATGCCGGTCTCTGTCAGGAAAGAGATGGACCGGTCAAGCGATTCCGATGTCTGGTAAGGGATGCCGAGCATCAGATCGGCGGAGATGTTTGTAAAGCCCGCGTCCTGCGCGTCCATGATGGCCTGTCCGGCCTCCCGGACCGTATGAGTGCGGCCGAGCGCTTTCAGCTCAGCATCCAGCCCCGACTGTACGCCGAACGAGACGCGGTTGAACCCGCCGGCGTACAGCTCCCGCAGCGTGCCGCGCATCGTCGAATAGGGGTTGGCCTCCAGCGTAATTTCCGCATGCCGCAGCCCGGCCGTCTGACCGAGCGTTTCGAGAATCCGGCAGAGCCGGCCGCGCATCAGGATGGGGGTTCCGCCGCCGAAATAGACGCTGTCGGCGGTAAGCGCAGGATACCGCGCGAAGAAACGCCGGACCTGCGTACACAGCGCATCCAGATAACGGTCCATCAGGCTGTCGTCCTGTTGCACGGAATAGAAGTCGCAGTAAGGGCATTTCGATGCGCAGAACGGTATATGGATATAGACGCCAATCGGTTTCATCCGGCGGTTCCTCCTATGCTTGTTTACTCTGAGAAAAGTGTATCACAGAATCCTGCCTATTGCAAGCCGTGCGGCGGGAATATGACGGTTTCGGTCCAGTCGGGACGCGGCATACGGCGCGGTAAAATTCCCCTGCAAAATACGCTGGACACATATTGACTTTGTTTATAGATTATTATAAGATAAATGTACATAGAATTCAATTTTTTATGATAAAGGAGTGATGATTTCGTTATATTTCAATATGAATTCATGGAAATGTTCATCTTCACACATCTTCCGATGAAAAGGTTTTCTATCGGAGGCCTGCCGTCCTGACGGCAGCAACACAGCAGACGTTTTTACCCGAAACCAACCAACGCATACACGCATGGAACGATGATGTTCAACGGAGAAAGGAACAATCAGATGAAAAGAGAAAGAAGACTGCAAGGATGGATCAGCGCGCTGCTCGCAGCCGTGATGATCCTGGGCGTCTGTCCGGCTTCGGCGTTTGCGTATGATCCGGACAAGGTCTATCCAAACCCGTTTACCTACGATGAAGAGAAGCTGCCCGAACCGATTCTGGACAGCCATCCTGAGTGGGTGGAGCTTTACTACAAGACCTGGGACATTGCACAGAAGAAGGTGCAGTTTGGAACAAAAGAAAACGGCTTCGTCGACGCCTATATGGATGAGGGCTTCGGCAGCAGCTTTTATCTGTGGGATACCGCGTATATCATCCTGTTTGGCAAGTACTCCAACAACGAATTCCCGTCCATCGTCTCCCTGGAAAACCTGTACCGCAAGCAGGACACGGATGGATTCATCGGAAAATCCTATTCCGAGTGGAATGGCAGCTGCGACTACGCCAAGGACAATACCCAGTCCCGCAACCCGCCGCTGCTGGCCTGGACCGAATGGGAGAGCTACCGGATCACCGGCGACCGTGGCCGGTTCCTCAAGGAGGTCACAGCCAACCAGACCGACGATTCGACCAAGACGATCTATCAGCGGCTGATCGACTATTACTATTGGATGAAGGACTGGAACCGCTATGAGAACGGCTTTTACTGGACCTCGACGCGCGGCTCCGGCATGACCGGCTCTCCGCGCCTTGGCTGCAGGGGCGCAGACGATACCGGCGACGGCAGCTGGATCTGCCTGGCCGGCCAGATGGCGCTGAGCGCGAAATGCATGATCAACATCGCCGAGGTGCTGGGTGACCGGAACAACATCGAACGCTTCGAGCGGGAATACCAAGAGCTCAGCGACCTCATCAACAACTACATGTGGGATGAGGAAGACGGATTCTACTATGACCTGGACAAGAACGGCGATTTCTACAGGATGAAGACCCCGGCGGCCTTCTGGCCGGTGCTGGCCGGCGTTGCCAGCAAAGAACAGGTTGCGCGCATGGCGGAGTACCTGCTCGATCCGGACGTCTTCAACCGCCTGCACATGGTCCCGTCGGTGGGAGCCGACCATCCGGCGTACAACCCGGCTCTCAAGTGGAACGGCGACGTCTGGGCGCCGATGGTCTATATGGTCGTCGAGGCGCTGAATGGATACGGGCTGCACGACCTGGCGCGGCTGGTGTCCGAAAACCACATCACCGTGCTGGAGGAGGTCTATCAGGATTACGGAACCCTGTTCGAGAAATACAACGCGGACGCCCTGCGCGCCGGCGACGGCTCCAAATCCGATTTTGTCGGCTGGACCGGACTCGGGCCGATCTCCATGCTGATCGAGAACGCGATCGGCATCCGGCTGGACACCCCGGAAAACACGATCCGCTGGAATCTGTCCCAAACCAGCCGCAACGGCCTTAAAAACATTGAGCTTGGCGACGCGAATGTATCGATGGTGGCCGATGCCCGCGGCAATGCGGACAGCAGGGCAAGCATCACGGTCGAGACCGACAAGGCATTCACGCTGCTCGTCACGATCGGCGGCAAAGAGTATACCATCGAAGCACAGCCCGGCAAGCACACTTACGAAGCGGGCGAACAGGTCCTGCCTGCGCCGGACACCGCTTCCCCGCTTTACAATGTACAGGCCGGCGCATACATCCAGGACCTCGGCGACGGCAATCTGGTACTTTCCACAGAACATGACGATTCGGTTGAAACCGTCGATATCGGCGGCGGATACTTCGGCATCAGAAGCCTTGCGACCGGCAGGTATTACGCGGTGTCGCAGGACGGACGTTCGGTCAGCGCGGATGCCGACAGCATCACCCGCGGCGCGAAGTTCCAGATCTGTGATTTGAAGAATGGAAATGTGGTGATCCGCTCCATTACAAACGCCGGATATTTGGCCGTGAAGGACGGCGTACTGACGGTCGATGGAACCTCCACCAAAGATACGGCGGTTCAGTTCCGGTTCGGCGAGGGCGATGTGAACATCGACGCGCAGCGCAGGATCGCTTCCGCCGAGGATGTATCCGTCACCTGTTTGCTGTCAGCCGCACCGCAGCTTCCGGATACCGTCAAGGTGCTCTACACCGACGGCATGACCGGTTACGCCAAGGTGGACTGGGAGGACTATGACTGGGCAGCTGTGGACCAGCCCCAGACCGTCGTGATCGAAGGTGCTGTCGAAGACAGCGAAATCATGGTGGAAGCCACTGTGGAAGTCATCGATGCTTCCGGCAGGCTGGAAGGCACGTTGCATACCTACGGCGGCTATGTCGGCAGCTACGAGGTCGACTTCACCAAAGCGGGCCCGGTGGACTGGGCGCATTTCGGTTCGCCGTCGCACAAATACACCTCCCACAAGAAGGACGGCCCGCGCCTGATCAGCGACATCGCGACCGCGTCGAACGCGGGATACGAGGATTTCAAGAATCAGATGCCGCTGAGCGCCTATTGGACCGACGGTTCGGTTGATGAGAAGGTCAGCGGGGATAAGGGAAACTGGTGGATTAAGGATAAAGCATGGTTCACCATCGACGCGGATTACATCGAACGACACGCGGCAATCTATGCGTTCTATAAAACCCATTCCTCCTATACGATCAAAGCGACGCTGGTCGACGCGCAGGGAAATCCGGTCGAGGGCGTGCAGCCGTATATCGTCAGCCCTGAGCGGGAGTCACAGAACGCCTACAAGCTGGCGGTGATCGAGCTGGATTTCCAGGCCTATCCGGATACAGGAAGCGGCCAGAAGATATTGTTTGAATTTGATATCAATGAGAAGGGCGCAGCAGGCAAATTCTTCGGCATCTACGGGGCGGCGATTGCGGACAGCGACGGCATCCCCGAGGATGTCACGCCGAGCGAACCGGTCCCGGAACCGGATCTGAAGGTCCAGAAATCAGAAATGGCGGTCAACCTGAGTATGCTGGGAACCAAGGACTGGATGCATCTGGGCGCAGAGGGTCAGTCCGATGTCAAAAACAGCCCGGTTCATTATCTGTCTGCGGAACCGCTGAACGCATCCGCAGTTCCCGTGGAATCGCAGGTCTATTCCTGCTGGACCGACGGAACCTCCCGGACGAACGCGATCAATGTGCGCGACGGCATGCGGTCATCCGGCGCGGATGCGGGATGGAAGCTGGGCGCCAGAGTCCGCGCGGGCGATACGCTGAACACTTATTTTGAAACCAATGGCAGCGCGGTTGCCGAGGTGTATGCCGGCTCGACCCTGCTGGACAGCCGGAATATCACGGAAGCCGGTGCATACCGGGTTTCCTATCGCGTACCGGACGGCTTCTCCGGGGAAAACCTTGCCTTGAACATCCGTGCGGATTCGGATCGTACGGATGCGGCGGTGACGCTGACCAGCCTGACGCTGGACGGAACCGCGGACATCGACTACGATATTGACGTCGATTTTGAGGGCAACACCGGCGTAAGACAGATCAATCTTTCCGAAATCGGAACCAGGGACTGGATCCATCTCGGCGGCGTGACCAGCTCCGGCGGCAGTGTCACCGACCCGGACAAGATGGACGGCTACAACTTCAACATCGACCGCAAGGTGCTGGTGATGCCGAACCTCTCCGTCGGCAATTACGGCTCGCTTGCAAGGATCAACACCTTTGTCGATGCCGCGCATACCTGCTCGTGGAACGACGGCAACCCGACCATGCAGGCGTCCGGCGTCACGCGGGGCGTCAACTGGAGAGGCGCGGGCGGCGCCGGCGGCGGATTCCAGCTGCACGCGACGCTGGACCCTCAGGATGAGCTGACCGTGCTGCTCGGCTCTTACAAGGCGCAGTCCGAAACCCGCGTCTATGTCAACGGTTCCCCACAGCCATCCTACACCCGGAAAGATGAGAGCAACGCGGCCTTTGCCGACATCCTCAAAGTCGTCAACCGCGAAGCGGAACCGATTGAAATCACGGTGGTGCGGGAACAGCTGACCGGCACCGGCGGAAATGTCTTTCTGGTCGGCGCGGCCATCACCGGCGAGAACCTTGCCTTCGGCGACGAGCTGCTCCGTCTCAAGAATTATGTCGCACTGCTGCGCCCCGAGCGGTATGTGCAGGCGGTGGCGGATCAAATCCGCACAGCCGTCGCAGCTGCCGAAGCCGCCCTTTCCAACCCGGATGCGGACTGGGCACAGGTCGCAGGCGCATACCGCGCGTTGCAGGCGGCGTTTGCGGAGACTTCAAAATCAGCCAATATCATTCCGGTTGAGAAGGATGCCCTGAACGTACAGATCGAGCAGGCGAAAGCCGATTACCGGTCGGCGGTGGATGCGGGCATCTACACACAGGAATCGCTGCGGCTGTTCTCAGCTGCCATCGACGCGGCGGTTTACGACGCATCGACCACCCGTTATGCGCTTCAGCGTGAGGTGGACACCGCTTATGAGAACCTGATTACGGCGTCTGAGGAGCTGAAAACCCTTCCGGCCGACCTGACGGTTCTTTCCGATGAATACCGGGTGGACAATGAAAATCGCTATATATCCGGCATTTCCTTTGGCATCACAGCGGGAGAGCTTCTGTCCGATATCCGCTGTGGCGATGAACGCGTATCGATTGCGATTGCTGGAGAAGACGGCAGTCCGGCGGAAGACCAGGCCATCGTGCGAAGCGGCATGCAGGCGCAGCTTATCTTTGAAGGAGAAGTGCTGGAAAGCTATAGCCTGTCGGTCGTCGGCGATCTGGGACTGTCGGAGAGACCGGGTATACAGACGCTTCTTACGGTCAAATCCTGTATCCTTGGATACGGCGAGCTTTCCGAACTGCAGCGTTTGAGCGCCGATGCGGACGGCAATGGAAAGATCAATGTACTCGACCTTCTTCGCATCAAGCTCAATATCCTGAACGCTCAATATTAGGTTCATAGAAAACACGGATGATCCGGTGTGTTACCGGCTGATATCCGGTGATAGAAGGAACAAAGGCGTCTGCCCGTTTGGGGCAGACGCCTTTTCCTGCCAGGAAGGCAATGCATATTTACTTTTTCTCTGCCAATTGTCTGCGAAGACACCTTGGCAAGGCGATTGCTGTACCGCTGAGTTCCAGCGGTTTTATTTTGTTTGCCAAGTCGTCTTGGTCTGGTGGCAGTTACTCTTTTGCGCGGCCAAAAGAGTAACCAGAAAAGGCCGTTCAAGGGGGCCATACAGTGTGCCGCTTAGGGCCAGATGGCCCCCTTGAAAATCCCCTCAGATATTCCTCTATCCGCTTCGGCCGTCTGCGGGCGGCGTTTTGCTTTTGGCTGGGTGGTTGGGCATACCTAGCAGCGGACGTTTCTCCGGCTACGGGTTGCTTTCATGGTACCCCAATATCTTGGCTGGTGCGTAAATGATTCCTTTGCCGTAGGACACCGTAGCGATTGCTTTGCCGCTGTATCTTTTTACAAATGGAAAGGGCGCTGATGGATTTCATCAGCGCCCTTTCCTATGCAATTAATATGTCTGAACAAATCAAGTATTAGTCTACGATACCGAGGAAGGAGTCGTTGCCGTCCTTTGCTCCGCGCGTGTATTTTACAGCTGGAGAATAGTTGGTGGTTTCGTTGCCGTTCTTGTCAGTGACTTTGATTACCAGACGGATCTGATAATCAGTTCCCTCTGACAAGCTGTAAATGCTGTCCAGATTGGTCTTGGTGTTCTTACCGGCAACGCCGAAATAATATTCGGTACTGCTGAGCATCGTTTCATTATATCCAACTTTGCTCGGATTAACAAGATCGCTGCCATAGCAGATGTAATCCGAATATTTACTTCTGGAATAGACACGGCCTGCGTTATTCAGAACCGAAGACCAAGTTGCGCCGTTATCCGTAGAAAACTCATAGGAAGAAACGACATTGGCTTTTGAATCTTTCAGATTGAGATTCTGATCCAGATGGAAACGGAAGATATGGAACGCATAGTTGCCGCTCCAGGCTACAGTCGTATCACCAGTGTTGACAACGATGTTTGCCTTGACTGGAATAGTGCTGTCGATGTTGCCTTCGGTGCTTCCCGGAGGGTTGGTTCCCTCAACCACAGCAGTACCGCCAGACTGATTGTTCAGTGTGCCGATGGTGCCGTTGTTTTCAATCTTGGTGGTTTCGGAGGTATTGGATGCCGGAATCACAACACTGGTAAGCGCGGAGCCTTCCGATACGGAAAGGCTGCCTGCCAGCAGATTGATGGAAGGCGCGATATCAGCTGTCTTGGTCGAACCGTCCGGCAGAGTGAATGTCCAGGATGCAGGTGCCGAATAGTTGAAGGTATGCGGGGAAACAATCGTGTTAATCTCGATGTCTGTGATAGATCCGTCCTCATTCAGGCGGGCAGCCGCTGCGCTCCAGTTGACGGTGCATTTCGGCAGGTCAACCTTGGCTGCGTTATCCGAAGTATCTGCGACAAGCAGTCCGCCGATTTTTCCGCTATTTGTGACGTCCATGGTGCCGATCACATCTGTATTGGTGACGTTGAAGCTCTTGACATACAGCGTGTAGCCGTTCAGATCGATGTTGGCAAGGTTTGTGCGGGTGATAGCCTCGTCCTTTTCGAAAATGTTGTTCATCAGGATGATGCTGGCGTTTGCCGGAGCCGCGTTGATCTCATCAACGGTGGAAACCCGGGTCAGGCCTGCAATGGCGTCGTCCTTGTTCTGGGTAGCGGTCAGGTTGATATCCATCGAGACGTCGCCGCCCTGATAGGTGTTGCCGGCGGAAGCATCAAAGCGCATGGTAATTTTGTAGATCATGTACTCGCCTTTGGTACTGCTGGAGCCGTTGACCTTCAGGTCAGCCATCTGCTTCGCGGTGTATGTAGTGGCGTCAACGTCCGGAGTCGGCTGTACGCGCTGCAGGTCGACCTGAACAGCGTCGCCCAGACCGCCGTCGTTTACGACGAAGTCGAGGAAGTATTTCAGTGCGATGGAGCCTTCATTTTTGATCATAATGTAACGGGTCAGGGTGTCGCCCGGCTGTGCTGGACCCTCAAAATTAAAGATAGGAGCGGTTTCTGTCTTCAGGTTTCTCCATGTGGCCGATTCGATCTCTTCATTAGGTTCACCCTTGGAGTCTGTTGCAAGCTTCTCATTGTCGGTAGCGTAGAAGCCGATCTTCAGGTCGCCTGCCTGGATGCGGTTTCCTTTGTTGGATACGGTGTCGCTGAACCATGCGAGGGTGGTGCCGATAAACATTGCGAGACACAGGATGATGGACAGTCCGCACATCCATATTGTGCGTCTGCTGGTGGTGTTCTGGCTTTCTGCCATGTGAATTCCTCCTTAAAATAAATTGGATTTGACGCATCTTTTCCCCCGGAATAACAGAATGGGATTGCTTTGAATGGGACGAATCGGTCTGTTGCGGGATACAAAAGATTACAGCTTCTATTTTAACGTATTGTGCGGCAAAATACAACTGTCTTTGACGAAATATATGCGAATTATCGGTATTATTCTGTTGTTTTACGGGATTTTTCATACTATCTTTTAAATAGAAGTGCAAAATAAAAAAATGATGAAAGAGGACGGAACCCACAACTGAACGACGGCTGACCTTGACACAAACTGTAGAGCGGCAAAAAAAAGAACGCAGGCATCTTTTCAGTGCCTGCGTTTTCTTCGTTTGTGTGCTATGCCTTCTGTTCATCCGCCATCCGGTCCATCCAGATGCTGCTGATGTCGATCGCGTTGTAGAGTCCTTCCTGTTCGCTGGTTTTGATGATCCGCTTCGGCAGCGGCAGCGATTCGTCGGTTGAAATCATCTGGATGCGGACCTTTTCAGCCATATTCATCTCGTGGTCGTCCTTGTTGCTGATGATCTGCATCATGATCACGTAGGGGTCGGACATATAACCGTAGTAGATGGTGTTGCCCTTACGCACCAGCGGTTTACCTTTATAGGTCAGAAATGTCTGTTTCTTCTCTTCGGCCATAATGATACCTCCTGTATATATCTTAAATATCCATAGAAAATCGTTTATTCAGTCTTCTAAAAAATGAGAGGGCGTGGCAGCCGATCGGTTGTGCTGCTGATAGTATACCATAAATAACCAGAACTGTAAAGCGCGGGCAGGATATAGAAAAGGCAACTGGGCTTTCCTCGCACAGTTGCCTTTGATATCAGAAAAGTGATTAGTCGTTCAGATAAGCCTTCACCAAAATCTGTAACAGTTCATCCCGGTCAATCTTTCTGATCAAACTGCGTGCATTGTTGTGGGTGGTGATGTAGGTTGGATCCTCGGAGAGGATGTAGCCGACAATCTGGTTGATCGGATTATAGCCTTTTTGACGCAAAGCATCGTAAACCGTGGTCAAAATGTGCTTGATTTCCTTTTCCTTATCCTCATGGATCGAAAAAGAAATGGTCGGTTCATGCATAACGTCACCCCTTATCAATTTGTTTCCATTGTTATTATACACTGATTTTGTAATATTATCAATACATCAATTAAAACTTTGGGCAGGATGCATAATTACAGACGACTTTTTTGGACAACTTCACTAACTGCGCAGCGTGACATCGATATCAGCCAGCGCTTTCAGGATTTTTTTCATCGCGCCGTTCGTCTCCTCGTCGGTCAGCGTGCGGTCGCTGGCGCGCAGGCTGATCTTGTAGGCGATGCTCTTCTTGCCGTCCGGGATCTGCTTGCCGCGGTAGATGTCGAACATCTCAATGCTCTCGAGGATCTTTCCGGATGCCTGTCTGATCGCCTTCTGAAGCTTCGCAACCGGGACATCCTCGTCGCAGACCAGCGCGAGGTCGCGCGTGGTGGCCGGATATTTCGGCAGCGGCTTGTACTGCTTCTCCGCGGCCCGGTTCGCAAACAGGGTGCGCAGGTCGAGCTCCGCAGCATACGCTTTCACGCCGATTTCGAAGTTCTGGAGCACAAGCGGATGCACCTCGCCCATCACGCCGACAAGCTGGCCGTCGATGTAAATTGAAGCGCAGCGTCCCGGATGGAAGGTCGGGTTTCCGCTGTCGGGCTGCACATCGTATTCCTTTGCGTTCAGCCTGTCCAACAGCGTCTCGACCATGCCCTTCAGTAAGAAGAAGTCGGCGTCCCTGCCGTAAAGGCCGATGGTGACCTGCTGGCGTTCATCCGGCAGCGCCTCGCCTTCAACCGGCAGATAGCGATTGCCGATTTCGAACATCGCCGCTTCGAGGTTGCGGTTGTTGTAATTGCGGGAGAGCGTGTCGAGCATCGACGGGATGGTGGTGGTGCGCATCAGGGAGGTGTCCTCGCCGAGCGGGTTTGAGATGACCACCGAATTGCGAAGCTGAGAGTCCGCCGGCAGCATCGCTTTGTCGTAGAGCTTCGGGCTGATGAACGAATAGGTGTTGATCTCATAGGCGCCGAGCGAGAGCATCGTTTCGCGCGCGAGCCGCTCGAACTTCTGCGTTTCGGTCAGCCTGCCTTCTGCGGTGCCCTTGATGGCCGTGACAGGGATTTTATCGTAGCCGTAGAAGCGCGCGATCTCCTCCGCGACATCGGCCTTGTGTTCGACATCCGCGCGGAAGGTCGGCACTGTGATGACGTCGCCCTCGACCGTGAAGCCGATCTTCTCGAGAATTTTGACCATCTCTTCCTTGGAAATGTCAATGCCCAAAAAACGGTTGATCCAGCCGGCGTCCAGCATCAGTTTGGTCGGTTCCGGAATTTCGCCCTTGATGTCGATGATGCCGCCGACGACCTCGCCCGCGCCGAGCATCTCGACCAGCTCGCAGGCGCGCAGCACAGCCGGGACGGTCATATGCGGATCCAGGCCCTTTTCAAAGCGGGAGGAGCTTTCGGTGCGCATGCCGAGCTTCTTGGCGGTTGTGCGGACCGAGCTGCCCGAGAAGCAGGCGGATTCGAACACGATGGTGTTGGTGTCGTCCATGATGCCGCTGAACTCGCCGCCCATGATGCCCGCGACGGCGACAGGAGCTTTCTCGTCGGCGATGACCAGCATCTCCGGGGACAGCGTGCGCTCAATGCCGTCGAGCGTCATGATCTTCTCGCCCTCGGCGGCGTTCCGGACATTGATCTTCGCGCCGTTCACATATTTGTGGTCGAACGCGTGCATCGGCTGGCCGTATTCCAGCATCACGTAGTTGGTGATGTCGACGATATTGTTGATCGGACGCACGCCGCTGGCGCGCAGGCGCTCACGCAGCCAGCGCGGGGACGGCTCGATCTTGATGTTTTTGACCATCTTGGCGGTATAGCGGCTGCAGAGCTTCGGGTTCAGGATTTCCACCTGCAGCATCTCATGGATGTCGCCTTCGTTTCCCTTGACGGCCGGTTCATGCAGCGTCAGCGGCAGGCCGAAGGTTGCGGCGGTCTCCCGGGCAAGCCCGATGACCGACAGGCAGTCCGGCCGGTTGGAGGTGATCTCGAATTCCACGACGGTGTCGTCAAGGCCCAGCGCCGTACGGATATCCTCGCCCGGCGTGCAGTCCTCATCGATGATCAGGATGCCGTCCTCGATGGCGCCCGGGAAGTCGTTCACCGTGACGTTGAGTTCCGAGACCGAGCACATCATGCCGTTACTGACGATGCCGCGCAGCTTGCCTTTCTTAATTTTGACGCCGCCCGGCAGCGTGGAGCCGTCGAGCGCAACCGGCACCAGCGCGCCGGCGAACACATTCGTCGCGCCGGTCACGATCTGAACCGGTTCATCTCTGCCGACCTCGACCTGGCAGACCACCAGCTTGTCGGCGTCGGGATGCTTCTCGACCGACAGAATCCTTCCGACCACGACATTCGTGATCTCTTCGCCCTCTATTTCATAGCCTTCCACCTTCGAGCCGCTCATCGTCAGCCGATGCGCGTATTCCCGCGGCGGACAGTCCACCTTGACAAAATCCGATAACCATCTCTGTGATAAATTCATATAGCCTTATCCTTTCCATATCCTTATGCCGGCGTTTCACCGGCTGTCATTCAGTCTTCTTGATAGCGCAATAGGATGGTGTCAAACACATCCTGGTAGGTGTTGGTCAGTGTTGCGACCGCATCCTGATCCATCAGCTCAAGGATCTGCGAGCCGTAGCCGTCCCCGGCAAAATTGTCGTTGAAAGCTTTGAACTGCGCGCTGTCGTCGAATTTGATCGTCAGGTACCCTTCGCCGTCCGACAGCTTCTCCACCATCCCGTCGGCGGCAAGCGCGCTCACCTCGTCGAAATTACCTTCCTCGATCACAACGTCGTACAGTTTTTCGCGCAGCGCCTTGGAGGTGCAGTCCGGAATGATGTCCGCGATGATCGGGCTGATGGTGCCCTCGTTGCGCACCGCTTCCTCCTCGGTGATGCAGAACTTGTTGTACAGCGTGATATCCGCGTCCAGCGACAGGTCCTGGTTCAGCGGCGCGTCGTAGGAGGCGTCGAGATGATAGTAATTTCCGTCGATCTTCGCGATGTTCCACGCGTGCCCGACCTGCTGGCCGAGGTCCGCGCCGGTGTAGAACACCTTGAAGCATTCGATGCCTTCCATCTGGTACAGCAGCGTGATCGCCGAAGCAAAGCCGTCGCAGTTCGCCTCATTCTCAACCAGCGCGCCGTACATTGTCGCCACCGTCGAGTCGGTGTCCAGCCCGTCTCCCTCGCGGTAGGCGACATGCCGGATCAGGTAGTCGTAGATGTATTTCGCCCGTTCAAATTCGCTTGTCAGATCGTCCGGCATATCCTCGATGATCTTGTGGGCCTTCTGCAGCGCGTCCGCGTTGCGCCTCGTGTCGTCCAGCTCGACCGCGCTGATGTAGATGCGGGTGCGCGGCACCATCGGGAACTTGACGATCGGAAGCTCGATTCCCATCGGAAGCTTCAGCATGAGCGGGCCGGCATCCGATTCATCGCTCAGCTGCGTCTCGCCGGTGCTGACCGAAACGTTCGGATAGTCGCATTTATAGTAGTAAAGCACCTTGTCAATCTGCTCCTGGGAGTAGCGTCCCCGGATCTCAAACTGGTCGGCGCCGTTCTCATAGGCATAATGGTAGGCGTCATACAGCGCCCGTTCCTGCCCGCTGAGCTTGGAGCGGTAATAGGGTTCTGTGATATAGGCGTCGAAAACACCCCGATAGGAGTCGATCTCACCGTCCCAAATGATCCGGTTTTCCACAGCCATCGCGTTGCTGGAAACATAGCACAGCACGCCGTACGCGCAGCCGAGCACAACCAGCAGAGAGAGCAGGACGTACAGAAACGGCCGGAACCGGGAGGGGCGCCGTTCCTTGACCAGATAATCCGATTCTGGCGAATCGAACGTGGTGTCAAAGGGGGAGGGTTCGTTCATCTATCACAGCTCCTTTCCGCCGCGGCAGTGCACGAACACCGCTGCCGATATGGACCGCAGAAGGGAAACCCTCCTGCGCCTGATGTGAAATACTTCTGAGAAACGTGGAAAACTGCATCCTGGAGCGGGAACACCGCAGCCGATGTGGACCGCAGAAGAGGAACCCTCCTGCGTCTGATGTGTAATACTTCTGAGAAACGCGGAAAACTGCATCCTGGCAGCGTCCAGACGATGCCGTACGCCCATCCGGCGGGATGCGGGAAAGCTGTATAAAGAATGCCGCCCCGTGATATCCTGCGGGCGTGGGAGGTATGACTGCGGCATCAGAACTGATCCAGGAAGCGCAGGTCGTTTTCAAAGAACAGGCGCAGGTCCTGGATGTTGTAGCGGCGCATGACGATCCGTTCGAGTCCGAGACCGAACGCGAAGCCGCTGTATTCCTCCGGATCGATGCCGCAGCCGGAGAGCACCTTCGGATGCACCATGCCCGAACCGAGAATCTCGATCCAGCCTTCGCCCTTGCACAGCCGGCAGCCCTCGCCGTGGCAGGCGAAGCACATGATGTCGACCTCAGCCGACGGCTCGGTGAACGGGAAGTGGTGCGGGCGGAACCGGATCTGCGCGTCCTCGCCGTAGAGCCGCTTCGCAAAGATTTCGAGCGTGCCCTTTAAATCGGCCATTGTGACGCCCTTGTCCACAACCAGGCCTTCGATCTGATGGAAGACCGGGGAATGGGTCGCGTCCACCGTGTCGGAGCGGTACACCCTGCCCGGCGAGATGATGCGGATCGGCGGCGCCTGCTTTTCCATGACGCGGATCTGCATCGGGGAGGTCTGGGTTCTCAGAACGACATTGTCGTCAATATAGAAGGTGTCCTGCGTGTCTCTGGCAGGATGGTCCTTTGGAATGTTGAGCGCTTCAAAGTTGTAGTAGTCAAGCTCGACCTCCGGTCCTTCGGCAATCGAGAAGCCCATGCCCAGAAAGATCTCTTCAATCTCATCGAGCACCTGGAACAGCGGATGCTTCTTGCCGACCATCGTCCTTCTGCCCGGCATGGTCACATCGATCGTTTCGGATTTGAGCTTTTCCTCAAGCATCCGTTCCTTCAGTTTTTCGTTTGTGGCGGCGATGGCCTGTTCGATGTCGCCGCGCACCTCGTTCGCAAGCTGTCCGATCACCGGACGCTCGTCGGCCGAGAGCCTGCCCATCTGTTTCAGGATGGCGGTCAGCTCGCCCTTTTTGCCAAGATATTTGACGCGCAGGTCTTCGAGCACCTTTGCATCCGATACCCTGCCGATCGCCTCTTTGGCCTGTTCGCGGATCGTTTCCAACTGTTGTTTCATAAGTAAGATCACCTTTCCTCATATTGTATGGTACTGTCGGCCCCGACATGTCTTATGGAACGGGAAGCGCGGCAAATAAAAAAAGTTCCCGCCCTCCTATCAAAAAGATAAGGGACGAAAACTGATCAGTTTCCGCGGTACCACCCGTATTTCCGCCAGAAGCGGACGCTTGAAAGCTGTAACGGCGCCAATCCGTCGCCGTCTGCCGGCGGAACAATCCGCTTTGAACGGCGCCACTCGCGGGTGAAATTTCCACAGCGGCGCTCTCTCTGTACTCTCAGCCTATGATACAGATTCTCTGGCGGGAAGCGTGTCCGCGGCGTACTTTGCCCGGTCTCGGTGTTTGTGATATTGTTTCCATGATAGCACAATTTCAAGGCGGATGCAACCAAAACGCCGACTTTTTTCGGTTTATTCATGTTTTGCCGCCAGCGTGCACAATGGGTTCTCCTGCTGCGGATGTCTGCGTCTGTCTGGAGAGATGAGATATCCTTTTTGCAGGCAGCACGAAAGGATGATTCCACCTTCCATGGAAAGCTTGACGGCGGTGTCATTTACACGGAATCTGTACAGTTCCCGGCAAAATCCCGTCCGATTTTAAAAACGGTCCTGCATGGATCACATCGGAGCCGTCCGGCTAAATCGTGCAGGATCGCCCTTTCAGTGAAAGTCTATGCAGACTGTCCGGGTTTACAGGCTAGGATGAAAAAACGAAAAGCAGAATGGGGCAGCACCACGAATAAAGGCGTTTAAAAATTGTCAGATTTCTGGACAAAACAGCGGAAGAGAAAAACAGCGTGATATCAACCCGCCAACGAAAGCTTTTGAAGATCGTCTGGCTGAAGATAGGATGGCTAAAGCGAACACATGATGGACAAAACCGCCCGTTTCAGGTTGTCCGCCGTCAAATGGGCGGATAAAACAGACGAACTGTGCGCAATTGGGCATAAGAATCTTGTCCGCGCGCATAGATTGTCTTAACCAAATTCAAAAAGAGGGAACGGGTGAAGAACGATGAAAAAATGGGTAGCCTTTGGAAGCCTTGCCATGCTGTTTGTGATGCTTTTCACATTTATGATGCATAAAGTGGACACGGTCAGCACGCAGGCAAGACTTGGCATCGACGGCGTGCATCCGAAGGTCGTCATCGACGCCGGGCACGGCGGCTATGACGGCGGCGCGAGCGTGGGCGATATCATCGAGAAAAATATCAATCTTTCCGTTGCGCTGAAGCTGCGGGACATTCTGGTCATCAACGGCTTCGAGGTGGTGATGACTAGGCCGACCGACGACGCGCTGGACAACATGCCGGACGCGGCCATCCGTGAGCGCAAGACGACGGATATGTACAAACGCATGGATATCATCAAGGCCAACCCGGATGCGATCTTTGTCAGCATCCATCAGAACAAGTTTACGGACAGCGCGGTCACCGGCGCGCAGGTCTTTTATTCGCCGACCATGCCCGAAAGCGAGGAACTGGCGGGCCTGATCCAGAACAGCTTTGTAAATTTACAGCCGGATAACAAAAGAGTGCCGAAAAAGGCTGAAAATAATCTGTATTTGTTGTATAATAGTCCTGTACCGGCGGTGATTGTGGAGTGCGGATTCCTTTCCAATCCCACAGAAGCCGCCAACCTCTGCGACGAAACCTATCAAACCAAGATTGCCCTGGTCATCACGAACTCGCTGCTTCAGTTCCTGCATCAGGACGGTACGGAAGCCTCCCAGCCCGCAGGCGGGGAATCGGCGTCCGGCAGTGCGGCCGGCGCGGCCAGCGTTCCGGAAACGTCGGCAGGCGCATCCGGCGCGGCTTCTGACGCCGTGGCGTCCGATGCTTCAGGAGCAGTCGGGACAGCAGGCTCGGCGGATGCGTCAGGGACCGGCAGTGTGAGCGCGGATTCCGCAGCCGAAACGGCCGGTTCAGCTTCCGATGCGGCGGACCCGGCGGCCGGAACCATCAGCGGCGGGTCGAATATGCCCGCGTGGTATCCGTTCTGATGTGTGCCCGGTTTGCGGAACCGGTCGGCCAGATACAGGAAAACGGGCGAAAACGGCGGAAAATCGGTGTCGGAAAAGGGGTATTCCGCATTTCCCGAGGGATCCTTTCTGTCGGGAACAGGGAAATGCGGAATGATGTTGACTTTTTTATAAGGAACGTGTATCATAAAGGTTAGCAGCTCTTTAATATCGGACAGCTTTAAACGATTAAAGCTGTCCGGAGCATTTTCCCGGCTGAATATCAAGAATAGGATGTGAAACAAATTGATCTGGAATAAAGAGATGGAAACCATGTCAAGGAAGCAGACCGAAGAGCTTCAGCTCGAGCATCTGAAGCAGGTGGTCAGCCATTGCTACAACAACGTGCCGTTCTACCATCAGCGTTTGGATGAGGCGGGCGTGACGCCGGAAAAGATCAAGACCCTCTCCGACGTGCAGTACATACCGTTCACCACGAAGGAGGACATCCGCGACAACTACCCGTACGGCCTGTTTGCGGTGCCGATGAAGAAGATCGTGCGCATCCACGCTTCGAGCGGAACGACCGGAAAGCCGACCGTCGTCGGCTACACGAGGAAGGACCTCGACACCTGGTCGGAGCTGATTGCCAGGCTGGTGACCGCGGCCGGCTGCACCGAAGAGGACGTCGCGCAGATCTGCTTCGGATACGGGCTTTTCACCGGCGCGCTGGGACTGCACTACGGCCTTGAAAAGATCGGCGCGGCGGTGGTGCCGATTTCGAGCGGCAACACCAAAAAGCAGCTGATGGTCATGAAGGATTTCGGGACAACCACCATCATCAGCACGCCGTCCTATGCGCTGTACATGGGAGAGCAGGCGCGTGAGCTCGGCTATAAGAAGGAGGACTTCAAGCTGCGCATCGGCCTGTTCGGTTCCGAGGGCTCCTCTGTTGAGATGAGAAGCCAGATCGAGGAGCTGTGGGGGCTGCTCGCCACCGACAACTATGGACTCAGCGAGGTCATGGGACCGGGCGTTTCGGGCGACTGCCATCTGCGCGAGGGCATGCACATTGCCGAAGACCATTTCCTGACCGAACTGATCGACCCGAAGACCGGAACGGTGCTGCCGGTCGGCGAAACCGGCGAGCTGGTCATCACGACGCTGACCAAGGAGGGCATCCCGCTGCTCCGGTACCGCACCAAGGACATCACGCGCTTCAACACCGAGCCGTGCGGATGCGGCAGGACCTCGATGCGGATGGACAAGATCAAGGGCCGCACCGACGACATGCTCAAAATCCGCGGTGTCAACGTATTCCCGACCCAGATCGAGAGCGTGCTGATGAACATCGAGAAGATCGGCCCGCACTACGAGCTGATCGTCCGCCGCGACGGCTATATGGACACGCTCGAAGTCAAGGTCGAGGTCATCGACGGAAGCCTTCTGGAGCGTTACCGCGAGCTGGAACGGCTGCAGGCGGACATCCGCGAAAACCTCAAGAGCGTGCTGGGCATCATCTGCAAGGTCACGCTGGCCGAGCCGAAGAGCATCACGCGCTATGAGGGCAAGGCCAAGCGGATTGTGGACCTCAGAAACCAGTAAAAGACGAAATCGTCCACACCCTTCAGAAACCGGTGAAGGACGAAACAGTCTGTAATTTTCAGAAACCGGTGAAAGATGGAACAGTCCGCATTCTTCAAAAACCGGTAAAGGATGTAACAGTCCGTATGCTCTAGAAACCAGTAAAGACAAAACGATCCGCCTCCTGTTTGGCTGCTGGCCAGCCGCAGGTATGCGGGATACAAATAAAGCGGTTCCGGCAGGGTATCGAAGGCCGGAACAGATAGAAATTATAGTAAGGGGAGTCGTTCAAGCTTGAAAAAGTTAATGTTGGGAAACGAAGCGGTGGCAAGAGGCCTTTACGAAGCCGGATGCCGTGTCATCTCCAGCTATCCGGGTACGCCGAGCACCGAGATCACCGAATTCGCAGCAAAGTATGATGAGATGTACGCCGAATGGGCGCCGAATGAAAAGGTCGCGATGGAAGTGGCGATCGGTGCGAACTTCGGCGGCGCGCGCAGCTTCTGCGCGATGAAGCACGTGGGCATGAATGTGGCGGCCGACCCGCTGTACACGGCAAGCTATACCGGCGTCAACGCCGGCATGGTCATTGCGGTCGCGGACGACCCGGGCATGCATTCCTCGCAGAATGAACAGGATTCCAGGCATCACGCCATCGCCTCGAAGGTGCCGATGCTGGAGCCGGCCGATTCCGGCGAATGCAAGGAGTTTGCCAAGATGGCATATGATCTCTCCGAGCAGTTCGACACACCGGTCATCCTGCGCCTGTCCACCAGAATCTCCCACTCCCAGAGCATCGTGGAGACCTGTGAGCGGGAAGAGCATGAACTCAAGGATTACGAAAAGAATCCGCAGAAATATGTCATGATGCCGGCTATGGCGCGCGGCAGACACGTCGTGGTCGAGGAGCGCACCAGAAAGCTGCGGGAATATGCCGAGAACTGCCCGTTCAACCGCATCGAATGGGCCGACAAGAAGATCGGCGTCATCACATCGGGCGCGGCCTACCAGTACACCAAGGAGGCGCTGGGCGGCAAGGCCAGCATCTTAAAGCTCGGACTGGTCAACCCGCTGCCGGTTGAATTGATCCGGGAATTCGCTTCGCAGGTCGAGACGCTGTATGTCATCGAGGAGCTCGACGACATCATCGAGACCCACTGCAGGAAGCACGATGTCAAGGTCGTCGGCAAGGAGCGGTTCACGCTGCTCGGCGAGTATTCCCAGAGCCTGATTGCCGAAAGAATCCTGGGCGAGACGAACGAAACGCTGAGCCTGGATGAGTCGATTCCTGTGCGCCCGCCGGTCATGTGTCCGGGATGCCCGCACAGGGGACTGTTCTACACTTTAAAGAAGCTCAAATTATTTGTCAGCGGCGACATCGGCTGCTATACCCTGGGCGCGGCGGCGCCGCTGTGCGCGATGGACACGACCGTCTGCATGGGCGCGTCGATCTCCGGCCTGCACGGCTTCAACACCGCGCGCGGCGCAGAGCATGCAAAGAAATCGGTCGCGGTCATCGGCGACTCGACCTTTGTGCATTCCGGCATCACCGGACTGATCGATATCACCTACAACAAGGGCATCTCGACGGTCATCGTGCTGGACAACCGCATCACCGGTATGACCGGACACCAGCAGAACCCGACGACCGGCCATACGCTGAAGGGCGAGGCCGCGCCGGAGCTGAACATCGAAAAGGTCTGCGAGGCCTGCGGCATCAGCCGTGTGCGCGTCGTGGACCCGAACAACCTGAAGGAGCTTGAAGCCGCCGTCAAAGAGGAGCTTGCGGCAGACGAACCGTCGGTCATCATCACCCGCCGTCCGTGCGCGCTGCTCAAATATGTCAAGCATGAGAAACCGCTCTGGATTGATCCGGACAAATGCAAAACCTGCAAAGCCTGTCTGAGAATCGGATGTCCGTCCATCAGCCTGAAGGAGGGCAAGGCGGTCATCGACAGAACCTCCTGTGTCGGATGCGGCCAGTGCGAACAGCTCTGCGCGTTCGGCGCCATCCAGAAGAAGGAGGAGGTATAAGTATGAAGAACGTAACAAGCATTATGATTGTCGGCGTGGGCGGACAGGGAACCCTGCTTGCCAGCCGTCTTTTGGGAAATGTCCTGATGAACGAGGGCTTCGACGTCAAGGTGTCGGAGGTTCACGGCATGTCGCAGCGCGGCGGCTCGGTCGTCACCTATGTCAAATACGGCGAGAAGGTCCATTCCCCGGTCGTCGAGAAGGGCGAAGCGGACATCATCATCGCGTTTGAGCTGTGTGAAGCGGCCAGATGGCTGCCGTATCTGAAGAAGGGCGGCAAGATGATCGTGAATACCCAGCAGATCGACCCGATGCCGGTCATCACCGGCGCGGCAAGCTATCCGGAAAACCTGGTGGAAAAGCTCAAGGCGACCGGCTGCGACTGCACGGCGCTGGATGCGCTGTCCTTAGCGGAACAGGCGGGCAGCTCCAAGGCCACCAACGTGGTGCTGATGGGCGTCGTCGCGAACTTTATGGAGTTTCCGGCCGAACTGTGGAAGCAGATCATCGAGCAGACGGTGCCGCCGAAGTTTTTGGAAATGAATCTGAAGGCGTTCGATCTGGGCAACCAGTGGAGCGAGTAAAAACGCCGGAAGAACTTATGATACCATCAGACTGAACAACAAAGGAGGGATTTCCATGTTCATCAAACAGATTTCAATCTTTGTGGAGAATCAGCCCGGCAGATTGGCGGAGATCACCGGGATCCTCGGCCAGAACGGCGTCGACATCCGCGCGGTTTCGATTGCGGACACCACCGATTTCGGCATCCTGCGGATTGTGGTCGACAATCCCAAGAAGGCATATGAGGTGCTCAAGGAAGCGGACTTCACCGTGACCTTGACCGACGTCATCGCCATTGGGTTTGAGGACCGTCCCGGGGGACTGGCCGAAGCGCTGAATGTCCTGGAATCTCAGAAGATCTCGGTCGAGTACATGTACGCGTTCATCTCCCGGGAGGGAAAGACCGCCTATGTCATCCTCCGTGTCAGCAGCAATGAGGATGCAATCCGCATCCTGCAGGAGAAAAACGTCCGGGTCGTCGCGCCGGAAGAGATCTATAATATGTAAGCATGATTTAATAAAAAGAGCGTGCAGGTCAAAGACCTGTACGCTCTTTTGCTGCTAGAACGCCATTCGTATGGACTTAAAATCGCCCTGAAACAGAAAACCACATACGGACAACCACCCATCTCATAGAATGGGGATAAGGGGGCGTGCGAAATATGATGATCTGTGGTATATGGGATAAACGGAAGGTGGCGGCAAGCCTGCTGCTGGTTCTGGTTGGGCTGGGCCTGATCACGCTTACGATTTCTTCGGCCGTGGTCAGCTGCGGAAATGCGGTGAACGTCGAGGATCAGGGCATTTTTCTGCCGATTGTGATGTATCACAGCGTGGTGGAGGATGCCGGCAAAGCCTGCGACTATATCATCACAGCCGATACCCTGGAATCAGACCTTCGGTATCTCAAACAGAACGGATATACGCCCGTGCTTTCCAAGGATTTGATCGGATATGTCAAGGATGGAACGCCGCTGCCGGAAAAGCCCGTGATGATCACCTTTGACGACGGATGCTATAACAACCTCTCCTATGTCCTTCCCTTGCTGAAACAGTATGAGATGAAAGCGGTCGTCTCGGTGGTGGGCGCATACAGTGACCGGGCGGTGGAGGAGAACGATCCGAATCCGCTGTATGCCTACCTGACCTGGGCGGATATCCGCGCGCTCCATGAATCCGGATGCGTCGAAATCGGGAACCATACCTACGATATGCATGAGGAGAACGGCGCGCGCCGCGGCTGTACGATCAAAGCGGGGGAGAGTGAAGCCGATTATCAGAGCGCACTGCGCGAAGACCTCGGCGGTTTGCAGAAAAAGCTGCAGGATGAATGCGGTGTCAAGCCGGTCCTGTTTGCCTATCCATATGGATTTATCAGCGATGAGTCCCGGCCGGTCATGGAACAGCTGGGGTTCCAGGTGACCTTGAGCTGTTATGACAAGAAGAACTACATCACACGGCAGAAGGAATGCCTGTTCGGTCTGAACCGCCTGAACCGTCCCAGCGGGATTTCGACGGAAAGCTTTATGGAAAGGCTGCTGTCGGAATAACGGATGAGGTGTCAACGGACATCCGGCGGATCATACGGCCGGTCGTTATCGGTAAGTCCAAGGATATAGTCCGTGCTGACCTGATAGTAGCGCGCCAGCTCAATCAGCGCCCAGACCGGAAGCTCACGGATTCCCTTTTCATAACGCCGGTAAACCTGCCGGTTGCAGTAAAGCACTTGTGCAATCTGCGTCTGCGTTTTATCGTGGTCGATCCGTAAATCCTCCAATCTTCGAAAAAACACGCCTCACTCCCCCTGTCTGCTATATATGATACCACCCGAATTAGATGAAGACAGGATATGCCACAATATTGTGGCGCGGAAACTGTTTGATAAGTGAGACGAATCTTGCGGTATAATGGGAATAGCCATACGATACAGATTCAGTTTAAGGTTCTAAATGTACGCACCAGCCAAGGTATTAGGGTACCATGAGAGAAAACAGTAACCGGGAAAGCGTCCGCTGCTAGCTATGCCCAACCACCCAGCCAAAAACAAAACGCCGCCCGCAGGCGGCCGAAGGGGAAAGCGGGATATCAGAGGGGATTTTCAAGGGGGCCATCTGGCTAGGAGCGGCACAGTGTATGGCCCCCTTGAACGGCCTTTCTTGGTTACTTCTTTGGCCGCGCAAAGAAGTAACGACCACACAGCC
>NZ_CCYH01000016.1 GCF_000820765.1 Candidatus Soleaferrea massiliensis AP7
AGGCGGCCGAAGGGGAAAGCGGGATATCAGAGGGGATTTTCAAGGGGGCCATCTGGCTAGGAGCGGCACAGTGTATGGCCCCCTTGAACGGCCTTTCTTGGTTACTTCTTTGGCCGCGCAAAGAAGTAACGACCACACAGCCAAGTGGCTCTTGGCAAACAACGTGAACCCGCTGAGATACAGTGGTACAACAACCACCTTGCCAAGGTGGCATGGCAACCTCAGCGAGATCACTGCGCCACAGTGGTACAACAACCATCCAACCAAAAGCGCACCAAGAAAAAAGCAAACATACTCCACGAAGATGTCAAAATAAAAAAGCGATGAACGAAGAATCGTTCATCGCTTTTGCTGTGCCGATATAAACCCTTACAGGGTAATAATCCCCAGATTGGACAGAATCGAAGACACCAGAACCGCGAGGATCGCGATCGGCGCCACATATTTGACCATGACGTTGAACAGCTTTTCCCTTCTGAATTTGGAGGAAAGCTTGACCTCGTCGGAAATCGACTTGACGCCGATGACCCAGCCGATAAACAGGCAGGTCGCAATGGCGCCCAGCGGCATCAATACCGCGTTGGTGAGGAAGTCGCAGAAGGTCAGGAAGTCCATGCCGAAGATCGTAAAGGACGACCAGATTCCATTTCCAAGCGAGGATGGAATGCCGATGACAAACACGATGAGTCCAAGAATCAGACATGCCTTGACACGGCTCACCTTAAACCGGTCGCAGACGCTGGCCACAATGACCTCCAGCAGGGACATGGCGGAGGTAAGCGCCGCAAACAATACCATCAGGAAGAACAGCGCGCCGATCAGATCGCCCATCGGCATGCTGTCGAAAACCTTCGGCAGGGTGTTGAACATCAGTCCAGGACCCTGGCCAAGCTCGGTCTGAGAGCCGCCGGAGAACGCAAAGACAGCCGGAATGATCATCAGGCCTGCCAGGAGCGCAACGCCGGTGTCGAAGATCTCGATATGGGAAACAGCCTTTTCCATATCCTCTTCCTTTTTGACATAGGAACCGTAGGTGATCATGATGCCCATCGCCAGCGACAGGGAATAGAAGACCTGTCCCAGCGCGGCCAGCACGCCTTCGACGGAGAATTTCGAGAAGTCCGGGATCAGGAAGTATTTTACGCCTTCCATCGCGCCCGGCTGCGTCATGGTATAGACGGCAATGACAATCGAAAGGATGATCAATGTCGGCATCAGCACCTTGTTGACGCGCTCAATGCCCTTTTTGACGCCGTTCAGGACAACGGCCAGAATCGCGATGATAAACAGCGCCTGCCAGATCAGCGGTTCAAACGGCTGGCCGATAAACCCGCTGAAGAACCCGTCGGTCGCCGCGCCCGCTCCGTTTCCGGTTGCGAAGGTGAACAGGTACTTGGCGACCCATCCGCCGATAACGTTGTAGTAGCCGACAATGATGGTGGCCACAGCCACGGCCACAATGCCAATGATGGTGTACTTTTTGTTGAGCTTCTTGAATGCAAAGATCGGGCTAAGCTGTGTCTTGCGTCCGATGGCGATCTCCGCCATCATGATGGTGAATCCCAAGGTTACCACAAAGATGATGTAGGTCAGCAGGAAAGCGCCGCCGCCGTATTTTGCAGCAAGGTACGGGAAGCGCCAGATATTTCCAAGTCCGACCGCCGAGCCGGCTGCCGCAAGGACAAAGCCCAGCTTGCTTGAGAATACACCTCGTTTTTCTTGAGTGCTCATGAAATCTCCCCTTCGTATAAAGTTCGCCTTTTTATTCATACATTATATCAAATATGATGCAGGAAATCAATCACAAAAACGAGTTTATTCCGGGAAATCTGTGGAATTTGGCGGATATTTGAGAAATTATGGCGTGTAAATAAGGATAACTTTTGAAGCTTGTGAAAGAAAAGACGATAGAAACGGCATACTCCTCTCTGGTATTGGCGAAAAAGACGGAGATTATGCAGGTTCCGGATTCGGCGGAATGCACCGATATCCGGCAGCAGCCTGTCCCGCGCTTTGCGATTTTGTACCGTTCAGCGGATGCCGGCCAGATCCTTCACCACCTCAGAGGCGGCGATCAGTCCCGCGACTGAGGGGACGAACGCGCAGCTTCCCGGAATCTGGCGTTTCCGCTGCCCGAAAGCGGCGCTGCCGGAAGCATCCGTACCGCTGGACAGCTCTTCGGAGGCGGCAGGCTTGAGCGCCTCTTCTTTGGAATAAACCACCTTTACGTGCTGGATGCCGCGTTTTTTGAGTTCCCGCCGCATCACCCGCGCCAATGGACAGACGCTGGTTTTTGAAATATCCGTCACCTCAAAGGCGGTCGGGTCCAGTTTGTTCCCGGCTCCCATGCAGCTGATGACCGGCACGCCGTACTTCTTTGCCTGTTCAATTAACAGCAGCTTCGAGGATACCGTGTCGATGGCATCCACAATGTAGTCAAGCTGGGAAAAGTCGACGAGCTCCTTGTTGTCGTTCAGATAGAAACAGGGATACACATCCACCTGCGCGCGCGGATTGATGTCATAGATGCGCTGCTTCATAACATCGACCTTCTTCCTGCCGATGGTGGAATGCAGCGCAATCAGCTGCCGGTTTAAATTGGTCATCGATACCACATCGTTGTCAATCAGATGAAACTGTCCGACCCCGCTGCGTGCGAGCGCTTCGGCCGTAAACGATCCCACGCCGCCGATGCCGAAGACGGCCACACGGCTTTTTTGCAGCCGCGTCAGCGCCTCTTCGCCCATCAGCAGGCCGGTTCTGGAGAATTCATGGAACATGGCGGTCATCCTTTCTGATAGTTCCTGTGCAGCAGAATACTTTTCTTATCTTGGTAACCGAAGCAAAAAGCGCTCTGTTTTTGCTCCGGTTATGGATCATCGTCTGCCTGTATAATAGGCAGATAACAGGAATTTCACCGAAAAAAACAGGTGCAGGATTACCTGTACCTGTTTTATAATTGGCAGAACATACACCTGCATACATCCGTCAGTTGTCGTCGGTTTTGAAATAGACCGGCAGCAGGATGGCAAGCGA
The DNA here is from genome assembly GCF_000820765.1 of Candidatus Soleaferrea massiliensis AP7. Classification (GTDB taxonomy): domain Bacteria; phylum Bacillota; class Clostridia; order Oscillospirales; family Ruminococcaceae; genus Soleaferrea; species Soleaferrea massiliensis. The sequence continues at coordinate 3,037 of NZ_CCYH01000016.1, forward strand.
CAGCACCGTGATGACGATGCCGGTGACCAGCAGAGCGGTAAAGATCGTGCCGAAAACCGCCGCCAGATAGGTGTACAGCGGTTCAAACCGAATCGGGATGCGGTAGATCATATCGTTTGCAAAGACAAAGGCGGAGATCAGGATGCAGCTTCCGCCGCCGGCTGTCAGCGCGAACAGGTCATATCGAATCGACCGATGTGCTGAACGGTTCACGACGTGGATCAGCACGATAAACAGGATGAACAGCAGCAGCAGTACGCTTCCGCCGATATAAAGCGGCGTCTCGAACTTCGGCAGAGTACGGTAGACCTTCAGCATCGCGGAGGGCTGCAGGGAATCCACAAATTTCCGGCCGTATTGCTCGACGATCTCTTCCAGATTCTGTTGGACATCGGCTGTGATGGGAATCCCTTTTGCCGTAAGCTCTTCCTTGGCCGCCTCGGTCAGAGCGGACTTGAAGGCGTCGATATCGGCGTCATACACCTCGCCGTGCAGCGTCGCTTCAATCGACGCGTCGATGTCCTTGCTGACCGTTTCATTGCGCAGGGTGGTTTTGACGGTCTCTTCGTCAATGCCCAGCCCCAGCCCAATCTCGTTGAGCCCGGAGATGATGGCATTTTTAAAATTTTCGGTGTAATGGGTACCGTCCATGACCGATTCATGGAAGCTGGTGTTGGCAGCCAGAGAAGCCCCCAGCAGGCAGAGGATCGCGCCTGTCAGGCACAGATAGGCGAGGAATGAGAAGATACCGGAAACTATCCCCTTGGACCTGGAAACGGGCTTTGCCATAAACGGCGCATTGGTATAAGATCGCTGCAGCATGTGCGGCACCTCCTTTTAGGACTGCTGCGCGGCCGCCTTGATACGGGGGCCGGACAGATAGTCAGCATAGACAAAATATCGGTTCGAAACGGTGCCCAGCGCATCAAACGGATAGCAGGTGTACAGGATCAGCTGTTCCCGGTCTCTGCTCAGCGGATAGGCGTCGGAATCGTTCTTGTCATGGATGGAAACCGAGGATACCTGATACGCATATTGACCATAGGATGTGTCGATCCGGATGACGTCCCCTTCCGTGATGTTCTGCAGGCAGTTGAAATAGGTGTTGTTGTGCCCGCCTGCCAGAATGGTTCCGCCATATCCCGGGATAAAGCTGGCGGTGCTCTGCGCGGCCCCCTCATCGAGCGCGTTCATCGAATCCCCGAAGATCAGCGGCGCGTCCAGCCCGATGCGCGCGCAGGTGATCTGTCCGTAAATTGTCTCATAGGACGGAAACTGGATGGAGGACAGCTCCACCGTACCGCTGTCCGTAAGGGCGGTGTTGGCGCTGGAAACGACGCCGGACGCGCTGCCTTCACCACCATAGATATCATCGAGCCGGCCGCTGAAGTCCGGCCGCTGTTCGAGCAGGTAGGTATCCGCCAGCTCCAGCGGGTCGCCGATGGTCCATGTGCAGCCCAGATAGAACAGAGCCCCGCCCAGCAGGATAAAGATCACCGGCGTGAGGATGGACAGCACGATGTTCAGGATTGGATTGCGGTTCATGACATACACCTCCGTAAAACCGGCGGGCAGATGCTGGATGCCGCCGTGACGCAGTCAAAATGGTTCAGAATAAAATACCAGCCCGGTAAACATTCTACCGGGCAGTGTTTTGGGAAGATACGCTTAGGAATGAGAAGCCGCCCGTTTCTTTGCGATCAAGCAGACGCCGCCGGCAAGGAGCAGAACGCCGGCGATGCCGGTATACAGCATCCATGCATGCGAGGAGGCCTGTGTTTCGGAAAGGCCGGTGCTTTTAATGACCTCCCCGGCGGAAAACAGCTCTTTTCCGTTCGCGTCGGTGACCGAAATGTTCTGATCATCCACAGCCAGCTTGAAGCCAAGCGCCTTGAGGGCACGCTGTGCGCTTGCAAAAAGCGCGTCCTGATCATCCTTCGGCATGTCGGTCAAGCCTTCAAAATAGAAATCCCCGTCTTTAACAAGGTACTGCGCGTTGCGCGACAGGATTTCCTTCATGATGTCCAGTTCGGCCAAAACGGTATCCGCCTGTGCTTCGCTGATGTCGTTGGCCAGAAAGAAGTTTTCGGCCGTGTTTCGGTATGTCTGATCGATGGATACGGTGATGCTGCCGATGGTATAGGGTGCGTCCAATTGATCGAGTATGCGCTGTTCAGCGCTGTTGATACCGGCCGCAAAAACGGTGCCGGCACAGGATGCCGTCACCATTCCTGCCGATAACAACCCAATGAGGAATTTTTTCATAGATTTTACCATCTCCCATCCAATTCGTTTAGATAATATGTCGAATCTTTTCCTATCTTATCACAGATATCGGCACAAGTAAAGCTGAAATTATGAGTCTTTTATCACGGAACTTGAAATTCTGCAGGATGAAAGAAAAGTTTGTCTTTCAAAATGAAATACATATATCGTCTGCGATTGATGCAATAATAATTATATTACTATTGCATTGCGGGGTGATATGATGAGAAAATTTAGAATTCCTGCAATCCCTTCTACGACCAGTAAGTCCATTCGTTTTCCCAACAGCTTAATTGAAGAGGTGGAAGCTGCCATTGTGGGCAAGGACAGTACCTTTTCGGCGTTTGTGATTGGTGCAACGAGATGGGCGTTGGATAATTTGGACGATGGAGAAACCATGCCGTTTTATGAAAAGGGCCGGTCGCGTCACAATCCTGAGCAGGCCGGTCAAGGACTGTCAGACATCAAAGAAGAGGAACCTGGACAAAAGGAGCTGTAACGGATGGAACGGATGAATCTGGACAGGGTGGTCCGCCTGCTGATAGGAAAGGCATGGCTGATCTTCGTCTGCAGCGCGGTCTGCGCCGCGCTTGGATTTACGGCGGCCAGGCTGATACCCGCGCAGTATACCGCATCGATGACCATGTATGTCGCGGCGGGCGCGGATGCGCTCGAGGGCCACAAGGCCGGCGACCTGTCACTGTCCCAAAGGCTGATGGATTCCTGCATGGTGGTCATGCGGAGCCGGTCGGTTATGGAAGAGGTCGCGCAGGATTCCCATCTCGGCTACACAGCCGATGAGGTCCGCTCGATGACGCGGTTTGTCCCGGTACAGGACACCGAGTTCTTCACCGTGTCGGTAACCGGGCAGGATCCGCAGGATGTGCGTGCCATCGCGGATGCGTTCGGCGCCGTACTGCCCGAAGAGGTGATGCGGATTTACGCCGACGGCACCGTCAAGGTGCTCGAGGACGCGGCGACACCGGCACAGCCCTCGTTCCCGGACCAGAAAAGCTTTGCGCTGCTGGGCTTTGTGGCGGGATTTGTGCTGTCGGTGCTCGGTGTTCTGCTGGCGGGCAGGTTCCAGCGGTTTCTTCGCGAGCCGCAGGAGCTGGAACAGCAGTTTGAACTGGAGCTGGTCGCAGTTGTTGAAAATCCGCCGGCATCCAAAACGGACAGCCACGGTATGGAGCAAAGCGGCCGGGAAAGGCGGTGACGGAATGCTGACGGAAAAAGACAGACAGGCCTCCATGAAGGCTGGTTCCCGGATTCAGCAGGATGATGGGACCATCGGTGCAGAACGCGGTAATGCACAGCGGGATGATGGGGATGCCGGTGCGGAACGCGGCAATATACAGCAGAAAGAGAGATGGCGTTCTTTCCGAGAACAGCTTCGGAATGCCGAAAAGCATCAGGCGTCTGAGAACAGCGAAGCAAAGCATCAACTTGAATCGGTGCCGGCATCCATCCAAGGAGAGCGAAAAGAGGATGCATGGCCCGATGAATGGTTACAGGCATACAGACAGGCAGCAGACCGCCTGATTCCGAGGATGCTGAAAAGAAAAACACTGTTTCTCTGCCATATATCCAAAGATGACCGGGATGTATCCTGCTTAGCCGCCGCGCTTGCCCAAGCGGGTCTGCGGATGCTGTTGGTAGAAGCCAATATCCTGCGTGAAGCGGATGACCCGGTTGCCGCCCGATATCATCATACGGGGAATGGACAGGATACCTGCCAGACAGAGCACGAAGGCCTGGATATCGCTGTATTGCCAAGTGTGCGGGAGTCCCTGCAGGCATATACCCGTTTGTACAGCCTGGCAGACGATCTCGAAGGCTGGGAGCAGAGGTATGATGGGATCCTGATTCAGCTGCCCGCATCGGATGCGTTGGCGGAGATGCCATCCTTTTTGTCAGGACGGGACGTGCTGTTCGCTGTGAGGAAGGGAAAGACACGCTGCCGAGCGTTAAAGCAGGCCGTACAGCGTGTGCGGGAAGCCGGTGCCGCCTGGATGGGCGCGCTGTTTTTGACCCAGTAGAGCGGTTAAACTTGAACATTCCGGATTTTGGATGTTGAAAAGTGGATAGATAGGGGCAAATTGGGCCAAAATCGTAGAATTTTTCTATAAAGTCCGTAGAATATTACATGTACATCTCTTTGCATCTGTGATACAATTTAAACATCAGATCAGGGAAGAACAGACACAGAAAACCGCGTGACAGGCGGTGCGGCGTGGATAAGCCCCGATCGTCAAAATCGAGTAAAAGTACATATATAGATGATCCTTTTTTTCATTTTTTCCTAATTTCTGGTTTTTACAAGGTAACCGAGACAAAAGGAGGTACATCGATGTACCTCCTTTTGTCTCGTCTGAATTAAACTTGATTTGGTTTATTGATTTTTACGGATTATAGAAAACAATTCTCCGTATATGATATGAAGGAAAAAAGCGGCATAGATCCAGATGTCAGTTTGTTGTGACATGAAACGCATCTTCCTTCTGGAGTCTTCCATGCCGGTCCGAGCTTCTGTCAGGGCGGGAAAAAGAAAGTGTTCGCGGCCTGTTAAAGAAAGGGTATTTTCACGTTCGTGAAAATACCCTTTCATATGATTAAGGCGATAGATTTATTTAAAGAAATCCCTGCCTGAGGGAAGATGGGCGGTTCAACGCCTGCTTCATACCCTTGGGAGAGGTCCCGCAGTCTATTTGTTCGGCAGGAAGCCGACCTTTTTATAAACCTTTTCCAGTGTTCTGGATGAGATCATCAGCGCGCGTTCGGCGCCCTTCTGATAGCATTCCTTCAGATAGGCTTTGTCGTTCACATAGCGGTCGAAGTTCTCCCGCACCGGCCGCAGATGCTCCGCGACCACCTCGCCGACGGCGGTTTTGAAGTCGCCGTAGCCCTTGCCGGCAAAATCGTTGGCGATCTTCTCATAGCTGTCGCCGGTAATCGTTGAATAGATGGTCATCAGATTGTTGATGCCGTCCTTGCCCTCACGGAACACCACCTCAGTTTCAGAATCGGTGACCGCGCGCTTGAACTTCTTGACAATGGTTTCCGGTTTGTCAAGAATCGAGATGAACGCGTTGACATTTTCATCCGATTTGGACATCTTTTTGTCCGGCTCCTGCAGCGACATGATTCTCGCACCCAGCTTCGGGATGTAGGGATCCGGCATTTTAAAGGTGTTCGAGAACAGCGAATTGAACCGTCCTGCAATGTCGCGGGAAAGTTCAAGATGCTGCTTCTGATCCGCGCCGACCGGAACCAGATCGGCCTGGTATAACAGGATATCCGCCGCCATCAGCACCGGATAGGTGAACAGGCCGACATTGATGTTGTCGGGATGCTTCGCGGATTTGTCCTTGAACTGGGTCATGCGGGAAAGCTCGCCGAATTGAGTAAAGCAGGAGAGTACCCAGGTAAGCTCCGCATGGGTGCGGACATGGCTCTGAATGAAGCAGATGCACTTTTCCGGATCGACGCCGCAGGCCAGCAGCAGCGCAAAGGCTTCCATGGTGTTTTTACGCAGCGCCGCCGGGTCCTGCCGCACCGTGATGGCATGCATGTTGACGATCGAGTAGATGCAGTTGTATTCCTCCTGCAGTGTCACCCAGTTTTTGATGGCGCCGAGATAATTTCCAAGCGTCATCACGCCGGTCGGCTGGATGCCGCTGAAAATGACCTTTTTGCGTTCCGGGGCCACCGCAGTGTTGTTTTCAGCTGTCGTCATTAGAATCGCTCCTTTATGAGTTTTCCAAGGATCTCCACACCCTTGATGATGTTCTCATCCGACGGGGTGGAGAAGTTCATGCGGAAAGAGGTGGTCGGGTCGTCTTCACGCATCGTGAACGCATTGCCCGGCACAACCGCGACGTTCTGCAGCACCGCATCCTTGCAGAACTGCATCATATCGCTGCCCGCAGGCAGGGTGCACCAGATGAATAATCCGCCCTCAGGACGGGTATAGGTGACCTTGCCTTCAAACTGTGCGTCCATCTGTGACAGCATCAGCTGGCATTTGGCGCGGTAGATTTCACGCAGCTTGTCAAAGTGTTCATCCAGATCGCATTCTGTCAGGAATTTGTAGGAAATCAGCTGGGACAGAATGGAAGTATGTACATCGGCAACCTGTTTGGCGACAATGATCTTTGAAAGCGGCTGTTTGTTGGCCACCACAAAGCCCACGCGCAGACCCGGCGATAAAATCTTCGAGAAGCTGCCGCAGTAGATGACGATTCCGTCGGTGTCCATCGACTTGATGCTGGGAATATCCTCGCCGCTGTAGCGCAGGTCCCCGTATGGATTGTCTTCGAGAATCATGACGCCGTACTGTTTTGCCAGCGCGTAGACGGCCTTCCTCTTTTCAAGGCTCATCGTGATGCCGGATGGATTCTGGAAGTTCGGGATCAGATATAGGAATTTGGTATTGGGGTTCTCCTTGAGCGCCTGTTCGAGCTTGCCAACGTGAATGCCATCGTCCTCCATTTCCACGCCGACCAGATTGACATTGTAGGAGCGGAATGAATTCAGCGATCCGATGAAGGTCGGGCTTTCGCAGATGACGGTGTCTCCTTCGTTGCACAGGCATTTGGTAGTCAGGTCGACGCCCTGCTGTGCGCCGGAAACGATGATCAGGTCGTCGTCATCGGTGCCGACCTGATAGCGGGTGCGCATCAAATCCTTCAGCTTGTCGCGCAGCGGCGTGTAACCCTCGGTCACCGAATACTGCAGCGCGGTGATCGGGTCATTTTTGAGGATGTCAGCGGTGATGTCTGCGACCTTGGTGACCGGAAACGCCTGTGCGGATGGGTTTCCGCCTGCAAATGCGATGACGTTCGGGTCGGCCGTGAATTTTAAAATCTCCCGGATGACAGAAGGCTGCAGCGAGGAGATGCGGTTGGAAAACTGGTATTGCATGGTACATTCAGTCCTTTCTATTGACAGGTCCCGCAAAAAAGCGGGACAATCCATTTAACCAAGTAAAGTTTGATATTTTCTATTCTACCACAAAACGCTGAAATTTCAAATAGTGAATTTACGTATGATCACTGCAAACACATGATCGTGTTGAGATGAAAAAGGGGTATCCCTGCGATCAACAGGAAAAATGAGCATGAAAAAAAACCGTACAATTATGTATGCCGTCCGCACCACCTGCGGTGGGGCAGTCGCCTATGGCATTCTTCGATCGAGAAATCATTTACACAGTGGCTGCGGAAATCGGGATACCCGCAAAACCTGCCGTAGGGAACATAAACATCCGCTGCCAACCATTCAGGCACCCTGCCTTCTGGATGCCGTCCGCAGACGGCCGAAGCAGATAACGGTATAACATAGGGGGATTTTCAAGGGGGGCCATCTGGCCCTAAGCGGCACTGTGCATGGCCCCCCTTGAACGGCCTTTCTTGGTTACTTCTTTGGCCGGCAAAGAAGTAACTGCCACTACGCCAAGTGACACTTGGCAAACACAGTAAGACTGCTGTGCCACAGCGGTACAATAACCATCCGTTCAAGTGACACTTGACGGACATGGTGAATCCGCTGCAGTACAGTGGCGCACAGCCAAATGTATTGTTGATCGGCAAGGATGGGATGCGTATCGCTTTTTAAACAGGCAAGACCGCACGTTACGTGCGGTCTTGCCTGACATTTTATATAAAGACAGCCTATCGTGATGATATAAACAGCAGTGAAACCATATGATTAATCAACCTGTTTTATCAAATAGAATGAAGCAACGCATGCCGGTGAGACGGCATCATTCATAAATCTCCCTTGCCTGCGGGAACGCGTCGTAAAAGCGTTCATTGGTATGTTCAAGCTGCTGAACATAATCCTTATAGGACGGGCTGAGAATTTTCAGGTTGGTTAAAAAGCATTCCTGATAGCCGCTGCATCTTTGAAAGGAAAGCAGCATCTGTTCCAGCCGATATGCAGGGGAAGCCCTGTAAGCATCGGACAGCTTGTAGTCCAGATATGCCGCAATCTCATCGTGATGCTGTTCAAGATAACTGTCCGGGTCCTGCATCACCTGCGCCATCCCCTCGTGATGCTGCTGTTCAAGCGCAGCAGTACCGATCCCTCTGCCTGCTGTGAAGAGCGATTCCATAAATTCGCTCAACTCAGGCTCCAGATGAAATTCAACCGAATCGAGATAGCGAAGGATGCTGTGATACGCTTCCCGTTTCTCCCGGGTGTCGATGGGTTCATCCAGAAAGCGTCCGAAATGAAGAGCCAGAAACAAACCGTAATTGCCGGGAAACGACAGCACCAGCCGTTCCTTCATGGTAAACAGGTCCTCTTCATGCTGCTCCAGATAATCAAATTCGCGTTCTATATCGTAATCCTGCATGAGATGCTCCATACAGCCCTGCAGCGTCTGCTGCCGTTTGATCTTCAGATCGGCAAGATACCGGCAGCGTTCCAGCGCCGCGGGCTTGTCGGCGCTGTTTAAAATTTTATGGATATCCGGTATGCCGACCCCGCATCTGCGCAGGACGGATATTTCCTTCAGGACAAACAGGTCCTGTCCGCTGTAATCCCGGTATCCGTTCTCCAGAACGGCGGGGGAGATCAGCCCCTTTTCCTCATAATACTCGACCGCCTTTTTTGTGAGACGGCACCGTTTACAAACCTCTTTGATATACATCTTAAAACCCCCAATCGAATCTTCAGTCAATAAGACTATGATAAACCATCCCCCAGGGGGGAAGTCAAGTATCAATAGAAAATGATCGGTATCCAGCGGGACAAAAGCCGGTTTGTCTTCTTCCGATACGGAGAAGAATCGCAAGCTGTTTGGACGTAAGCAATAAAAAGTGGGGATATAGAAACAAAAACGCCTATTATGACATAATTTTCCTGATTCGATTCATATAATGGTAGGTAATGAAAAGATTTTATGGGTTGGCGGTAAAAATCGGACAACCCGCAGTGTAATAAAATGTCAGACGGGATGGTTGTGCGATGAAAAAGACACAGACAGTATCAGCCGGCGTCTTTGAGAGAGGCGCGGCATTTTTAAAGACCAGGGCGAAAACGATAGAGGCTCTGTTAAACGGCGTCATCGGCTTCATCATGGCCGGGTCGACGATGATCGGGAGTCTGGCGCCGTTCGGCGTCGCCTACTGTGCGGCATCCTCGGCGGCGGGCGGTGCGCCGGCCATTATAGGCGCACTTTTGGGATACATATTGTTTTCGGGCGCGGCGACCATGAAGTATGTCGCGGCGGCGGCGCTGGTCTTTATTCTGAAGCTGGTGTTTAAAAATGACCGGTCCCAGTCCAGCCCGGTCCTGCCGCCGGTGCTGTCGTTTATTTCCCTGCTGAGCGTGAGCATCGCCATCGCGTCGTTCGGCCAGATGAGCTTCTATAACACGATGCTGGACGCGGGCGAAGCATTCCTTGCGGCCGGCAGCTCCTATTTCTTTTACCGGACAAACCGGCTGCTGCAGAGCAATCAGTCCTTACACGCGCTGCCGACCGGAGATTTGTGTTGCCTGATCGTGACGGTCGGCGTCATGATCTGTTCGATGGTCTCCCTGCGGGTCGGGGGCTTCTCGGTCGGCCGGTCGGTCGCGGTGCTGCTGGTGCTGCTGTGCGCGCGGTATCTGCACGAATCCGGCGGCGCCATCAGCGGCATCATCATGGGCCTTACCGTTCTGCTGGCAAGCTCGGACAGCCGTTATCTGTTCGCATCCTACGCGCTGGGCGGACTGAGCGCCGGTATCTTCAGCCGGTTCGGACGCATCGGCTCGGCTTCGGCCTTTATCATCTCGAACGGGCTGGTCTTCGTATTCTCAAACGCCGTCACCGGCGGCTTCTCCCCGCTGTTTGAGATGTTCGCGGCCTCGGTCGTCTTCATGGTCCTCCCGTCGAAATGGACCGCCAAGCTGCGTCTTCCCGTTCGGAATGAAGCGGTGCTGGACACCGGAAACGTCAAGAACCTGGTACTGATGCGGCTGGCGTTTGTCTCCAACGCCCTCAAAGGGATTGCCGATACGACCCGGCAGGTCGCCGACAAGCTCTCGGACATCAACAGCCAGAATATCGGCGACGTCTACCAGAGGACGACGAACGTCTGCTGCAAGCAGTGCGGCCTGCGCTCCTATTGCTGGGACAAAGCGCACACCTCCATGGAGACCGCGTTTGACGACATCACCAGAATCCTGCGCCGGAACGGCCGGGTGGACCGCGAAAATGTGCCGGGATTTTTCAGCGAACGCTGCTGCAAGATCAACGAGCTGCTCGAGCTTCTCAACCGGAATTATACCGATTTCCTGAGCTCTGAGACCGCGCGGCACCGGGTTTCTCAGATCCGGTCGGTCATCACCGACCAATTCGAGGGGATGGGCGTCATGCTCTCCCAGCTGGCGGGGCAGTTCTATGAGATCAAAAAATTTGATCAGAAGACCGGGCTCGCCGCTGCTGACATCTTCCAGAAATATGGCTATGAGCTGTCGGGCATCAGCTGCTTTGAGGACGATTATGGACGGATGACCGTTGAAGCCGCCGTGCTGGCGCTTGATGAGAACAGCGAGGATATCTCCAACATCACGCTGGACCTGTCCGACATCAGCAACCGCATCTTCGACTATCCGTCCATCATGCCGGCGGACGGCTGCTGCAAGCTGACCTTCATTGAGAAGACCACCTTTGTTATGGAATTCGGTATGAAGCAGTCGGTGCATGAGGGGTACCAGCTCTGCGGCGACGCGTTTGAATGCTTCACCGATTCGACCGGCAAGGCGTATTGCATCATCAGCGACGGCATGGGCAGCGGCGGGCAGGCGGCCGTGGACGGCCAGATGACCGTGGGGCTGCTGTCCAACCTGCTGAAGGTCGGCTTCGAATTCGACGCGGCGCTCAAAATGGTCAACTCCGCGCTGCTGGTCAAGAGCGAGGAGGAGAGCCTCGCAACCATCGACATCACGGAGATTGACCTGTATACCGGGAAGACCCAGTTTCTGAAAGCGGGCGCCGCGCCGACCTTTGTGCGCAAGGGCGGCCGCAGCAAAAAGGTGCAGGCCAGCAGCCTGCCCGCCGGCATCCTGCGCGGCGTGTCGTTTGAACGCGAGACGATGGAGATCGGCGACAGCGACATCATCGTGATGGTGTCGGACGGCGTGATCGAATGCGGGGAGGACTGGATTCTGGCCGAGCTGGATCTCGATTACCACTGTACGGCCCAGGAGCTTGCGGACAAGCTGTCCGAGCAGTGCAAAAAGCGCCGCATCGACGGCCACGACGACGACGCGACGGTGGTCGTCATCAAGATCGAAAGGGGGATATAGATGCTCACCAGCTCATTTTCCCAGCTGTTTCTCCAATTGGACGTTGATGTCCGAGTGGTCTGGGCGTTTTTAAGGTCCCGCCTTGGCGGTATCCTGAGCGGCAGGGGCGCACGGTCCACGCGAAAAGGAATTCCGAAGAAGGACATCTTTCTAAATTGGCCGAACAGCGCATAGATTTTATAGAACCGCATCGGTACAGTTTTCTTGAAAAAACCAACCGTCACGCTGACGATGTGGTCCATTTTATGAAAATGCATGATATCTCCTATATAAAAGCATATTTATGGGGATACGGATGATACAGTCCGTTCCGGATTTGGAGATCAAGCGCCGGGGCCGCATAAAGGGCGGGATAAAACCTGTGAATCAGCGGGTTCCCAATGCCAACGAGGACGCCTGAACCGACTGCAGATGGCCGCTGTGCACGGGCATGAAAAGCCCCGCCTTTACAGATTGTCACAATGCCATTTGAGGGTCACACCACAACTGACTATTCCGCATGACAGATACCTCCTATATATGTTTGCCGCTTACATAAACGGCGATGCAAACAAAAAATCCTCCCTGTGAAAACAGGGAGGATTGCTGTCAAAACTAATCCGCTTACGCTTTGTTTGCGGAACCGAACATCTGAATTTTGCCGACAACGACAGCCTTCATGGCATCGCGGGCCGGGCCGCAGATCTTTCTCGGGTCGAACTGGCCGGGATCCTTCTCAAAGACAGCCTTGATGCCGTCGGTGAACGCCTGACGGACATCGGTGTCGATGTTGATCTTGTTGACGCCCAGGGAAACAGCCTTACGGATGCTGTCTTCCGGTACGCCGGAGGAACCGTGCAGGACGATCGGCATGTCGAGCAGCTTCTTGATCTCGGAGAGACGGTCGAAGTCGAGCTTCGGCTCGCCTTTGTATTTGCCGTGCGCGGTGCCGATGGCGATCGCCAGGGAATCGACGCCGGTTTCCTTGACAAAGCGGACCGCTTCATCCGGATCGGTGTAAAGGGCGTCCTTCTCGCTGACAGCGATCTGATCCTCTACGCCGGACAGACGGCCGAGCTCCGCTTCAACGGAAACGCCGCAGGCATGCGCAACCTTGACGATCTCTTTGGTTGCGGCGATATTTTCTTCCAGTGCAAAGTGGGAACCGTCGATCATGACCGAGGTCCAGCCGTTCGCGATGCACTGCATGATGGTTTCATAGGTGGTGCCATGGTCCAGATGCAGGACGACCGGCACAGAAGCTTCCTTCGCTGCCAGATGTACCATGCTGGACAGATATTTGATACCTGCATATTTGATTGCGCCCTCGGAGGTCTGCACGATAACCGGAGCCTTCTCCTGCTCGGCAGCTGCGATGACAGCCTGCAGAATTTCCATGTTGTTGACGTTGAAAGCGCCGACTGCGTAACCGCCCTGATTCGCCTGGTCCAATACCTGTTTACCTGTAACTAACATTTAATATTGTCCTCCTTCAGCAGATCACTCTGCGTCGATATTTTTGGCTGCTTTTAAGGAAAGCGGCAGTTTCCGGTGCCTGTCCGATACGGATCAGGCAAACGTTAAAAAATCCACAATCCTCAAACTACTATCTATTATAGCTTACGAATTGGCAAAAATCAAATAAAAACGAGAATATTTCTTATTTTTTCATAGATTCGAATCCTTTTCTTTCCGGGCTGGTCCGGATGTAATGAAACAAATACTGCTGCGCGATTCCGGCATGGGTTTTGCAGCAGCCGGGCAGGCCGCCCGGATACCACTCGGACAGCACCCGCTTGATCCAGACATCCTTCGGAAAGGCCTCCATCCGGTAATAGCCGTACAGCAGCACACAGTCCGCAACCTTGTCCCCGACGCCCCGGATGCTCATCAGCTGCTCCTTCGCCTCCTCGTAAGGAAGCGCCCGGAGCCTGTCGAGGTCGACGGCCCCGTCCGCCACCTTCTGTGCGGCGTCTAGGATGTACTTGGCCCGAAAGCCGCTGCGAAGCTCGCCGAGCTGCTCGAGCGTGAGGCCTGCCAGAGTCTGTGGCGCGGGGAAGGCATGGTCCTTTTCGCCGATCCGATCGCCGAACTGTGCGCACAGTCGCGCGATGATCCCTTTGATGCGTCCGATGTTGTTGTTCTGGCTGATGATGAAGGAGATCAGCACCTCCCACGGGTCCTGCCGCAGGACGCGCATGCCCGGGCAGTAAGCGCAGGCAAGGCGCAAGCGCTCATCCTCGGAAAGCTGCCGCTTGATCGCCGCGTAATCGGTATCCAGATCAAAATAACCGCGCCAGAAGCCTTCATATTCCTCCTTGGTGACGCCGTAAAGGATCAGCGTGTCCCCGTCTTTGCTCAGATGCACCGCCCGGTTCTGCACAATGCCCCGATAGCTTGCATCCTCAAGCCTTTCAAATCGGAAGCACTGCCCGCAGTCCAGCGTCTCATCCAGATCGAAATCCGAAACGGGGGAGATGCAGAGCTTCTTATCGGTTTCCAAATATTTCATATTTATAAACTGCTCCAAACTTGTATATTTTACAGTTAGTAATTATATCATCTTTGCGGAAAAAAAGCATGCCATAAATCCTCCCAACTTTCGACCGGCTTTTCGGTCAGTTTTGTAAGGGTTGGACAAAGAATTTGAAGCATTTTTGACAGGTAAATTCCTCCTGGAGTTTACATAAACCATATGGAAATCCCCCTGTTGAATTCCATATTCGGAAAATCAACATTTCAAACCGGCATAAACGCGAAGTTTTCCACTTTCTCCACAGAGTTTTCAACTGCTTCAACCGGGTTTTCCACAAATATTATGTAAACCTGGTGCAATACCGAGCGTATAGGAAAATTTTTGCAGGTTTTTTGCGGTTATTTTTGCATAGCCGCCGTCAAAGCTGTTCAAGATAGCATTGTAATGGATGAACGGTCCGATCGAGAGCAGTGATACTTTTGAAAGGGTGAACGTGCATGATAAAAGGCGTCAACAAGAATATGATTGAGATATCCAACACCGAAAACGAGTATTTCGAGCGCGCGATTCTGATTGTGCGCGAGGATAAGAAGTGTCTGGACAAAGAACTGCTGACCAGGCAGGCGAACGACTATCTGGCGGATATGTCCTACCGCAGGGACTGCGGTCTCAAAGAGAAAAAGAGACTGCGCGGGATCTGGGTGAAGGCCGCGCTGTTTTCAGTGCTCGGCGCCGGCGTAGTCTACGCCGTTGTGCGCCTCGTGTCAATGATGGCGTGAGTTTGTCCCGCAGCAGGCGGAGCCTTATCACAAACCCTGCTTTGCAGCGGGTTTTTCGATTCTTCGGAAGATCGGCTGCAGCGCAGGGCTGTTTTTGAAGATGCCCGGTCGTTTCGGGAACGTTATATCAAATAAAGCGAAACCAAGGGGAACGGATGTTCCGTCAAAAAGACCGGCCGTCTTTGCTTGTGTCACAAAACAAAGATGACCGGTCTTAGTATGTTATGCAGTTGTCAGAGTATCCGGCGGGCGGTTTTGTTACCTTCCGGTCCCGCCGCAGGCGTAGCAGATCTTTTCCCCATTTACGCAAAGCGGACAGGGTTCCTCAACTTCATACGTTCCGCCGCCACCGCCGCCGTAGTCCGGCGCAAATTCTATTTTTTTGACGGTTCCGGTCCCGCTGCAGTTGACGCAGTACCCCAGGCTTCCGGTTCCGCCGCATACCCCGCAGCTTCCCGTATTGCCTGATGGATAGCTGGTTTGGCCGCCGTTGTCATCTTTGCCTTTATCCAAAGTACCGCTGCCGCCGCAAACAAAGCAGCTGATTTTTCCAGGGCCTTGACAGCGCGGGCAGATGCCGCCCTGTACGTGGTTGATGCCGTCCCCCATACAGAAACCGCATTGGATCAGCCCTTCTCCGTCACAATAAAAGCACGGTTCGGCGACGGAGGAGTCCTCATCCTGATTCTCAGAAATATCAACCGGTATTTCCGATTCTGTAATGGAGCTTGCCGGTTCGGATGGGTATTCCCGGCTGTCGGAAAGGGACGCGCTTTTTGAACTGCAGCCCGGCAGCAGGGCAAGAGTCAGCAGGATAAGACCGAAGAAACAGACTTTCTTCATTGCTTTCACCTCCCAAAATTTTCACAGTTGTCTCTAATAAACGGTTCAAAAATATTATATCTTAGATAAAATTTCCGGTCAACGCCATGGATACTCAAAAAATATAGGGAGGCCGCGCTTTCAAATGGATGGAGCGGCGTGAATTTTGACAGGCGGTCTTGCATGCCCTTTAAAACAGCAGAGATACAGGGAAATGCTTGACAAAATACATCCCGTTATGATAAAATATATAAGCCGCATATTCAGGGCTCAATGAAAGAAAGCAATATGCTTCGCCCCGCAATAGCGAGATTAAGAAAGAGGCAGGTGCCTTACAATGTATGCAGTGATTGAAACCGGCGGTAAGCAGTATCGCGTCAGCGAAGGCGATATTCTGTACATCGAGAAGCTTCCGTTTGCAGAGAACGACACGATTGAATTTGACTCCGTTGTCATGGTCGGCAAGGATGACGAGATTATGCTCGGCAACCCGACGGTGAACGGCGCGAAGGTTTCCGCAAAGGTTCTTAAAAACGGCAAGGCGAAGAAGATCACCGTTTTTACTTACAAATCCAAGAAAAACTCTAAGCGTAAAATGGGTCACAGACAGCCTTACACCAAGGTTCAGATCGATTCCATCCAGGCATAAGCAATGATCCTGGCCAAGTTTCAAAAGAGGCAGGGCAGTTTGTACGCGTTTTCGGTTTCCGGCCATGCCGGCTATGCCGAAGCGGGCGGCGATATCGTCTGTGCAAGCGTATCTTCGGCCGTGCAGCTGACCGCGAATGCCGTCACCGAAATCGTGAAGGCGCGCGCAAAGGTTCAGGCGGAAGGCGATACCGTATCGCTGACGCTGTGCGAACCGATCAATCATGAGGCGGTCCATCTGCTGGACGCCCTGCGGCTGCATCTGCAGCTGCTGATGGAAGATTATCAAGATTATATGAAAGTAACAGTTTCGGAGGTGTAGTATTATGCTTAGAATCAATATGCAGTTTTTTGCACATAAAAAAGGTGTCGGTTCCACCAAGAACGGACGTGATTCCGAATCCAAACGCCTGGGCGTAAAACGTGCGGACGGACAGACCGTACTGGCTGGAAACATCCTTGTGCGTCAGCGCGGAACCCATATCCATCCGGGCGAAAACGTCGGCCGCGGATCGGATGATACCCTGTTTGCGCTGATTGACGGCAAGGTGCGTTTCGAGCGCGTTGGCCGTGACCGCAAAAAGGTCAGCATCGTCCCGGTTCAGTAAGGGACAAAGCAAGGGCATGAAACAAAAGGGGTTGTGTCAAGTGGACGGCGTCTGCCGCCAGTTCGGTTGACATGACCTTTTCTTTTTTGAAAGGCATCCATGGCAATGCTTTTGCGGGATGCAGAGATCGAGAGACTTTTAAAAGTCACGTTTTTGAAAAGCATCCGTATGGATCGTTTTATGGCAGTGTCGATCAGGGTGCTTTTATAAGCTGCGTTTTCGAAAGGCATCCGTATCATTGCATCATGCATGCAGCGGTCAAAATACTTTTAAAAATTATGTCTTTGAAAGGCATCGAGGTTTACTGTTTTTCGGCGCGGCTAAAATATTTGTATGCGGGATCAGCTGTGCTGTAAAGATGGTGTTGAAAGATACCGGCTGGCATCTCGGAAAGGAAACCATTCTTGCCGTATGCGTTTACATGGGCGTTTATGCGCCTGTCTGTCAGTGCCGGCAGCGGTATTGGAGAATACAAACACAGCGCTGAATGGCTGCCTTTCAAACACACAGGCCGAAGACCGGCAGGATAAAAAGGGGACAGACATTGTCTCCGGGTATAAGCGCCGGTATTTTTCGAACACTAACAAAAGACGGCGGCTCGCGGAGATGCTCCGTATGCTGTCGGTTCAGTGAAAAATGGCGGTGAAAATATGTTTGTAGATATCGTAAAAATCAGGGTGCAGGCCGGCAAAGGCGGGGACGGCGCGGTCAGCTTCCACCGGGAAAAGTATGTTTCGGCGGGCGGTCCGGACGGCGGAGACGGCGGTAAGGGCGGAAACGTCGTACTGCGGGTCGACACCAACCTCTCGACGCTGGTCGACTTCAAATACCGGAAGAACTATGCGGCCGAAGACGGCCAGAACGGCCGGGCGAACAGATGCTTTGGCAAATCGGCGGACGACCTTATCATCCGCGTGCCGAAAGGCACTCTGGTCAAGGAGGCCGGAACCGGCCGCATCGTGGCGGATATGTCCTCTGAAGAGGATGTCGTCATAGCAAAAGGCGGCCGCGGCGGCTGGGGCAACGCGCATTTTGCGACCCCGACCAGACAGGTGCCGCGCTTTGCGAAGCCGGGACTGCCGGGCGAACAGTTCGATCTGGTGCTTGAACTGAAGCTGCTGGCGGATGTCGGGCTGATCGGCTTCCCGAACGTCGGCAAATCGACGCTGATCTCGGTGGTCAGCGAGGCCAAGCCGAAGATCGCCAACTACCACTTCACAACGCTGGTCCCGACGCTCGGCGTTGTGCGTGTCGGACAGGACCGGTCGTTTGTCATGGCGGACATCCCGGGCCTGATTGAAGGCGCGAGCGAGGGCGTCGGGCTTGGACACGAATTTTTGCGCCATGTGGACCGCTGCCGGATGCTGCTGCACATCGTGGACGTCTCCGGCATGGAGGGACGCGACCCGATCGAGGATTTTGAGAAGATCAACCTTGAGCTGAAAAACTTTAACGAGGAGCTGGCTGAACGCCCGCAGATGGTTGCGGCCAACAAATCCGATCTGGCGGCCAAAGAGCAGATCGATGCTTTCCGCGCCTATATTGAGGAAAAGGGCATGGCGTTCTACGAGATTTCCGCTGCGACCAGGCAGGGAACCGAAGCGCTGGTCTATGCGATTTCCAGAGAGCTGGAGAAGCTGCCCCCCATCAAGCAGTATGAGGCCGAAGCGGTTCCGGAAAGCGAACTGCCGCAGAAGGGCGAGCGCGCTTTTACCATCAGGCGGGAGAACGAAACCTATGTTGTGGAAGCGCCGTGGCTGACGCAGGCGCTGAGCTTTGTCAATATGGACGACTACGAATCCTTGCAGTATTTCCAGCGTGTGCTGCGCGACAGCGGCATCATCGACAAGCTCGAAGAGATGGGCATCAAAGAGGGAGATACCGTCGACATCCTCGGATTCGAGTTCGACTATGTACGATAGAAAGGTGAGATCCATACGCAAGCTTTATTGAAAAATACCGAAAAGCCGTCGCAGATGAGCCCGCTCACACTGGCGTTCATCGGGGACGCCGTATACGAGCTGCTGGTCCGCGAGCGGATTGTCGGGGATGGAAGCATGCCGGTCGGCAGGCTGCACAGCATGGCGGTTGGAAAGGTCTGCTGTACCTTTCAGGCCAAAGCCTACGAGCTGCTGTCAGAGCGGCTGACAGAAGAGGAATATGCGGTCATGAAGCGCGGCCGGAACGCGAACGGCGCAAAGGTGCCGAAGAATTCCAGCCCCGCCGATTACCGCCGCGCGACCGGTGTGGAAACGCTGTTCGGCTATTTATATATGATGGGACGGCTTGAGCGCATCAATGAATTGTTCGAATTGATCGTGCAGAATATCCCGGAGCTGCTGTGACGGTGTGAAAAAACTCCCGCTTGTTCGATAACGGCGGGGAGCCGGGTTGATGAAGCGGCTCCGGTTATCCTGTATGCCGTGCATGGAAAGAGGGATGACACGGTGACGCGGATCACCGGAAAGAAGCAAACAGGGATTCACAGCAGATCGATTCAGAGGGCTAAACAAAGCAGCTTTAAAAAAAGCCGGTTTGGATATGGGAATTTCCATATCCAAACCGGCTGCTGTCCCCATGTGGAACAAATGCTGATTAATAGTTGCTGTTCTCGTTCTGCGAGTTCTGGTTGTTGCTGTTGCTGTAGTTGCTCTGGTTGTTCTTGTTGCTCGAGTTCTGGTTGTTGTTGCTGTAGTTGCTCTGGTTGTTCTTGTTGCTCGAATTCTGGTTGTTGTTGCTGTTGCTGTAGTTGCTCTGGTTGTTTTTGTTGCTCGAGTTCTGGTTCTGTTTGTTCTTAGCCATAATAAAAAACCTTCCTTTACTGTACAAGTCCGTTTGTTTGATACAATCATCATGCCGGTGACGAAAAGCTTTGCTTTTCACCGGGCATTTATAGTATTTGCAGACGGCTTGTTGTTATACCACTGGAAAGATTTTTGCATGGATTCACGCCATGGACAAAAGAAGGATGTGAATGCCTTGAGAGAATATCCCGCGGAATTTTTAAGCCGGATGCAGGCGCTGCTGAAAGAGGATTTCCCACGGTTTATACAGACCATGGACGAAGAGCCGTTTCGTGCGCTGCGGGTCA
Source organism: Candidatus Soleaferrea massiliensis AP7 (assembly GCF_000820765.1). Classification (GTDB taxonomy): domain Bacteria; phylum Bacillota; class Clostridia; order Oscillospirales; family Ruminococcaceae; genus Soleaferrea; species Soleaferrea massiliensis. The sequence continues at coordinate 23,002 of NZ_CCYH01000016.1, forward strand.
ACACGTTGAAGTGTGATGTGGAAAAATTTTCAAAATTATCGCCGTTCGCTCTGCGTCCAACGCCGTTTTGTAAAGAGAGCTTTTATCTGGAGCCCGGGGCTTCGGATGTTGGACGGCATCCGTACCATCATGCCGGCGCCTATTATGTGCAGGAACCGTCCGCCTCGTCGGCGGCCGGGCTGCTCGAAGTACAGCCCGGCCAGAAGGTATTGGATTTGTGCGCGGCGCCGGGCGGGAAGTCCACGCAGCTTGCGGCGAAGCTGCAAAGAACCGGCCTTCTCTGGTCAAACGAGCTGGTCGCAGGCCGCGCGAAGATTCTGCTGTCCAACATCGAGCGGATGGGCATCCCGAACGCCGTCGTTTCCTCCATGCATCCGGATAAGCTGTGCGAGAGACTGCCGGGCTTTTTTGACAGGGTGCTGGTGGATGCGCCGTGCTCCGGCGAAGGCATGTTCCGCAAGGAGCCGGCCGCCATCGAAAACTGGAACGCTGAGAACGTCGGCATGTGCGCGGTGCGGCAGGGGAAGATCCTTGACAGCGCAGCCATGGCGCTGAGAGCGGGCGGGCTGATGGTCTATTCAACCTGCACCTTCTCGCTCGAAGAGAATGAGCAGACGATTGACAGCTTTTTAAAGAGTCATCCGTCGTTCGAGCTGGTCAACATCGATGCGGCGTTCGGCCGTCCGTCCGATGCATCCTGGATGGATTCCAAGCAGGATTTGTCCAGAATGCGGCGTATCTTTCCATCGGACGGCGGCGAGGGGCACTTTATGGCCAAGCTGCGCCGCAAGGATGGTGAGGAAGCGGGCTGTGCGCCGTATATCCTGCCAAAGCTTCAGGATGAGACGCTTGTGCTGGAATTCCTGCGGGACAACTTCCCGGAGATGGATACTGCAAGGATGGTAAACCTGTCCGGGATGGTTTACAGCCTTCCCGAAATGCTGCCCAACCTGTCCGGCATGAACATTCTGCGGGCGGGTATGCTCTGCGGGCGCATCAAGCCCGGACGGTTTGAGCCTGCGCATCACCTGTACACCGCATCGACGAAGGAACAGGCGCGGCAGGTGCTGGATCTGCATGCAGACGATCCAGATATCCGGCGGTATCTGCATGGCGAGGTGCTGAAGGCTCCCTTGCAGAAGGGCTACGCCATGGTCTGCGTGGATGGCATGAGCCTTGGATTCGGCAAGGTGAGCGGCGGTGTGATGAAAAACCATTATCCAAAGGGCCTGAGAATCCTTGGATAGAAAGGAGCATAAGATGATAAACTTTCAGTTGGCACTGCTTGCAGTGCGGGATGTCGAGGTATCCAAAAAGTTTTACCAGGACCTGTTCGATCAGGAGGTAGAGCTGGATTTAGGCAGAAATGTGACCTTCAGCGGCGGATTTGCCGTCCAGCAGGATTTCGAATGGCTGACCGGCATTGAGCAGGGAACGGCCGTTCAGCGTTCCCACAACATGGAGCTGTACTTTGAGGTGGATGATTTCGATGCCTTTATGCAAAGGCTGGAAGCTTATGGCGGCGTCGGGTATGTGCATCCGCCCAAAACGTACGAGTGGAAGCAGCGGGTGGTGCGCATCTATGATCCGGATTTCCACATCATCGAAATCGGGGAATCGATGGGGGTGATTGCGCGGCGGTATCTCGGACAGGGGCTTTCTGTGGAGGAGGTTTCCGCGCTGATTCAGCATCCGCCCGAATTTGTGCAGGCAGCTGCCCGGGGAGATGTCTAAGACGGATGCGGTTGATGCAATCGGCTCAATCAGCATGAAAAAGCTATCGATCAGGATAGGAAGAAGGGCCGGCACGGATGTGCCGGCCCTTTTGTTGTAAGCGAAAACCCCCGGCAATGCCGGGGGTTCCGAAAAAGCTTTAGCGGTGAGTAGAAAAAGTAGAGACTTAAAATAGGCAAAGCGAGAGCAATTATGCAAAATAAAAACGGCTATAGCAAAAGTATACGTTAGGGAGGTGTGACAGAGGCTAACATTAGGACGTGAACCGCGCTAACTAATATAAAAAGTCTGCCCGTCTGCAATTGTCTACCGGATATGAACCTTTGCGAGCGTCGTTCGTAATATGCGTCTTGAGACGCTGCCAGTATCATAGGGCTTTGCCCACATATGTAGAACCACCAGCTTAGCTGGTGGGTTCCTATTGACGTCAGGTTATCAACCGATGGGCGGCTCATGTGGTATAAGGAAATACCATTGACAAGGATTGTCAGGAATGATAAGATAAAGTGGAAACGGCGCGAAGCGGGGGAGTATGTCATGACAGAAAAAACAGAAGATATCCAACAGGTTTCTCTGAAAAGCCTGCTGCATACATTCAAGACCAGCGGCGACCGGTACTGCTTTATATTGGGATCCGGCGCATCGGTGGAATCGGGAATCCCAACCGGTCAGCAGCTTGCAAAAAAGTGGTATCAGGAGCTGCAGGAAAGATATACCGAGCAGGAGATCGCTCAATGGCAGGAAAAAATCGGTTTTACTGGCGGAAGTAAGGCGGCATACAGCAAGCACTACTTTGACATCTATCAGTTCCGGTTCCAAAACAGCAAGAGAGAGGGAAACCGGGCACTGATCGAAAGTATGGAGGACGCACATCCGAGCAGCGGATACTACCCACTGACAAGGCTGATGTCTGAAACCCGGCACAATCTGGTCATCACCACGAACTTTGACAGCATGACCGAGGATGCCCTGTTTATCTACACCGGCAAAAAGCCGATGCTGGTGGGCCATGAGGCGTTGGCACAATATCTGGAACCGACGATCAACCGCCCCACCGTTTTAAAAATTCATCACGACCTCTTTTTGGATCCGCAGAACACCAGAGAACAGATTGAGCAGGAACTGTGCGGCGAGTGGCGGGAAGCTTTGATACAGGCATTCAGATTCTTTACGCCGATTGTCATCGGCTATGCGGGCGGCGACCACACCTTAATGGGTCTGTTAAGGGATCCGTCTGTCTCTATCGAAAACATCTTTTGGTGTTACCGGGATGCCGATGAGTTGACCGAGAATGAAGACATCCGATCGATTGTGAAGCAGAGAGACGGAAAGTTTGTTCAAATCAGAGGTTTTGACGACATGATGTTCCGTCTTGGCATGCTGTATGAATATGAAAATCCCGGTGAGCGCCTTCGTAACGAAGCAGAGAACCGTTGTAACATGTATAATGCTCAAATTGCAGAATTTGAGCAGGAATTGAACGAGCGAATTGAATTAGATAAAGATGATCTTGACGCTCACAGTTCCAAGGCATATATTCTTTTACAGGATGGTAAGTACGAAGAAGCCGTTCAGGCTTATACGGAGATTATTGAGCAGAATCCTAATTATGTAGTGGCTTATTTTTATCGAGGAAATGCTTATTGCAATATTGAACAGCATAACAAAGCGATAGAAGATTACAGCAAAGCGATAGCATTGGATCCGCAAAATGCAGTCGCATTTAATAATCGAGGAAATGCTTATTGCAATATTGAACAGCATAACAAAGCGATCGAGGATTACAGCAAAGCGATAGCATTGGATCCGCAAAATGCAGTCGCATTTAATAATCGAGGAAATGCTTATTGCAATATTGAACAGCATAACAAAGCGATAGAAGATTACAGCAAAGCGATAGCATTGGATCCGCAATATGTAGCCGCATTTAATAATCGAGGAGTTGCCTATCGCAATATTGAACAATATGACAAAGCGGTCGAGGATTACAGTAAAGCGATAGAATTGGATCCGCAAAATGCAGCCGCATTTTATAATCGAGGAATTGCTTATGATGAAATGAAACAGTATAATAAAGCGGTCGAGAATTACAGCAAAGCGATTACATTGGATCCGCAAAATGCAGTCGCATATTATAACCGAGGAAATATCTATTGCAATATTGAACAGTATAACAAAGCGATCGAGGATTACAACAAGGCGATAGAATTGGATCCGCAAAATGCAGCCGTATTTAATAATCGAGGAAATGCTTATTGCAATATTGAGCAATATGACAAAGCAATAGAGGATTACAGCAAAGCGATAGCATTGGATCCGCAAGATGCAGCCGTATTTAATAATCGAGGAGTTGCTTATTGCAATATTGAGCAATATGACAAAGCAATAGAGGATTACAGCAAAGCGATAGCATTGGATCCGCAAGATGCAGCCGTATTTAATAATCGAGGAGTTGCCTATTGCAATATTGAGCAATATGACAAAGCGATTGAGGATTACAGCAAAGCAATCGAACTTGATCCACAAAATGCAGGCGCATTTTATAATCGTGGAGTTACCTATAAAAAAATAGGGAAACGCAAAAAAGCTAAAATGGACTTTGCTATGGCGAAAAAGCTTGAGCAACAAGATATAACTTACAAACAGAATTAAAAGAAGCCGTACAGTCTCACAAATGTGAAACTGTACGGCTTTTCGATATCTGTTTCCAGATTCTCCTTTAAAAGGGATTATTCCTCGCCCGGAACCTCTTCGATGGCAACAGCGTCTTCTTCAATGGCGTCCTGCGCCGCTTCCTGATCAGAGACGTCCTCTGCCTGCTGTTCCTCCATCTCCTTGTCCTCGATCAGCGCTTTGATCGACAGGCTGATGCGCTTCTTCTCAAGATCGATGTCGGTGATCTTGACCTCAACCTTTTCACCGATGGACAGGACATCCTTCGGCTGGTTGATCCGCTCGGTGGAAATCTGGGAGATGTGGATGAGTCCGTCAACGCCCGGCAGGATTTCAGCGAACGCGCCGAAGCTGGTGAGGGAGACGATCTTCGCCACGACGACGGAACCAACCGCATAGTCGCGTTTGAAGATTTCCCACGGATTGTCTTCGCTCTTCTTGTAGCCCAGCGAGATCTTTTTCTTCTCGGCGTCGATGCCCTTGACATACACCTCAACGGTGTCGCCGACATTGATCACCTCAGACGGATGCTTGATGCGGTTCCAGGACAGCTCGGAGATGTGGATCATGCCGTCCACGCCGCCGAGATCGACAAACGCGCCATAGGAGGTCAAAGATTTCACGGTGCCGGTGTAGACTTTGCCTTCTTCGACTTCTTCCCAGAATTTATCTTCCAGTACTTTTCTCTCTTCCTTGATGACCTGACGGATGGAACCGATTGCTCTTCTGCGGTTTTCATTGACCTCAAGGATCTTGAAGCGCACATTCTGCTTGAGCAGTCCTTCCAGCGGTTCAGACTTGGAAGCGGTGGCCTGGGATGCGGGGATAAAGATCCGCACGCCGTTTGTGACAGCAATAACGCCGCCCTTTACGACATCGACGACGACGCCTTCCAGAATTTCGCCGGTTTCAGCGGCTTTCATGACCTGTTCAAATCCTTCGATAGCGTCAACGCGTTTTTTCGAGAGCACCAGGATGCCTTCGACATCATTGACTCTCAAAACGATCAAATCCAGTTTGTCACCGACTTTTACGAGATCTTCGATTTTAGCGTTCGGATCCGCTGTCAACTCGGACAGTGGAACGTATCCGGCGTGTTTCGTGCCGATATCAATCTGCACTTCGGTTGGTGTGAGGCCAACTACTTCGCCGACAACCCTTTCTCCCGTATATGTACTTTTGAAAGATTTTTCCAGCTCTTTCTCAAAGTTAAAGTCTTCATCGAGATTTTTCAGATTTTCACTCATGTTTATTTGTACCTCCTTAATTATACAAGCCGGAGTGGAAGCCCCGGCAGTAAGACCAATTGACCGGACATTGTCGAAATCAATCTGTGTCAGTTCATCCGCCGTCTCGATCAAAACTGTCCGGCAGTTTTTTTCGCAGACTTCTTTTAATTTCGCCGTGTTCGAGCTGTGACGGCCGCCCACAACGATCATCAGATCGGATGTGAGCGATAGGCGGATCGCTTCGTTTTGACGTTTGGTTGTAGCACTACATATTGTATCAAAAATTGTGAGGTTTGTACATAGTTTTTTTGCAAAATCCGAACATTTTTCCCATTCCAGTGTGTTAAATGTTGTTTGGGAGACCATACACACATTTTTTTGTGCAATTTGTCGTTCGGAGTTCAGCAATTTTTCCAGTTCATCCTGATTTTTGAAGACGTGATATTCCCCTTTGCAGTGTCCGGCAATGCCGATGACCTCAGGATGGTTGCGGTCGCCGGCAATGAAGATGGTATCTCCCATAGCCGAACGCTCTTCAACAATGCGGTGGATCTTGGAGACAAACGGGCAGGTCGCATCGGCGGATTCGATTCCTCGTTTCTGCAGCTGGTCATAGATATCCCGGCCGACGCCGTGTGAACGGATGACGACCACGCTGCCCTCAGGCGCGTCTTCGACCTTTTCGATGATGTGTACGCCCTTGCTGGTCAGATCCTTGACCAGCTGCTGATTGTGGATGATCGGACCAAGCGTACAGACCTGCTTTCCCTGTTCCACGAGCTTGTAGACAAGATCTACAGCACGGTTGACGCCGAAGCAGAAGCCGGCGGTTTTTGCGGTGGTGATGTTCAGAAGAATCCCTCCCAGACGATTTGTATGGATATTGGAAGTCCGGCGCATCGGTCCGGCGGGAGCCGTCACATGTGCAGCAGGCCGAGCATCGTTTCTGTCAGCAGCTTGTTGGCCTGCCGAAGCTGTTTCGGGGAGGCCTCTGTCAGGCCGAGCTTCTCATGCGATATCATATCGCCGTACCGGATCACGACCCGGGTGCGGAACCGAAGCTTGCCCTGGAAGTTGACGGTGACCGGCAGGATATCCGCGCCGGTCTGCGCGGCGACCACCAGCGCGCCGGAACGCAGCCGCAGCAGCTCGCCGGTTTTCGAGCGGGTGCCCTCCGGAAAGATGGCAAACACCTTTTTGTCACGGATGACCGCTTCCGCCTTCTCAATCGCTTCGCCGCCGTCCTTGCCCTTTTCGACGGGGAAGGCGCCGAGCTTGGAGATCAGTGCGCCGAAAAATCTGTTGCGGAACAGCTCCTTTTTCGCCATAAAGTGCAGCCGCTGCCTGAGCCGGATGCCCACAAACACGGGATCGAGATAGCTGCGGTGGTTCGAACAGAGCACATACCCGCCGTCCGCCGGAATGTTCTCCAGCCCTTCAAAGGTGATATGGTACGCAACCTTGCAGAATCCGCGGGTCACGCCGCGTGCAAATTCATAAAAGCCCATTACAATCGTTCCTTCACTATCTTGGTCAATATTTCAATGGATTCCTCCAGATTGTTTTCGGTCGTATCGACCAGCAGCGCGTCGTCCGCCTGCCTGAGCGGCGCGATGTCCCGGTGCATGTCGTTGTAATCGCGCTGCTTCATCTCCTCCAGCACATCTTCATACCGGACCGATTCATCCTTTTCTGCAAGCTCTTTGTATCTGCGGCGCGCACGTTCCTCAACCGATGCGGTCAGGAAGATTTTGATATCCGCGTCGGGCAGGACTACGGTGCCGATGTCGCGGCCGTCCATGATGACATTCTGGGTCTTCGCCAGATTCCGCTGCAGGTCAAACAGGAATTCGCGGACCTTTGGAATCGCTGAGACATTTGAAGCATACATCGAAAGCTGCGGTGTACGGATCTTTTCGCTGACATCCTCGCCGTTCAGATAGACCTTCTGAACGCCGTTTTCATATTTGAGTTCGATCTTGATGCCGTCCAGCAGCGGCACAACCTGTTCGGGATCCTTGGGATCCTTTCCGTTGAGCTGGACGAAATAGCCAATCGAGCGGTAGAGCGCGCCGGTATCGACATAGATAAAGCCGATATTTTTGGCGACGCCCTTTGCAATGGTGCTTTTTCCGGCGCCTGCCGGTCCGTCAATGGCAATGGATTTCATGTGGATTCCTCCTCTGTATCTGAAATAGGCGCTGCTGCGTTAATATGTGAAAAAGCTCTGAAGAGGCGCTTGTTTCATAGGATATCGGTCTTCAGGGCGTTTCTCTCCGCCTAGGGGGGAAGGAACGCGCTGCAACCTGTGTTTTCATGTTAACTTGACAAAGCCTTGAAATATGCGGAGATTGACGCTGTTCTGCACAGAACAGCCGTTTTACGGCATCTTTTACTGTGAAAACAAAAAGCTGCCGCTGCTGAATTCGTAGATGAAGTCATGCGGCGGTTTGTTCCGGATATCGAAAGATTCAGGAAGACGCATCTGGATGATCAGGACAAGCTGATCTCATCGATGGCCTGCAGCTCCTCGTCTGTGAAATCGAGATGGCCGATGATGGCGAGGTTGTCGAGAATCTGCTGCGCTTTCGACGCGCCGATCAGCACGCTGGTGATCTCCTCGTCGCGCATCACCCAGGAAAGCGCCATCTGTGCGAGCGTCTGTCCGCGGCTTTCGGCAATCTCGTGGAGCATGCGGATCTGCTTCATGCGCGTATCGGTCAGCTGTTCAGGCTTCAGGAAGCCGCCGCCCTTGCTGCCTTTTGCGATCCGGCTGTCCGCAGGGATCCCGTTCAGATACCGGTCGGTCAGCAGCCCCTGCGCGAGCGGGCTGAACGCAATGATGCCGCAGCCGTTTTCCGCCGCAAAATGCTTGAGCCCGTCAAACTCAATATGCCGGTCGAAGATCGAATAACGGCTCTGGTTGATGACGAACGGGCAGCGAAGCTCCTTGAGAATCTTCATCGCCTGTGCGGTGTGCTCCCGGTCGTAGTTCGAGATGCCGGCATACAGCGCCTTGCCGCTCTTGACCGCGGTGTCCAGCGCCATCATGCTTTCTTCCAGCGGCGTATTCGGGTCCATGCGGTGGTGGTAGAAGATGTCCACATACGGAATACCCATACGCTTAAGACTCTGGTCCAGGCTGGACAGCAGGTATTTACGGCTGCCGCCGTCTCCGTATGGGCCGTCCCACATGATGTATCCGGCCTTGGTGCTGATGATCAGCTCGTCGCGGTAGGGCTTTAAGTCCCCGGCCAGAATCCGGCCGAAGTTCTCCTCCGCGCTGCCGCGCTCGGGCCCGTAGTTGTTGGCGAGGTCGAAGTGCGTGATGCCATGGTCAAAGGCCGTCAGGCACAGTTTCCTCATATTGCCGAAGTTTTCATAGGTGCCGAAGTTGTGCCACATTCCCAGAGATACCAGCGGCAGCTTGAGGCCGCTGTTCCCGCTGCGGCGGTAGAGCATGGTTTGGTAACGCCGGTCGTCCGCGGTGTACGGCATCACAATCCCTCCTTTAATCCTGATATAATTTATATTGATTTATGCTGAGAACGTTTGAAACCGCTCCGGTTTATTGAAACGATGAATCCGCCCGATGGCGGGCAGGTCAGTCCTGCAGCACCGATTCCCCGGCCAGAAAGCCGGTGGAGAACGCAATCTGCAGGTTGTAGCCGCCAGTATAGGCGTCCACATCCAGCACCTCGCCGGCGAAAAAAAGCCCGGGCGTCAACTTGGATTCCATCGTTTTGGGATTCACCTCGGAAACCTTGACGCCGCCGCTCGTGACGATTGCCTCCTCGATGGGGCGCAGCGCCGCGGGCGTCAGCGGGAAGTGCTTGATCAGGGACACAAGCGCCCTGCGCTGTTCCCGCGTGACCTGATGCACCTTGGTTTCAGCATCGATTCCACTTTCCTTCACTATAACCGGAATCGCCTTGCGGGGCAATAAATCCGACAAAGAATTCATAAAATCTTTATTCTTGTATTTCTCGAAATCCCGCAGCAGACGCGCGTCCAGCTTCTCTTCATCGAGCGCGGGCTTGAAGTCCACCGTGATGCGGTAGTCGGCGATGCGTCCCGCGTCCATATGGGAGCTTGCGCTGAGGATCAGCGGCCCGGAAACGCCGAAATGCGTAAAGAGCATCTCGCCAAGCTCCTCGTAGACGGGCTTCTTCTTTTTGGGGTCGACGACCCGCACCGTCACGTTTTTCAAGGAAAGCCCCTGCATCTTCCTGCAGTAATCCTCCTTAGTCACGATCGGGACCAGGGAGGGCTGTGCCGGGATCAGCGTATGCCCAGCCTGCGCGGCAAAACGATAGCCGTCGCCGGTCGAGCCGGTCAGGGGATAAGAGACGCCGCCGGTCGCGATGATAACCGATTTTGCGGCAATTCTGCGGCCGTCCGCAAGGATGACGCCGCAAAGATCACCATCCTCAAGCCAGAGCTCTTTTACCGTTTCCGTCCGTGTCAGAACGCCCTGCCGGCGCGTCCAGGAAGACAGCTTCTCCACCACGTCCGACGCCCTGTCCGAAACCGGGAAGACCCGGCGGCCGCGTTCGACCTTCAGGGGCAGCGGCAGGGCTTCGAAGAAGTCCATCACGTCCTTCGGCGAAAAGCGGGAAAGCGCGCTGTACAGGAAGCGGCTGTTGGTACGGACGCTGCGTAGAAATTCCTCCACATCGCAGTCGTTGGTCAGGTTGCAGCGCCCCTTGCCGGTGATCAGCAGCTTTTTGCCGGCCAAGCGGTTCTTCTCCAGCAGCAGCGTGGAAAGCTTTCTGGAGGCGGCGCGCCCGGCTGCGAGCATGCCGGCGGCGCCTGCGCCGACGACGATGACGTCAAATGATTCCATCCGATTGATTCCCCTCTATCTTTTCATATACGTCGTAGTCTTCCCAGATCTGTTCCAGTTTTGCGAAGGATTCGGAAATCTCCTCGCGTTTGGACAGGCCGACCGCCACGATCAGCGCGTTGATCAGGCTGAGCGGGGCCGCCAGCGAGTCGACGAAGGAGACCATATCACTTCTTGCGAGCAGCACGCTGTCCGCCTTCTCCACGAGCGGGGAGGTGCGGCTGTCGGTGACCGCGACGACCTTCGCCTTTTTCCTGGAGGCATACTGCGTCGCCTGCACGGTGCGCCGCGAATAGCGCGGAAAGCTGATGGCGACCAGCACGTCGTTTTCATCAATGCGCAGAATCTGTTCGAACATCTCGCTGACGCTCGAGGTGCTGACCAGCCGCACATCCCGTAGAATCAGGTTGCAGTAGAAGCTCATAAACTGCGCGAGCGCGGCGGCCGAACGCACGCCGATGATGTAGACCTTCCTGGCCCGCGTGATCGCCTCGACGGCGCTGTCAAAGTCGGCGGCCGAGGTTTCCTCCAGCGTGCGGCGGATCTTCTCGATATCGAGGTTCAGCACCTTCTGCAGCACGTCCTCGTTTCCAATCTGTTCATTGGTGATCTCCATGCGCTGCACGGCGGTCAGCTTGTTCTGAATCAGCTCCTGCAAAGCGCGCTGCAGCTGCGGGTAGCCCTCGAAGCCGACTTCCGAAGCGAAGCGCACAACGGTGGATTCGCTGACGCCGACCGCCTCCCCGAGCTTGGCCGCGGTCATGAAGGCCGCCTTGTCATAATGGTCCACGATGTATCTGCCAATCAGCTTCTGTCCCTTCGAAAAGCCGTTCATCTGGCTTTCTATATATGCAAGCAAATCTCTTGCCATGCCGTTTTATTCCCTCCGTTATTCCTGCGGTTCCGCCGCCGGGTGCCGTGCGGTCCCGCCATTCTGCTTATATATATCCCTCTGCCGGGGTCTGATCCTATTGTATAAAAAAATCGGTGAAAATGCAAGTCATATTTCTAAAACTTGCATTTTCACCATGATAAATATATATGAAGAAAAAGGAGAGAAGACAATTTACGGAATAACCGTCTACTATGATAGATTATCCGTCAAAAAAGTGGAATTACAAAAGAGACGATCGGCCGCTGTAATCGGCTATCCATCAAAAAGTGGAATTCCAGAAGATACAATTGGCCGCTGTAAACAGTTATCTATCAAAAAAGTGGAATTCCAAGAGAGTCAAACGGCTGTTGTGACCTGCTATCCATCAAAGAAGTGGAATTACAAAAGAAACAACCGGTTGCTGTGATTGATTATTCATCAAAAAATGGAATCCCAAAGGAGTCAACCAGCCGGTGTGACCAATTATCTGTGAAGAAAGGGAATTACTAAAAAGACAACCGGCCGCGTCTGCCGGATGTCCGTGAAAAAATAACAGCACCGGCCGCGTGCCGGAGGACTGTTCAAAAGCTTTCAGTTGGATGGACTGCCGGAGCAGCTGTAAAGATGTCAGCAGTAAACTGGCTGCAGCTGCGCGCCCTGCAGGGCGGATTCGACGGCCGGCAGAATCTGCGTGAAGTCAGCGACGACCGAAGCGGGCTTTTTGATGGGATCGTCCTGGCACATCGGAACGAAATAGACGTTGCGCGCGTTCATCAGCTGTCCGATGTTGCGCGCTGAATTTGAAAGCGCGTCGTTGGTCGACACCGCGATCAGCAGCGGGCGCAGGTTGCGCAGATGCGCCTTTGCAGCCATCGTGACCGCCGTATCGTTGATGCCGTTTGCCATCTTGCCCAGCGTGCTGCCGGTACAGGGGGCGATCAGCATCAGATCGAAGAGCTTTTTCGGGCCGATCGGCTCCGCGTCCACGATCGTGTTGATGATGTTATGGCCGCAGATCGATTCGATCCGCTCCACGAAGTCGGCCGCTTTGCCGAAACGGGTATCGGTTGTGCTGCTGTATTCGGACATAACCGGCATCACATCATAGCCGGCGTCGACCAGCACCTGCATCTGCGGGATGACCTTGGAGAAGGTGCAGAAGGAGCCGCACATGGCAAAACCGAGTTTGATCTTATCACTCAATGATCAGTTCACCTCTTTCCTCGATGACGTTCATAATGGTGTCTTTGATGATCTCGCCCGAGGTGATCGGAGCGGTTTTGCCCGGCAGGGACAATGCCCAGATTGTCTTGATGCTCAGGTTCTTTGCCTTTTCAAAATCCACGCCGCCCGGTTTGGACGCGAGGTCGATGACCAGGCACTCGCGCTTGAGCCTGGAGAGGATGTATTCATCCAGGATCATGGCCGGGACGGTGTTGAAGAGGATATCAAATTTATGGGCGTGATGCTTGAGCTGAGAGATGTGGATGGCTTCACAGCCGAAGACCTTGATCCAGGCAAGGTCGCCGTATTTCCGGGCCGCGACCGTGATGTTCGCGCCAAGCCCCGAAAGGATCTTGACCAGCGCCTTGGAAATCCTGCCGTATCCGGTGATCAGGCAGTTGGAGCCGTAGATGGTGGTCGGAAGCTCCTGCATCGCGATGCCGACGGCGCCCTCGGCCGTCGGGACCGCGTTCATAACGGCGAACTCCTCGCGTTTCAGGTAATCGAAGTATTCAATGCCGCGGACCTGGCAGAAATCTTCCATCTGCGGAGTCAGCCCGCCCGAAAACAGCAGGCTTTTCGGCTGGATGTGTTCGAAGATTTCCTTTATGTACACCTTCCGGTCTGACAGCGGCGTGTTGATGGTCAGGTTGTCGAGCGTGGACAGCAGCGGCAGCACGACGATCTCGCTGTCCGCAATCGCGGGGGAGATGTCATTCGTTCGGATGACGCGGTCCGACATATCGATGTCCCGGTCAAAGAACATTCCGTATACATGGTATCCTTCGCTTGCCAGTGAGGAGGCAAGGCTGGCCTGCCGCAGGTCACCGCCCACCACGGCAAAGCTTCTGATTGTTTTCATTAGCACCATTCCTCTTTCCGAAATCTTTACCGCTCTCCCGGCGACGATGTCTGCGGGTGCGTTCTTTATGAAATGACTGGTTTTCATGCCTCTATATCCTATGAATCTCGGATAATTCTCGTTCATGCCCGCAGTCCCAAACAGAATGGCGCTTTTATTGGATTGCATGTGTATTTTGAAGATATCGGCGGGCGTTTCCGCTGCTTTTGCGCGGCATGGGGGAGAATCGGGGAAATGCATCATTTTTTTCATCCGGAAGACCATATGCGCCAAGTTTGCATGGAAGAACACACGAATCGTTCAAAATGGATTCACATGTATATGCTTCATTTAATCTATAGCCATAAAATATAATATGTTCACATTTATACAACAAATAATCATATAAATTGCGAACGAAAAGCCGTATAATGAGAACAGTCAGATGTAAAAAGGCCCTAGTCCAATTCGAAGATAAGCGGCAGCGGACAAAGCGGGCCTCAAAATGAAAAAGATATAAGAGGAGAAGGCTATGAAAAAGCAGATCAAAAAAGCGCTCAGCATCTGCCTGGCAACGGCGATGTGCGTGTCCATGTTCTCGATCTCCGCGCTGGCGGCTGACAACGACGGCGCGGGCCTGCCGGCAATATCGGCATCCAATACCGGGGACGGCGTGACATTTGAAAAGGGCGCTGTCAATCTCAGGCTGGACAGGGAGGAGACTTTGAAGGTTCAGCTGACCGGATCGGTATCCGCCGGGGACCTTGTGTTCTCCAGCGGCGATGAAGCGGTCGTCACGGTGGACCAGAGCGGCAAGCTGACCCCGAAGAAGATTGGAAAGGCGGCCGTCACGGTGCAGTCGCAGAAGGATGCGTCGGTCAAAGCCGAATGCGAGGTCACCGTCAGCAACGGCCTGCCGATGCTGTTTGTCAATCTCGACGACGGCAGGCAGATCGGGGAAATTCAGAAGGGCGACGGCCTGGATGCGACCATTCGCATTGAAGCGGGCGGCCTGTACGACAAGGACGTCAACCTTGAGGAAACCCCGATGGTGATTGCGGGACGCGGCAACTCCACCTGGGGCGCGCCGAAGAAACCGTATAAGTTCGAATTTGATTCCAAAACCAAGGTGCTCGATTACAAGAAGGCGAAGAAATGGGTGCTGCTTGCCAACTATTATGACGTCTCCCAGATGCGCAACTACATGGTCATGTATGCGGCGCAGTACTTCACCAACGTCGGCTTCGCGCCGCGCGGCACCTTTGTGGACCTGTTTGTCAACGGAAAATACAATGGCACCTACCTGCTGTGCGAGCAGGTGGAGATCGCCGAAAACCGCGTGGACATCGACAAGCCGGACCCAAGCGTTGTGGACGGCAGCTATCTCTTCGAGATCGATGAATACGGCGACACCGATGAGCGGTATTTCTATCCGGGCTTCATGACCTATTCAAACAACTACTGGGCCCAGAACCTGAATTCCAAGGTCAACATCAAAAAGCCGAAGGTCAAGGATATCACCGAAGAGCAGTTCGAGTTTGCGCGGGATTATGTGACCAGGGCTTCCCAGGCTGTCAAGGACGGCAACTATGAGGAATACATCGATGTGGATTCGCTGATCGACTGGTATCTTCTGCAGGAATTCATGAAAAATAAGGATTCCGACTTTTACAAGAGCTGTTATATGTACAAGAGCGCCGGCAGCAAGCTGTTCATGGGCCCGATTTGGGATTTCGACCTGACCGGTGCAAACGGCAGGTTCGGACACTGGCTGCCGTGGAATGTGGATTCCCCGGAAGAATTCTGTATGCAGGAGTCCAGCTGGATGCGCACATTGTTCAGCTATGAGAAATTCGAACAGCAGGTGAAGGACCGCTGGGCCGAGCTGCGGGATAACGGAACCATCAGCAAATTCATCGAGGCGATCGATGCGGCGAACGAAACGCTCAGCTACGCGATCTATCAGGACGACAGGCTTTGGCACACCATCGGCACCGACCCGATGTATGGAGATGCCTCCAAGACCTTCCCGACCTACGCGTTGGAGGTGGCGTTCCTGCGCGATTGGCATGAGAAGAGAATCGCATGGCTGGATGAGGCGTTCGGTTACGACCCGAACAAGGACGACGGTATCATCGGCAGCGACACGTTGCCCATCGACCGCGGAAACGGACTGATTGCGGGCATCGACAACGGAACCACCGTGAACCAGCTGCTTGAGAAGATTTCAGCCCCGGGCGGCGAGGTTAAGGTCCTGCAGGCGGACGGTTCCGTATACACCGGCAAACGGCTGGGAACCGGCATGAAGCTGCAGTCCATGCTGAACGGCGCGGTGGCGGATGAACTCACGATTGTAGTCAAAGCGGACATGACCGGCGACGGCATCGTCAACATCTTCGACCTGCTGCAGGTCAAGCTGGCGATTCTGAACGGAGCTCAGCTGGAACCCGCATACTTTGCGGCGGCGAGCCTGTCCGGCAAGCCGACAATCAACTTGACGGACCTTCTTCTGATGAAGATGGTCATTCTGGGCAAATAACCGTGTTCTGTTACATCCATAAAAGATAAAGAAGAATGTATGTCGATAGGGAAGGGCGCATCCGAAAAACTCGGATACGCCCTTTTCATCTGTAATGGTTCAAACTGCAACCATTTAAGGGGATGGTATAGTCCTGCCGATGGCAACGGGATTTTCTGCATGGAGCAAAAGAAAAACGGGATGGCGAAGATTGTCCGCCATCCCGTTTTTATAATATGGATGATTATTTATTCTTCCGCTGCAAGCGCCTTCGCCTTCTCAATGACCTCCGCCTCCAGCTGTCCCGGAAGCTGCTCATACCGGGTGAATGCAAAGGTGAAACTGCCGCTGCCCTGCGTCATCGAGCGCAGAAGCGTGGTGAAATCGTGCATCTCACCCATAGGGACTTCGGCTTCGATTTCGGTTTGGCCTTCGCTTGCCGGGTTCATACCCAGCACGCGGCCGCGGCGTTTGTTGAGCTCTCCCATGATATCGCCGGTGTAGCTGTCCGAAGCCAGCACCTTCAGATTGCCGATCGGCTCAAGAAGCACCGGGGAAGCCTGCGGCAGTCCGGCCTTATAAGCCAGAGACGCCGCCGTTTTAAAGGACATTTCGGACGAGTCGACCGGATGGTAGGAACCGTCCACCAGCGTCGCCTTCAGGCCGACGACCGGATATCCGGCAAGAACGCCTTTTTTAATGGAATCGCGCAGGCCCTTTTCAACCGCCGGGAAGAAGCCTTTCGGGACGCTTCCGCCGAAGACCTTCTCTTCAAAGACCAGATCTTCGCTGTCGCAGGGTTCAAATTCAATCCAGACATGGCCGAACTGGCCGTGTCCGCCGGACTGTTTCTTGTGCTTGCCTTCCACCTTGACCTTCTTGCGGATGGTTTCGCGGTATGGAATGCGCGGTTCGTCCAGCTGGACCTCCACGCCGAATTTCGCTTTGAGCTTTGAAGTGACAACATCCAGATGCTGTTCCCCAAGTCCGGAAAGGATCTGCTGATGGGTTTCCGGATTCTGTTCAAAGAGGATGGTCGGATCCTCTTCCTGCAGTCTATGTAATCCCTGTGCAATCTTGCCTTCATCGCCTTTGGCCTTCGGCTTGATTGCCATCGAAAGGGTTGGTTTCGGGAAGTTGGTTTCCGCGAATTGAACGAGACGGCCCGGGTCACAGTAGCTGTCGCCCGTGCAGGCGCCCGTCAGCTTGGTCACAACGCCGATATCGCCGGCAGAGATCTGTTTGACCTCCTCCTGCTTTTTGCCCTTGACGATCATCAGCTTGCCAAGGCGTTCCGGCTGTTCGGTGCGGACGTTGACCGGTGTCATGTCGGCGGTCATCTTTCCGGCG
The DNA here is from genome assembly GCF_000820765.1 of Candidatus Soleaferrea massiliensis AP7. Classification (GTDB taxonomy): domain Bacteria; phylum Bacillota; class Clostridia; order Oscillospirales; family Ruminococcaceae; genus Soleaferrea; species Soleaferrea massiliensis. The sequence goes on from NZ_CCYH01000016.1 coordinate 40,291, forward strand.
ACCACCTTGAAGTAGGACATCTTGCCGACGAACGGGTCGGCTACGGTTTTGAAGACGTAAGAGGCAAACGGCGCTTTTGCATCGCATGGAATCTCGATTGCATCGCCATTCTTGTCGGTCGCAACCTCGGCCGGCATCTCCTCGGCGGATGGGAACATCTTCGCGACACAGTAGAGCAGCAGGTCTCCGCCCTGCATGTTGACCGAAGAGCCGCAGAATACCGGGTAAAGGCTTCCGCCCTTGACGCCGTCATGCACGCCGTGGATCAGCTCATCCTCGGTAAAGCTCTCGCCGGAGAAGAATTTGTCCATCAACGCATCGTCAGTTTCGGCGACCGCTTCGTTGATGGCGTTGCAGATTTCTTCATATTGACCGCCCATATCCGGCATATCGATGGTGGAGGTATTGCCTGTTTTGTCGTAGGCGAACGCCTTGTTGTTGATGACATCGACGTATGCCTTCACGCTGCCGTCCTCGACATGCGGGACAACCACCGGGCAGACGCCTGCGCCGAATTTTTCACGCAGCTGATCAAGCACTTTATAGAAGTCGGCGTTCTCCGTATCCATTTTGGAAATGTAGAATGCGACGGACTTGTGGTTTTCGACAGCGGCCTTATAGGCCTTTTCGGTGCCCACATGAATGCCGGAACGCGCGGACACGACAATGACGACGGTATCCGCAGCACGGATGCCCTCATACAGGCCTCCTGCAAAGTCGAACAGTCCCGGGGTATCGATGATATTGATTTTGGTATTCATATATTCTAACGGGGCAATGGCAGTGCTGACAGAGATTTTTCTCTTGATCTCCTCCGGGTCAAAGTCACAAACGGTGTTTCCGTCCGAGATCTTTCCGAGCCTGTCCGTCGCTTTTGCCCGGAACAGCAGTGCTTCGGCCAAAGATGTTTTGCCGGAGCCGCCATGCCCCGCCAGCGCTATATTTTTGATTTTATCCGGAGTATATTCTTTCAAAGTATACCTCCCCTTTCTAATATTAGATGCGATATTGTGGTGATATCTGCAGAATTGCCACAATGCAGCCAGGACCGCCGCCGTGGTGAGGAGCCGGATGATAGGCGCATCCGGTCTGTCATGTAAAAAGGGCCTGTCCCGACAATTGTTGCAATTTACACAAAAATATCTGGATTTTAAAGGATATTCGACCGGAGTGATAACAGAAAAATCCAATTATCCGGTCTGCAGTTTCATCACTCAAGCACTATTATATATAATTTCTACGAATTATTCAATATAGATAGAACAAAAATAGTGATTTTTGTTGTAAAAAATATTCGCTGCGTTTTTGTGCACAATCACTAAAAAGAGGGATGCGCAACCTGTTGGAAACGCACAGAAACATGTTTGCAGGTCAGTCTTGATGGAAAGCGGCTATGGTTTTCCCGTTTTGGCCGGTTTCAAAATTCTGCCGCAGAAGTGATACCAGTGTTTTTCCAGTTTGCTGATCTCCTCTATACAGAGAGCGGCAGCTCCTATACATCTGAGTATAGGAGCTGCCGCTCAAGCCAAGAAACTGTTATTAACGCTGAAAGGTATAAAGTGCTTCTTTTAATAAAATCATCGGATTTCATAATCCGCCAATCTTAATACATCCATCATCATAGCACCTGAATCGTTCAGCGCACCTTGTCGTGGTACTTTTTGAGCTGCCAGAGCAGGTCCGCTGAAAAGTCGCGGGTAAGCGCGGCATTCGGTCTCGCAAGATTGTCCGGCAGATCGATCATGCGGTAGGCGCACAGGTCGATGTAGGACTGCAGCGCCCATTCCGGGATATCCCCGGTGTCGTCGTAGTTGAGGTTGTATCCGCTGACCTTCTTGATGGCCGCGGCGCGGTTCGTCAATACAACGGCTTCAGCGCGCGTGATGACCTCGTCCGCGGCAAAGCTCGATTCGGTGATGATGCCCTCTTCAACCGCTTTTTTAACATACGGCTTTAAATAGGGGGCGATCTCCCCATCGTTGGCAAGGCCGGTGTTCACACAGGCGGGCAGGTTCTTTTCCCGTCCGGTCACGCCCAGCAGCATCAGGACATATTCATAGCGTTTGACCTGGTCGGCCGGACGGAAAAGCCGGATGGAACCGATCTGCTCCCCCTGAACAAGTCCGTGCTCCAGCAGCTTGGACGCCGCGTATGCATAGGTGTTGTCGGACATATCCGCGTAAGTGCAGGTTTTGTTCTGCTCCTCGATGTCGATCTGCATGACCGCCTCTTCGGAGTCGTTGCCCGCGGCGTCCACGGCATAGAATTGGAAGGTGTCCTTGCCGCTCATGCCATAGAACGGCGTGTAGGTAAAGCTGAGCCCGTCAAATTTGATTTCGCCCTTCTGTGGTTTCTGGGAAAGCCGGATCTGCAGGGCGTCATTCTCGGCATCGAAGGCCGATACGCGTCCGCGCAGCGCGGTGGCGGAAAGCGTGCTGAACGAGGCGTTCTCAACGCGCGGAGGGGTGTTCACACCGGTTGACACCAGCATGCTGATGGTCGCGCGCACATTCTCGCTGATCTTGGGGATGAAGGAGAACGTGCAGTTGCCGGCGTCCCCGGTCGATACGAAAGTCAGCTCGTCGATGTCGCCGCGCGAAAGCTGCTCGTAGTTCTGAACCTTCCGGTCGCGGCAGTACAGCACGCCGTCCTTCTCGTCCGGCAGCGCGGTGATCGTGATGCCCTGCAGCTCGCCGGCCGGGAGCTGCAGCTTTTTCTCCATATCCTCGGCGGAAAAGGCATAGGTTTTACCCTGCTGAAAGCTGACCGCCGCGGTGCGCTGCGTCTGCGGGACGGCCGCCGGAACGGAAAACAGGTCCCATGCGCCGACGCTGGTCGCAAGCAGGATGGACAGTACCAGTGTCAAAACGCCAACGCGATATCTGTGTTTCATAGGAAGATACCTCCATAAAAGTAATCGGACTGTTATAAAAAATTGAGCCGCAAAACGGCACGGGCGAATATGCTGAAGCCTGAACGCATACAGGAAAACGGAATACAGGCCGGCAGTCTCCAACTCACCCATTTTTTCAATCAAATGAAAAAACGGCTGAACGATGTCAGACGTATGCTATATGGTCCGAGCTTTCCGCATCTGCCCTGTGCTAATTGCGCATCATAAGATGATCCTGCCTATATTTTCTGCATGCGAAACGCAAACATACCCGGTTTTTCTCAGAAAAGACAGAAAAATCGATCGAATCCGAAAATTCATGTTTCAAGGCTTGTTTTTTTACAGGAAAAACCGCATAATAGTATCCGAAGAAAATTAGTAAGGGAAGGTAGAAAGATAGATGAAGCATCAGAATGTTTTGGTTTTGGATTTTGGCGGACAATACAACCAGCTGATTGCACGGCGTGTCAGGGAATGCGGCGTGTACTGCGAAGTGCATCCGTATAACATGCCTGTCGGGGAGATCAAAAAGATGAACCCGATCGGCATCATCTTTACCGGCGGACCGAACAGCATCTATGCGGAGAATTCCCCGTCCTGTGATCCGCGGGTATTCGAGCTGGGCATTCCGGTGCTTGGCATCTGCTACGGCATCCAGTGTATGGCGCATGCGCTCGGCGGAACCGTACAGTCGGCCCGTGCGCGCGAATATGGAAAGACCAATACGGTTTACAATACAGACAGCGCACTGTTCTCCGGCCTGCCAAAAGAGGGCGTGTCCTGGATGAGCCATACCGATTACATCGAGACGCTTCCAGCAGGCTTTGAAGCGGTCGCGCACACAAACGAGTGTCCGACGGCCGCCATGCAGCACGTAGAGCGGATGCTCTACGGTGTACAGTTCCATCCGGAGGTCATGCACACCAAAAACGGCATGCAGATGCTGCACAACTTCCTTTATAAAATATGCGGCGCGAAGGGCGATTGGTCGATGCAGGACTACAAGCAGACCGCGATCCAGGACGTCCGCAAAACGGTAGGAGATGGCAGGGTGCTCCTCGCGCTCTCGGGCGGCGTGGACAGCTCGGTCGCGGCCGAGCTGCTTTCCCAGGCGGTCGGCAGCCAGCTCACCTGCATCTTTGTGGATCACGGCCTGCTGCGCAAGAACGAGGGCGACGAGGTCGAACAGGTCTTCGCGAACAGCGGCATCCATTTTGTGCGCGTGGACGCGAAGGAACGTTTTTTGCAGAGACTTCGCGGCGTATCCGACCCGGAAACCAAGCGCAAGATCATCGGCGAGGAGTTCATCCGCGTGTTCGAGGAGGAGGCCAAAAAGATCGGAACCGTCGATTTCCTCGCGCAGGGCACCATCTATCCGGATGTCATCGAGTCCGGCGCGGGCGACGCGGCGGTCATCAAGAGCCATCACAACGTCGGCGGACTGCCGGATTATGTCGATTTCAAGGAGATCATCGAGCCGCTCAGACTGCTGTTCAAGGATGAGGTGCGAAAGCTCGGCGAGGAGCTTGGACTGCCGGATTATCTGGTCTGGAGACAGCCGTTCCCGGGTCCGGGTCTGGCCATCCGCGTCATCGGCGATATCACCGAGGAGAAGCTTGAAACGCTGCAGGATGCGGACGCCATCTTCCGCGAGGAGATCGCGAACGCAAAGCTCGACCGGGACATCCATCAGTACTTTGCAGTGCTGACCTCGATGCGTTCGGTCGGCGTCATGGGCGACGGACGCACCTATGACTACACATTGGCCCTGCGCGGCGTCACCACCAATGATTTTATGACCGCGGACTGGGCGAAGATCCCGTATGAGGTGCTGGAAAAGGCCAGCAGCCGCATCGTCAACGAGGTGAAGAACATCAACCGCATCGTGTATGATATCACGAGCAAGCCGCCGGCTACGATCGAGTGGGAATAAGAAACGCAGCCCGCAAAGCCGCATAAACAGGCGCTTTGTGGAGGCGAACCCCGCCGTTTGATAGCAGATTGATAGCAGCCGCCATTTTACCGCTTACTTTTTTCACTCCCGTGTGACAAGCGGTTTACAGGTGAATATCCTTATCCATGAAAAAAGGTCTTGCCGACTTTCGCAGTTGGCAAGACCTTTTTTGCTATTTTCAGGGTTTTGATTGCTTCTTGAAATCTTCTATCAGCATATCGCTCAATCCTTGTGAAAGCACCCTTGCCCGCCGTTGCGTGGTATCAAATTCGGGATACCTGTACCGCCACTGGTCGTATTCCTCTTTGGTTATCTCCCCCGCTTCCAGCTTCGCGGCCTGCTGCCGCCAAGCGTCGAGCATCTTAAACATTTCCTCATAGGTGCGTCCTTTGGCCTTATCCAGCCGGATACAGAGTTCCCCGTCAATCTCCCCTATTTTCAGCCCGCGTAAATCTTCCAGCGCAAATAATGTGTGCATCAGGCCGACGTTGCTGTCGATGTCGGGAATGTCAAGAGCCTGCGGCGACACGTCCAGCGTTTGAGCAAGGGCGGCGGTCAGGTCGGCCTTTGGCGTTCGGGTGCCGGATTCGTACTGCGCCATGCGCACGTCGGCGGTCTTTTCTGGAAAGCCCACCGCACTGCCAAGATATTTCTGCGTCATGCCCCGCAGGTTTCTAAAAAAATGAATCCGTTCGCCAATTGCCATTATCGCCACTCCCATTCTACATTTCCTGTCGAATATAGTATAGCATATCTGTTTAAGTATAGTCAAGAGAAAACTAAGCAAAAAAGTTAAGAAATTCTCTTGCAAACCCCTTGACTTAAACTTTAATGTTTAGTATAATGGAATTAAGCAAATATGCTTAGAGAACCTTGAAAATTGAATGACCGTCCGAATGGGATACCCTGCCGGGGAAGTAGCGCCAAGATGCCGAAAGGCGAAGCGTACCAAGGCAGAGAGAACGCCGCAATATTTGGGGCAGGAACGACAATCGGAGGAAGCGGCAAACTCCAATCAAGCCCAAAGAGGGTAATTTAACAAAAAATGGAGGAGATAACACAAATGGCTGGAAAAATGTTTATGCGCGTGGAAGAAGTGGCTGAGGAGCTAGGCGTTTCCGTGGCCTATGCCTACAAGCTGATTCGCTCCATGAATGAGGAATTGAAGAAAACGGGCTGCATCACCATTTCAGGCCGGATTGACCGGAAATTCTTCTATGAAAAATTCTATGGCACACGGGGCCAAAGCGAAAGGAGTTGCTAACATGGCGGCTTTCAAAAATAAGGACAACGGCATATGGTATGTCCAGTTTCGTTATACCGACTGGAAAGGAGAACGGCAGCAGAAGTTGAAGCGCGGTTTCCCCACCAAGCGGGACGCGCTGGCGTGGGAACGGGAATTTCTGATGCAGAAGCAGGCCGACATCAATATGACGTTTGAAAACTTCGTCCAGCTCTACGAACGGGACATGAAGCCCAAATTGAAGCTGAACACATGGCTGACGAAAGAGAGCATCATTCAGAAGAAAATCCTGCCCTACTTCAAAAGTCGGAAGCTGTCGGAAATCTCCGCCAAGGACATTATGGACTGGCAGAACGAGATGCGGGAACTTTCCGACGAAAGCGGTAAATCCTACTCCCCGACCTATCTGAAAACCATACATAACCAGTTGAGCGCCATTTTCAACCACGCGATCCGCTACTACGGCCTGCAAATCAATCCAGCGGCAAAGGCCGGAAACATGGGCGTGGAGGAACGGCGGGAGATGTTGTTCTGGACAAAGGACGAATATCTGAAATTTGCCGACGCCATGATGGATAAGCCCTTGTCCTATTATGCGTTTGAAATGCTCTACTGGTGCGGTATCCGTGAGGGGGAACTGCTTGCCCTGACCGCCGCCGACTTTGATTTCCAGGCGGAAATGGTTTCCATTAACAAATCGTATCAACGCTTGAAAGGGCAGGACGTGATTACCACGCCCAAGACCAAAAAGAGCAACCGCGTTATTAAAATGCCTGAATTTCTCTGTGAGGAAATGCAGGACTATTTGAAGATGTTTTACAGCGCCGGGACAGATGAACGTATCTTCCCCATCAGCAAGCACTATCTGAAACACGAGATGGAACGAGGCTGCAAGGCAACCGGCGTCAAGAAAATCAGAATCCACGACCTCAGACATTCGCACATCTCATTGTTGATTGATATGGGATTCACGGCGCTGGCGATTGCCGACCGGGTGGGTCATGAAAACATCGACATTACTTACCGATACGCCCATCTGTTCCCCACGCGGCAAACAGAGATGGCGGACAAACTGAATACAGAACGGAAAGGGGCTTAACTATGTCGCTCAAAAACAGGGACAACAAGAATCGCTGGCGCAACAAAACGGTCGCGTTCCGGGTGTCGCCGGAAGAAGATGAACAAATCGAGATTGCTGTCCGGCTTTCCGGCCTCACCAAACAGGACTACATCACACGGCGTCTGCTGTGCCGTGATGTGGTGGTGCAGGGTAATCCAAGGGTTTACAAGGCCCTGCGCGACCAGCTCGCCACTGTGCTGGAAGAACTGCGGCGCATCGGAACCGGTGAACCGGTCAGCGATGAACTTTTAGAAACCATTGAACTGATTACAGTCACGATGCAGGGCATGAGGGAGGATTGCGAATGATTATTACCGAACAAGCAAAAACGACTGCCCTTGTTCCGTCTGTTGGCGCAGGCGGAGGACAGCCGATTCCGAAAATCACTGAATCCAGTATATCAGAGACGTTTCAAGAAAACAATCCCTCAGATGAAAACATTGACGAAATTTTGCGGCAGATGCAGCGATACAATGACCCGGCATATCTGCACACGGTTTCCATGAACGAGCTGTACGAAAATATCTATCAGAGCAGGCCGCCAATTATCGACGGCCTGCTCCATGCGGGAACCTATCTTTTTGTAGGTGCGCCCAAGGTGGGCAAGTCGTTCCTCATGGCGCAGCTTGCCTATCATGTCAGCACCGGGCTTTCCCTTTGGAAATACCACGTCCATAAAGGAACTGTCCTCTATCTGGCGTTGGAGGACGATTACAGGCGCTTGCAGGAACGGTTATATCGTATGTTTGGAACGGACAGCACGGAGAACCTGCACTTTGCCATCTGTGCAAAGCAGCTCGGCGCTGGCCTCGACGAACAGCTTGAAAAGTTTGTCCGGGAGCATAGCGACACAAAGCTCATTATCATTGATACCCTGCAAAAAATCCGGGAGGCGGGTGGCGATAAGTTCAGCTATGCTAACGATTATGAAATCGTCGGGAGGCTCAAACAGATCGCTGATCGCAGCGGCGTCTGCCTCCTGCTGGTACATCATACCCGGAAACAACAGGCGGACGATAAGTTTGACATGATTTCCGGCACCAACGGCCTGCTCGGCGCTGCGGACGGTGCGTTTCTGCTTCAAAAGGAAAGACGGACGGACAATGCCGCCGTACTGGATATTTCGGGGCGCGACCAACAAGACCAGCGGCTTTATCTCACAAGGGACATGGAGAGGCTGGTGTGGCAGTTGGAACGGACAGAAAATGAGCTGTGGAGAGAACCGCCCGACCTGGTACTGGAAGCCGTGGCCGCGTTGGTGACATCGGACAGGCCGGAATGGAGTGGGACAGCCACGGACTTAACGGCGGCGCTGCGAGCCGACATGAAGCCTAACGCGCTCGCCATGCGGCTGAATATCCGGGCGGGCAAGCTACTGAACGATTATCATATCCAGTATGCCAGCGTCCGAACCCACGCTGGCAGGAACATCAAGCTCACGCTTTTGCCCCAAGCGTGACGACCGTGACGGCTGTGACGGCCTTATGGGGAACGGGTACGGTGTTGGAAACATCGTCACGGTCGTCACGGCTGTCACGGACAAAAGTTTAGGCGGGGTACAGGGCGCCCTTTTCAAAGGGCGGCCCTGTTGGGGTGGTTGCCCGCAGGCAACAGGGGCAACGCCCCTATTCCCCCTCGGAGAGCGCAAGGGCGCTTTTGATGGCGTAGCTGTCAAAAGTGCTTTTGCGTTACTTTCGCAGAAAGTAACAAAGGCCGCCGCATCAGCGGCGAAAAAGGAGCGTGATAATGTTTGCGTAGGACAATCAGCGGTATGGTCGGGAAAGGTTCGCTGACCCACAACAACCGCGATTTTATCGCGGAGAATATCGACCGCAGCCGAACAGCCGACAACATCACTTACTTGCATGAGGATTTACGCACTGTCTATACGGAACTGTTTGGCGCGGCGCTGGAACGCTATAACGCCAAACAGAAACGAAGCGACCGGAAAATAGCTGATTATTACGAGCATATCCGTACCGGCAAACAGGAGAAGCTATTCCATGAAGTCATTTTCCAGATAGGCAGCGTCAAGAATACCGCTGTCGGAACGCCAGAGGGAGAGCAGGCCAAGGCGGTGCTGGACGAATTTATGTGCAGTTTTCAGGAGCGCAATCCCCATCTCCGCGTGTTCTCGGCCCACCTGCATATGGACGAAGCGACGCCGCATTTACATATCGACTTTGTCCCCTTTACCACCGACAGCAAGCGTGGATTGGATACGCGGGTTTCCATGAAAAAGGCGCTGGCGGCCCAAGGCTTCGAGGGCGGCAGCCGGGGCGACACAGAATTTAATCAGTGGATTAACGCAGAGAAACAGACGTTGGCGCAGGTCATGGAGCGTCACGGCATTGAGTGGGAACAGCTTGGCACACACAATGAACATCTGTCCGTTTTGGATTTCAAAAAGCAGGAACGACAAGCGGAAGTCATGACGCTGGAACAATCCATTGCCAAACTGCAAAAGCAGCAAGTAGACATAAAGGCCGTCGAAAATATTGATGCCAAAAATGTCCCTCTTTCCTCTAAAGTTATGCTGGAACGGCAGGATTACCAAATGTTGCTGACAGCGGCGCAGAAATATGTCGTTCAAGAAAAGAAAAGTGGCAGACTGGAAAAGCTGCTAAAGGCCGCTGAAAAGACCATAGCGGACCTAAAAACAAAGCTGGCGGGCGTCATACGGGAACGCGATGAACTGAAATCTATCCGTAGTCAGTTGAACGTTGGGAAGCTGGAACAGGAGAATTGTGAACTGCGCCAATCCGTAAAATGGTATCAGTCCGTACTTGAACAGCAAGGTCTTTCCCATATGTTTGGGAAACAAAAACAGCAACGGCAAGTGACACAACAGCGTTGACGCTCTGCGGGCAATAAGGAGGCTATTTTTGGGGGTACAGGTCATAGGATACAGCCCCCCCTTGATATGCTCTCGTGAAGTCGCATGGATACTGGCTTTGCAAGCGTCAAAAGCGTGACATTATGGCCAGTTGAACCCAAGGGGTTAAGGCAAGCCTTAACCCCTTGTCTGCTCACCAGCGCAGGCTCCAAGCCCTGTCAACGGCGGCGCGGTACGCGCCGTTCATCTCGACCGTTGACGGAGTTTGGGGCCTGTGCTAATTTTTTTGAATTTATGGTTGACAAATGAGCCAGAAGCGCATATACTAATCATATCAAGATAATTTGATGTGAGGTGAACGCATGGATACGACACATCAAAATAACGCCAAAGTGTTTAAGTCTCTCTGTGACCCAAAGCGACTTGCCATTCTGGAGCAATTACGCAGCGGCGAGAAGTGCGCCTGTGTCCTGCAAGAGCCGATGGACTTAACGCAGTCGGGCCTTTCCTACCACATGAAGATACTGTGTGATTCCGGCCTAGTGGTAAGCCGTCAAGAAGGCAAATGGACGCATTACCGATTAAGCGCAACCGGCAGGGAAAAAGCGGTGAATCTGTTGCTGGCTCTTACTACGCCTACTACGGAGCGGGAGGGTGATTATACACAACGCGATAAATAAACGCCATCTGAATTGGGATGGCGTTTCCTTCAAGACAACACATCAAAAATTATTGATATGTTGTCCAACAATTTGAAAGCGAGGTCTTGTTGTGGGTATTTGGGATTTCATTCAAAATCAAGTTCTTGGCATGAAGTGGCTGAATGAGCTAATCGGTTTGGGCCTCTCGGCCTTGGGGCTGGACGTGGGCGGGCGCATCGGCGGCAGCGTCCAATTCTTTATTTATGATGTGCTGAAAATCACGATTTTGCTCTGTTTCCTGATTTTTGCTATTTCTTACATTCAGAGCTACTTCCCCCCGGAGCGAAGCAAACGTATTTTGGGGCGATTCCACGGTATTTGGGCGAATATCGTTTCCGCGCTGCTTGGAACGGTAACGCCGTTTTGTTCCTGTTCGTCTATCCCGCTGTTCATTGGTTTCACCAGCGCGGGGCTGCCCCTTGGTGTGACGTTCTCCTTTTTGATTTCTTCTCCGATGGTGGACTTAGGAAGTCTGGTACTTCTTATGAGCATTTTTGGAGCGAAAGTCGCCGTCATTTATGTGGTGGTCGGCCTCATTATAGCCGTGGTAGGCGGTACGATTATAGAAAAACTGCATATGGAAAAACACGTTGAAAGTTTTATTCTTTCTGCGGGCGGTGTGGATATTGAATCCCCTATCCTTACGAAGAAAGAGCGATTATCTTTCGCAAAAGAGCAGATGCTTGGAACATTCAAAAAGGTCTTTCCCTACATTCTGGTTGGCGTCGGTATCGGCGCGGTGATTCATAACTGGATTCCGGAAAGTTGGATTGAGGCCGTTTTGGGTAGCAACAATCCTTTTGGCGTGTTTCTTGCAACGTTGGTGGGCGTCCCTATGTATGCAGATATTTTCGGTACAATTCCTGTCGCGGAGGCTCTGCTTTCTAAAGGCGCACAGCTTGGCACAATCTTATCTTTTATGATGGCTGTCACCACTTTAAGCCTGCCGTCTATGATTATGCTTCGCAAGGCTGTCAAGCCGAAACTGCTTGCCCTGTTCATTGGCATCTGTACCGTTGGCATCATCATTGTCGGTTATCTGTTTAATGCGTTCCAATTCATACTAATTTAAAATAGGAGGTATTTTCGATGGGACTGTTTGGAAAGAAGAAAGAGGAAACAAAAGGTTGCTGCTGTGGTGGCAACTGCAACGCTGACACAATGGCGCAAGCGGAGGCTGCAAAGGCCGCCGCTGGTGTTAAGGTGTTGGGAACTGGCTGCGCGAAGTGTAACGCGCTGGAGGAAGCCGCCCGCGAGGCTCTTTCAGAATTGGGAATGGATACAACCATCGACCATGTGACAGACTTTACGCAGATAGCCGCCTACGGTGTAATGTCCACCCCGGCGCTGGTCGTAGATGGGAAAGTAGTGTCATATGGAAAGGTACTGAAAAAAGACGAGGCAAAAGCCCTTATCCAGCAAGTACGGAAGTGATGATAATATTGCATTGTGTCCTATAAGGTGCTATACTGAATCCAACAAAGACGCGCAAACCACCAGAATTAACGCGACAATTTTACCTTTGATATTTGGCCCCTGATAGATTTTTGATAGCAAAAGTCCCAAGACCCCTTGGGATAAGGATAACTGGTATCATATCCTATCAAATGGAATCAAATTCGCTAAACAAAATTGTTTAGAATCGACTTTTATTTGCCGAGTGGGAATAACGTTGCTTGTATTGTGACAAATCTAAATTATAATTAGTATTTAGAGGAGCAAAAATGAATATCGAAAATTTAATTGAAAATGTAGATAGTCAAATAATAAAAATAAGGACTAAGAGTTTGGATGTATCATTTAATGAGCTTTATGATATGTATCAAAATCAAGAATTAACCATTTCTCCAGATTATCAAAGAATGTTTAGATGGGAAGAAGAGAAACAATCGCGTTTTGTAGAGTCATTAATACTGGAAATGCCAGTACCACCTATTTTCGTAATCGAAACTGATGATGGAATTTATGAGTTAATTGATGGGTTACAAAGAATTTCTAGCTATCTTCATTTCAGAGGAGAGAAGCTAGGGAATAGCAAAGATGATTATTTGATTTTGCAGGGGTGCGATATTGTACCAGACTTAAATGGTTTAAAATTTAATGATTTACCTAAAGCACTCCAGATTAAGTTAAAACGAAGCTTTGTGCGAATGGAAGTTATAAAAAAAGAGAGTGAAATTGCCTTAAAATATCACATGTTTAAACGTTTAAATACGGGAGGTGAATTATTATCTGCCCAAGAAATAAGGAATTGCACAATAAGATTATTAGGATCAAAAGCGATAGATTTTTTAGAAGATTGTAGTCAAAATAATAACTTTAAATCAGTAATAAGCCGAATTGGAGATGACCGTTTCAACATACGAGATGACCAAGAGTTGGCATTAAGATTCTTTGCGATAAAAAATGATATTGATAACTATAGGTATCCAGTAACAGAGTATTTAACTAGATATCTTGAAAAAATGACTAAAGATGAAATTGCTTTTAATTATACAAAAGAACAACATATTTTTAAACATACATTTAAATTTATAAATGATCATTGGGGATGTGATGCGTTTTCTGGAAAAACTGGAAATGGAACAGTTCGAAATGAGTTTGTTTTATATTATTTTGACGGTATAGCTATTCCTTTAGCTACCATGATTGACGAGATTGAAAAATCTAATTGTATAGGTAAAATAGTAGAACGTATAAATGATCTTAAGTTTGGAGATGAAATTAAATCTTATAAAACTGGAAGCGTAAATGGAATTAAAACTCGAATTCGATTGTTTACGGAGGGAGTGAGAGAAGTACTTGACGGCAAATGAGCTGAGAGCAAATCTTGAGACTGAGCTTGCATGGCGTCAAGAAGAACTAGCCTTTTTTAAAAACCAATTAAGTAATATTACTGATTCAGAAAAGGAACGTTATAGAAAAAGCTTGGTTCTCATTCTTTATTCACATTTTGAGGGTTATGTTAAAATCAGTATACAAACATATATTCAACATCTTAACTCTCTTTTACTCAAACGAAGGGAGGTTAATACCAATCTATTAGTTACAGGAATGCACAAAGAGTTTCAGGCATATGATAATTTAGATAGAAAATGTGAATGTTTTAAAAGAGAATTACCCGAGGATTCTAAGTTGCATCGTTTTTTTAGAAGAGTTGATTTAATGGAAAAGATTGAAGAGTTTAAGTTGGAAATATTGTCAATAGATGATCAGATAATAGATATAGGATCAAATTTATGGTATATTGTATTACAAAAAAATTTGTATAAAATCGGTTTGCCGGTCGATTTGTTTAAAGAATATAAAAGTGATATCGATGGTTTGGTGAATAGGCGTAATTCAATAGCGCATGGGAATTTTCGTTCTGGTGTAACAGAACAAGAGTACGAAAAGTGGGAAAGTAAGACAAATATAATTATGGAAGATATTACACGTTGCCTATATGACTATGCTAAGAATAAAAAATATTTGTCTAGTTATTGATGTTGATAATTTAACTACATTTTTTAATAGGATTAATTTCTACATAGTACATATTCTAAACATTAGAATTTTGATAAGTGTTAAAGAGGCAGATATTCTTCCGAATATCTGCCTTTTTTATCTCCACCCATTGACAAAATGGTCGGACTTATTATATAATAATTAATACAGACCTATTAAAGGAGGTGTCATTCTGTACGTAGGTAAAAAAAGAGGTCCGAAAACTGATAATCCCAAAACTTATAAGGTCACAGTGAAGCTGGATCAAGAGTCAAAAGACATTCTTGACGGTTACTGTGAACAGGAAGCGGTGTCCATTGCGGAGACCGTAAGGCGCGGGATTAAACGTATGAAGCCTGACCTCAAAAAATGAAGGAAGCGGCTGCCCCTCACAAAGCAAAGCCACTTCCTAACACCGCAATCATCTAAAAAGATGTTACAGCGTAAATATTATACCATGCGCTGTAATTTCTTTCAAGGGGGTTTGCACGACATTTGAAAGGAAGATATCCTATGACGAACAGCAAAGCATGGAATGAAATTGTGGAAAATTTGATGGAACGCGCGCTCCAAGAGCACAAGGAGACGACGGAATACCAGTATTACAGGCAGCGGAGTAGGCATCTGGATGAGATGCTGACCACCAATCTGAGACAGGAGGAACGGGAATTCGTCGATGAAATCCTGTTCGAGATCAGTGCAAGCTACGAGCGCCAGATGGAGGTGCTCTACCGCCGCGGCATGCAGGACGCCGTCTGGATGCTGAGAAACCTCTGGATGCCCGTTTAACCCATCGCATCAGCTCGGCGGATGCCGCCATAAATCTCCCGCGCGTAACTTTCAGCCATATCAGAAAACCCGCATTCCGGCAGTTCTGCCGGAATGCGGGTTTTTTATCGATTCAGCTGATCCGCAGGACCGCCCGAATATCCTGGAGATGCGGTGCGGACCTTGCGGAACTGCCGGACAGGGGATTCCCTGTGACTTTGTATTCCGCTTTTTTGGAAGGAAGAACATCTTGGCCTATGTATCACAGGAAACGGCATATGAATCTAGGCATCGTCCTGCCCATTCCGATTTCGAAGGTGGCTTCCGATCACCTCATAGAGCTGGTCGATCTCAAACGGCTTCGGGATGAATCCGTTCATGCCGGCATTCATGGCCTTGTCCTGATCCTCCTTGAAGGTGTTGGCGGTCATCGCGACAATCGGGATCGTTTCAGCGTCGGGATGGCCGCAGCAGCGGATTTCCCCGGTCGCCGAAAGTCCGTCCATGACCGGCATCTGGATGTCCATCAGAATCAGGTCATAATACCCGGCGGCATGCTCTGTAAACATTTCGACGGCAATCCGGCCGTTGGCGGCGCGTTCGATCTTGACACCCTCGGTTTCCAGCATATAGGAGACGATTTCGGCATTCAGGTCGTTGTCCTCCGCCAGCAGAATCCTTGTGCCTTCGAAGCTGCAGGAGATTTCGGAGGATGCCTGCTCTTCAAATGGCTCAGCCACTGGCAGCCAGACGCTGAAATAGAACAAAGAGCCTTCGCCCAGAGTGCTGTCAACGGAAAGCTCCCCGCCCATCAGCCGCACTAGGTTGCTGCTGATGGCAAGTCCCAGCCCGGTACCCGGCTGTCCGGTTTTGCTGGTGCCGGAGCCCTGCTCGAAGGACTGGAAGATGCGCTCCAGATCCTTTTGATCGATGCCGGTTCCATTATCCTTCACACTGAAGAACAGTTTGGCCTGTGTGTCGTCCGATTCGAGCTCCTTGAGTGTCAATACAATTTCTCCATCCGGTCCTGTAAACTTGACGGCATTGGACAGCAGGTTGAGCACCACCTGCTTGATGCGCAGCCCGTCGCCCAAAAAGCATTCGTGCTGAAGCTCGCACTGGATGATCAGGTGAAGCTTCTGCTTTTCGGTCTGCACGCGGATCATGCTTTCCACATCCTCGATGAGTGTGCGGGGCTTAAACGGCGCGGGCAGAAGCTGCATCTTGCTGCTTTCAATTTTGGACATATCCAGAATGTCGTTGACCAGAGACAGCAGGAACTGTGAAGAGGACTTAATCTCCTCCAGATGTTTCTGGAGTGCCGGCGGCGCGTCCTGGGAACGCAGTGCCACCTGTGTCAGCCCGATGATCGCATTCATCGGCGTCCGGATTTCATGCGACATCCGTGACAGGAATTCTGATTTTGCCTTGTTGGATTC
This sequence comes from Candidatus Soleaferrea massiliensis AP7, assembly GCF_000820765.1. Classification (GTDB taxonomy): domain Bacteria; phylum Bacillota; class Clostridia; order Oscillospirales; family Ruminococcaceae; genus Soleaferrea; species Soleaferrea massiliensis. The sequence goes on from NZ_CCYH01000016.1 coordinate 56,731, forward strand.
CTCGGCTTTTTCGAGCTGGAGCTGCATCACGCGGCTCTTCATCTTAAACCTGCTGAACAGCAGGAACACCAGCGCGGCTAAGAAAAGAAAAGCGCCTAAGATCGCGATGAAGGCGACCGGGTTGGAATAGATGATGGACTTGAGACTCATCGTCGATTCGCCCATCGATGTCATGTTGCGGGAGACAATGCTGTCCATCTCTGAGGCGGGGATACTGTTGATCGCCTTGCTGAGGATGGAGAAGAGCTGCACATCCACCGGCTTCGGCACGGCGATGGACACCTCGCTTTTGGTGGAAGCGGTGGCGACGATGGTCACCTGCGTGTAAAAGTTCCGGTAATACAGCTCCTCGACAAAGGAAGACGGAATGAAGGTGACGTCCGCCTCGCCCTTCTCAACGGCATTGAGACAATCGGCAGGGGTCGGATAATAGCGGACCTCCCTTGGCGTGATTCCATCCGGAACGTTTCGGCCCGCAACACAGGCCAGAATGATGTCGTCGGATGGATATTGCGAAGCTTTGTTCTTGAGGATGACATCATCCAGGCTGAGATAATTTTTGGTCAGGACCATATCTATATTCTGCGCCAAATATTCTTCATCCAGGAAGGAGCCGATAATGTCCGCCTTTCCCGAGACTGCCAGGTCAAGCATTTCCTGATAGCTGTTGGCGTATACAAATTCAAACTGCAGGCCTGTCTGCTGTGAAATGAGCGCAAAGGTGTCCTGACAGATTCCTTTTTGCTTCCCTTTTTTGATGTAGCTCAGCGGATACCGGTCATTCATCAACGCAACCCGCACCGGTTCCGCCTTTTCGATATACGCACGGTCCTCGTCCGAGAGCGTGATGGTGTTGTCATAGTAATCCGGGAAATATTTGGCCTGTGTCTCCAAAGCGAAGTTTGGATTCGCCGTATAGATGTTCGTGATGGCGTCGTCCAGCTGCTGGCAGATTTGGGTGTGTTCAAGATATGCGGCGATATAGTACGGTTCGCCGCCGAGCTGTACTGCGACCGAACGGTTTTCTGTCAGATAGGAGTTTCCGCCCAGCAGCGCGTCGATTTCACCATTGTCCAGTGCTCTGCCCAATTCGTCGGGATCAGCAAAGGAGCGCAGTTCACAGGAAATACTGTTGAAGGATAAAAAATATTCGAACTGCTTGATTTTATTGACCGCATTTTTAAATACCCCAATGGTTTTGCCCTTTAAGGTGCCCACATCAAAGCTCTGGATGCTGGTGTCGTCGCTGCGCTTGATCAAAAGGGAGGTTGTACTTCCAATGCTGTAACGCGGATAGAAATAAAAATCCGTATACGATTCTACATAGTACATACCAGCCATGAGGTCAAGCTGTCCAACCTTCAGCATGTCCATCAGTGTCTGTGCGTCGTCATCGATGAATTCATATTCCCATCCGGTGTATTTGGCGATTTCCACAAGCCAGTCGTAGAATACGCCGCTGCGTGTGCCGTCCTCATGGGTTTCGCTGAATCCCGGGTTTTGCGGAAAAGCCACCCTGACGACCGGATGCTTTTCTTCGGCTGCATATACGGGCGTCCAGCTGAACAGGCTGAGCAGGAGCGAAAGCAGTATTGTCCGCAGAACCGCTCGTTTTACACCTTGCTTCATGATCTACCTCCTATGCACACGCTGTGCTTCGTCTTTTTGTCTTCTGCAGGGGACGGTTATCTGTCATCGGCAGCCTGGTTCGTATCGGTGTTTCCGTCCAAATATTGCTGCAGGATGCTTCGAATCTTTTCCATGCCGACGGGCTTGGTGATATAGGCGTCCATGCCGGCCGCATAGGCCGAATCGATATCCTCCACAAATGCGTTCGCCGACATGGCGACGATCGGCGTATGCACCCTTCCCTGGGCGTGCTCGAGCTGTCGGATCTGCCGTGTCGCTTCATAACCGTTCATCTGCGGCATCTGGATATCCATAAAGATCAGCTTGTAGTACCCGTTCGTCGCATTCTTTACCATTTCGGCGGCTTCGCGCCCATTCCAGGCTTTTTCCACTGAACAGCCGCAGCGTTTGATAAATTCTTCTGCAATTTCCATATTCATCTGGTTGTCCTCCACCAGAAGCACACGGCCGTCCAGCGGGCTGTCAGCAGAATCCGCGGCTTTCGCTGACGGCTCGGATTGTTCACGAAAAACGATGTCATGCATGACATGGTAAAGGCGCGACTTGAACAGCGGTTTTGCCAGGAATGCATTCACGCCCGCCTGCTTCGCCTCGTCCTCTATTTCAGTCCAATCGTATGCGGTCAGGATGATAATCGGGGTTTCAGCGCCCACGATGCTCCGGATGCGCCGTGTAGTTTCCAGCCCGTCCATGCCCGGCATCTTCCAGTCAATGATGATGGAATGGAAATTCCGATGAATCCGATGCGCTTCGGAAACCTTTTCCACAGCCAGCGCTCCGCTGAGCACCCATTCGCTGTTCATGCCGATCTCCGCAAGCAGTCCGGTGGTATTTTCACAGACATCCTGGTCATCGTCAACGACCAGGCAGCGCAGTTCCTGCAAAGCGCTGAAGTCGATGAGTTCCTCCTCGGTTTTCTGCAGCTTCAGATGGAGGGTAATCTGGAAGCGCGTACCCTTTCCCAGTTCGCTTTGAACGGCGATCTGCCCGTTCATCATGTCCACAATGCTTTTGGTGATGGCCATTCCCAGACCGGTGCCCTCAATTTTGCTGTTGGTGGAGGTCTGTACACGTTCAAACGGTTCGTACAGCCTTTCCAGAAACGCTTCGGACATGCCGATTCCGGTATCGCTGATGACAAACTGGTAGGTTCCATAGCCTTTGTGCTGCGGCGGAAGCTCGCAGATTTTTACATGTACGCTGCCGCCCGATGGCGTGAATTTGATGGCGTTGCCCATGATATTCAGCAGAATCTGGTTGATACGCAGCGTGTCGCCGATTACCCGCTCATGCTCGATGTTGCTGATGCTGATGTCGAAATCCAGTTCTTTCGACTTTGCCTGCGGCTGAACGATGGTCACGAAACTGTGGACAAGCTCCGGCAGGATAAATTCTTCATTGTTGAGCGCAATTTTTCCGCTTTCGATCTTGCTCATATCCAACACATCGTTGATCAGGCCGAGCAGGTGCTTGGAGGAAATAGCGATCTTATTCAAACAATCCTTCACCTTGGAAGGTTCCTCGAGATGCATCCCCGCGATGGCTGTCATACCAATGATCGCGTTCATCGGTGTGCGGATGTCGTGGGACATATTGGACAAAAATTGTGATTTCGCCGTGTTTGCGCTCTGCGCGGATTCCAATGCGCTGGCAAGCGCGTTGCGCATCTCCTCCTCATGCTCGCTTTTGCATTTGAGAATATACAGGTAAACGCCCAGCGAAACGATGACGGCCAACGTCAGTACGGTCGAGAGAATGATCGTGTTGAGACGGGAATCCAGCGCGAAGTTTTTAAACGCTGCAAATGTCGTCCTGGAACCGTCGATCATGGAGCTGGTCAGCTGATTCATTTCATCGAGCTTCGGTTCTATATTTTCTTTAAAAAAGGAGGATGTGTCCTCGCTGGTGAACGCGGGGTCCTGACAGAGGACGAGCAGCTTGTTCTGCTCATCCCGCAGGGAATCGTACAGTTCGCTCAGGCGCAAAGCGTCTTCGGGAGAATGGATATATTTCTCAACAATGAAATCGAGGTTGTCCCGGACTTCCCCGTCGATGGATTCATAATGCTGGTGTACGGTATTGATCATCTCGGGGGTGTGCGAATAGACCAGCCGTTCCGGCAGGATGCGCAGCTGGGCGAGATAGGTGTCCACCTCGCCTACGGAGATGGCGACCGGATAGGGATGATCGCCGATCATCTCCACCTGGCTTGAAATGGTATTGGTGTTCACGATGGTGATGATGTAAAAAACGATCAGAAGTGCCAGCAACAAAACTGCGGTCCATCTGGAGAGTTTTTTTGTATTCTTTTTAATTCTTTCTTTTAACAAACAAGCACCCTTCCTTCCTGATGTTGTGCTGATATCCACTTGAATGAATCTTGCTGTGCTGTTGGTTTCCCAATGATCCATGGAGAAATGGGGAATTCAGCCGCGATCGCTTTTTTCTCCTTGCCTGAGACATAAAAATAACCGGTAGGCATATGATCCGCCGGTTATACTTCCATGCTCCAAAAGACTGGGCCGCTCAGCAATCAAGACGATATATCACGTAAATACAATGATTGAATCATAACGATTGGCATTGTCCTAGTTCCAGACTGCCGAAAAAATTTTAGAACAACGAAATGTGCACGCCGCCCGGAAAATAGAACCCGATGCCAGCTGCTGTTTACCGAATCCGATGGATTCCATCCATGACGGCATCATATTCCTGTTTTACTGTTTCAAAACCCTGCCGGATTTCCTCATATCTGCTTTGACGGATGTACAAGACCAGCTCCGAACAGGCTGCCTGAAGCCTGTCAAAGCCCAAATTCCCGGAAACCCCCTTCAGCGTGTGCGCGTAACCCTCAATTTCAGCGAAGCTGAAGGTTTGGACTGCTTCTGATAAATTCTGGAAAGCGGGGTCGCCGGCAAAATACAGGACAAACTTTTCAAGCATGCCTTCGTCATTTCCAAAGCGGTTCAGGACGGCTTCATAATCCGATTCAATTCTTTCATACAATTCCTCAAGCTTCATAGTTGTTCCTCTCTAAAACCAATCGGTGCTAATCAAAATATATACCTCTATTATAAGGCGGAAAGCAACAAAATTCAAGCGTATTCGTCGTTTTGCCGCGGAATAGTTCGTGTTGTCTTTTTTTAATGAACCTGGGTCCATCTGTTCAGCGTTTTTATTGGATTGTCACATCGCCAACAAGGCTTTGGGCTCCCAAAATTATAACGGTACGGATTATATCCTGTCTGGCTTTGCAGGAGCATAACGATTAAAAAGCAATGGCGGTTGGAACTGCGTGTTTTATCCGGCATAAAAGGAATCCAGTGTTGTCAGTGAACCGCATCAGCCAACGGTTCGATTTGTAAAAAACACCATGCTTATAATTATGATGCCGGGTTGAAAGATATTTGTCGGGGACCAAATATATCCATTGCCGCAAGTCCCAGGTATCGCATATCATCCGTTTGACAAAACAGATGATATGCGATACAATAAAGAACACTATTATCGTGTAAAAACGCCGGGATGCGGCGTTTTTACAACTTTATCGACAAAGAAAGGCGGAGATTCATGAAGCAGGACATGATCGTTATTTTAGACTTGGGCAGTACGGAGAACACCACGCTGGCCCGTGCAATCCGTGATTTGGGCGTATACAGCGAGATCTATCCCCACGATATCACAGCAAAGGAGTTAGCGGCGCTCCCCAATGTAAAGGGCGTCATCCTGAACGGGGGAGAAAACCGTGTTGTGGACGGCACGGCAGTGGACGTCTGCGATGAAATTTACACGGCGGGCTGTCCGGTCATCGCCGTCGACCATCCCGGCGCAAAATGTGAAGGAATCTTTGCATCGCTGCCGGATGAAGCGGCGCTCAAGGCATTTGTGTTCGACACCTGCGGCGCGCAGGCGAACTGGAATATGAAAAACTTTGTTGAAGACCAGGTCGAGCTGGTCCGCCGTCAGATCGGGGATAAAAAGGTTCTCCTGGCGCTGTCCGGCGGCGTGGATTCCTCTGTAGTGGCCGCGTTGCTGCTCAAAGCGGTCGGCAGCCAGCTGGTCTGTGTCCATGTCAACCATGGACTGATGCGCAAGGATGAATCGGAAAACGTCGTCAAGGTGTTTCAGGATGAGCTGAAGGCCAATCTGGTCTATGTGGACGCCACCGACCGGTTCCTTGGAAAACTGGCGGATGTGTCCGATCCGGAGGAGAAGCGGAAGATCATCGGCAGTGAGTTTATCCGCGTGTTCGAGGAGGAGGCCAGAAAGCTCGACGGCATCGATTTCCTCGGACAGGGAACGATCTACCCGGATATCATCGAGAGCGGCACCAAAACGGCCAAGGTCGTCAAATCGCATCACAATGTGGGAGGCCTGCCGGAAGATCTGCAGTTCGAGCTGGTGGAACCGCTGAAACAGCTCTTCAAGGATGAGGTGCGCGCCTGCGGCGTGGAGCTGGGTCTGCCCGCGGAGATGGTCTACCGTCAACCGTTCCCGGGCCCGGGACTGGGTGTGCGCTGCCTGGGCGCCATCACCAAGGAGCGCCTGGAAGCGGTGCGGGAATCCGATGCCATCCTGCGCGAGGAGTTCGAAAAAGCTGGCCTTGACAAAAAGGTCTGGCAGTACTTCACGGTTGTGCCCGACTTTAAATCGGTCGGCGTCAAAAACAATGCCAGATGCTTTGAATATCCGGTCATCATCCGTGCGGTCAACACCGTGGACGCCATGACGGCCACCATTGAACAGATTGACTGGCCTGTCCTGCTGAAGATCACCGACAGGATCCTGCATGAGGTGGAGCATGTCAACCGTGTGTGCTATGATCTCTCACCGAAGCCGACCGCCACAATTGAATGGGAATAAAGATATGAATGGTACAACCTTGGCGCAGGGACAAGCGTTTGCAAGCAGAGCAGAGATCAGCAAGCTGTTGGGAGGAAATGCTCAAAGCGGAATCACATTGGCAAGCAAAACGAAGGCAATCCTGTTGTTTAAAAATGAAAAGGAGCTGTATTCTGATTATTTTTATCCAAAAGGTTCATATGACCATTGTATGTATACTGGGATTGGCAGGACCGGACATCAAGATAGCTTAGAGAATAAAATGTATGATCTAAATACGGCGGTACTATCCCATAAGAAACAAGGGAGACCGTTGTTGTTATTTGATAAGAAGAACGGAAGTTATCATTTTATCGGAGAATATGAGTTGACCGAAACGCATCAAAATATCCAGCCGGATGACAATCATTCACTTCGCAGAGTATTTGTTTTTCACCTAAAAAAAGTTTCAGACTTTATTGAACTGATTTTTGATTAACTGCATCACAACTGAGCGGTCTTGTGTCTGGAGGGAATTTCTATGCATGGTTCTTATGTAAAACAACGGGACAGAAAAAGGGGATTTACTCTGACGGAGCTGCTCATTGTCATCGCGATCATCGCGATTCTGCTGGCCATTGCCATTCCATTCTTCAGCGATATGATCAAAAAAGCCCAGGATACTGCCTGTTCGGCCAATCGAAGAAGCGCATACGGCGAATTGAATGCGGAGAGGATGCTCAATTCCAATGCGGATCTGAACGCGATTCTTGCAAAGTATCAGGGAACCTGCCCAAGCGGCGGGCGGTACAGCTTGGTTGAGGATGAGGACAAGGTCTGGATCTACTGCACCAAACACGGCGACGACATTGTGGAAACTTTGCTGTATCAGTTCAGCGATCTGGCGGGCAACTATGCATCGGATGAGGACTACCAGAAATATTTGGAGAAGCATGGGCTTAAGTCCTATTTTAACAACGATCATTTCCGGCGGTATCTCTACGACCTGAACGGCGGATGGCCGACGCTGACCTACAAAGGCGTGACCTATTATATCCAGCCCTATGTGGAAGCTGGATGGAGCTCCGCCACGGTCTTTGCCAGAACAAACGGCACCTCGGCGGCGGGATGGTGGGCGCCGCTGGTATACTGCAACGGGACCTGGTATTTTGGCCCAAGTGCATCCATCAACGGCAAACCTCCGGAGAAGTTGGAAGCCTGGGCGCAATCGAAGAACTGGACCGCCCTGGACCCTGGTGATTATGTCATTGAGCCGCCGCAGTAAAGCTCTGCACGGTTGAGCATAAAAATCCTATCAAGTAAATGATGCCATAAAGCTTCCGCGGAAGCTTTATGGCATTTTGACTTTTTTAAGCAGCGTTTCGTACCGCATTCCGCCTTTATTTGTCCGAATTGTGCTGGTGCAAGGATGATTGCTTTACTGCGGCTTGTTAGTCTGAATACAGAGCGATATCATGAAATTTTATAACAACCGCTTTTATTAGCCGGAATTACCTGTTATAATGGGTAACATAATCTTGAAAGAACCGCAGAGATGCGGAGAAAACAGGAGGGATTCCATGGAACAGAGACTCAAACCAAAGCATGTCCGGGATTCGCGGACACAGCAGATACAGATCATCATGCCGGCGCACAACAACGGTTATGACCGGTTGTTCGGCGGACAGCTTGTGCAGTGGATTGACGTCGTGGCGGCGGTGGTTGCACGGCGGCACTGCAACCGCAATGTGACGACGGTGTTTGTTGACAATCTTCATTTCAAGGCGGCCGCCTACGCAAACGACACGGTCGTGCTGGTCGGGCAGATCACCTATGTCGGCACCACCTCCATGGAGGTGCGGGTCGAGACCTTTGTGGAATCCCTCGACGGAACACAGAAACTGGTCAACCGCGCCTTTCTTGTCATGGTGGCGCTGGATGAAAATGAAAATCCAACCGAGGTCCCGAAGCTTCTGATAGAAACGGAAGAGGAGAAAAAGGAATGGGAAGCGGGGCTTCGGCGGTATGAGCTGCGCAAACAGCGCCGGATAGAGAAATTCTAGATCAGGCGTACGCGTATCTTTATCGTTGGCAGAAATAAGGCGGCAGTGCGCCGCCGGCTGATTGCGAATCCCCGGCAGAGATCAAAAGCAAAACCGGGATTTGAAATGAACGCGCAAGCTGCACGGATGAGCAATCGTTCCGGCGCGGCAGATGTTTTTTCCAATACTCAGAATGGAGACGGGAGGCGGTCATCATGTCAATCGATCTGCCGGAGGAGGTCCGTACGGCACTCGGTTGTCTGCGTGGAAATCACCATCAGGCCTACGTGGTTGGCGGATGTGTGCGCGACCTGCTGCTTGGCAGGACGCCCGGGGACTGGGACATCACGACAAGCGCGCAGCCTCATGAGATGAAACGCTGTTTTGCGGATTATCCGGTGTCTGAGACCGGCCTGCGGCACGGCACGCTGACCGTGGTGATCGGTTCCATGCCGCTGGAGATCACCACCTTCCGCATCGACGGCAGCTATACCGACCATCGAAGGCCGGACAGCGTACGGTTTACCGCGAGCCTTCGGGAGGATCTGGGACGCCGGGACTTTACGGTCAATGCGATGGCTTACAGTGAGGAAACAGGCCTGCAGGATTTCTTCGGCGGAACAGAGGATTTAAAGCGCGGAATCCTGCGCTGTGTAGGGGAACCCCGGCTGCGCTTGTCGGAGGACGCACTGCGCATCCTGCGCGCGGTACGCTTCGCATCGGTGCTCGGCTTCAGGCTGCATCCTGAAACGGAAACGGCCGTGCATCATTTGAAGAAACTGCTTGCCGGGATCGCCCCAGAACGCATTTCAAAGGAGCTGGACAAGCTGCTGCTGGGCGATGATGCACCGCAGGTCATCGAAGCATATGCCGATGTGCTGAGCGTTTTCCTGCCGGAACTGCGGACGCTTGCCGGACTGGAACAGCATCATCCCTATCACGATCTCGACGCTTTGGTCCACACGGCCAAAAGTGTCGGCGCAGCCCCAAAAGATCGGGTCATCCGGTTGGTCATGCTGTTTCACGACATTGCGAAACCTGCCTGTTATACCGTGGATGATCAGGGAACCGGGCATTTCTACAACCATGCGGCGCTGGGGGCTGAGATGGCCGCATCCATCCTGAAACGGCTGCGGTACGACCGAAAGACAAGTGACCGGGTCGTCCGGCTGGTGCGGTACCATGATGTCCGGATCCCCTGTGATACCAGGGCGGTCCGGCGATGGCTGAACCGGCTGAGGGAGGAGGACTTCCGGGCGCTGCTGGCGGTCAGGCGTGCGGATATCCTTGCACAGGCGCCATCTTGCCAAAGGGAGCGTCTCGCAGCGCTCAGCAAGCTGGAGCTGCTGCTGCAGGAGGTGCTGGAGCGGCAGCTGTGTTTCAGCCTGCAGGATCTTAGCATCGGCGGCGGGGAGCTCATCGATGCCGGCATGAAGCCGGGGCCTGAGATTGGAAAGGTTCTGCAGGGGCTGCTGGCGCTTGTGCTGGCGGAACAGCTGCCCAACGAACCGGCTGCGCTGCTTGCGGCGGCAAAAGAGATGAGCAAAAAGGAATGACCTTTCCCATGTGTATGGGAAAGGTCATTCCTTTTATAAAGGATTCTTCGGCGGAATCATCCGCGCGGACAAAGATAGAGTTTTGCTTTTCAGATCATGTAAAAGCGCCGCTGAATCGGGCGAAAAACAGCCGTTATTTCCGCTTCATACCGCTGTACCGCATCGGCCCTTTTAAAAGATTGCCGGCAGCGAAACAGATGAAGCGGGAAAAGGCACGCAGCCATCTTTTCCGGGATGATCCTTTTGAGCTTTCTGTCTGCTTCCTGATGGAAACCATGTGTAACATGCGTTAAAACCGCATCAGGTTCAGACCTGTTTCGGCGTCTTCAAAGCGGGAGATGTCGCCTTCTATGATTCTGATAAAGATTTCAGCCGTCGCGCTGACCACCGCTTCGTTCAGATGCCCGCCGATTACCGCGCCCTGTTCATCGGCAAAGCTGCCGTGCAGATGCAGATAAACGGAACCGTCCTTCTGTGTGACATTGCCGCTGAGTCCGACAATCTCCAATGCCTTGTCGTGGGAATGGGAGATATACCGCTTCTCATCCACCCGGTAAAGCCCAACCGCGACGCGGCTGACCGCACCGATGCCGCTCACGGTGCCCATCCGGATGCCGAGCTTCTCACAGGTTTCGCCGACCGATGCGATGATCTCTTCGGAAGGCTCCAGCCGCAGGACGGCCGTATCGCCGAAACGCTTGGCATGCATAAGCATCCCTCCTTTTTTAACAGTATAAACGAAGACCGAGGAATTGACAAGCTTTTTGGACATCCTGTGTTATCATTCTGTTGTGGGATTGCATGACAGCTTTTGACCGGCGGTCGGGGATTTTGCTCGATCACATAAAAACTTGAGAAATATCTGTGTTTCGCTTTACTTTCTCAACAAAATATGATACAATAACATTACAAAATTTAGTTATAGTCGCCAGTCTTCAGGTGCGTCTGTAACGGGGCGGACAACGCCCTCCGGGTATCCGGCAGGTTTTGTGTACAAGCACAAGAAACGCGGCAAACGCCGCGAAAGGGGTGTAATTTATGAACATAACCTACACAGCAAGAAAAGTAACACTGAAAGATTCCTTTAAAGAAAGAGTCGAGAGAAAACTTAAAAAGCTGGACCGTTTTTTCTCGGACGACACGACAGCAGTGGTAATTGTATCCCTTGAAAAAGACCGGCAGACCGTCGAGATCACCATCAAGTCGCACGGCATGACCTTCCGTGCGGAGAAAACAACCCCGGATATGTTTGATTCCCTCGAAGCGGTTGTGGACATGCTTGTCAAACAGATTGTCAAGAACAAGACGAAGCTCTCCAAACGCACACATGACAATGCCTTCATGAAAGAACTGGAGGATTACGATGTCGGCGAGGTTGAGGACAGCAAAGAGTACAAAATCGTCCGCAACAAAAAGTTCTACATCAAGCCGATGGATGAGGAAGAGGCCATTCTGCAGATGAATATCCTGGGACATTCCTTCTTCATGTTCCGCAATGTGCATACCGAGGAGATCAATGTTGTATACAGAAGAAATGACGGCAACTACGGACTGTTGGAGCCGGATGGAGATATTGAATAATATTTGATGATATCATAGAGAAAGGCCTGCGGAAATTCCGCAGGCCTTTTGTGCCGCTGCTGAGTCCGCCGGCAAATCGGCGGGCTTTTTTATATACAGGATATCGTCCAGCGGGGATGTTCGCCGGTTCTATCCACCGCTCAGATACCGAACACGGTCGCTGTCGGCAATCACTGTCCGCTGAGCTTGTTGTAAAACTCGGAAAGGCTGTTGGCGATGATGTCTGAGCCCTTCTTCACCAGGGAACGCCGCGGCTGTGAGTTGTTGTTCTCCTCGCTCTCCACAAGCGGCTCATAGATATCCAGCAGATGCCGGGCAAGCGCGTCCGGGCCTTTGCTCTGCACCGACTGGATGGTGGTTGAGCGGAACTGTTCAAATTCGTCCGGCGTCATCCCCTGCAGCAGCTTGATCCTTTCATACAATTCGTCGGCGCTGCGGAAGAAATAGCCGTTGACGCCGTCGGTCACCTGGTCCTTGTTGATCTCGTCGTACAGATGCAGCACGGGAAGCCCCATCGCCATGGCCTCGAGCATCGAGATCGAGTTGGTGTCGCTCAGTGAACAGGTGATGTAGGTATCGCAGGCGCTCAGGCAGGACGGAAGCTTCTCATTCGGCAGCATGCCGGTGAAGGTCACCATCGGGCCGATGCCCAACTCCGCCGCGAGATATTCGAGCTCGTCCTTGACCGGGCCGTCGCCGAACAGCACCAGATGGAAGTTGTCCTGCGGCACGATCTTGTCGGCCAGCAGCTTGAGCATTGTGTCCACGCCCTTTTCGATGCCGAGCCTTCCGACAAAGCAGGCCACAAACGCATCCTTCGGGATGTTGTAATGCGCACGGAACGCTTCACGCGCTTCTTCGGATATTTTGGCGCGGTCGAAGCTTTCGAGATTGACCGGGTTCGGGATGACGGCCATCTCCTTTTCGAGACCGACCTCCCGCAGGAACTCGTGCGATTTTTCCGACGGGCCGGTGATCGCGTCGGCATGCTCGGCATAGCGCTTGATGACCTTGTACAGCATGCTTTTGGACGGCTTGATCAGCAGCTTGGTCGGCAGATAGCAGTTTAAATAATCGTTGTTGTAGATCGTGTGGATGGTGTAGACGACCGGGATGTTGAGCCTTGCGGCGGCCATCCGTCCAAGCTCCCCGATGCCGAATTCGGTGTGGATGTGCACGATATCGGGAGCAAAATCCATAATATATTTCAGTTTGGTGTCGGTAAACAGAAACGGTTCAAAGATCGGGTAATTGTAAATGCCGCGCGCTTTGAGCCGGACAGGGCAGTACAGCACGCCGTCCCGGATGACGAAATCCTTCTCATCGTTGCTGGCGGTGACCACCAGAACCTCGTGGCCGAAGTGCTCGAGCCCCTGTTTCAGGTTTTTGACATGTTCCACCACGCCGTTGATATAGGGGACGTAGGTGTCGGAAAATAAAGCGATGCGCATGATAACCCTCCATTGCTGTAGGTTCGTTTTCTATCGGACAAGTCCGACGACAAGGGGAAATCACCCGTATGGACGGGCTTTCCATGCCTTCTACCTTACAGGAAATGCGCGCCGAATTCAAGCGGCAGAATGTAAATTCTAACCTGCGTTTGCAGCGGGGTTTGTTCATGAAGGAAAGTATGTGCATAAATAAAAAGCATACCGTTTTTTCATCCCGGACAATGACGATTTTTCGATCCCAGCTGATGGCGGAAGGCGGCTGAACCCTTTAACGGGCAGGCATGGATTCCAGCCTCTTAAAAGCGCCGGTTAAAACGCCGCGCGGCCCTTTCGGCGGGATTCCCTGGCCCTGCAGATGAAGCCCAAAAAGGAATGCTTTTGCCCCAGTCATGAAAAAATCGAAAAATATCGTAAGAATTATTTGAAATATAAGCCTGCTTGGTGTATAATAAAACATGATATACAACGAAATTGATAATCATGCGGCGGAGCGCGTTTTCTTGAAATTGAAAACCGTCCGCATGCGCGGTATGGCGGATATGTCATCGCAGGGCCTGTCTGGGTGTCCGGACCGGTCTGCCGAGGAGGGTGCAACATGAGCGTTATCTATACGGTATCACTGAAGAAACTGATTGATGCCTTTAAACTGGAGATTATCCATCTGCCCAAGGAGGCGGACGAGATCAAGATATCCAGCGCGGATATCAACCGGCCCGGACTCCATCTGGCGGGATTTTTTGAATTTTATGACAGGCAACGTATCCAGATCATCGGCAAGGCCGAAACCGGATATCTTGAAAACCTGGACCCTCAGACAAGGCAGGACGCGATCCGCGGTTTTATGGCGCTGAAGCCGCCGGTGGTCATCGTTGCGAGAGGACTGCACATCTTCGACGAGATGATGAGCGACGCCAAGGAATTCGGCGTCGCGCTGCTTCGGACCAACGAGGGAACCTCGACCTTCTCGTCCTCGCTGATCTCCACGCTGAATGTGGAGCTTGCGCCGCGGGTGACCAGGCACGGCGTGCTTGTCGAGGTTTACGGTGAGGGCATCCTGCTGCTGGGCGAGAGCGGCGTCGGCAAGAGCGAAACAGCGATTGAGCTGATCAAACGCGGACACCGGCTGATTGCGGACGACGCGGTCGAAATCCGCAGGGTTTCCTCCAAAACGCTGGTGGGTTCGTCCCCGGCAAACATCCGGCATTTTTTGGAGGTGCGCGGCATCGGCATCATCAACGCGCGCCGCATCTTCGGTATGGGCTCCATCAAGGTCACGGAGAAGATCGACATGGTCATCCAGCTTGAAAACTGGGACGCCACAAAGGTGTACGACCGGATGGGCATGGAGAACGAATATACCGAGATTCTGGGAATCGATGTGCCGAGCCTGACCATTCCGGTCAAGCCGGGACGAAACCTCGCGATCATTATCGAGGTGGCGGCGATGAACAACCGCCAGAAGAAGATGGGCTACAACGCGGCGTATGAGCTGCTTGAAAAGCTCGGCATGTCCGAGGGGATACCGAAGGTTACAACGGTGGACTGGGACGCCTATTGATGAAGCAGTATGCCTGCCATCCTATCTGTAAACGGAGGTACCGACAGACGTGAAGATTATCGCAGAGACACACTGTCACACCATTGCGTCGTCGCATGCGTACAGCACTGTGCTGGAAAACGCGCAGGCGGCCAAACAAAAAGGGCTTTCCTATCTGGCCATCACCGACCACGGCGTGGCCATGCCGGACGCCCCGCACATCTGGCATTTTTCGAACCTGAAGACCCTGCCCGCTGAGATTGACGGCGTCAAAATCCTGAAGGGCGTGGAGGCGAACATCCTGGATACCGGCGGAAAGCTCGACCTGCCGGATTCGCTGCTCAGAAAGCTTGACTGGGTGATCGCATCGTTTCACGAGCCGACCTTCCCGCCGTCTACGGTGAAAGACCATACAGAAGCGTATCTGCGTATCGCGGAGAACCCGTATGTCGACTGTATCGGACATGCCGGGGATGAACGCTTCCGGTTCGAGCTGGACCCGGTGATCAGGGCCTTTAAAGAGCATCATAAAATCGTGGAAATCAATGCACATTCCTTTTCGGCAAGAAGGGGCGCGAAAGAAAACTGCAGACGGATTGCGGAAGCCTGTAAACGGTATGAAGTTCCAGTCGTCCTCAGTTCTGATGCGCACTTCGCATATGAAATCGGTTTTATAGAAAATTCTGTAAATTTACTGAAGGAAATTGATTTCCCGCAGGAGCTTATTTTAAATGGTGATGAAGAGCAGTTTCAAGCTTTTTTGGCATACAAAAGAAGAGAAAAAATGAAATAGCGTGGAGGAGTTACTATGAAGTATTATGTTGGGATTGACCTGGGAGGCACCAATATTGCAGTCGGCGTGGTGAATGAGGAATATGAGATTGTGGGCAGGGGAAAGCTCAAAACCAATGTGCCGCGTCCTGCCGAAGAGATCGTTGACGATATGGTAAAGGCCACGCATCTGGCGTTGGAGAACGCCGGCGTGACGATGGATCAGATCGAATGGATTGGAATCGGCTCCCCCGGCATTGCCAATAAGGCGACCGGCGTGCTGGAGTTTTCCGGCAACCTCGACTTCTACAATGTGCCACTGGTCGGCATGATGGAGGATCGGGTTCATAAAAAGGTCTATTTGGAAAACGATGCGAATGCGGCGGCCTATGCGGAGATCCTGGCTGGCAGCGCGAAGGGCTGCAGGGATGCGATCGTCATCACGCTGGGCACCGGCGTCGGAAGCGGCATCATCATCGACGGCAAGATCTACAGCGGCTTCAACTATGCCGGCGCGGAGCTGGGACACATGGGCATTGTGTACGGCGGACGCGACTGCACCTGCGGACGCAAGGGATGCTTTGAAGCGTACTGCTCCGCGACGGGGCTCATCAACATCACGAAGGACCATATGAAGAAGAATCCGGATTCCAAGCTCTGGGAGCTGGCAGAAGGGGATATCGAAAAGGTCAACGGCAGGATCCCGTACGACGGCATGCGGCTCGGCGACAAGGCCGCGACCGAAGCGGTCGACGAGTATGTCAACTATATGGCGTACGGTCTCGCAAGCTGCATCAATATTTTTCAGCCGGAAATTCTCTGCATCGGCGGCGGAATCAGCAAGGAAGGGGAAACCCTCTTAGCGCCGCTGCGTGAAAAGATCGCGAAAGAAGACTTTAACAAGGACCCGAACAAGCGAACCAAGCTTGTCGCCGCGAAGCTCGGCAACGACGCCGGCATCATCGGCTCCGCTTTTTTGGGAAACCTGGCATAAATACCGTCAAAAAAGTGTATCTTCTTAAGTGGAGATACACTTTTTCTATTTACATACCGTAAGGTGGACGCCGGGTGCACAGGAGCAGAACGCCGGATATCGGAAGACTGTCGGGCGGAACATTGGCGCGGCAGCGCTGAATGGGGGCATGATCATCGTGTATGCAAAGGCAGACCTGAATGCGCTGAGACAGCAGATAAAAGTTCTGCAGGATTATTGTGCACATACAAAGGCGGACGGTGTGATTGCATATGTCCGAGTCGGCAGGGACAGGGTTGTGTGAAAAAAGATGCAAATGGAACTGGAAAGACAAAAACAGACTGATTGTATCAATATGGATGTCCGGTTATATGCCGGTGGAAAGCGGGAAAAATCCATGAAGCGGCGCAGGGTTCTTTTTGACAAACGGGCGGATATCTGTTATCATAATCATGGAAAAGTATCGGCCGGATAACGGCCTTGCATAGAATAGGAATATCGAACCGGGTTTGACGGAATGATCGATGAAAGGGTGTTGTGGATTTGGATTACAGTGCACTGTGCGAGGAATTTGAGGGGCGGAACTGCGCGGCGAAGCTCGACGCGCCGCTGAAAAACGCTACCACCTTCCGCATCGGCGGCAATGCGCAGCTTCTTGTGAGGCCGCGGGATGAAGAGGCGGTGCGGTATGTCATCCGGCGCTGCTATGAGGAGGAGATTCCCTGCACCCTGCTCGGCAAGGGTTCCAATGTCCTGATTTCGGACGAAGGGGTCAAGGGGGTTGTCATGATCCTGAGCGCCAATTTTTCGGGCGTCGAGGTGCGGGATGGAACGACGCTGGTCTGTCTGGCCGGCACGCCGCTGGCACGCGTCTGTTATGTGGCGTATCAGCACGGCTTGACCGGGCTGGAATTCGCCTGGGGCATTCCCGGCACAGTCGGCGGCGCCGCCTATATGAACGCCGGCGCCTACGGCGGGGAGATGAAGGATGTCATCCGCCGCTGTGAGCATGTCACGCCGGACGGTGAAGCGGGCAGCCTTGAAAAGGATGACCTGCAGCTTTCCTACCGGCACAGCGCCTACACCGACAACGGATGCTGCATCACCAGGGTGGTCCTGCAGCTTGAGAAGGGCGGCCGGGATGCGATCCGTGCAAGGATGGACGATCTGATGCACCGCCGCAAAACCAAGCAGCCGCTGGAATATCCGAGTGCGGGCAGCACCTTCAAGCGGCCCGAGGGCGCCT
Organism: Candidatus Soleaferrea massiliensis AP7; assembly: GCF_000820765.1. Lineage (GTDB taxonomy): Bacteria > Bacillota > Clostridia > Oscillospirales > Ruminococcaceae > Soleaferrea > Soleaferrea massiliensis. Next base: position 74,359 of record NZ_CCYH01000016.1, read on the forward strand.
ATGCGTCGGCGCTGATCGACCAGTGCGGACTCAAAGGGTTCTCCCACAACGGCGCGCAGGTCAGCGAAAAGCACGCGGGCTTTGTGATCAATCAGAACGGCGCGACCGCAAAGGATGTGCTGGAGCTGATCCGCATCGTGCAGGAAGTGGTGCTTGCAAAGACCGGCTTCTCGCTCGAATGCGAGGTCAAGATCATCAAATAGAGAAGAATCAGGCCGAACGGCCATGAAGATAAAGAGAGGGATCGGGCTTTAGGCCCGAAGAGATAAAACAGAGGAAGAATGGAGACCGATCCGATAGATTGGAAGTGAAGGTATGCAGTTTTTGATTGTGACCGGCCTTTCGGGCGCCGGAAAGTCCCGCGCAGTGGTTGCGCTTGAGGATATCGGCTTTTACTGTGTGGACAATATGCCGCCGGAGCTGATCCCGAAATTTGCGGAGGTCTGTGTGCAGTCCCAGGGCAAGATGGATAAAATCGCGCTGGTGGCCGACGTGCGCAGCGGCGACATGTTCCACGCGCTGTTCGCCGGGCTGCAGGGGCTCAGGGAGAAGAACATCGACTATAAAATCCTGTTTCTGTCCGCCAGCGACACGGTGCTGATCCGCCGGTTCAAGGAGACACGCCGCAAGCATCCGCTGATGGACAGCATGTACTGTTCTTTGGAACAGGCGATCCAGCGGGAACGGGAGATGCTGAAGTCGGTCAACATGAACGCCGACTATGTCATAGACACCTCTCTGCTGTCGGTTTCCCAGCTCAAGGAGCGGATTGTCAGCCTGTTTCTGGAGAATACGAAGGACAGCCTGTACATCAACTGTATGTCGTTCGGCTTCAAATACGGCATCCCGCCCGATGCGGACCTGGTGTTCGATGTGCGGTGCCTGCCGAACCCGTTCTATATCCCGGAGCTGAAACACAAGACCGGTTTGGATGTGGAAGTGCGGGATTATGTGCTGAGCTTTGACCAGTCGAACGAGCTGCTGTCGCGGCTCATCGACCTGATCGATTTTCTGGTGCCGCTCTATGCCAAGGAGGGCAAGAGCCAACTGGTGGTCGCAATCGGATGCACCGGCGGCAAGCACCGTTCCATCCTGTTTGCGGAGATGATCAACGAGCATCTGTGCAAGATCGGCAACAATTCCCGCGCGACCCACCGCGATAAAGGCAAGGAGTAAGCATCCGGCCTCGGCGGGCGTTATGGAATAAAAGCGGCGAGGACAGGGGCTTTTCAGCGGTTCCGTATTGTGAAAAGTGGTATGGATGGAGCTTCTCAGTGGTCTCATATTGTGAAAAGCGGTGTGAATAGAAGCTTTTTTGGCGATCCCGTATTATAAGTAGCAGCGTGGATAGAGCTTTTACAGCAGTTCCGCATTATGAGAAGCGGCATAAATGGGCTTTTCAGTGGTTCTGCATCATGAAAAGCGGTGTGGACAGAACCTTTTCAGCGGTTCCACATCATGAAAGCGGGTGGAATAAGCCTTTTTCAGCGGCCTGGTATAATAAGTGGTTTGGATGAAGTCTTTTAGGCGGCCTTGTATAGAACATTTCTTTACAAGAGCGTTTCAGAAACAGCAAGTCATATTTTAACAAAATAGACCGGGAGCATACAGGTTTGCCAAAGCGGGGCTTTCGCGAGAAGCTTCGGCGGCTTCTCACCTGTATCAGACAGTGGAAAACAAGCAGAAGGAAGATGACAATGTCTTTTGGATATCAGCTCAAAAGGGAATTAAGCAGTATCAAGCTATGCCTGCCCGAACTCATCTTGGGGCAGGCATATGGCATATTATTGTTTGGTAAGAGCTTCAGCGCACAGAGCATCTCGATCCAGACTGAGAACGAGCATGTCGCAGATGCCTATGCCCAGCTGCTGGAAGCTTCCACCGGCGTCAAAGCACGCATGGACGTTTCGGCGCGGGATGCGCAGAGAGCCTACACTGTATTTGTGGAGGATGCGGCCGACCGGCAGCGGGTGCTGGCGCGGTTCGGGCACGAAACCAAAGAGGTCACACTGCGCATCGGGCGCGCAAACCTCGAGGATGAGGAGAGCATGAAGGCGTTTCTGCGCGGCGCGTTTCTGGCCTGCGGCAACGTCACCGACCCCCAGAAGGGCTATCATATCGAGTATGTGCTGCCGCATTACAAGCTCAGCCGCGATTTGCAGTATCTGATTGGGGAGCTGCTGGACAAGCCCAAGGACACCGTCCGGCGCGGCCAGTATGTGCTGTACTACAAGGAGAGCGAGCATATCGAGGACCTCCTGACCATGCTCGGCGCCGTGAACGCGTCGCTGCAGCTCATGGAGGTCAAGGTGGTCAAGGACATGCGCAATCGCATCAACCGCACGACCAACTGCGAAACCGCGAACATCTCAAAGACGGTCAACGCGGCCCAGCAGCACATCCGGGATATCCGGCTGATCATGAAGCACGGCGGCCTCGAGCAGCTCGACGAACCGCTCAGGGAGCTGGCGGAGCTTCGGCTGCGGGAGCCGGATTTATCACTGAAGGAACTCGGGGAAAGCCTGTCCGAGCCGATCTCGCGCTCGGGGGTAAACCACCGGTTACATAAATTAGGCAGGATTGCCGAGGAATACCGGGAGAGGGGAGGAGATGGAGAACATGCCTGAAAACTTTGTACATCTGCATGTGCATACCGAATACAGCCTGCTCGACGGCGCGTGCCGGATCGAACGGCTGGTCGAGAAGGTCAAGGCGATGGGGCAGGAAGCCGTGGCGATCACCGACCACGGCGTGATGTACGGCGTCATCGATTTCTACAGGAAGGCAAAGGCCGCGGGCGTCAAGCCGATTATCGGCTGCGAGGTGTATGTGTCGCGCCGCACGCGGTTCGACAAGGTGCATCAGCTCGACCGGCAGCCGTACCATCTGGTGCTGCTGTGCAAAAACAACACCGGCTACCAGAACCTGATCAAGATGGTGTCTGCCGGCTTCACCGAGGGATTTTACGCCAAGCCGCGCATCGACCGCGAGCTGCTCGAACAGCACCATGAAGGGCTGATTGCGCTCTCCGCGTGCCTGGCCGGGGAGATTCCGCAGCGGCTGATGGACGGGGACTACGAGGCGGCCAAGGAAACCGCGCTCTACTTCGAAAACCTGTTCGGCCACGGCAACTATTACATAGAACTGCAGGACCACGATATCAAGGAGCAGAAGGAGATTCTGCCCGACCTCATCCGCCTGTCCAGGGAGACCGGCATCCCGATGGTTGCGACCAACGACGCGCACTACATCGACAAGAAGGACAGCCGCATGCAGCATGTGCTGATCTGCATCCAGACCAACCACACGATCGATGAGGAGGGCGGCCTGGAATTTTCGACCGAGGAATTCTACATCAAGAGCCGCGAGGAGATGCTCGAACGGTTCTCGTTTGTCGAGGAAGCGCTGGACAACACCGCCAAGGTCGCCGAGATGTGCAACGTCGAATTCGAGTTCGGCGTGACCAAGCTGCCATATTTCGTCGCGCCGGACGGCCGGGAGAACAGGGAGTATTTCTACGATCTGTGCCGCAGGGGCCTTCACCGCCATTACGGGGAGAATCCGGACAGGGAGATCGCCGAGCGTCTGGAATACGAACTGGACGTCATCACCAGGATGGGGTATGTCGACTACTTTTTGATTGTCTGGGATTTCATCAACTATGCCAAGAGCCACGACATCCCGGTCGGCCCCGGAAGGGGCTCCGGCGCGGGTTCGCTGGCGGCCTACTGCATCGGCATCACCGACATCGACCCGCTGCGGTATAACCTGCTGTTCGAGCGCTTTTTAAACCCCGAACGGGTCAGCATGCCGGACTTCGACATCGATTTCTGCTATGAGAAGCGCCAGAAGGTCATCGACTATGTCGTGGACCGGTATGGGGCGGACCATGTCGCGCAGATCATCACCTTTGGAACGATGGCGGCGCGGGCGGCCATCCGCGACGTCGGACGCGCGCTGGGCATGTCCTACCAGGCGGTGGACAACGTCGCGAAAATGATCCCGATGGAGCTGCATATGACCATCGATCGGGCGATGAAGACCTCGTCCGAGCTGCGCAGCGCCTATGAGGACGACACTGCCGTGCACGATCTGATCGACACGGCGCGGGAGCTGGAGGGCATGCCGCGGCACGCCTCGACCCACGCGGCCGGCGTGGTCATCACGCGCGACCCGGTCGACAGCTATGTCCCGCTGGCGAAAAATGACGAATCGGTGGTCACGCAGTTCACGATGACCACATTGGAGGAGCTGGGCCTTTTAAAGATGGACTTCCTGGGGCTTCGCACCCTCACGGTCATCGATTACGCGCAGAAAATGGTGCGGCGGCACACGCCGGACTTTGACCTGGAACAGATGACGCCCGACGACCCGGCGGTCTACGAGATGCTCTCGACCGGCGCGGCGCAGGGGGTGTTCCAGTTCGAGTCGGCGGGCATGCGAAACGTCCTGGTCGGGCTTAAACCGGAGGGCTTTGAGGACCTCATCGCGGTCATCTCGCTGTACCGCCCCGGCCCCATGGACTCGATTCCGAAATATATAGAAAACCGGCATCATCCGGAGAAGATCACCTACAAGCATCCGCTGCTGGAGCCGATTTTGAAGGTCACCTACGGCTGTACGGTCTATCAGGAACAGGTCATGCAGATCTGCCGCGCGCTGGCCGGGTATTCCTATGGACAGGCCGACCTTGTGCGCCGCGCGATGAGCAAGAAGAAGATGGACGTCATGCAGAAGGAGCGGCACAACTTCATCTACGGCAAGGTGGATGAAGACGGAAACGAGGAATGCTGCGGCGCCATCAAGAACGGCGTGGATGAAAAGACAGCCAGCGAGCTGTTCGACGAGATGATCTCGTTCGCGTCCTATGCGTTCAACAAATCCCATGCGGCGGCCTACGCGATGGTGGCTTACCGCACGGCCTACCTGAAATGCCACTATCCGAAGGAATTCATGGCGGCGCTGCTGACCAGCGTGCTGGACAACACGAGCAAGGTCACCGAGTATATCGGCGAATGCGTCAAGCTGGGCATCAAGGTGCTGCCGCCGGACATCAACGAGAGCTTCGAGGGCTTCACCGTCACCGACGAGGGCATCCGGTTCGGGCTGCTGGCAGTCAAGAATGTCGGCCGCGCGGTCATCGAATCGATCATCCGGGAGCGGGAGGAGAACGGCCCGTTCGACAACTTCTTCACCCTGTGTGAACGGATGTACGACAAGGACCTCAACAAGCGCACGATGGAAAGCTTCATCAAATGCGGTGCGCTCGACCATCTGGGCGCGTCCCGCCGCCAGATGCTGATGACCTTTGAATCGGTGCTCTCCTCGATCGCCGAAACGCGGCGCAAGAACCTGGAAGGCCAGATGAACCTGTTCGACACGGGTTCGGACACCGCGCCGGCCGCTGGGGTCTACCATCTGCCGGATGTCGAGGAATTTTCGGTCAAGGAAAAGCTTGCGATGGAGAAGCAGACGACAGGGCTTTACCTGTCCGGCCATCCGATGATGGAGTATATGGATTTGATTGAAAAGTATAAGACCGCGCAGATTAATGAGATTGCCGTGTCGCTCAAGGAGCGCGACAACTTCTACCATGAGAATGACAGCGTCACAATCATCGGCGTCATTGAAACCCGCAAGCTAAAAACCACCAAAAACAACGATATGATGGCCTTCGCGACCCTCGAGGACGTCGCCGGCTCGATGGAGCTGGTCATCTTCCCGCGGGTGCTCGAGCAGTTCAGCACGGTCATCCAGGTGGGGGCCGCCGTGGCGGTTTCCGGGCGCATCAACCTGCGCGAGGAGGAGGAACCGAAGCTGATCTGTGAAAAGGTGCTGACCATCGAGCAGTACAAGCAGATGAAGGACCCGTCCAGCGCACCGGCGGAAGGGGCTAAGACCAAGCGCAAGGGAGTCTATCTGCGGGTGAAGGACAAGGAGGACCCGAAGCTGCTGAAAGCGGAAAAGGTGTTCCGGGTGTTTGAAGGCATCACACCGGTCTATGCGCTGTTCACCGATTCGAACAAGTTGGTCATGTTGCCCAAAAAACTCTGGATTGATGTGAATGATATCATGTTAAATGAATTGCGGGGTATACTTGGTGAAGAAAATATCAAATATATTCTATAATTTTGCCGGATTAGACTTGAACTTTCAAGTGCGGATGTATTATAATGTATTCTAGTTTCGAATTGCTATATATGGAAAGCAAGCTGTGTGAAATTACGCGATTTTGTCCGGATGGCCCGGCCATCCTTTTGGTAATAGAGGATTCATGAACTGTATATTTGTGAAAGGAATGGTAAGTATTATGAGTGACAAGGTGAAAACAATCGGCGTCTTAACCAGCGGAGGGGATGCCCCGGGCATGAACGCGGCTGTGAGAGCGGTTGTGCGCTCAGCAATCTATCATGGCATGAATGTCATCGGCATCAAAAAGGGCTACAACGGCCTAATTAACGGTGATATGGAGCAGATGAGCCTGCGCAGCGTTTCCGAAATCATCCATAAAGGCGGCACAGTCCTTTATACGGCCCGCTGTGAAGAATTCCGCTATGATGAAGGCATCGAAAAGGGCAAGCAGAGCTGTCTGGACAACGGCATTGACGGTATCGTGGTCATCGGCGGCGACGGTTCGTTCCGCGGCGCGAGAGACCTGTCCTTAAAGGGCATTCCGTGCGTCGGCATCCCGGGAACCATCGACAACGACATCTCTTCCACCGAATATACAGTCGGTTACGATACAGCGATGAACACCGCGATCGATATGATCGACAAGCTGCGCGACACCTCCCAATCCCACGACCGCTGCTCGGTGGTCGAGGTCATGGGCCGCCACGCGGGACACATTGCGCTGAACGCGGGCATCGCCTGCGGCGCAACGGCCATCCTGGTTGAAGAGGTTCCGTACAGCATGGAGGAGGTTGCTCAGCGCATCAACAACACGATGAAGACCGGCAAGCATCATTTCATCGTCGTGGTATCCGAGGGCGTCGGCCATGTCGATGAGATTGCGAAGGAAATTGAAGAGCTGACCGGCGTCGAGTCCCGCGCAACGGTGCTGGGACACGTCCAGAGAGGCGGTTCCCCGACGGTCCGCGACAGAGTGGTCGCCAGCGAAATGGGTTGCTATGCGGTCGGCCTGCTCGAAAAGGGCATCGGCAACCGTGTTGTCGCCATGCAGAACGGCAGGATCACCGACTTCGATATCCTCGAAGCGTTGAATATGAAGAAGGAATTTGACCACAATCTCTATAAGATGGCAATGGAAATCTCCATCTAACCGAAAGAACAGGCGGGTACCCCGCCGTGCGATAAGCTCAGGGAAGAAACCTGTCCTACCGGCGAACAGCGGGACAGGTTTCCTTTCATTCCATCGGGATGGCTTCGGGTATTTAGTTTTATACGTAACAGCGTGCATGGAATTCCAACATCGTGCCATGCAGGTTATGACAGCACGATAAAGCGGGGATATGCAGAAGATATAGATGCATAGACGCATTGCAGTAGTTAGGAACAATTCCCGCCATGGCGTGGAGAAATCTATGAGGCTGGACGAGACAATACTACGGATGTGTGGGTGTTGCCTGCCGCGACAGCACATTGCTTCGGTAGAGCGGCGTGCTGCGCAGTGCCTCTGAACCGAGCCATTGCGGGCATCCCCGCCGTCATCTAGAAGCAGAAACTGCCCAATTCCAGAATAGCTGCGTGATTGGGGGATTTTTAAGGGGGCGGCAGACCCCTTGAACGGCCTTTCTTGGCTACTTCTTTGGCCGGCAAAGAAGTAGCTGCCACCTTGCCGAGGTACCTTGGCAAAACAAAAGAAAACCGCCGCGTGCCGGCGCAAAAACACCCCGCGCAGAAACCCGCCATGGCCGGAAGCCATTCACAAAAGATAAAAATGAAGATCCGCCGCCACCGGCGGCCAAAACCGCTTTTCTTTGGTTCCTATCTCAAGCCAAAATAAAGAAGGAACCCCCATCGTCAAGAACCATTATCACAGGAAACAATTAAAAACCAGGGCAAAACAGAACATCCGTTTTTTGAATATTGTTGGAGGTGCAGCTTAGTGAGCAAGAACAAAAAGAAAATGCCGTCGGAGATATTCGGGATCAACGTCTTTGACGACCGCGTCATGAGACAGCGTCTTCCCAAGGAAAAATATAAGGAGCTCAAACAGGTCATCGATTACCGTCTGGATTTGAACCGCGACCTGGCCGAGGTGGTTGCAAACGCCATGAAGGATTGGGCGATCAGCAAGGGCGCCACCCATTATACCCACTGGTTCCAGCCGCTCAACGGCTTCACCGCCGAAAAGCACGAATCGTTCATCCGCCCGATGCACGACGGCGGCGCGATCATGGAGTTCTCCGGCAAGATGCTCATCAAGGGCGAATCGGACGCATCCAGCTTCCCGTCCGGCGGTCTCAGACAGACCTTCGAGGCGCGCGGCTATACGATGTGGGACCCGACCTCCCCGGCCTTCCTCAAGGAGGATAAATCCGGCGTGACGCTCTGCATCCCGACCGCGTTCTGCTCCTGGGGCGGAACCGCGCTGGATGAGAAGACGCCGCTGCTGCGTTCGGTCAAGGCCATCAGCAACCAGTCGCTGCGCGTGCTGCGCCAGTTCGGCGAATACACCGTCAAAAATGTCAAAACCAACGTCGGCGCGGAGCAGGAGTACTTCCTGATCGACGCGGACATCTATAAACACCGCATGGACCTGGTCCTTTCCGGCCGCACACTGTTCGGCGCGAAGCCGCCGAAGGGACAGGAGATGGATGACTATTACTTCGGGCTCATCTCCGAGAAGATTTCCCCGTTCATGTCCGAGCTCGACGAGGAGCTTTGGAAGATGGGCGTATCGGCCAAAACGAAGCACAACGAGGTCGCGCCCTGCCAGCATGAGCTTGCGCCGATCTTCTCGGTGGAGAACATCGCGGCCGACCAGAACCAGCTGATCATGGAAACGCTCGATAAGCTCGCGGCCCGCCATGGGCTCAAATGCCTGCTGCACGAGAAGCCGTTCGCCTACATCAACGGCTCCGGCAAGCACAACAACTGGAACCTTGCAACCGACACCGGGCTCAACCTGATGAACCCGGGCGACAATCCGTACGACAACGCGAAGTTCCTGGTCTTCCTGTGCGCGGTCATCAAGGCAATCGATGTGCATGCGGGCCTGCTGCGGGTCTCAGCGGCCAGCGCCGGCAACGACCACCGTCTGGGCGCCTGTGAAGCGCCGCCGGCGATCATCTCGATCTGCCTGGGCGAGGAGCTGACCAACGTCCTGAAAAAAATCTCCGGTGACATCGGTGAAGATGATGTGGTTGTGGACGATATGAAGCGTCTGGTCGATTTCGGCGTGCCGAGCCTGCCGATGCTGTATGCCGACGCGTCCGACCGGAACCGCACCTCGCCGTTTGCCTTTACCGGCAATAAATTCGAGTTCCGCATGATCGGCTCGTCGATGACGATCTCCTGGGCGAACACCATCCTGAACACGATCGTCGCGTCGGTGCTGGATGAGTTCGCGACCCGGCTCGAGAACACGACTGATTTCGACAATGAGATCACCTCGATTATCGCGGACACCTACAACAACCACGGCAGGGTCATCTTCAACGGCAACGGCTATTCCGACGAATGGGTGGAGGAAGCTGTCAGAAGGGGACTGCCGAACTATAAGGATACCGTCGAATGTGTCAAGGAGCTCATCAGCGACAAGACCATCGAGCTGTTCGAGAAGTATGAGATCTACACAGCCGAGGAGATGCACGCGCGCTATGAGATCACGCTGGAGGCGTACAACAAGCGCCGCATGATCGAGGCGAAGACGATGGTCATCATGGCCGAGGAACAGATCTATCCGGCGGTCAACCGCTATGTCATGGAGCTGGCCGATTCGGTCAAGGTGCTGGAAAAGGTGTTCGACTGTACCTGCGCGCAGAAAAAGAAGCTGAAGGAATATTGTTCGAACATCGACCGGTTCCAGCGTTCCACCGACGCGCTTAAAGAGAGCATCGCGAGAATCGAAGAGATCCACGATGAATACGAGAAGGCATTCAAAATCAAGGAAGAGATGCTGGTCATTATGGATCAGCTGCGGGAAGCAAGCGACGAGCTTGAGCAGAGTACCGACCTGAACCAGTGGCCGTTCCCGACATACTGTGAAATTTTGTACGACATCCAGGCATAGATCAAATGATGCGGCCGCCGCTTTGCATACGCAGAGCGGCGGCCTGTCCATTTCTATCAACTGCGTCATAAGTGCTCCCCGGCTCAGCAGGCCGGTATCTCAGGATGGATGTATCCCCGGACCTGTCCGGCCATGAAATCAAAGGCGGGATGTAACCGCCAAGGTTCCGGCAATGAGCGCGTGAAGGGGCAGAAGAATGCACAGATACGGTTTGGATAGAGAATGTACAGATATTGTTTTAATAGGAGATCCATCAGTAAGATTCGGATATGGGAGGTACGGATGGGATCCGAGCGGATGCGCAGATGGCGTTCGGATAGAAGGATACAGGCGTATTGTACCGGAAACAATACCCGGCAGGTTTCCGGCAATAGGGAAACGCAGGGAATCCCGCAGACACGACATCCATTTGGGACACGTCTGCATGTTTCAAGAGTTTTCGTCATATAATGGGGACATGAATCCATGAAAGATGGGGAAGTGTTGTGATTGTCTAAACGAACGGGGCAGAGCTTTCTGCATGGCGCGCTGATTCTGGTGGCGGCTACGATTGTCGTCAAGCTGATCGGGGCGCTGTTCAAGATACCATTGACCAATCTGATCGGCGGCACCGGAATGGGCTATTTCATGACGGCGTACACCTTATTCAATCCAATCTACGCGCTGTCGATCGCCGGGCTTCCGGTCGCGGTGTCCAAGCTGGTCGCCGAACATGCGGCCCGCCGGCAGTACCGGGATGTGCGCAGGATCATGAAGCTGTCCTGCACGCTGTTTTTCATTCTGGGCCTTGGCGGCTTCCTGCTTCTGTTTTTCGGCGCGCCGCTCTTTGCGAAGCTGGTCGGCAACCAAGACGCGCTTCTGAGCATCCTGATGATCTCGCCGGCGGTTTTCTTCGGCTGCATGATGTCCTCCTACCGCGGCTACTATGAAGGGCTGCGCAACATGTACCCGACGGCGGTGTCGCAGATTGTCGAGGCGGTGGCGAAGCTCGGCTTCGGCATCTTCGGCGCGGCCTACCTGATGCAGCTCGGCATGCAGCAGTATGAGACCACCGGACTGGTGTTCGGCACCCTGGTAAACAGCCTGGACGACGCAAAGGCGCATATCCTGCCGTTTGCGGCGGCAGGCGCCATAGCGGGTGTCGCGCTCAGCACCATGATGGGCGCACTGTTCCTGATTCTGCGCCACAGGCTGAAGGGGGACGGCATCACAAAGGAACAGATGGCGGCGTCCCCGCCTGCCCAGCGCCGCCGCGTGCTGATGCGCAGTATCGTGAAGATCGCGCTGCCGGCCTGTCTGGGCGCCGTTGTGATCAACATCACTTCGCTGATCGATGTCGTCACGATTATGAACCGTCTGCAAAGCGCCATCCAGGAGGCACCGGATGTGATTTTGTCGATGTACCGCGCGTTTCTGCCCGAAGGCATGAACCTGTCAGAGATTCCGAACTACCTGTACGGTTCCTATAACGGAACGGCGGTCACGATCTTCAACCTGGTGCCGGCCATCACGGTTTCATTCGGCATCAGCGCGCTGCCGGCCGTCGCGTCGGCCTGGGGGCTGCGCAATAAAAAGCAGATCCAGCACAGCATCCAGTCGGTGCTGCGCATCACGACGCTGATCGCCATCCCGGCCGGCGTCGGGCTGTCGGTGCTCGCGCAGCCGATTCTGGAGCTGCTTTATTCCGCGAGGCCGGATGAATGCATGATCGCGGCCCCGCTGCTGCAGATGATGGGCATCGGCGCCATCTTTGTCGCGATCACCACGCCGGTCAACAGCATCCTGCAGGCGGTGGGACGCGCGGGCATCCCGGTAAAGCTGATGATTCTGGGCGCGTCACTCAAGCTGGCGACCAATCTGGTGCTGATCTCCATCCCATCCGTCAACATCAAGGGCGCGCCGATCGGCACCATCCTGTGCTATGTGCTGATCGTCCTGCTGAGCCTGTGGATTCTCAAGCGATCCACAAACGTTTCGCTGAACGTCTCCGGCGTGTTTCTGAAGCCGGGATTTGCGGCGGCCATAATGGGTGTGACAGCGTTTGTCTCGCATGATATTCTGGCGAGAATCATCGATGGGAAGCTTGCAACCCTGTGCGCGATTGCGTTATCTGGAATAATCTATATTTTCGTCTTGTTCCTGATCCGGGGAATCGTGAAAGATGACGTTATAATGTTACCAAAAGGCGAAAAAATTGCAAAAGCACTTGAAAAATATAAACTGATAGGGTAATATAAGTAGTGTTGCCGCTTGCGGGCCGAAAGCCCCATATATGGGGAAAAACTGCGGGCGGTTGGGATAATGAGGCCCCATTCCGGGAAGATTACTTTTTAAGGACTGTTGGTGAGGACGTATGGCAGAAAACTTTACTTTTAAGGAACGGTACGGCATCGATGATCTCAGGACCATCATGGCGCTGCTGCGCAGCCCGGGAGGCTGTCCGTGGGACAAAAAGCAGGACCACCATACCATCCGCAACAATTTTCTGGAGGAAACCTACGAGGTTCTGGAAGCGATCGACCAAAACGACGCCGAACATCTCAAAGAAGAGCTTGGCGACGTGCTTTTACAGGTGGTCTTTCATGCACAGATGGAACAGGAGATCGGTTCCTTCAATTTTGACGATGTCTGTGACGGCATCTGCCAGAAGCTGATTCTGCGCCATCCGCACATCTTTGCGGATGTGAAGGCGGATGACAGCGAGACGGTGCTCAAAAACTGGGATGCGATCAAGAAGGTCGAGAAGGGCCAGGAATCCGCAACCGATACGCTGCTGAGCGTGCCGAAGGTGTTCCCGTCGCTGATGCGCAGTGAAAAGGTGCAGAAGCGTGCCGCAAGAACCGGGTTTGACTATCCGGGTGTCGGCGATGCGCTGTGCGATCTCAAGAGCGAGGTACGGGAACTGGAACAGGCCATTGAAACGGGAGACCGGGAGAACCAGAAAGAGGAGCTTGGCGACCTGTTGTTTGCCTGTGTCAACGTCAGCCGGTTTTTAAAGACCGACGCGGAGGAAGCGCTTGGATGCTCGTGTGATAAATTCATCAGGCGGTTTGCCGCGGTGGAGCGTTTGGCAGAAGAACAGGGCATCGATATGGAGCAGGCTTCGCTCGACAAGCTGAATGCATTGTGGGCGCAGGCCAAAAAGGAACTGAAAACGGAAAGATAAAGATGTGAATTCACAGGGTCCCAAATCCTGTTGAATATATAAAAAATGGAGGCGTTTTAAAATGACAAAGGTAGATTTAGTCAATAAAATAGCGGAAAAACTGGACTATTCCAAAAAGGATTCTGAAAAGGCGCTGAATGCGGTCCTCGAATCCATCACCGATTCCCTGGCAGCCGGCGAAAAGGTCGCGCTGGTTGGATTCGGAACCTTCGAAGTAAAAGAACGTGCAGAGAGAACCTGCAAGAATCCGAGAACCCAGGAAGAAATGATCGTTCCGGCATGCAAGGTACCGGGCTTCAAAGCAGGCAAGGGACTCAAAGACGCAGTTGCGAAATAAGATATTTCCTGATAGAACCGGATGTCTGCTAAAAGACGCCGGTTTTATTTTTTGACCGGCTTGGAAAGGAAGGAATCCCATGCGATTGGACAAATATCTGAAGGTGACCAGACTCATCAAGCGCCGGACCGTCGCAAACGAAGCCTGCGATGCGGGCAGGATCGCGGTAAACGGAAAGGCCGCCCGCGCCTCCTATGACGTCAAGGAGGGGGATATCATTGAAATCAACCTCGGGTCAAGGCCCATCAAGGTCAAGGTGCTGAAGGTCAGCGAATATGCGAATAAAGAGACAGCCTCCACGCATTATGAAGTCGTGGAGGGCTGAGGATGAGAATCCCGCTGCAAGCGTCGGGTTTGCAGCGGGATTTTTGTGTTTTGATTGCTGCAGCGCAGCGGTCTTCTTTTGTTTACCAAGTACCACTTGGCAGGGTGGAAGTTCTTCTTTGCGCGGCCAAAGAAGAACCAAGAAAGGCCGCCAAAGGGGGAATGCCGCTTCGGTACAGTCAGTATGGACGTCATTCCCCCTTTGGAAACCCCCTCTGCCCGTCCGTATCATATTTAGGGCAAGGAAGCACAGCGTTCGCTGGGTTCGGACGTCCATTGCATTGACAAGTATATCTATATCTCTGCTCGCTCTGGATTCCAAATCCATCAGCAGAGCAATCAATACTATGCTGTGCGAGAAAGGTTTTGTTTTGTGCTCTAAATAAACAGGGTGGTTGCCCGACGTGCCTGTCGGAGAAAGTTGAGTCCCTGTAGATTTCCTGTAAGATGCTTGATCGAAGATTTGTGGTGTTATTCATGTCCGACGAAATCCACAAAAATCGATGTCAGTTAACGAACCAGCTAAAGTATTGGGGTACTATGAGAGTAACCTGTAAGCGGGAAAGCGTCCGCTGCTAGCTACGCCCAACCACCCAGCCAAAAACAAAACGCCGCCCGCAGGCGGCCGAAGCGGAAAGCGGGATATCATAGGGGATTTTCAAGGGGGCCATCTGGCCCTAAGCGGCACAGTGCATGGCCCCCTTGAACGGCCTTTCTTGGTTACTTCTTTGGCCGCGCAAAGAAGTAACGACCACCTTGCCAAGTGGTTCTTGGCAAACAGCGTGAAGCCGCTACGCAACAGCGGAGTAACGACCAGATTGCCAAGGTGCCTTGGCAAACAAAGTGATACCGCTGTGCCACAGCGGAGTAACGACCAGATTGCCAAGGTGCCTTGGCAAACAAAGCGAGACCGCTGTGCCACAGCGGTACAGCAGCCACCTTGCCAAGTGTCACTTGGCAAACAAAATTTAACGAAGTGTTACACAACACCAGTTTCGTGTTAAACGAAATTCTCTTCTGAGTGCTGGAACAGCTTCAAAGGTAAATTCACGATAAGGTGGATTGCTTTTTCTGAGAAGACAGCAAATAATCTATAAAATCCAAAAGCAATTTACGTTTTTCTGGGTCTGTCAATAGCATAACATGACAGGAGCTGGATTGGTATGTCCTCAGAGTCTGCAAAAAATGACTCTTATTCTGCATTGGAATTTTGATGATGGGAAACAGATAGTCCGCCTGAAAAACATTTTCTGTCAGAAAGTTAAAACACGCGCGTTTCGGACGTTTGATCACGATTTTGGGACAATCGCATCCGCAATGTTTCCTCACACCAACTCTCTGCTTTTCATATAGTAGGGAGAGGTGAAAGCTGTCATGAGTGATTTTTTGTACTGTATTGTGTTTGCTTTGGTGAATAATCTGGATAATATCGGCGTAAGAATAGCGTATAGTTTAAAAGGCATCCGAATCAGCATCGGAAAAAATCTGTGGATTTCGGTCATTACCTTTGCCATCTCATTCCTGTTTGCTGAATGCGGCGGCTTTATCGGCAATTACATGAATGCGACCATCGCCAATATCATCAGCATGGTGTTCCTGTGCGCCATCGGCATCTGGATGATCCTGTCGGAGTACCTTCCAAAGCGGGAAAAGAAGAATAAAAAGCACACCAATCCGCTGCATATTGCGCAGGAGTGCGAGCTTGCGGACGCGGACCATTCAAATCACATCGATTTTAAAGAGGCGACGCTGCTGGGTGTTGCACTTTCCTTAAATAACGTAGGCGGAAGCCTTGGCGGAGGGCTTGCGGGACTCAATGCGTTTCTGATCGGCATCCTGTCCGCTGTCATCAGCTTTTTGGCGCTGCTGGCCGGCAACTATCTGTCCGGCGTGTTTTCACGCTTCAATCTTGGCCGGAAGGCGTCGGTTATCGCGGGGCTGGCGCTGGTGGCAATCGGCGTCAAGCAGCTTTTCTAGATGCAAAGGCCAATGGGAATCATGGATGCGTTCTGCTGAAAACCGCTGCCGAAGCCCATTTCACCAGAACGGGAGCGCCAATCCCATCAGATTGCAGGAGTCAACAGAAAACAACAGCGAATATCCCTGAAAACTGACAACGCGTTTCGATCGAAAAATACAGTTCCATCATTTATAATAAGAGCAGACACAAAATACACCTGTGCTTGACATTAATTTTTACACAGAATCCGTAAAAGTTGGAGCTTTGCCGAAATGAAACGAACCATCAAACAGATCCTGATCCGTACGCTCTGCGCGGCAGTTTTGCTGGCGGCAATCCTGCTTATCCTGTATCTTCTCATTGCGCCGACCTTTTCCGTCATTGCCGAACTCATAAAAACCGGGGATCAGGCTGCGGCACAGGTCTACATACGATCCTTTGGATGGCGCGGCATCCTGGCGACCATTCTGCTGCAGGTGCTGGCCATCCTCAGCATTGTGATCCCGGCTCCGACCGTCCCGCTTCTCGCCGGCGTCACCTATGGATGGCTGGGCGGCCTTCTGGTCTGCATGGTCGGCACCTTTCTTGGAAACAGCATCGTTTTCAAGCTTGCGCAGCGGTATGGGCAGCGGATTGTACCGATGCTGTTCAGCGAGAAGCGCATCGACCGGGTCAGATTTCTGCAGAACGAACGGCATTTGACCCTGATCCTGTTTATCGTGTATCTGATTCCAATCGTCCCAAACGGCATCATCCCTTACCTGTGCGCGCGCACCAAAATCACTTATGAACGGTTTATCGGTGTGATCGTATGCGCCAGCGTACCGTCCATCCTGTCCAGCACCTTTATCGGCAACAATCTGGCAGGCGGCAATATCGAACTGGCGGTGATTGTCGCCGCTGTGCTGCTGGTGCTGTTTCTGATCGTGATGAAATTTTCCGGCCGCATTGTTTCGCTGCTGGAACGACTGTCCGCATCGGGCAGAAGATCATAACGCCGGTTCTATGTCCCAACAGCAGGGCCTCCGAATTTCGGCGGCCCTGCTTTCCTGTATCTGATCATAGAAATGCGGGATACGGAAAACCCGGTGGACGGCATTTCAATGGATTGTAATTTGCGGCAAACTCTGATACAATAGAGAAAATAAATGTACAGCATAAAGGAGGTACAAAACAATGGCAAAAACGATAAATTGGGGCATCATCGGCACCGGATGGATTGCCGATAAGATGGCCACGGCGCTCAATTTTTTAGAGGATGCAAATCTGGCTGCCGTCGGTTCCAGAACCCTGGAAAAAGCACAGCGGTTCGCACAGCAGTTTCAGATTCCGCGCGCCTACGGTTCCTATGAGGAACTGGCCGCGGATCCCGATATCGACATCATCTACATTGCGACGCCGCATTCCGAACATTACGCAAATGTCAAGCTCTGCCTGGAGAACGGCAAGCATGTGCTGAATGAAAAGGCGTTCTGTGTGAACAAAAAGCAGGCCGAGGAGGTCATAGAGCTTGCACGCGAAAAGAAGCTGTTTTTGATGGAAGCGCTCTGGACGCGGTTCCAGCCGGCGGCGAACGCATTGGTGAAGACCATCCGGGACGGCGTGATCGGGGATGTGCATATGCTCAAGGCGGAGCTGTGTTTCCTGCTGAACCGCGATAAGGAATTCCGGCTTCTCAACCCGAACCTGGCCGGCGGCGCGCTGCTGGATGTCGGTATCTATCCGATTACGATGGCAAGCCTTGTATTCGGCAGCCGTCCGCAGAAGGTTGTCACCCATGCGGTGATGGGGGAGACCGGCGTGGATGAGCGCGACTGCATCAACCTGTTTTATGAAGACGGCAAATTTGCTTCGCTGGTTGCGGCGATCGACACTGAGGGTTCAAATACCGCATACATTTACGGTACCAAGGGACAGATCATGGTACCGCAGGACTGGTGCCCGGAAAGCTTTACGGTCAAGACCTATGCGGATAACAAAGAGACGACCTATAAGCTGCCATTTTCCTGCAACGGATATGAATATGAGGCGGCCTGCGCGATGGACTGCATCCGGGAGGGCAAACTCGAAAGCGAAATCATGCCGCACAGCACAACCCTGGAAATCATGGAACTGCTTGATTCGATCCGGGATCAGTGGGGGCTGCGGTACCCGTTTGAATAAAAAGGCGGTTTTTTCGGCAGAACCATTGACAAAACATCAAAAAAGGTGTATTCTGTAGGAGAAGCAAAGGCGCCGTCAGTTCCAGACTGGTGGTGCCTTTTCGCTCCCTGCATCGACTTCTTCTTACTTATTGATATGATGATACACTCCCCTTTGACGAATCGGTCAAACAAAGGTGGAACGGCGGGCAGTTTGATCCTACTGCTCGCCGTTCTATCTATTTATATGGAGTCTGCCTGGTGAGGATGTCTGCGGCCGGGCGGCATCGGACAATTTGTATGAAAAATACCTGGGAAACAAGCTCCGCGCGCCAGAAATCACAGCCAGGAAGCCGTCTTGTATGCCGCATCTTTTTAGCATACCATGTGTCTGGACGCCGAATCTTTTCAAAATGCAATCCCTTTCGAAGGCATATCTTTTTGAAATAAATGCTGGCAGGACGTCGTACCTTTTCAGAAAACAAACTGCCCGGCTGCGGTTAATCATAATACCGTGAAGCCATGGGTTTTGGCTTATATGAGGAGATTTTTCTTGACTTTATGTGGATTTATGGTATAATTAATCTGTTGTTTTAAGCTCAGACAACATTCCTTACCCTGCACAATGATGCAGGGTCTAAAGTCCATAAGGAGGTGTTTAAAAATGGCTAAAATTCTTGAAAGCTATGAGACTGTTATGATCATCAATACCCAGCTTGGCGAAGAGGGTATTGCAGCTCTGATTGAAAAATTCAAAAACCTGATCACCAGACATGAGGGTACCGTAGACAATGTCGATGAATGGGGCAAGAGAAGACTTGCTTATGAGATCAACGACGAGACCGAGGGTTACTATGTCCTGATCGATTTTACCTGCACACCGGAATTTCCGGCGGAGCTTGACCGCAGGTATAAGATCAACGACAACATCCTGCGTTCTCTGATCGTCAAAAAGTAAGTTTGGGGGAGATAGCATGATTAACAGAGCAGTTATCGTCGGCCGGCTGGTCGCCGAACCCGAATTGCGTTACACCCCGAGCAACACTGCTGTCCTGTCGTTTACCGTCGCCTGCAACCGTTCCTACGTTTCGAAGGACGGACAGCGGCCGACCGATTTTATCGACTGCGTCGCATGGCGCAATCAGGCCGAATTTGTTTCCCGTTATTTCCATAAGGGAAACGCGATCGGCATTGAGGGCCGGATTGAAACCCGCATGTATCAGGATAAGAACGGAAACAATCGCAAAGCGGTTGAAGTGGTTGTGGACAATGTGTCCTTTGTCGAGAGCAAAAGCGCTTCGGCAGGCAATTCTTCTTCCATTCCGTTCCCGACCGAGCCGCCTGCATCCGCTGGAGCACAGCCTGCAGCCAGCGCGCCGGTCACCTATGCGAACGGTGATGTGGACGATTTCAAGGAAATCGACATGGATGACGATCTTCCGTTCTAATCCATCAAGTTTTGAATTTTTGAATGAAGGAGGTTTCTCATAATGGATAGACCAAACCGTGGTAACAGAAAAGGCCGTAAAAAGGTCTGTGCGTTCTGTGTTGACAAGGTAGAGGAGATCAACTACAAGGACGTGCCGAAGCTCAGAAGGTATTTATCTGAAAGGGCTAAGATTGTACCGCGCAGAGTGACCGGCACCTGTGCCCGTCATCAGCGTCAGCTGACTGTCGCGATCAAGAGAGCAAGACATCTGGCTCTTCTTCCGTATATCAGCGACTAATCGGAGATTTCCGATAAAAATAGACGGCTGTCAACTGTTTTTCAGTTGGCAGCCGTTATTTTTTGCTGGAGACTCGGCTCTGCGGTGGGAGATACCCCAACCGATTTTCTCTTTGTGCACTGAGTGAAACGAGCCGGCGATAAAGAAGCTCAGCCATCCATAAAACGGACGGCAAACAAATATACTGGATCGTGCGCTGTAAAGCATATGCTGAATTTTTCGCTGCATACCTGATGAAGCCGTTTAAACCGGAGACGACAGGATTCATCTTTTTACTTTTAATTCTGCCAATGCCGCATAGTGCCGCACCTCAAAACTGTCCGGCGCGGTTTCTTCCAGCAGTTTTGTGTGCTCCGTTTCCCAGCTTGCGAGCTTTTCCGCCGGCAAAGATGCGCCCACACCTCTGCAGGCTTTCATGCGTCCGTGCCAAGTTTCTCTGGTGAACTCAATCATGATATCATACTCTTCATGGAATACCGGATCAAAGTATTCATACACGCAGTCCGGAATATGAATGGGATGTTTGGTTTCACCTGCGCCGCTCCACGCCGGGTTATATTTTAACACCAGTTCTTCACTTGACCGGGCAATTTCATCCTGGAAGGGAAGCCATGCCATGTACAGAATCAGAAGACGGCCGTCTTTTTTCAGCATACCGGCAAGCATCGGCGCCACCTTTTGATGATCGAAGTACCAGAAGCATTGGCAGGCGGTGATGACATCAAATGTCGCAGGTGGGAAATGAATGTCCTCTGTCGGTGAAGCCATATATTTGATATGCATCCCATGCTCTTTGGACAGCCTTTCGGCCTCCGCAATCTGATTTTCAGAGATATCCGCGCCGGTCCATTCCGCGCCGTACCGATACATATTTCGTGGAAGAACGCCGGTTCCGGTTCCCAAATCCAGTACCTTCTGCCCCTTTACGCAAAGATTTCTTGCTAGAATCCGTTCGTAGAACGCATCGGGATAGATGTCCCTGTACTTGGCATATTCCTTAGAGGTACGGCCCCAGTCGAATGTGTTCCCGCCGTCGATATTTTTATTCGTTATTTCCATATGTCCCTCCCATGACATCCATCTTTCTGTATGGTTTGTGATGGATGGTTATTTTTTTCTAAGAAAAGCATACCTCTTATACTCTAACGCCATATGCTGCAGTTGTCAAGGCACACCGTGCCGCATCGGATGTAATATTTTAAAATATTTCCTGATGTATGCAGTTTTTACGATTGCCAGAAAAAAAGTAGTATGATAGGTGAAGAAACCTGTGTAAAATGGAAAAAGATGCACAAATGAACAATTATGAATGTTTCATAGATATTTTTTTTATTTTATTTGGTTGTATATATTGAAAACTGTAGATTTGTTGTGCTATAGTATAATAAAAGTTAGGGATTATAACAACATTTCCGGATATGTCTATGAATAATCATACAAAATATTCCGGATTTTTCTACCAAGAAGAAAGAAGGTAAATGAAACAGAAATCCTACCTTGCAGTTTTAGGCAATTTTAAAGAATGAAGAATGGGGACGTTACGATTGAACAGTCAAATACCTGGCATCAGTATTTTGGACATCAAAAAAAGGAACCGACAAAAGATATTGGAGCTGCTCAAGCACAATGGGCCGATGTCCCGCAAGGATATCGCAGAGAGGCTGATGCTTACGCCCGCCGCTGTGACCATCATTGTGACAAATCTGATCGAGGAAGGCATTGTGTATGAGCGCGGCAACGAAGTGAACACAACAAAGATTACCCGGGGCCGCAAAAAGGTACTGATCGACATTGCGTACGACTACCGGTATGTATTCGGCCTGTACCTTGATCGAAAGGTTGCCAACATTGGACTCTGCAACCTCAAAGGGGATGTGGTCGGGGAGGTCAGCATCGCGAACCCATATAACAGCAACATCATTCAGAAAGCGCAGGAAATAAAAGATGCGGCTTTCAGCCTGTTGGACCACACATCGGTGCGGCTGGATCAGGTTATCGGCGTCGGCGTGGCGATGGAATCCTCCATTCCGGAACAATATCTGGTGGAACCACTTGTTGAGAAGATTTTTGGTCTGCCGGCGGTTGCTGAAAACAGCATGACGGCATTGATCAACGCCGAAATCGATCTGTTTCGGGAACGGTATCAGGACTGCGGCAATGCCTTTTTCCTGAGTTATATGGAGGGTATCCAGGGGATCAGCTTGATCAACAACACCGTATATCAGGCCGATCCCACCAGATACGGACACTTTATCGTTGATCCGAACGGGATGCAATGCGTCTGCGGAAGGACAGGATGCATCAATACCTTCGCACAGGGCTCCAATATTGTGGCAGCTGCCAGTTTGATTTATTCCAGGGAGAAAACGCCGGCATTGTATGAAATCACCGACGGTTATATCGAACGGATCACCATCGATAAAATTATGGAGGCCTCCCATTATGGGGACGACGCGGTTTCACAGCTCCTGCTGGAGGTCTGCCGGAAAATCAGCCTGCTGATTGCCAACATCATTGTCGTCAACAATCCGCAGAGAGTCATTCTGTATGGAACCTACCTGCAGACCGAGCTGCATCTGCATTACATCGTCAGCATGGTTTCGAACTATCTGCAGACAGATGCGACCGATTTGATCATGGCAAGCTCGATCCGCGAAAATACGCGGTTTGTGGCCGGCGCGAACATTGCGATCAGGAAGCTGTTCTACGACTTTGGCGGTGCCCTGTCCCGGGAGGAAACAGAAGACCCAGAATTATCATGAGAAAATCCGGCCCAACAATCAGGCCGGATTTTCTCATATAAAAAAGGGATAAGCCGCCTGCTTATCCCTTTCGGTTATGTTGTATGACAGGATATTATTTGGAGCCTGAACGTCGGCCGCCGTTCCCGCCGCGGCGGGAATCCATCGAGCGTTTTAAATCACCCATCTTTTCGTCGCTGGTCTGCTTAAACTTGGAAAGCATATCTTCAAACGTCAATGGTTCGTTGCTGCGCCGGTTGCCGCGGCCAAAATTGCCGCCGTTTCTCGGCGGTGCGCCGCGCCGCTTCATCGGCGGACGCTGATCATCGAGCGCCCGTTTAATCGACAAACTCACCTTGCCGTCGTCGGATACGCTCAGAATTTTGACCTTGACCATCTGGTTTTCCTGCAGATGATCCTTGATCTCTTTAACGTATTCGTTTGAAACCTCAGAAATATGTACCATACCGGTCACGCCGTCTCCCAACTCCACAAACGCACCGAATTTTGTGATACCTGTGACTTTACCTTCTACGATCTTTCCAACTTCAAGCTGCATACTTTAAAAAAGTCCTCCTTAAAATAATACCGGCATTGACCGATTTAGACATAAAAATGGGAACCGATAAATGGGGAACGCCGTTTCTTCCTGTTGTCCTTCGTGAAAACCATCAGCTTCCCGCCATATCGATGTAAACACGTTCATCCGGATAGGCAAAACCCAGCCGGTCGCGCGCAAACCGCTCGATATAGGCCTTATCATTGCCCAGGGCAAGAAGGCTTTTCAGTTCCTTGTTCTGCTGATCCTGGTCGCTGATCTTTTTGTCGATCTCCGTTAATTCCTGTTTTCGGGCGCTGATCTCAATCTGCAGTTGTATCAAAGTAATGACCATGGACAGCGAAAGTATACACATAACAATCTTGAAGATGGGAATTCTTCGTTTTGTTTTTCTTCTATTCATTGTTTTTTAGACGGCCTCTCTTTTTAATTGGCAATGTTAAGCCCCTAAAGAACCGATAAATAACCGCTTCTTACACTTCACTGTCAGCATGGGAAGCGTCATCAGGCGCATCTCCCCGCTTTTTCTTTCTGTTGATTAGATTATACAACACAATGCGCCGCTCTTTCAAGCTAAATTTCGCTTTCTTCTCAATTTTTTTGCAGTTTCCTGATATTTTTTTAAATACGGGAGATATTTTTCGAAACAGGAATCGAAAGAAGATCACAAACGGGCGAATAAATATTTTGTATAACAGCAGAAACAGGCGGCGGATAAAGTTGATGATCAGTTTCGAGATCTTCATGACCAGAGCGCCGATGGTAAAGTAGTAGAGGATAAATCCGATCACTTCACCGAGCAGGATGAAGAAACGAATCTGCCCGTCGTTGCTCATCAGCATGAAGCAGAAGGTCAGCACCGCGCAGATGATGAAAAAAAGCGCATCCTCCAGAAAAATCAGGATGCTGCCGTTTTTAAAGCTGATCCGCAGGATGCGGAACACATCGTAAATGACACCCAAAACGGCGCCCAGAAGACATGATTGTAAAAACAACAGCGTTTGAGCCGATACCTGCAGTTCCAATGTGTTCATCCCATCCTTTTTTACCGGCTTTATAGGGGCAGAGGAAAACCTTCCAGCCGGATCGTTGAGGTTTTGCATGGCTTCAGAAGACCGGAAGATAAAAGCCGTCTTCATAATACTGCTATTACGAAGACAGCTTTTAAGCGCGTATCTTCCGCCGGTCCGCGGTTATTTAAACAGTTTGGACAGGAATCCGCCTTTGGACGGCTGTTCATCGGCATAGACCAGAGAATAGATTTCTCCTTCCACTGAAAGCTCGCCGGTATCAACATTCAGTTTGTTGATATGCAGATTGTATCCTTTGATCGTCAGTTCTCCCATATCGGTATAGAGGATGACGGTCTGTTCATCAAAGCTGTCGATATCCGCCACGCCGGATACGGTGACAATCTTGCGGTCCTCCATAATGACATTATGCGGCTGTTTAATCACTTTTCTTTCTTCCTGCACAAAGCTCACACCTTTCCGTTTCTTTGTACATGTGTATGTCCCTGTGAAAAGGTTTATGCCAGATTTTCGGACACATCGATGCCGAAAAGCATCAAACATGCGGTCATCGAAATGCTGTAAGAGGATGGGGCACGATCTATTGTGTATCATAGGTCTCCGTGTAAGCGGCCTTCTGTCTACAGATAAATACAACGATGCCCCAGCAAAGGAAAAAATAAACCGCCGGGATCAAAGAATCCCGGCGGTTCACTTTATAGATGCAGTTTTCCTGTGATACGCTGTACAATCTGAGAGATATCGCCGGAGCTGTCCACCTCGATGTCACAGCAGCTTCGATAGTTTTTCATCCGTTCCCGGTAGATCTGCAGAAGCTGTTCTTTGGAGTTCCGCGCAACCAGCGGCCGCGCCGAATGCTTGATGCGTTCAAAGCAGACCATAAACGGACAGTTCAGAAAGATGATGGTGTTGTTCCGTTCTTTCAAGGCCTGTACGTTCCGGTTGTAGTTCATAGCGCCTCCGCCGGTTGCGATGACACAGTCCCGGAGGCCGCTGAGCTCCCGGCAGACCTGATGTTCGATATCCCGGAATCCGCCCTCTCCCAAACGGTCAAAGATGACCGGGATGGACAGCGCGGATTTGTGTTCGATGTAGTGATCCATATCGATGAAGGTGACCTGCAGTTTCTTCGCCAGCGCCCTGCCGACCGCGGACTTTCCACAGCCCATGAAGCCGCAGAGAATCAGATTGTTCATAGTTATCGCCATTCCTGTTCTGTTATTTATTCGTTTTATGTATCTTCGTTTTAACGCCGTCACGGCAGAGGATTCGCCGATGCGTCACGCATACCGTGCGTGCAGCTCTTTTATCATCTCTTCAATCAAGCTGTTGATATCCCCGGTCCGATACCGCACGCCGTCCCAGATTTCATGCGCGGCGACTGCCTGCCAGACCAGCATGCTCATGCCGCCGATCACCTTGCAGCCGGCTTCCTGCGCCTGCCGCATCAGCAGGGTGACGGACGGGTTGTAAACGATGTCGAAGACCGCGCCGCAGTTTTTTAGGATGGACGCGTCCACAGGGGAAGCGTCGACCTTCGGATACATGCCGACCGGCGTCGTGTTAACCAGCAGGTCGTACACGCCGTCGATGCCGCCGAGCGTGGTCACGCGCACGGACGCATCCGGCTTGAGGGAAAGGATGTAGCCTTTGAGCTTATCAGCTTCCTGTATGCTGGATTCCCGGTCGCGCACCGCTATCGTGAGGCCGGCTCCCTGCAGCGCAAGCTCGATGCAGGCCATGCGACCCGCGCCGCCCGCGCCCATCACGCAGATGCGTGAATCGAGCGGAATGCCGTTTTCCACAATGCTGCGCGTAAAGCCGTCCACATCGGTGTTGTAGCCGGTCCATCCCTGCGCGTCGTGGTGGACGACATTGACCGCGCCGTAGAGCTTTGCTTTTTCGTCCAAACGGCTCAAATGGGGAATAATCGCGCACTTATGTGGAATTGTAACATTAAATCCGCACAAGGCCTTGAGCTGCGCGATGCGCTGGTCAAGCTCCCCGGATGGAATTTCGAGAACCTGATAAACGCCCTTCCTGCCGGACAGCGCAAACAGCCGTTCATGTATCGGCGCGGACATGCTGTGAACCAGCGGATATCCGGTAATTGCAAATTGTCTCATGTAACCGCCTTCCTTATCATAAAGGTGTTGATCGCTCCGCCGTCAAGCTGCAGGTATACATCAGGCCGATCATGAATTCCTGCGTTTTGATGCGGCACACCTTTTGCTTCCCTATTCGCTGAGCGCCTCTGCCGCTTTTTCGAGCGTCTTTTGGTTCTCGATGTTCAGCGCTTTGACACCCTTGAGCGTCTTTTTGACCAGGCCGGTCAGCACCTTGTTCGGCCCAAGCTCGATGAAGGTGTCGATGCCGTCGGCCGCCATCCGCTGCAGCTCGTCGGTAAAGCGGACCGGCGAAACAATGTGGCGTGTCAGATATTCCTTCGGTTTTTCAATCTCCGCTTCCCGTTTGCCGGAGATGTTCGAATAGAACGGAAGCTCCAGGCTGCCGAACCGGATGCCGTCAAGCTTCTGATAGAACGTATCCGCTGCCGGCTGCATCAGTGCGGAGTGGAAGGCCGCGCTGACCGCAAGCTGGATGACCTTTGCGCCCTGCTCCTTCAGCTGTCCTGCGGCATTCGCTGCGGCTTCAGCCTCACCGGCAATGACCGTCTGCGCCAGGCTGTTGTAGTTGACCGGCTGCACATAGCCCTCCTGCGCGTCACAGACCGATTGAATCGTATCGGCATCCGCGCCGATGACCGCGTACATGGCCCCCGGATGCGCTTCGGCGCAGGCCTGCATGCAGGCGGCGCGTTCCTTGATGGCCTTCATGCCGTTCTCATGGTCGAAGAGACCGGCGGCGGTCAGCGCCGCGTATTCGCCCAGCGAATGGCCGGCGACGGCAGCGGGCGCGGGTAGGATGCTTTTCGCGGCCTCCAGGCAGCAGAGAGAGGTAGTGTAGATCAGCGGCTGTGAGATTTTCGTCTGCGCAAGCTCTTCGGCCGGCGCTTCAAACGCGGTTTTGGCCACATCGAAGCCCAGCACATCGCTTGCCAGCTCATAGATTTCCCGGCAGCTTTCGAAAGCGTCGTAGAATTCCCTGCCCATGCCGGTATACTGGGAACCCTGTCCGCTGAATAAAAAGGCGATCTTTTTCATAGACTGTCCTCCAAATTGTTCACAAAAAATTAATTGACAAAAAAATGTACAACCCATATCATATACTTTATATGGGTATGCTGATAGGACCCGTTTTGGATCACTGGTGGTTACGCGGCCGGTGTGTTATTTTTTTGACGAGTGTGTCGGCCGGACATGCTCTAGTATACGCCCATTTTCTTAGGAAACCATGAAATAACCGAAAAATTAATTCCTATTTTACCGAATGTAACATAGTTTCGTCACTTCTTTCGTATAACATTGGAAAGATATCTGATTTAGGGACGATATAATCTGGAAAGAACAGAGGAGGGGACAGGTTTATGGAGGGTATCTGCATCAGGGGAACCGGAAGCTATTTGCCGCCGAAGCTTGCAACGAATGAGGATTTTATGAAGATCGTGGACACGTCGGATGAGTGGATTGTCTCCCGCACCGGCATCAAACAGCGGCACATCGCCTGCGAGCCGGTCTGGCAGATGGGCGTCAAGGCGGCGAAGGCGGCTTTGGAGGACGCCAGGATTCCGGCTTCGGAGCTTGATCTGGTGCTGAGCACCTCCGTGACGTCGGACTTTTCAACACCGGGAGCCTCCTGTATGATCGCGCAGCACATCGAAGCGGTCAACGCGGTCTGCATCGACATCAACGCCGCCTGCACCGGCTTTGTCTACGCACTGGACATGGCGCGGATGTACCTTACAAGCGGCGAATACCGAAACGTGCTGATCGTGAGTCCGGAAAAGCTTTCGCGCATCACCGACTACACCGACCGTTCGACCTGCGTACTGTTCGGCGACGGCGCGGGCGCGGCGGTGATTTCCGCATCCGAGGAGAAGAAACGGTTCGCCTCCTATCTGCGGACCGACGCGACCGGCACGAAGGTGCTGTTCGCCCGCCATGTGGATAAAGGAAACCCATTCCAGGAAAAGCAGAAGGCCAACGAATTCGACGGGTTTGAAGAGCACGACAACGAATATCTCTACATGAACGGCAAAGAGGTCTACAAGTTTGCCACCCGTGTCCTGCCGCTGGCCGTCGAAGAGGCGTGCAAAAAATGCGGCGTCGCGGTGGAGGAGCTCAAATACATCATCCCGCATCAGGCCAATATCCGCATTGTCAAGACGGCCTGCGAGCGGCTCGGCGTACCGATGGATAAGA
The DNA here is from genome assembly GCF_000820765.1 of Candidatus Soleaferrea massiliensis AP7. GTDB lineage: Bacteria > Bacillota > Clostridia > Oscillospirales > Ruminococcaceae > Soleaferrea > Soleaferrea massiliensis. The sequence goes on from NZ_CCYH01000016.1 coordinate 102,865, forward strand.
TGTACCTGAACGTCGAGCGGTTCGGCAACACCTCCAGCGCAAGCATCCCGATCTGTGTGGATGAGGTCAACCGCAGGGGGCTTCTGCAGCGCGGCGACCTGGTCGCGGTGGTCGGCTTCGGAGCGGGACTCACCTACGGTGCGGCGGTGTTTGAGTGGTAAACAATCTTACATATGGGGAAATGACAGTCAGTCATTTATATGGCGATTGAGTGGCAATCGGTCCAGCATGCGGCATTTGCTTGGCAACCGGTTTTACATACGGTGTTTGGGTGATATTCGTTCCCGTATGCGACATTTGCCTGACAATCGGGCTTAATATATGATGATCAAACGGTAATGGGACTTACATATGGTGTTTGTTTGATAAACAATCTGCCATAACATAAAAGGAGTTGTTCATTTTGGCGAAAACAGCATTGATTACAGGTTCCTCACAGGGCATCGGCGCATCCATTGCGCTGCGGCTTGCAAAGGATGGATTCAATATTGCGGTCAACTGCCGTTCCGAAGCGGAACTGGAAAACGGCGGCAAACAGATCGCGGCGCAGTGCCGGGAGTTCGGCGTGGACGCCGACTGCTTCGTCTGTGATGTCACGGATTTCGAGGCCTGTGGAGAGATGGTTAAAAAGATTGCCGCACGGTTCGAAAGTCTCGATGTGCTGGTCAACAATGCGGGCATCACGAAGGACGGTCTGCTCGCCAGAATGAGCGAGGAGCAGTTCGGTATGGTCATCGACGTCAATTTGAAGGGCGTGTTCAACATCACTCGCCATGTGAGCGCGCTGCTCATCCGCCAGAAGAAGGGCGGACGGATTATCAACATCTCCTCGGTAGCCGGCCTTTACGGCAACGCGGGACAGTTCAACTATTCGGCTTCGAAGGCGGGCGTCATCGGCATGACCAAGACCGCCGCGAAGGAGCTTGGAGCGAGAAACATCACGGTCAACGCGGTTGCGCCGGGCTTTATCGAAACCCCGATGACCGATGTGCTCCCGGAGAAGGTCAAGGAGCAGATCAAGGGCCAGATTTCTCTGGGCCGCTACGGCAGGCCGGAGGAGGTCGCGTCGGTCGTGTCGTTCTTAGCTTCGCAGGACGCTTCCTATGTGTCCGGACAGGTCATCGCAATCGACGGCGCGCTGAGAATGTAACGGCGGAAACAGCATCTAAGATAAGGCGTCCTGTTTGCGGGGATTGTTAGCCCGTATGGGACGCATGATTCATTGGATGCGCGGTTGAATACATGGTCATTCCCGGTTCATCAAATTAGAAATAGAAGAAACCGCATCAAAAGAGCGGATGCTTGGTTGGTGCGGCCAGGAATATGGAGAAGAAACAGGATAGCGGAAGGAGCGTTTTATGAGAAGGGTTGTCATCACCGGAATGGGGCTTGTCACACCGGTCGGTTCGACGGTGGAGAAGTTTTGGAGCAACATCCAGGAAGGAAAACATGGCATTCGTGAAATCGAAGCGTTTGATACATCGGAGTTCGATGTGAAGCTGGCGGCGGAGGTCAAAGATTTTGACCCGGTTGACCGTCTGGGCAAGCGGGAAGCGAGAAGAATGGACCGTTACTGCCAGTTCGCGGTGGCTGCGGCACAGGACGCGATGGCGGACTGCGGCACCGACTTTAAGGACTTGGATCCGTACCGGGTCGGCGTCATCACCGGAAGCGGCATCGGCGGACTCACAACCATCGAGAACGAGCACACCAAATATATGGAAAAGGGCTGGAAGCGCCTGAGCGCGCTGTTCATCCCGATGATGATCTCGAATATGGGCGCCGGCAACATCTCGATCCAGTACGGCTTCAAGGGCACGAACTTCACGGCAGTCACGGCCTGCGCATCGAGCGCGCATGCGATCGGCGAAGCCTACCGCCAGATCAAATATGATTATCTGGACGCATGTGTGTCCGGCGGCTCCGAAGCGACCATCACCAAGTTTGCGCTGGCCGGATTTGTCAACATGGGGGCGCTGTGCAAGTCGACCGACCCGGACCGCGCATCCATCCCGTTTGACAAGGAACGCTGCGGCTTCGTCATGGGTGAGGGCGGCGCGATGCTGGTCCTCGAGGAGCTTGAGCACGCAAAGGCGCGCGGCGCGAAGATCTATGCCGAAATCGTCGGCTGCGGCGAAACCGGCGACGCCTACCACATCACCAGCCCGGACCCAACCGGAGAAGGCCCGCGCAAGGCGATGGAATTCGCGCTGCGGGAAGCGGGCGTTTCCACCGGCGAGGTCGACTACATCAACGCGCACGGCACCTCGACCGGCCCGAACGACAGGACCGAGACGATGGCGGTCAAGGAGCTTTTCGGCGACGCGGCGAATAAGATCGCCATGAGCTCGACCAAATCGATGACCGGCCATCTGCTGGGCGCGGCGGGCGCGGTGGAATCGATCATCTGCGCGCTTGCGGTGCGCGACGACATCGTTCCGCCGACCGCAAACTTCCGTGTCAGGGACGAGGAATGTGACCTCGACTATGTGACCGAAGGCGCAAGAAAACAGACCGTGGATGTCGCGCTCTCCAACTCGCTTGGCTTCGGCGGACACAACGCGGCGCTGTGCTTTAAGAAATATCAGGATTAGGGACAGAAAAAGGGAACCATACAGTTTTGAAGAGAGGTGTGTACCCGATGTATAGTGTGGAAGAAATCATGACGCTGATGGATAAGCTCGCACAGACAGAACTGGACAGCGTGCAGATCAAGGATCAGGATATGAGCCTGACCATCAAAGCGAAGCGGCCGCGGGTCGTCGAAATCGGCGCTGTGCAGACCGTCGCCGCAGCTCCCTGCGAGCCGGCCGCGGAAACCCAGCCGAAGCAGGAGAAGGAGGAATCCGGAAAGCCGGTCAAATCCCCGATTGTCGGAACCTTCTATGAGGCGCCGAGCCCGGATAAGCCGCCGTTTGTCAAGGTTGGCCAGCAGGTCAGGAAGGGCGACGTGCTGTTCATCATCGAATCGATGAAGCTGATGAACGAGGTCATCAGCGAAGCGGACGGCGTGATCAGCAAAATCTGTGTTGAAAACAATTCCCCGGTCGAATACGGCCAGGTCATCATGTATATGGAATAATGGGTGAGGAGTTGGGAACGATGGCAATTATGAATAAGCAGCAGATCGAGGAGATCATCCCGCACCGCGACCCGTTTATGCTGATCGATGAGGTCATCGAGCTGGAGCCGGGCGTGCGCGCGGTCGCGAACAAGCATCTGAAAGAGGATGAATTCTGGTTTAAAGGTCATTTTCCGGGCATGCCGGTGCAGCCGGGCGTGCTGACGCTCGAGATGCTCGCGCAGACCGGCGCGGTGTGCGCGCTCTGCCTGCCGGAGAACAAGGGCAAGATCGGCATGTTCGCGGGCATTGAAAAGGCGAAATTCCGCCGCCAGATCCTGCCGGGCGAAACCATCCGGCTGGAGATCGAGATGGTCAAGCAGAGAGGCCCGATCAGCGTCGCGAAGGCGACGGCGAGTGTGGACGGCAAAAAGGCCGTGACAGCGGAGCTTTCGTTTGTCGTTGCCGAACGCACCGAATAGGCGAATACTGTCGCTGTGCGTGGAGGAATATCCGGCGTGCGGCGAATCATCCATCGAGCCATCATATCAGAGAGGGTGATACTTATCTTTAACAAGGTATTGATAGCGAACCGCGGCGAGATCGCCGTGCGCATCATCCGGGCCTGCCGGGAGCTGGGCGTGCGCACCGTCGCCGTCTGCTCCGAAGCGGACCGTGACGCGCTGCACGCGCAGATCGCGGATGAGACCATCTGCATCGGCCCGGCTTCTTCGCGCGAAAGCTATCTCAATATGCGTGCCATCCTGGCTGCCTGCCAGACCAGCGGCGCGGACGCGGTCCATCCGGGCTTCGGCTTCCTGTCGGAGAACTCACAATTTGCGCGGATGTGCGAACGCTGCGGCGTCAAATTCATCGGCCCGGACCCGAAATCCATCGACCTGATGGGGGACAAGGCCAACGCGAAGTCGACGATGAAGAACGCCGGCGTCCCGGTTGTGCCGGGCTCGGACGGCGTCATCACCAGCACGGCCGAAGCCGTGCGCATTGCGGACGAGCTCGGCTATCCGGTGCTGGTCAAGGCGAGCGCCGGCGGCGGCGGACGCGGTATCCGGCTGGTCCGGGAAGCGGGTGAGCTTGAAGGCGCGGTCATCGCGGCTCAGCAGGAGGCGCTGTCCTTCTTCGGCAACGACGGCGTGTATCTCGAAAAGTTCATCGAAGGCCCGCGCCACGTTGAAATTCAGATTCTGGCAGACCAGTACGGCAACACGATCCACCTTGGCGAGAGGGACTGCTCCATCCAGCGCAGGAACCAGAAGATGATGGAGGAATCCCCGTCACCAAGCCCCATCATGACGCCGGAGCTTCGCCGCAAGATGGGCGAGGCCGCGGTCAACGCGGCGAAGGCCGTCGGTTACTACAACGCCGGCACCATCGAATTCCTGCTGGACAAGTACGGAAACTTCTACTTCATGGAGATGAATACCCGCGTGCAGGTCGAGCATCCGATCACCGAGCTGGTGACCGGCGTGGACATTGTCAAGCATCAGATCCTGATCGCGGCGGGCGAGCGGCTGACGCTCTCACAGCAGGATATCCAGATGACCGGACACGCGATCGAGTGCCGCATCAACGCGGAGAACCCGGCCTGCGGCTTCAGGCCGTCGCCGGGCACCATCAAGGCGCTACATATGCCGGGCGGACCGGGTGTGCGCATCGATGCCGCGGTCTACGCGGGCTACACGATCCCGCCGTACTACGATTCGATGATCGCGAAGCTGATCGTCTATGCGCCGACCAGGGCGGAGGCCATCATGAAGATGCGCTGGGCGCTGGCGGAGTTCATCGTGGACGGCGTCGATACGAACATCGACTTCCAGCTGGACCTGCTCAAAAACCCGGATATCGAGGCCGGAAACTACGACATTGCGTTTTTATCCCACCTGAAATAGGCGCGGTGCGCCGGTCAGGCACAGCATTCGAAAAAAATTGCAGATAAGTCTTGTATATAGATGGGTGGTATGATAAAATTGCTAGAGGATTTGTTTAAAAAGGTAAAGACCCGGCTTGAGGATTCCTCCGAGGACGAGCATAAGAACCATGTGCATATCCCGGACGATCTGCTGTATAAGTGCCCGCGCTGCCAGAAGGTCACCTTCATGGACGCGTTTGTGGATAACAGCAAGGTCTGCCCGGAATGCGGCTACCACGCGCGCATCTCCTGCCGCGAGCGGCTGGAAATGCTTGCGGACAACGGCAGCTTCATCGAGTACGACAAGCACATGAAGTCTCAGAATCCGCTGCAGTTTCCGCAGTATGCGGAGAAGGTCGCGCAGCTGAAGCAGCTGACCGGCCTCAACGACGCGGTCATCACCGGGGAATGTGAGATCATGGGGCGGAAAACCGTCGTCGGCATCATGGATTCGCGGTTCATGATGGCGTCGATGGGATCGGTGGTCGGCGAAAAGATTACCCGCGCGTTTGAGCGGGCGACCCGGCAGAACCTGCCGATCATCCTGTTCACCGCTTCGGGCGGCGCCAGAATGCAGGAGGGCATCCTGTCCCTGATGCAGATGGCCAAAACCTCCGGCGCGGCCTCGCTGCACAGCGAGAAGGGGCTTCTGTACATCACGGTGCTGACCGACCCCACCACCGGCGGCGTCACGGCGTCCTTCGCGTCGCTCGGCGATATCATCATCGCGGAGCCGAAGGTGCTGGTGGGCTTTGCGGGCAGGCGGGTCATCGAGGGCACGATCAAGCAGCGTCTGCCGGACGACTTCCAGTCGGCGGAATTTCTGCTGGAGCACGGCTTCGCGGATATGATCGTCGAGCGTAAAGAGATGCGCAGGACGCTCGCCGAGCTTCTGAAGCTGCACGCAAGGGAGGTGGTCTGATGGCATTGACCGCATGGAACCGCATGGAGATTGTGCGGGAAAAGAACCGTCCGACCATCCGGGACTACATCCCGATGATCTTCGACGCGTTCTACGAGATGCACGGCGACCGGTATTACCACGACGACAAGGCGATTGTCGGCGGCATCGCCGTCTTTAAGGGCCGGCCCGTCACGGTGGTCGGCCAGGTCAAGGGAAAGAACCTCGACGAGAACAAGGAGAGCAACTTTGCGATGGCGCATCCGGAAGGCTACCGCAAGGCGCTCAGGCTCATGAAACAGGCCGAAAAATTCCACCGCCCGGTCATCTGCTTCATCGATACGCCGGGCGCGTTCTGCGGCGTTGAGGCCGAGGAACGCGGGCAGGGCGAGGCGATTGCCAAAAACCTGTTCGAGCTGATGCGCCTGAAAACGCCGATCCTCTCGGTCGTGCTGGGAGAAGGCGGCAGCGGCGGCGCGCTGGCGCTCGGCGTCTGCGATGAGCTTGCCATGCTCGAAAACGCGACCTATTCGGTCATCTCGCCGCGCGGATGCGCGAACATCCTGTGGAAGGATTCCGCCAAGGAGAAGGAAGCCGCGCAGCTTTTGAAGATCACGGCGCAGGATCTCGTGAGCTTCGGCGTCGCCGAGGAGATCATCGCGGAGCCGGCCGGCGGCGCGCACGAAAACCCGCATCTGGCCGCGGAGAATATTTCAAGCTATCTTGCATATGCTTTAACAAAGCTTAACAAAAAAGACATTGATATCTTACTGGAGGACCGATATAATAAGTTCAGAAAAATCGGCGTATTTTCCGAGTAAGATCGGCAAAGCCTATGATGTGTTGCATCATGGCCCGACGCGGCGGCGGGACCGCCGGGACGGCTGGAGGGACATATTCAGATAAGATTATTCAACAATGATAAAGGAGGCCATTTATTATGGTATTTGAAAAGGTAAAAGAAGTTTTATGCGACCAGCTGGATGTAGAAGAGGATAAGGTTACCATGGACGCGGAGATCATCGAGGACCTCGGCGCCGACTCGCTGGATTTTGTGGACCTTGTCATGTCTCTCGAAGAGGAATTCGACAAAGAAATTCCGGATGAAGAGGTTGAGAACCTCAAAACGGTCGGGGATATCGTAAAGTATATTGAGTCTTTGATGTAATTTGGGACTTCAAGATAAAAAAGACGGCGTGAACACGGGGTTCACGCCGTCTTTTTCATTGTCAGCATAGAAAATCGGACAGAAAAATCCGGACTTTTAAGGGATAAAAGTCCGGATCAGCTTATAAATCTGAGGTGTGTTTTTTTGAGGAGGGTAGAGTACATCAAAATCGTTGCGGCGACGCTTTTGAGTACATCCTTATTATACACCAAACGGTTGGTTTGTTGTTACTCTCCTGTTAATAAGAGTTAAAAAAACATGGGGACATACGTGAAGATTTTTGTGTGTTTTATATAAAAATCACGAAGACTGCCCGTTGTATACCAAACGGACTTGATAGGTGTTCAGCACCCGCTGGTCCTCGTAGCAGGTTACGGAAAGAAAGAGCTCCTGCTCCATCAGCCGGTCGACAAAATCCGACACGATTCTTGGATCGGAGCAGGATACCTGCATCGTGATGATCGGTGCGTCCTTGCCGATGTCGTCGATCTCCATGTCCTTGGGCAGGCAGTCGAGCAGCGTCAGGAAAACCTGCGCGTCCTGCAGCGGGATGCCTTTGAGGTCCGCGATTTCCTGGCCGATCGCGTTCGCGTAGAGGGTCAGGAGCTGGTACGCGTTCTTCTGAAACACGAACTTTGTGAGATCCTCGAAGCGGATCTGGCCGAAGGAGGTGCTCAGCAGCTTTGCCTGCGCGGTCTTGCCCAGTTCAATGATCCTGCCGCGCACCATCCAGCCGGCGGCGAAGCCCGCAGCCAGGACCGAAAGGGAGACAAGCAGCGCGAGAATGGTGTTTGAGAGTCTTTTCATAACGTCCTACCGCAGTTTCCGTCTTTATTTTTGATCCAGGAATTCTTCCAGGCACAGGCCGCTCTGCTGAATCTCAGCGGCATAATCCCTGCCGACATAACGGTAATGCCAGGGCTCGAAGATGATCTTGGTGATATCCTCTTTGTCCTTGGGGTAGCGCAGGATGAAGCCGTATTTGTACGCGTTGTTTTTGAGCCATTTTCCAGCGGCCGTGTCGGCGTAGCCGTCGTCCAGCGTTTGATAATCCGGCGTCACGATGTCAAGGGCAAGGCCGGTGTTGTGCTCGCTGCGGCCGGGAATCGCATAGGACTGCCCCGTGATGCGCCTGGCTTCGCTTTCTGAATAGCCTTCCTCCATCAGTTCCTGTACATTTCCTTCAAACAGGCTGGTCTGTTTTTCGATGCTGCGGTAGGCCGAGCAGACCAGCAGGTCCACGCCGTCGGCTTCCGCCGCGCTTTCCATCTGCTGGAACGCGTCGTAGATGCGCGCGTCGATCTCATAGCCGCCCTGTATCTGGGCGAGCTCCGGCACGGTGAAGCCGTCCGGAAGCGGATGATCGGCGTTTGCCAGAATGAGTCTCCAGTCGTCATCCTGAAAATCCTCTCCGCCGGTCGGCTTTGCGTCTTCCGAGCTGGTTTGCCCGGAGCTTTCGGACCCTTGAGCGTTGGAAGAAGCCTGTGAACTTACAGTGCTGTTGTCGGATGCATCCTGGGAGGATGCCTGATGATTCTGATTCATAGAACACCCCGTCATTGATATGATTGTCATGATGGTCATAAGACACAACAATAAGGTTTTTTTCATATATATGCGGACTCCTTTTATTTTATTTCCTTAAGGCTCCCAACTAGAGCCGGATATTATACTTCCATTGCTTTTTGACGGCATATGGCGCGCAAAAATAAGTGCTATCAAAAGTATAGCAGGAATTTGAAGCATTGAAACCGTTAAATAGAAAAATTTCTAATAATTTTTGGATGCACGCGCTGCACCACGCAGGATAAACGCTGGCGGCGGCCCTGCCTGAATGTCCAGATTAAGATTGCAGAATGCTGCTGCCGGGGTAAAAGATGCTTTCTGTTTCAGAATTCTGCGCTTATAGGATTGAGCGGCAGGATGAAAACAGTTGATGCACACAGCGTTCATATTCCAGGTTAAACATGGAAGTAAAGGATGAAATATAAAATCAGTACAGGATATAGATGACAGATGGAAAGAAAACTGTTTAAGAACGCAGAAAAATAGATAAAGAGGCGGCTAAAAATTTGTGAATCCCTACAAAGTTGGTGGGATATAAAAATAAAGATTGACCTGGAAAAATTTTATGCTATAATGGGTATAAACCATACGGAATTACTCGAGTTTAATTCGTGGTTCCCCCAATTGAATAATGGGCAAACTTACTGAAAGGTAAGGACGCAAAGCCATAGGGTCTACAGCCGTAAGGGTATGACAGCCGGTTGCAATTGAAGCCACAGAGCCGAAAGGGGAGTCTGTGCGTTTGGATTACCTGCCGTCCGCCCGCATTCTATGCGTTATGGGGACGGTTTTTATTTTGCAGAAAACCAGCTAAAGGGAGTGCCCCTCATCTTTGCATTCCTTCCATCAGGATCATGAAAGGAAGAGGAACATGAACAAAAAGAGATTTTATCAGAAGTCGGCAGCGGCCCTGCTCACCGTGGGCGTTCTGCTGACCCAGCTGCCGGCCGCCGCGCTGGGAGCGACTCCTCAGACGGAAAACACTACCACAACAGTAGGCGAAACCGCACAGCCGGTTACGTATGACTCGGTTTTCAAAATTCCAAGAGAGGCGATCACCTCTATCACGAACAACGCCGGCCACTACGGCGGCAGCGTCATCGCCAACGCGATTGACGGCAGCAGGTCCACCCATTGGGAGACCAATAAACCGAATAACGCATCTTTCAACAATGCCGTGACCGTGACGTTCGACGGCCTGTATGAAATTGCCACGCTGAAATACCTGGTGCGTCAGGACGGCGGCCGTCCAAAGGGCTTCCCGCTTGAATACAACATCTATTACAGCACCAGTGAGAGCGGCGAGAATTTCAAACTGCTCAGGCACGGTACCTATGCTTCCGCCTCGGGCAGTGAGGTTTCGATTCAGGTGGAGCCGACCGAGGTGCGCAGGGTGCGCTTCGAATTTGTGCGCGCCCAAGGCAACTGGGCAAGCATGGCGGAGCTTTCCTTCTACCGGTATGACGAGCTGGCCGAGCGCATCGACGATGTGTTCACCGACAAGACCTATTCCGCCCTTTCGGAGGAGTACAGAGATGCCGCAAAGCTTGACAGGCTGGCGCAGCTTGCTAAGGTCCATCCGGACAAGGCAAAGTATGAGCGGTTCTTAAACGCCGCGTACGAGCTGCTGGAAAACCCCGGTGCGTTTGACAGCCGGGTGTTCACCGCATCTCAGCGCGGCAACTTCGACAAGGAGAAGAACCGGTCGAAGATCTCCTGGACGATGTATTCCTACGATTCCACCGGCTACTACGTCACGCCGGGCGAAACCATCTATGTCTATGTCGATGCCGACCAGAACAGCGTGATGCCGAAGCTGCTGTTCGGACAGATTGCGAAGGACAAGAACGACTGGCGCCGCTGGTTTACGCTGAAGCCGGGGCTCAATGTCATCACGGCGCAGACCATAGACAAGATGAACCCTGCGGCCATCTATATCTACAACCCGGCGCTTCCGGAGGATCAGGCGTACGCACCCCGTGTCCGGATCGAAGGCGGCACCAAGTTCCCGCTGTATGTGCACGGCAAGACCGACCCGCAGGACTTTGAAAATGAACTGCGTGAATACCTGAAAAATGTCAGCTACAACGACAACGACTTCGCCGACGGCAACCCGAACGGCTACTATTACAACATCGCCGAGGTGGCGTCGGAGAACTGCACCATCACGACAAGCGCGGCGGGCTGCCTGAACGGCATCACCAACAGGCCGGGCAAGACCATCGCGGATACGATGGACATCTGGGAAGACATGTACTACAGCTATGCGAAGTATTCCGGCTTCGACACCGAGGATCCCACATCGGATGACTATATGCCGCGCATCAAGTTCAACTGCCGCGTCTTCTGCCAGGGTCCGTTCGGCTGGGCGGATACCGGCTATAACGGCTTCAACGGCGGAAACAGCCAGAAGCGCGACAACAATTTCTTCTCCAGCATCGTTTCCTACAACACCATCACCTCCGGCGGATGGGCACTGTTCCATGAAATCGGACATTCCTATGACTCCGCGCCGCTGGGCGTCAGCGAATCCACCAACAACCTGTATTCCCTGATGATGCAGGATAAATACATCCCGAACAACCGTCTGGTAACCGGACAGCTCTGGAAGAACAATATTGAGCCGTTCCACAATATCGCGGACCGTTCCACCAGGGATGCAAAGAACATCTGGACCTACCTTGCCGTTGTCAACCAGCTCGAGCTGGTCTACGGACGCGAAACCCTCTACGGACAGGCGCAGAAGATCGCGCGCCGCGATACGACAGGCATGCTGGGCGGCCTCAACAAATATGAGAGAATGGCAGTCACCATGAGCAAGGCGGCGGGCTATGACCTGACCGGACATTTTGAGTATTACTGCCTGCCGATCGGCGAAAAGGCTAAAAGCCTGGTTGCCGATCTGCCGAAGGACGGCAAGAAGACCTACTATGTCAACAATAAATACATAGCAGACGATGCTGCGGCCTTCTCCAACCCGGATGCAAAGCCGGTTGTCACGACTGCCGGAAGCGGCGAAATCCGGCTGAACCTCTCGATTGACGAGCCGGACAACGCGGTCCTGTGCTACGAAATCTACCGGAACGGCGAGAAGATCGGCGTGACCTATTCCGACACCTATGTGGACAAAAATACCGAGGCGAACACCGTATACACCTATGCGGCCATCGCCTATGACCGCAAGCTCGGCGCGTCCCAAATGAGCGAAGGTGTACAGAAGAATTCCAGCGAACCGGCGCTGATGACCACAGGAGACCCGGTTGTCTCGCTGCGCGCGGACTTTGACCCGATGCGCTTCATCACGGCTAAAGATGCGGCGGGCGTGAGCATCACCGACCGTGTCGTGGTGGAAGCGGACAATGTCAACACAAGCGAAAAGGGAACCTATGAGGTTGCCTACCGCGTAGCCGACACATTCGGAAACGAGAGCACGCTCAAGCTGCCGGTCCGGGTTGTGAGCGACAGCACCTATCTCAGCGATATGAACTGGAAATCCGCGCAGACCGGCTGGGGATCGATCCGCAAGGACAAGAGCGTAACCCAGAAGGCCATCTCGCTGCTCAGCGAAAAAGGGGAGCAGACCTTTACCAAGGGCATCGGCACACACGCGAATTCCACGATTGTGTACGACATCTCGAAGTCAGGCGCGCAGACCTTTGAGGCCTATGTCGGCGTTGACGGCGCGATGCGTTCGGCAAATGCGTCCTCGCTGACCTTCGAAGTCTATGTCGACGGCGTCAAGCAGTATGAAAGCGGCGTCATGAAGAAGGACACGCCGGCCAAATTTGTCAGCATGAACGTCAAGGACGCGAAAGAACTCAAACTGGTCGTCACCGACGGCGGCAACGGCAATGGAAGCGACCATGCCGACTGGGCCGACGCAAAGCTGATCAACGACGACGCGCGCCCGACCATCAGCGGACTGTCCTATCAGAGCTGCAGGGTCGGCGGATCGGTCGACCTGATGTCCGGCGTCACTGCGTATGACATCGAGGACGGCGACCTGACCGGTTCGGTTGAGATGAGCACCGATTTCACATCCGAGCAGCCCGGCGTCTATGACGTGCGTTACAGCGTCACCGATTCGGACGGCAACACCACGGTGGAAACCAGAACGGTTGCGGTCACCAACGCGGCGGTGTATGCAAGCGACGTCAGCTGGCAGCAGGCCTCCATCGGCTGGGGCTCGATCGGAAAGGACAAAGCGGTTTCCGGAAACGCCCTGCGCCTGAATGCGGGCGACGGCAGCTGGAAGACCTACGAAAAGGGCATCGGCACCCACGCGTATTCCCAGATCACCTATGATTTGACCGGCAAGGGCTTCTATGCGTTCGAAAGCTACATCGGCGTCGACGGCGCGATGAAAAACTCGGGCGTTTCCTCGATCACCTTCGAGGTCTATGTCGACGGTGTCAAACGGTATGACAGCGGGCTGATGAAATCCAACACCCCGCAGAAGTTCGTTTCGGTCAACCTGAACGGCGCGTCCACGCTCAAGCTGGTGGTGACCGCCGCGGGCAACGGCAACGGAAGCGATCATGGCGACTGGGCCGATGCGAAGTTCCTGACCGTTCTGGACAAATCCGAATTGGAGCAGGTTCTTCTGGAAGCGGAGAGCAAACGGGAATCCGATTATACAGAGGAGAGCCTTGCGGCGTTTACCCAAAGCAGGCAGCAGGCCCGCGAGGTGCTGGAAAACGAGACGGCTACCGCGCAACAGGCAGCAGAGGCCGTCCAGGCCCTGCGCAGCGCGATGGACGGACTGGTCCCGGCGATTGACCGGCAGGCGCTCCAGGACATTGTGGACTATGCCAGCCGGATTGACAGTGTATCCTATGTTGATCCCACTTGGAAGCACAGGGATATCCGGTATGAAAACTTTGTAGCCGTCATGGCTGACTATGCTTGGGTGCTGGAATCTCCCGATGCAACCCAGCAGAAGGTAGACGACACCGTTAAAGTCCTGCAATATTTTGTTGAAGAGCTGGGCCAGACCTACCAGGCTGGCGGAACTCCGGTTAAATTTCAATAGTCTTATTCTCTAAAACAGACCGGCGCACCAACAGGTGCGCCGGTCTGTTTTTATATGTCTGCTCAGTCGATCTGCTGAAATCTGGGCTGGATGGTTTTGGCCGCAGATACGCTGTCAACCAGCATGCCCTACGTCGGTTTTCCCCGTTCGAAAATGCCCGGGTACGATTTATCGATTGGACACAGTGGTGTCCAATATAAAAACAACCGTCCCAATATCAGGCTTTGGTGTGCGTATTGGCTGTGACGGGGTTCATGCGGTTGTTGATCAGCACATTGACATGGAAGCGGCCTTCCTCAGCCGTGAAACTGATGCTGCCGTCATACTGCTTTACAATGTTCTGGATGATCGAGATGCCCAGTCCATGACTGTCCTTATCTAATTTGGTTGTTTCCAGCTTGGGATTGTTCTGCAGGACGTCCTGAGCCGCTTCGTTGGACACGGCTATCTGCAGGCACTGCTGAAACGATGCGATTTTAACCTTGATATTCGGTTCCTTTATGTTAGCCGACGCTTCAATTGCGTTGTCCAGAAGATTGGAAAGAATCGCGCATAGATCCAGATTGCGGACATGGATCTCAGGCAGTGCGGAAAGCTGCAGCTGCATCGGGATTTTCTTCGCATGCGCCAGAGCGCTTTTGTTGTTGAGCACCGCGTCGATCGCCGGGTTGCCGGTCCGTATCTGCGTGAGGAACGGCGACGCTTCGCCGGCCAGATCATCGAAGTAGTTGCGCAGCTCGTCATACTGTTCCTTTTCAAGCAGGACACGCATACAGAGAAGCTGGTTTTTAAAATCATGCCGGATGGATTTCAGCGTGTCAAAGGACCGCTTGCTTTCCTTGTAATCCTGCATTTGAAGCTGCAGATATTGCGTATTCAGATAAAAACGGATCTTGTCCTCATAATCATTTACAATTTTTGCAAAGATCACATACAATAGCAGGTTGATGACCAGAGTGCTTGCAAAAAACATCAGCAGGATTTTTTCCGGTACGGATACACGCAGAAACAGGAAGACGGAAGAAAAGTTCAGCACCGGAACGATGATCAGGATGCTCAGGTAAGAAAACGGCAGGTCATAACAGCTCTTCATCCGGTATTTTGACATCAGGTAAGCGCACAGCACCAGCAGGGATTTGGACAGGATGAAGGTGGCCGAGCTGTTGCTTTCGATGCCAAGGGAATCGGTGATCAGGTTCAGGGAGGTTTCGGTGATGCGCTGGATGGAGACCAGCGAGCACAGGTAGACGGTGATGGCGGTCAGCTTGTAGGGGAGCCGGTCCTGCAGGAACAGGACGCTCAGCAGGACGGTCGAAACAAAGAGGATGCCAAGATATCCCCAAAAGCTGTTCCAGGTGTTGAATCGATGGTTGATCATGAGCAGAACCGATTCGGCCAGGCAGAAAACGGACATCCAGACACGAACAAAACGGATCTGTTCCCTGGGCTGGTAAAGCTTCTGCAGGATGTATGCGGCCGCGCCGGTTTCGGCGATGAAGGACAGGAACACAATGATATCGGAAAACATATTCAGATCAGCCTCCCAAACTCCTCAAATACCTGAGCCGCCCGTTTCCGGCTGACCGGCAGGCATTCTCCGGATTCCAATACGATCTCGTAGTTGTTGCCGATGTTTTTGATGCGGTTGATATACCGGTAGTTTACAAGATACCCCTTGTGAATTCGGATAAATCCGTAGCCCTGCAGCTTTTCCTCGATGTCCATCATGCGGTAGCGCAGCTCGGTGGTATCCGTTGGGGATACGATTTTCAGCGTCTTGTTGTTGCATTCGATGTATTTAATCCGGCTTGGCGCGATGCGCAGCTGATAATTTCCATTGGAGAGCACGATATGATCCTTCGAGCTGCACAGCTCGGTCGCCAAAGCCCGAACCGTTTCATCGATTTCCTGTTCGAAGCAGCTTTTGCGAATGAAGCGGAACGGCTGGAACTGGAACGATTCGTAGACGGTGTCCTCCTTATTCGAGACAAAGATGATGAGGCATTCATGTGTGGAACGGCAAAGGTACCGGCTGATGTCGAAGCCGCTGACCTGCGGCATATCGATGTCGAGAAAGACAGCGTCATAAAAATCGGTCTCCAGCTTTGTGACAAATTCGGCGCTGTTCCCGAACGTGTCGATGGTCACCGCCATCTTCTGCTGGTCGAAGGATTCTTTGACCCTGTCGGCAATGTAGGCAAGAATTCTCTTTTCATCATCGCAGACTGCTATCTTCATACTAACCGCTCCCAAAATTCATTAAGCTTATCTTACTATATAAAGGAAACAGTTGTCAAGTTAAGACCGAATGTGACAGGAAAATTTTATAGCCGCGATGCTCTCAGTAGAGTATCCAGGACTTTTTTTATCATTGTGTTAGGAAAAAAGTGTTTTTCCGCGGTATTAAAGCAGGTGCATATCCAGTTACAGCAGAGATCAGTGTTTTTTATAAAAGTAAGAAACAGCGGTTTCGATTTGAAATGTTCAGCTCTCTGTATATGGTCTGAGCAGAAGAATTATAAAGTCGAGCGACCAAAGGAATGAATTTTCCGCGTCCTTTTGCCGCGGTTTTGTAAGGTTGGTTTTTTTATTTGCAGAGAATCCCTGTGCCGCATGGTGCAGAAAGAGCCGGCCGCAGAATGCGGACCGGCTCTTTTTATGAAAGGGTTCTAAAAAGAAAAAGAGGGAACAAATGTTAGTCTATCGTTTTTTCAGTGTTTGTTTGTGAGAATCGCTGTGAGACTGCCGACTGCGGCAGGCGACAGAACAACCGCGGTCGACATCATGTCCCCGGTGCCGGCGTTGTCCTTTGCCGCTATTATGTGAGGTTGTTTTTTTATTTGAAAGAATCCCCATGCCGCATGACGCAGAAAGAGCCGGCCGCAGAATGCGGACCGGCTCTTTTTATGAAAGGATTCTAAAAAAGAGAAAGAGGAAACAAATCAAAGTTTACTGTTCTTTTCTGCGTTTCTTCGCGAGAACTGCCGTGAGGCCGCCGACTGCGATAAGCGACAGAACGGCTGCGATCGGCGTTGTGTCGCCGGTGTTGACGTTCTTTTTCTTGTTGCCTGCCGCGGTGCTGCCGGTAGAGACATCGCCGGTGCCGGCCACGTTGCTGGACGGTTTCTTGCTGGAGTTGTCTGTCTGATTGTCGTCCGGCTTGCTGTCGTCCGGATTTACCGGATCCTTGCTCGTGTTAGAATCGTCGCCGCCGTTGTCGGAGATCAATTCCAGATTGTTCAGCGCCTTCTGCAGTTCGATTTCCTGTACGGCGACCTTGCTCTGATCGTCCACGCTCAGGTCTGCGGCCATTACATCTTCCGCATCTGCGATGGCGGTCCGCAGCATCTGTACGCTGGCTGCGGTGTAGAGACTCAGATCCTTGGATTTCGCCTGTTTGAGCAGTGCATCCAGGTTGGATTTGTTGGCCTTGAGCCGCAGCTCCAGGATGGCGTTCATCAGACGATCGGTAGCGTCGTCGATCTCGGTCTGCGTTGCGAAGTCCTCTTCATAGAGTTCCTGCGCGGCGGACAGAGCATCTTTGAATTCCTGTTTGCCGTTTTCCACATAGTTGTCGAGGTTGTAGGTGCCCGCTGCCGTGATGGCATCCAGAAGGAGGGTCTTGTCCCCGCTCTGCAGGCCCAGTCCATGAATCCATTTGACCAGATCGGTCCAGGCGTCGAAGACTTCTTCCTTGGTGGCGTTCTTGTCTGCATATACCGTCTCAGCGGCTGCCAGGGAGGCTTCGAAGCCCTTTCTGACATCTTCGATCACATACTTGTAATCAGCGTCTTTCTGGCGGTCCTTTGCATAGTTGATGGCGCTTTCGAGAAGCTTTTTGTTGACCTGTGTATCCGGATCAGGCTCTTCGCCGCCCTCTTTGCTGACGTTGACAACCTTGGTCTCAACGAAATTATCGGAGGATTTGCCGACGTAGAAATTGCGGTCGCCTTCGATGACGGTGTATTTGTCTTTGGTTCCGTCGGAACGGACATAGTATTCGTCCAGATCGACATTCCAGTAGGACAGCGCGCGCTGGCTGACATGAATGGTGACGGTTTCGCTCTCGCCAGCATCCAGGATGCCGGTGCGCTCATAGCCTACCAGCTGGTATTTCGCCTGCTGTACGCCGTCGATCAGCGGGAAGTAATCCGCCTCGAGGACATTGGTTTCGTCTGCGCCGTCGCTGAAGGAATATCTCCAGCTGTCGCTGACATCGTATGGGCTGTATACGCCGTTTTCAAGATCTGCCGCGCCGATATAGATCTGCGGAGCGTCGGAGCCGCTGGCTGTGCCGTTGTTGGTGACCTTGACCTTGAAGTCGTAGCCGTATTCATCCACGCCTGTGGTGGACGGTTCTACGCCGACCAGCTCATAGTCGAAGTCGGTGTAGGAGAGACCGTAGCCGAAGTCGTACAGGACTTTATCCTGCTTGTCCGCTGCGTCGTACCATTTGTAGCCGTTGAAGATACCTTCCTTGATTTCGCTCTTGGTGACGAACGGGCCGGTGGATGCGCCGACATTTCCTCTGCCGTTGGTGGCGATTTCGCTCTGGTCCGCGCTGAAGTCGTTCGGCCAGGTGACGGAGAGCTTACCGGACGGATTGGTTTTGCCGGAGAGCAGGTTTGCGACTGCAGTGCCGCCGCCCTGACCCGGGAGCCACATTTCCAGGATTGCGTCAACGTCGTCCACCCATGCGGAGATGTCAACCGGAAGCGCGGTGTTCAGCACGAGGGTGACCTTGTTGCCGGCTGCCTTTGCTGCCGCGATGGATTCGTTCAGAAGCTGGGTCTGGTCGCTGTCCAGTGTCAGCGATTCGGTGGAATGTGCGAACAGTACAACAGAGGTGCCTTCGGCGCCTGCTGCCGCGATGGCGTCATTGTAGTTGTTTTCTTTCTGGGACGGGGTGATCCAGGCGAGACGGACCTGCATGTCCTTGATGCCTGCCTGATAGCTGTAGTTCTCTGCATAATTGCCGTTTGCACTGACTGTGATTTTATAGGTTTTACCTGCTTCCAGTGTAAAGGAATTGCTTGCAGAAGGTTTGCTGGAGCCGCCTGGGAAGCCGCCGCCACCGCCGCCGGCTTTCGGGATGTCAAGTCCGGTATCGGTGGAAACGATGTTGGTGCTGGCGTAGGTGCCGATTTCCAAAGAACCGCCTGCGCTGCTGACGTTCTTTTCTTCGCCGTCGATTTCAATGGTTGCGCTGATGCTCGGCGCCGCGATTGCCTGCACATCCAGCGTGTAGGTGCCGGATTCCGGAGCCTTCAGGTAGGTGGTCCAGGTGTAGTTCGCACCCTGTTCACCATACGGGAATGCATTGCCGTCCTCGGCGTTGACATAGTCTAAGGAGTTGGTGACAAAGTTGATGTTTGCGTCCACGCCGTTGTTTTCAGCGCCGTAGCCGTCTGTTCCGGTGCGGATTACGCCCTGTTCGGTCGTGTCGGCATCCTGATAGAGGACATCGGACGGTACCGCTTCGCCGACGATATCCTGTGCGACGTAGGATTTGACGTTTGCATCCGAGAAGATTTCGCTGAGCGCGTCATACGGGCTGACCGAGAGTCCTCTCAGGGAGCCGAAGGAGCACTCATGCATATGGCCGGCAACCAGATGGGTGGAGCCGAGACCGATCATTGCGATGTTTTCATTCGAAGAGAGCGGGAGAGTCTCGTTTTCGTTCTTGACGAGGACGGCGCCCTTCTCAGCGAGCTCGATCGCTTTTTCATTGTTCTTGTTGAGCAGTGCCTCTCTGGCCTCACCGACCAGAACGTCCGGCAGCTCGATGGTGTCCGGCGGGTTTACATCCGCTGCTGCGGTGCCGTCGCGGCTGACCTGAACCATGTACAGATAGCCGACTTCACCCAGTGCGCGCAGATTTGCGCGGACGGCTGTGTTGACGTCGTCCATCGTAATGGTGCCGTCTTCGAGGTTCTTTTTGATGGCGTCCGCATTGTTGTGCGTGCCGTTCGGGGTTTCCATGGTGACGCCGTTGTCGACCGTGAATTCATAGTTGCCGCCCCAGTCGGTCATGACCAGGCCGTCATAGCCCCACAGCTCCCGCAGAACGGTGCGCAGCAGGTAGGTGTCGGCGCAGGCGCTGACGCCGTTGACGTTGCCGTAGTTGGTCATAATGGCGGAAGCGCCGCCTTCTTTGATGGCCATCTCGGTGCTGGAGAGGTAGTTTTCATACAGTGTCT
This sequence comes from Candidatus Soleaferrea massiliensis AP7, assembly GCF_000820765.1. Taxonomy (GTDB): domain Bacteria; phylum Bacillota; class Clostridia; order Oscillospirales; family Ruminococcaceae; genus Soleaferrea; species Soleaferrea massiliensis. The sequence goes on from NZ_CCYH01000016.1 coordinate 122,723, forward strand.
GCTCATCGACGTTGCCGATGCCGCCGAAGTGCTTCAGGGTCGCCATGGTGTTTTCAGACTGCATGCCCTGCGTCACAGCTGAGGAGATTTTGCCGGACAGGTACCAGTCCTCGCCGAACATATCCCTTGCGCGGCTGGTGGACAGCTGGCGGACGATGTCGTTCTGGTCGCCGAGCTGGTTGTTGCCGGAGTTCGCCTTGTTTTCCGCGCCGTACAGGACGCCGTATTCATAGGCGAGTTCATTGTCGAACGAGCTTGCGACGGAGATTTCGCTCGAAGGACGGGTCGTCTCGTAGCCGGCGTTTCCTTTGACGCCCATCGGGCCGTCGTACATGCGGATAACCGGAATGCCGAGTCTTGCAACGCCTTTCCAGTAGCCGGTTCCGTATGGCCGCTCAATATCCATGGCCGAGGTGTCCCAGCCCATGATGCCGTCTGCGCTGAGCATTTCGAACTTCTCTTCGTCGGTCAGTGTCTTCATCAGCGCGTCGATCTTCTGCTCGATCACGGTGTCCGATTCAATGACCAGAAAGTCCGAGGGATATTCCTCCGGGAAATCCGCCGTCAGGTTTCCGTAGCCGTCGTTGTGGATGTAGTCGCTCAGTTCCGAAGCGGAGGCCGGCAGACAGGTGAACATCGAAAATACCATAGCCGAAGCCATCACCGCGCAGAGAATCCTTTTTGAAAGTTTCTTCTTTGCATTCATTTTTTCATACGCTCCTTTACAAGATGGTTGTTGGTTTACAGATCAATATGTAAGCCCGGCCCCCTTTCGGTCAAAAGTTATAGCAAATCTCATCTCAAAATGAATAAATGTGGGCCCGCAGCGACCACGGCGCCCTTCGAGAGATGACGGCCCAATTATAGCATGTGCATTTTTTCAAAACAACCGGTTTGCGCAACGTGTCGCACAGCGGAGTCAAGAGAAAGGGGGTGACAAAAAAACAAAAGAGTTTTTGTTGATTTTGACCAAATAGTTTGTGAATAAATGAACAAACCTATGAAACTATCCGATGAACGGCTGTGAAAAAGTACATATCAGCTCAGAAAAAAGATGCTTTTTTACAAAAATCCATAGAATCACATAAAAAATGCACATGCGGTCAGATGTAATATTTCACCATGATATTGATATTGCAACATTGAAAGCATAAAATTGGAAATTCATTTTGAAATAATACATTTTATGGTGAAATGGTTCAACTTGCTGGGATTTCGTTTCGTTGTTTATTTGTGAAGAAATTGATATAATCATTTTGTCGATTACTTCTGAAATATAAAATGATCACAAAATATTTTTATTTTGCCTCTGCTTGATTTTTCAAGCCTTCATCCTGTGAAAATTTTATGATGGAAGAAAGAATCGTAACGGAAGTACACCTGAAAACCATGGAAAGAGAAAAGGAAGTGGTAACGAAATCTTGGAAAACAAAAAAATCGGTTACCAAAACTCTCAAGCGTATCGTTTATCTTATTAAGGAGGGAACTTAGGAAAATGAGTAAAAAAATGTCAAGAGCAATGAAATCGGTACTGGCTTGTGCTTTAAGTGCAGCACTCGTACTGCCAACACTCCCTGTTTTTGCAGGAAACCTGCATCCGGACGGAAACGCGAAAGCTGTAGCCATTGAAGCTGCGGCCGAAGGCATCACGCTGATCAAAAATGAGGACAATGTCCTCCCGCTCAGCAAGGATCCGACCTATCCGGTATTCGGACAGGGCTGTATCACCCATGTTCCGGGCGGCGGCGGCTCCGGCGATATGAACATCGCGTCGACGAGCGTCCATGAGAGCGTCCTCGAGGGTATGAGGGATGCAGGCCTTAAATACGACGACACAACGCTCCGTATTTATAAAGAAGACGGAGACCCGGACTGGTACAACGGCGGCAGCAGCAGAAACTTCGCGAATGAGGTTGCGTTAACGGCCGAGCAGGTGGCTGCGTCGAAGGAAAGCTCCAAATCGGACACCGCGCTTTATGTTCTGCGCAGGGGCTCTTCGGAAGGCTCCGACCGCAACGCGACCAATAAGGAAGCGACAGCCGGCGGTTCCAGCGCCAATACCACCAGAGCCGCTACGAACTACGAGCTCACCACAGTGGAACAGAACAACTTCGATCTGATCTGCGAAGAGTTTGACAACGTCGTTGTCATCATGAACGTTGTCGGCGTTACAGATTTGAGCTGGACGGAAAATTATCCGCAGATCAAAGGCATCATCTGCCCGTATACACCGGGAAGCTACGGCATGATCGCGCTGGGCCAGATTCTGGCAGGCGACGTGAATCCGTCCGGTAAACTGGTTGACACCTGGGCGAAATCGCTCTCCGATTATCCGGCAAGGGCAATCGAAGGCTCCACCTTCGGCACAGGCGTCCAGAACCCGGTCTATGCCGAGGACATCTATGTCGGATACCGTTACTTTGAAACCTTCGCACCGGACAGAGTCCTGTATGAGTTTGGTTTCGGCCTGTCCTACACTTCTTTTGACATTCAGACGCTCGAAACCAAAGCGGACGCGGACAATGTCACCGTTACCGTAAAGGTTACCAACACCGGTAAAACCTATTCCGGTAAAGAAGTTGTGCAGGTTTACTACTCCGCACCGCAGGGCGTTCTTGGAAAAGCTGCCAAAGTGATGGGCGCTTACGCCAAAACGAAGGATCTCGCACCTGGTGAAAGCCAGAGACTCGAGATTTCCTTTAAGACAAACAACATGGCTTCTTATGACGACGCTGGTTTGACCGGCAATAAGAGCTGCTATGTCCTGGAAGCTGGAAACTATGACATCTATGTCGGCAATTCTGTCAAGAATGTCGATAAGGTAACCACATACAATGTGCCGGAACTGAAAGTAACCGAGGAATGCACCGAAGCCATGACACCGGTTGCCAACAATCAGGGCACTCCGTTCAACAGACTGACCCCTGACCAGAACGAAGACGGCACCTTCACAGCAAACATTGACCAGCAGGCTCCGTATATCGAAGGCGACGAAGCGCGTGAAGCCCGCGTACAGGAAAGACGCGACACCGATCTGCCGTGGGTGGAGCTTACCGGCGAAGACAAGGGAGTCCAGTATGTGGATGTCCTGAAGGAAGGTAAGGATCCTGAAACAGGCGCTTACAATTGGGGCGATTATATGGCCCAGATCCCGATGTCTGAACTGGTACAGATCGTTGGAAACAGCACCACCATGGGTACCAACAAGACTTTGGAAGATTTGACTGACGAACAGCGCGAAACGCTGCTTGCGAAATATCCGAACCCGACCCCTGCACAGATCTGCGTGACATACTACCACACCCTGACAACCGTTGGAAGCGCCGGCTGGTTCGGTACCAGAGGCACTGACACCTCCGCTCTGGAGAAATACGGCATTCCTTGCCTGGCTACCATCGACGGACCGGCAGGCATGCGCACCACCCAGAATCCTGGAGAAGACGGCAATACCTGGTTCCAGTCCGGCACCCTGCGCGCTTCGATGTGGAATCCGGAAATGGGAGAAAAGCTCGGCTATGAAATCGGCCTGGAAGGCGTTATCAATAACTGCGACGTATGGCTTGCTCCTGGTATGAACATCCACCGCGACCCGCTGTGCGGACGTAACTTCGAGTACTACACCGAAGATCCTCTGCTCTGCGGACAGACCGCAGCGGCTGAGACAAAGGGCGTACAGTCCGCGGGCCAGGCGGTTACACTCAAGCATTTCGCCGCGAACCAGCAGGAAACAAGCCGTATGGGCGGCAACTCCCAGGTTTCCGAGCGTGCTCTCCGCGAAATCTACCTCAAGGGCTTTGAAATCGCTGTTAAGACGGCGAACCCATACTGCATCATGACTTCCTACAACAGGATCAACGGCAGCTATGCGTGCTCCAACTTCGACTTGTGCCAGACGATTGCCCGCGATGAGTGGGGCTTCACCGGCATGTTCATGAGTGACTGGGGCGCAGGCAAGGACGCCGGCGCAAACTTCGGCGGACTCACCGGAAACGCTCTGATGCTCCGTGCAGGACACGACATCTGGATGTCTTACGGCAACTCCATCAACAGAAACGGCAACTCCGGCGCTCCGGAAGCGGGCGTCTATGACAGCAGCGTTGTTTACCGCAAGGACAATGCCAACGGCGAACTCAGCTACTACACCAAGGATGGCGACAAGTACCTCTTCACCGTAGCGGAAGCTGACGCTGATACAACCGGTATCCTGCGTCCGATCGTAAACGGACAGCTGACCATGGGCGAGTTCCAGAGAGCGGTCACGAACATCCTCAACCTGATGAGCAAAAACATCTACTACAGAACCGCACGCTGGGATATCGGTCTGGCAGAGTACACCTACAGCCACGATTCCGATTTCACCACGGTAACAGACATCGGCGCAGGCCCGAGCTGGAGATCCGTCCTGCTTGACATGATCAACGAAGCCGAAGCGCTGGTGGGCTCTGAAGAGTACAACAGCACCTATGAGTTCATCCGTGAAAACCTCGACACCGCAATCAAGAATGCCTGGGCGGTTTACAACGATACCTCTTCGACCGTCGAAGAGATCACAGACGTATGGTACGATCTGGTCGACGCTATCGGCTACCTCTCCGCAAAACCGGCGGATACCTCCAAGCTGGAGAACCTGATTACCCTTGCGGTGGGTCTCGACACGACGAAGTACAACACTGGCGTCGAGGAATTCGAAGCCGCTCTGGACAATGCAAAACAGGTGCTCCAGGCAGCTCTGGAAGATATGTTTGCAAGCCAGGATGAAGTGGACCAGGCATACAACACGCTGCTCACCGCGATCCGCAACATGAGATACACGGTCAACAAAGACATGCTGCAGTCGCTTTATGACGAAGTAAACGGAATCGACACCTCGTTGTATTCCACTGCCAGCGTAGCGGCATTCCGTTCCGCAATGGCCTTTGCAGAAACCGCTCTGACGAATGACAATGCTACACAGGAAACAGTTGACAAAGCGTATTTGGATCTGAATAATGCTTATGCCGGACTGGAACTGATCTCTGATCCGGGCAAGGATCCGGAAAAACCGGATGACAGCAAACCGGATGACAACAAGCCGGACGACGGAAAATCGGATGACAATTCGAGCATCTCTGCTGACAACAGCAAGAAGCCTTCCAGCAACGTAGCTGGTGCTGGAAATGCCTCCACCGGCAGCACCGCCGCAAACAGCAAGAAGAAGAATGTCAATACCGGCGACAACGGTTCTCTGGCAATCCTGCTTCTGATTGTAGCTTCGGCTGGCGCAGTTGTCGTAACCCAGAGAAAGAGAATCCGTTCCAAATAATTCGATCTTCCCCTTTTTCTAACACCATAATACATCATAACGGTAAGGCGGCGGGTAAAATACCCGCCGCCTTGCTTATTTTAACCCGGTCTTCCTTGACTTGCCCGCAGTTCATCATTTTATTGGATATCCAAAACAGCAATAACAGAAAAAATGACAAAATATATGGATATTTGATGGATAAATACGGACAAATCGTTCATTTTGTGTTATAATGATCCATACAGCCTGAAAAGCAGGCAACGGTGATTATGATGGCACAAGAAGAAGGGGGATCGGCATGATCAAAGTCTTATTGGCGGATGACAACAAACTGGCACTGGATCACCTGACACAGCTGGTCCGTGAACGGGATGACGAATTTGAAGTGGTCGCCTGTATGGAAAACGGTGCGGGCGCGCTTGCCGCATTCGAACGGTATCAGCCGCAGCTGGTGATCACGGATGTATGTATGCCGGGCATGTCCGGCATTGATCTGGCCAGGGAGATCAAACGCATGGCGCCGGAAACGGTTATTATCTTCTTATCCAACTATGAGGAATTTGAATATGTCCGTTCCGCTATGGATCTGGGCGTGTTTGACTATATCCTGAAGCATGAGAACATCCAGAAAAAGCTGGGCGAGAAGCTCACGGCGGTGAAAAAAATATTGCGCCGCAAACCGCAGACCGTCAAGTTTTCGGAGGAGGGCTGGCTGCAGTCGTTCTGGTCCCAGATGGAGCATGACGGCAGCCAGGCGATCAGGGAACAGGCGCAGGAGATTTTCCCTGAACAGTACGACTTTTTCCTGATGGAACAGGACTGCTTCCTGCCGCCGATCTGCGAGCTGCTGCAGACGGAAACACAGGAGGTTTCGGACCGGAATGTCAAGGACATCTGTTATCTGCATTTTAAGCAGGCGGTTGCCGTTGTCCGGTATGAGAAGTACCGGTATCTACTGATGATGCGCCGCGGGAAAGAAGAGAACGCCGCCGCGTACAAGATCAAGGAGAAACTGCAGGAAAACCTGTACACCAGCTTCTCGGTGCTGATCGTCTGCGAGAACGCCCCGATTCTGGAGGGACTTTCGCTGAGCTGGTCCAGCAGGGATATGCTGGACCAGCGGTACTTCTACCCGATGTCGGTCGTGCTGAACCGCTCGACCATGCAGAGGGCGAAGGAGAAGGGCAGTCCCACGCAGTATCTTGACGGGAAAAAATTTGAATACAACCTGCTGAAAAACAGGATCCATGAGCTGTGTGAACAGATGGACGCGGCCTATCTGGACATCATCCGCAAACGGGATATCCCGGGTCTCTTTGAATTTCTGCGGACGCTAATCTCCTTTCTGCTGCCCTACCATCAAAAGGTGATGGATTACAAGAAGGGCGGTTCGTTTGTGCTGTATCAGGAAACCACTGTGGAGAGCTGGTATTCTGCGGACGACACCTTTTACTGGCTGAAGCAGAAGTACATGCAGCTCGCGCAGATACAGGAGAACAATTCGTTTTTCAGCTATTCCGCGCAGGTCCAGGCCGCCATCAAGTACATCAACGGCCATTACATGGAGGTCGATATCGGCGCGGAGGATGTGGCTGAACAGGCCGGACTCAGTGTAAACCGTCTCAACACCCTGATGAAGGAGGAGACCGGCAGCACGGTTTGGAAGTTTTTGACCAAGGTGCGGGTGGAGAAGGCGAAACAGCTTCTGGACAGCACCGGATACACGATAGCAGAAATCTGCCCGATGGTGGGGTACAGCACGTCGTCCTATTTTTCGAAGATCTTTAAAAAGACGAACGGCGTCTCCCCACAGAAATATAGGAGTATGAAAGATGACGCACAAAAAGCTGAAATTTAAGTCCATTATAGCCCGCTGCATCACATATTTTCTGCTGGTCAGCGTCGTGCTGCTGCTCGTCATCGGCATGATTTTTCCAACGCTGTTCTATCAGATGATGAAGCCGTACTTCAACAACAACATCGAAGGCCTGATGAGCGCGAGCGCGACCAGGGTGAGTTATATCTTAGGAGGAAAAAACGGCGCGGTGTACACGAGGTTCCCCAACGATTCCGAGCTGCACGAGCTGCTGGCGGACTATTATGACCCGGAGCAGGAGGCGCGGCATGACGAGATCAGGCGGCAGCTTGACGGGTATTATGAATTCAAAAGCTACAAGGATAAGAAGATCATGAATGAAACCGGGATCATCTCGTTTGTGGCAACCAACATGGTCGTGGTGAACGAACGCGGAGACATGTTTTACAATCCTCAGCTTGAGGACTGCGTCGAAACGGTCACCTCCTCGGAATGGTTCCAGAACTTTAAAAAATACATGGATGTTCCCAAGTCTTCGCTGCCGCCCGCCTATGCCAATCGGGAAAGCGGCATATATTCGCCGATATTCGAGGTTGAATGCGAAGGGCGGCAGATGGAGATCTTCTGTCTGACCGCCGTTTATGAAATCAACGGCATGATGTACTATCCGATCCTGATGACCGATTTTGCGGACCTCCAGCGCCAGTGGGAAGCGTTGGTCAATCTGGGGCTTGAGGACTACGCGCTGCTTGGTTCGGGCAACCGGGTGCTGTACAGCAACCTTGGCCCGGAGGCGTCCGATATCAGGCTGGATGAGCTCGACATCCTGGAGGGCAAGCAGTACGAGGTTCTCATGCAGGAGGACAACAGGGGCATGAACTACTCCGTTATGTTCTCCTACCCGGCGGAAGGCCTGCGCCTGGTCATCCATGCGGGGCCCGATGTGCTGTTTAGTCCGTACACCAGCGTCTATTGGATGCTGATGGTCACCTTTGTCATCGCGTTCTCGGTCTTTCTGCTTCTGATCAGCTGGGTTCTGAAGAAGATTCTGGGCAGGCTGACAAAGCTGTCCCGTACCATGAAGCGGGTCAAAAACGGTGATTACAGCGTGGTGGTCAAGGACGATTATGAGGATGAGATCGGGGATCTGTCCCAAACCTTCAATGTGATGGTTTCCCGCATGCAGTACCATATCAAGAACACGCTGGAGCAGGAGAAGCGGGAACGGCAGATCCAGTACAACCTGATGGTGGCGGCCATCAATCCGCATTTTATCTACAACACGCTGAATACCGTCACCTACCTCGCCGAGCAGCAGCGGATGGAGGAGGTTTCCCAGGTCAATCAGGCGCTGGTGGACATCCTCAAGGACCGGCTTAAAACCAGCACCGACCATTCCTTCGACAAGGTGAAGAACGAGCTGCGGATCCTCAGGCAGTACCTCTACATCCAGAACCATCTCTGCCACAACACGACCGATCTGGTGTTCAATGTGTCGCCCGAGGATATGGAGCTGTCCATCCCGAAAAACATCCTGCAGCCGCTGGTGGAAAATTCGCTGCTGCACGGCATCCTGCTGCGCAGCAGGGAGGAGATGGGGAACGGCAGAATCGAGATCACCGTCAAGAAGGTGGAAAACAGCATCCTGGTCAGCATTTCAGACAATGGAATCGGCATGGATCAGGAAACGATCGACCGGTATTTCGGCTGCCATGATATCCCGGAGAACTGCGGGGAGAATGGAACGGATCACATCGGCGTTTACAATGTGAGACAGCGTCTGTCCTACCTTTACCAGGGACGGTGCAGAATCACCGTTCAGTCCGTCGTGGGGCAGGGAACCGAAATTATGATCATCCTGCCGGAATATTAAAGGGATGGGAGAGACTGCCGGCTTTTGAATCATAGTGGAAAGACACCGGGTGCGAAAGCGGCACACCGGTGTCTTTTTTGTGTCGGCCATCGGACTGGCAAAGAAGCGGACTGGCGATATCTCAAAACCGGTTTCTGCTTTATAAAAGGGGAAACCGATTCATGGAGTTTAAAATATACTCTGAATTGCAATGAACGTGATGTTTGAATTCTGCAGCATCATTTGTGCTGGTTCAAAGTCTGCAGCTGTATGTTCAGCAGGATTTTGTGACACTTTTCTATATATTTCTAAAACGATATCATGACTTTCAGTGAATTCATCGTTTGTATTTTCCAGAGAGATATGCTATACTTATACGATAGATAAAAATATACAGCGGGAGCAGCAAAGGTGAAGAAAGAATGCATACATATAAAGGTGGAGAAGCGTAATGGCCACGGAACAAACTGATAAGACGCATGGGCGGAACGACGTGATCGAAGTGTATACCCTGGGCGGCTTCTCGATCAGATATCACGGGAATGTTTTATCGGAAAATACCGGACGGACAAAAAAGGTGTGGGCGCTCATCGAGCTGCTGCTCGCAAACAGCGGCAGCGATGTTTCACAGGAAAAGCTGATGGAAGCTTTGTGGGCGGATGAGGACTGCGACAATCCGCTCAACGCCCTGAAAAACCTTGTCTATCGCGCAAGGAATCAGCTGAAATCCTTATTGAACAACGGGGATCCGGCCGTTGATTTCATCAAGTTCGAGCGCAATACCTACGCGTGGAACCCGGATTTGCCCTGCCGCGTCGATGTGGATGAGTTCGAGAAGCTGATCCGGGAGGCGTCCGGCGCGGATTTGCCGGATGAGGAGAAGCTTCGCGCGTACCGGAAAGCGGCATCCCTTTATAAAGGACAGTTTCTTCCGAAATCCTCCTTTATGGACTGGGTGATTGTAAAGGATGCGTATTACAGCTCCCTTTACAACCAATGTGTCGTCAAGCTTGTCAGCCTGCTGATGCGGCATAAGAAATTCGAGGAGGCCGTTCAGGTCTGCGAGCGGGCCGTTTTCTTCAGCCCGTTTGAGGAGGAAATCCATCAGCTGCTTTTATGCGCCTATTCGGAAACGGGACAGCAGAAGAAGGTTGTCGAGCACTATAAGCGGATCAGCGAGACGTTCTACAATGAGTTCGGCGTGAATCTGGCGCCGGAAACCGTCCAGCTCTACAAGAAGCTCATGAAGGCCATGCACAATGTGGAGATGGACCTCATGGCAATCAAGAACGACCTGCGGGAAACCGATAAAAAAAACGGTGCGTTCTTCTGCGACTATGACATCTTTAAAAATATTTACCGCCTGCAGGCGCGCACCATGCTGCGCACCGGTTATCCGGTACATATCGGCCTCATCACCTTCACGGATTTGGATGGGGAGCTGCCGCCGGCCGAGGTCATCCGGCAGGTGATGACCGCATTCCGGGAGCATGTCGTCCGCAAACTGCGCAGGGGCGATGTGATTGCCGCATACAGCTCCACGCAGTATGTCATCATGCTGCCGATGGCCACCTATGAGAACTGCAAGAAGGTGATCCACCGGCTTGTCATGGATTTCGAAAAAGGGATCTCAAAAATGGGGATAAAGGTCAGCACCATGCTGCACGAGATTGAACCGGTTGAAACGGACCGGTAGGTGTTTATTCTCCATAGAAGGAGTAGATTATGCGAAAGAAATGGGATATCATCTGTCCAATCGCGTTTGCTGTCATTTCGATGATCCTGGTGTTTGGACTGATTGCATACAGATGTTTCTACGGGCCGGATTCTCCGGCATCGTCTCCCGGCCTGTCGGCTTCGGACAGCTCGAAGGAGACGTCCAGCCAGACCAGCTCCGCGGAGAGCAGCGCGGCGAGCTCATCGTCTGCGTCTTCGGAAAGCAGTGATGAGAGTAAGGACAGTTCGAAAGCGTCCTCCTCCGAAGAGTCTGCCGCATCGGACGGAAACGACGGCGAAGATGGCGATGACGGCGATACCGACGACCGTGCCGACGGAAACGGCGGCGGTTCAGGCGGCGGAGGCGGAAACAAGCCGTCGTCCTCTGAGGAGAAGGTCTATAACGGGCCGATTTCGGTCATGACCCCCTACGCGGGCGGAACAGAGGTGTACGGAGAGGACGGCACGGTCATCGACGCGAGCAACTCCTCGCAGGGCTATGTCATGGTGAAGCAGGACGGCTACAGCAGCCGCCTGAAATGCCAGGTCATCAACGAAGGCACCGGGGAGACCTACAACTATGATCTGAACAACCAGGGCTGGTACGAGGTGTTCCCGCTCCAGATGGGCAGCGGCACCTACCGGGTTTCGGTTCTCGAGAATATCGGCGGATCCAGCTATCTGGAGATTTCCTCCGGATCGTTCAGCGTGAGTTTGGCAAGCAGCGAGATACCGTTCCTGTATCCAAACCAGCGCGTGTGGTATACCTCCGATTCGAGCGCGGTCAAAAAGTCCTATGACCTGTGCGTCGGCGCAGGCAGCGACGGCGAAAAGATCAGCGCAATCTATAACTATATCATCAACAACATCAGCTACGATTACGGGAAAGCAAGCTCGGTGAGCAGCGGCTATATCCCAAGCCCGGATTCGACCCTTTCGTCCGGCAGCGGAATCTGCTACGATTACGCCGCGCTCATGGCGACCATGCTCAGAGCGCAGGGAATCCCCGCAAGGCTGGTCATCGGCAGCGCGTCGGGTTCCAGGCACGCCTGGAATATGGTGTACGGGCAGCTGTACGACCCGACCTTCGCGGCGGCGGGGTCATCGGGCTCGGGTTATTCGCAGTCCCAGGTATTTTAGTAAAATTAGTTTATATTGCGGTTCGGCAGGCTGAACCAAACGATATCAGACAGCTTAAAACAGCGGGAGGCATTGCAATGCAAGAGAATGAAAAGACACGTACGCTGCCGGCAGGGGAAACGGCTTTGTTCTGTGCGCAGATTTCCCTCATCCTGAAATCCGGCATCCCACTCTATGACGGCATCTCCACACTGTGTGAGAGCGGCGAGGACGCGAAGGCCAGAAAGGTCTTTGAGCAGATCACCCATACCGTCGAGAAGACAGCATCCCTTTACGAGGCCGTCAAGGAGGCCGGCGTATTCCCATCTTATATGGTGAACATGGTGCGCATCGGCGAGAAGGTCGGAAAGCTTGACGACGTGATGGAATCGCTGTACCAGTACTATGAACGAGAGGCCAAGACCAAGAAGTCGATCAAAAACGCCATCCTCTACCCGACGGTGCTGATTTTGATGATGGCTGTGGTCATAGCCATCCTGGTTGTACAGGTCATGCCGATCTTTACGCAGGTTTTCCAGAATCTCGGCGCGGAGATGTCGGCGGCCGGAACGATGGTTATGCAGTTCGGCCTGATGGCCGGCAGGATCGCGCTGGTGCTGATCGCACTGATTGTCGCGGTGCTTCTGGTGCTGTTCATCGTTTCCAGGACAAAGTCGGGCAGCGTCAAGCTGGAACGCTTCAGCGGATGGTTCCCGCTGACGAAGAAGCTCAGCCGGAAGATTTCTTCCGCAAGGTTCGCGTCGGTCCTGGCCATGATGCTTTCGAGCGGCTATCATCTGGAGGAAGCGCTTGAGCTCGCTCCGGGTATCGTGTCCGATCCGGCGACGCGCGATAAGATCAGGGAATGTCAGGAGCTCATGGACAAGGGCGTTTCATTTCCGGAAGCGCTTGTCAGAATCAAGATGTTCTCCGGCGTGTACAACAAGATGATCCGGGTCGGCTTCCAGGCCGGCCAGCTCGATACGGTCATGAACAAGCTCACAGATATTTACGAGGAAGAGGTCGACGATTCGATCAGCCGTCTTGTCTCCATCATCGAACCGACGATGGTGGCCATCCTTTCGGTGGTGATCGGCGTCATCCTGCTGTCGGTCATGCTGCCGCTTGCGGGAATCATGTCCTCGATTGGATAGGAGATGTCCACATGCATCTGTACAAACAAAAACGGCTCCATATCAAGGGGCTGGTCATCACGGTCACGGTGTTTGCCGTCGTCGTCGCGATATTCCTGTACGGCTTTATCAGCGCGACCAATACGGTCCGGTCCCAGCAGAAGGCACTGCTGGAGAAGGCCATCGACAGGGCGGTGATCAACTGCTATGCGATCGAAGGCAGCTATCCCGAAAGCGTTGCCTATCTGGAGGAGCATTACGGCGTTGTGATCAATCATGAGAAATACCTGGTGGATTACGAAGCCATCGGCAGAAACGTCAAGCCGTCGGTCCGTGTGACCGATCTGGAAGGGGGTGGACAGGATGCGCAGCAGATCCCACTCGATTGACGTGTTGTTCAGCTTTGTCCTGTTCGGCCTGTTTACGGTCTTATCCTTTATGCTGGTGCTCATCGGCGCGAATGTGTACAGCGGCGTCGTAAAGGCGTCGGACGGCAACGACGAGGTGCGCGCCTCGCTGTCCTATGTCTCAAACAAGGTGCGCGCGGAAAACCGCCGGGAAGGCATCCGTGTGGAGGAACGCAGCGGTGTCCGGACGCTGGTCATCTCGCAGGAGATCGAAGGCAGAACCTATGAGACGCTGATCTATTATTATGACGGCAGCCTGCGGGAAATCCTGCGGCGGCCGGACCAGAGCTTCGACCCGTCGCGTGGGCAGGAGATTGCGGAACTGAAAAGCTTTGATGTTTCTGAGAACGAACAGAAAAGCCTGCTTACTTTGACAATTATGACGACGCAGGACCGGGAATACACCTCCCGGATTGCGTTGCAGCTATAGGATGTGCCGAACGGCCCTGTTCCAGCAGCGGGCCGGGACGCTGAGAAGATACTGCTGGAGAAATGGAAGTGTGTATGAAAAGCGCGGGAAAAACCAACACCCTATTGATGGAACTGATCATTGTGATTTTATTCTTTTCCCTGTCGGCCGTGATCACGCTTCAGCTGTTTGTCACTGCGCACGAACAGAGCACCTTAAGCCATGACAAGACCATGGCGCTGCTGCGGGCGCAGAATGTTGCGGAAGAGCTCCGGGCGGATGAGAGCAGCGTCCTGACTGGCTTCAGCGAACTGGAAGAGGACCGGTATATGATCTGCTACAATGAGGACTGGGAACCGTCCGGTGAAACGGGAGCCTATGAGATGTCGGTTCAGGTTGAACGGAAGCCGTCCGAATACGGCACCATGATGGAGCTGGATGTCCGGGTAAACAAGGGCGGTCAGGAGCTCTGCAGCCTGCAGACAAGCCGTTATCTTCCTGCAAAGGAGGATGTGTGATGAAACAGCAGAAAACGAGAACGAGAATGTATCTGGGAACGGGGGCATCCTCAATCCTGATGATCTTTATTGTGCTCTGCCTGACGACGTTCGGCGTGCTTTCCTATACATCGGCCCGTGCCGACCTCAAGCTGACCGAGAAAAATGAGGACGCGGTTTATGCGTCCTATCAGGCTGAAACGCAGGCCCAGGCCATCCTGCAGCAGATTGATACCGTCCTGGGACAGGCAAGGAAAAACAGCGCTGAAACCGGGACAAACGATAAAATGCTTAATCTGTCCAGGCTTTCAGAGATCGAAGGTCTGACGATATCTGAGGACACCGTGTCCTTTTCGGTTGCATGCGGCGATCGAAAAGCCCTGCAGGTTTTGTTGAAGCTGACCTCACCGGAGGAAGAGAAGCGGTATGAGCTGATCAGCTACCGGTATGTCGATACGGGAGAATGGCAGGCCGAGGAATCCGGGGAGCTGTGGCAGGGTGAAAACAGGGAAGGAAGTTAATCAAATATGAATGTAGCCGAGGTGCTGAGACAGGCGGTGGAGCGGGATGCATCGGACATTCTGATCGTTTCAGGGTGTCCCTTATCGCTGAAGATCAAGGGAAGCATCGTTCCGCTGCTGGATGAAAAGCTGTGTCCGGACGATACAAAGGATTTGATCGAACAGATATACGGATTGGACGAGGTCAAGGATATCCAACGCCTGCTGGAAACCGGGGACGACGATTTCTCCTTCTCGGTCAGAGGCCTTGGCAGGTTCCGGTGCAACGCCTATAAACAGCGCGGCTCGCTGGCGGCGGTGCTGCGGGTCGTGAAATTTGACCTGCCCGAGTTTCAGAACCTCCACATCCCGCAGACCGTCATAGACCTGTATCAAAAACAAAAGGGACTTATCCTGATCACCGGGCCGGCCGGCAGCGGCAAATCCACGACGCTTGCCTGCCTGATCGACCAGATCAACCACAACCTCAACAACCATGTGATCACGATCGAGGACCCGATCGAATACCTGCATACCCACCGCAAGAGCATCGTCAGCCAAAGGGAGCTGGAGAGCGACACCGAGAGCTACGACCAGGCGCTGCGCGCCGCGCTCAGGCAGTCGCCGAATGTCATCCTGCTGGGCGAGATGCGGGATTTTGAAACGATCCAAACGGTTCTGACAGCGGCGGAAACCGGTCAGCTGGTCTTTTCGACGCTGCACACGATCGGAGCGGCCAAGACAATTGACCGCATCATCGACGTCTTCCCAGCTAATCAGCAGCAGCAGATCAGGGTACAGCTTTCCATGGTCCTGCAGGCGGTGGTTTCACAGCAGCTGATTCCGACACTGGATGGGGGAATCATCCCGGCGTTTGAAATCATGATCGTGAACAGCGCGGTCCGTAATATGATCCGGGAATCGAAAATCTATCAGCTCGACAATGTCATCTATTCCGGCGCTTCGGAAGGGATGGTCACGATGGATGCGGATCTTCTCCGGCTTTACCGGGAAGGAAAGATCAGCCGTGAAAACGCACTGCTCTATTCAAGCAATCTGGACACCATGAGCAAAAAAATCTGATCAGTAAATATATAAAATGCCCTGTACAAACTTGTTTGACAGGGCATTTTATTGTAAGCGAAAACCCCCGGCATTGCCGGGGGTACCGAAAAAGCAGAGACTTAAAATAGGCAAAGAGAGAGCAATTATGCAAAATAAAAACGGTTATAGCAAAAGTTTACGTTAAAAGGATGTGACAGGGCTAACATTAGGACGTGAACCGCGCTAACTAATATAAAAAGTCTGCCCGTCTGCAATTGTCTACCGGATATGAACCTTTGCGAACCTCGCTCGTAATATGCGTCTTGAGACGCTGCCAGTATCATAGGGCTTTGCCCGCATATGTAGAACCACCAGCTAAGCTGGTGGGTTCCTATTGTTATGGCGGATATTTTGCTACAGCGCAGCGGTTTTTTTATGGTTGCCAAGTGACACTTGGCAGAGTGGAAGTTCTTCTTTGCGCGGCCAAAGAAGAACCAAGAAAGGCCGCCAAAGGGGGAATGCCGCTTCGGTAGAGTGAGAATGGACGTCATTCCCCC
>NZ_CCYH01000017.1 GCF_000820765.1 Candidatus Soleaferrea massiliensis AP7
CCGCCAAAGGGGGAATGCCGCTTCGGTAGAGTGAGAATGGACGTCATTCCCCCTTTGGAAACCCCCTCTGCCCGTCCGCACCATATTTAGAGCGAGGAAACACAGCGTTCGCTGGTTTCGGACGTCCGCTATATGAGCGATTATATCTATATATTCGCTCGCTCTGTATTCCGAATTCACTGGCAGAGCAATCGGAACTATGCTGTGTGATAAAGGTTTCGTTTTGTGCTCTAAATACACAAGGTGGTTGCCCAACGTGCTTGTCTTAGAAGGTTGAGTCCCTGTAGAATTATCTGTAAGATGCTTGATCGAAGAATCGCGATATATTCGTGACCGATGAAATCTGCAAGAATCGATGTCAGTTCACGAACCAGCTAAGGTATTAGGGTACCATATGCACAACTTGTAACCGGGGATGCATCCGCTGCTAGCTGTGCCCAACCACCCAGCCAAAAGCAATACGCCGCCCGCAGGCGGCCGAATCAGATAAAGGGATATCAGAGGGGATTTTCAAGGGGGCCATCTGGCCCTAAGCGGCACTGTGCATGGCCCCCTTGAACGGCCTTTCTTGGTTACTTCTTTGGCCGGCAAAGAAGTAACTGCCACGATGCCAAGGTAACTTGGCAAATAAAAAGAAGCCGCTTAGGAGCAGCGGAGCAACAATCGCTATGCCAAGGCAATTTGGCAGACAATATGCAGCTGCTGTATCAAAGCGGTTTGAAGACCGCCAGTCCCTTCATACACAAAAAAGAGTATAAACCGCCCCTTTAAATAAGCTAAGTCATCCCGTCAATCCCATTTGACGGGATGACTTAGCTTATTTTGTGACCGTGCTGTGACCGGATATTTTTATAATCAATATGCAGGAAATATGCAAATAGAAGGGGGATCAGTATGAATGGCACATCTCTGATCACCGCAAGGTCCAACATGGTTGTGGTAACCGTGTCCTCCTATGAAAACAAACGGCTGCGGGGAGAAATTTACAGCGAGCATTATCAGAAAACCGCGCAGGTGAACGACAGCCTGGAGCTGTTGTTTGCAATGGAGCAGCTGATGGATTCGCTGTCTTTTCCTAAAATTCATATGGAGCCAAGGACATTCAATCCCAAAAAAGGGCCCTGCAGCGGGCCGAAAAAGGAAGCGGCAATTATGATGCAGACCAAAGATGAGAAGGGCGAGGGGCAGCGCAAAGCGACCTTTGTCATCCATGTCCAGTTCCGGCGCAACGCCTCCTGGCAGGGTGAAATCCGCTGGGTGGATGAGGGGAAAACCCAGATATTCCGCAGCACGCTTGAAATGATCAAGCTGATTGACGATGCTCTTGAAAGCACGGACGATGCGGACAGAATCACGTGGGAGCTGGAATAGGAAATACACAAAACGCGCATGGTTTCATGCGCGCGGTAAATACAGGTGAATATTCTTCTGATAAGATCTCATTTTGTGACCGAGGCGTGACAGGATGGGATTATAATGGTTTCAGATGAGAGAGTATTTACTTTTCATATAGATATTAAGATTGGAAAATGGGGGCGTTCTGAATGAAAAAATTGATAAAGCGCCGGTTCAAGGCGGTCGTGTCCTTTATGATGGCATGCACAGTTTTGTGTTCGGCGGCTACGGAGGTCCTGGGCGTTCAGGCGCAGCTGCCGGCGCCGGTTCCCGCTGCATCGGCGGATATCTGGAAGCCGGACGATATTGTCTACCCGGAGGGCATCACGCTGCACAAAGAGGTGACGGGCTCCACCGGAAGCCGCAAGGAGGGCAATCTTGCCTTTGATTTAAAGCTGGGCATGAAGGCGGAACAGAATCCCATCGTTGCCCCCAGCGACATCGTGCTGGTACTGGACCGTTCGGGCAGTATGGATACCGATTTGAAGACCGATCTGACTGCGGACGAAACGCCCGATACAAGTAAAACCTATTATGTCACCAATAGAAGCGGAACTTCCTATGAAGTAACGTATAGCGGCGGGTATTGGCAGTATAGAGTGAATCGGACCACCTATTATGTTGCGCATGAGACAGATCCTTTGAAGATCAATACGGGAAGCGGAACGCAGAGCTATCCGTACCGCTATCAGTTCTATACCAAGGAATCCAGAATGGATGCGCTCAAGACCGCTGCAAAAGATTTTATTGACAGGGTGGCAAATGAGGCGGAGCGTTACGGTGTGAATCATAGGATTGATCTTATTTCTTATTCATCAGATATGGTGGATAATTACAATAGGGTGCAAAGCAGCGTGCTGAAAAAGCATACCAACAGTTTATTTGAATCTGCCGCGCAGAAAAAGCAGGTCTTGAAAAATGAGATTGATTCGTTGAAAGCATCTGGAGGAACCTATACCAACGCGGGACTTGCACAGGCAATCGATGATTTCAACAATTCGGCCAACCAGACGAATGAAGAGAACCGCAAGCGGGTTGTCGTGCTGTTCACCGACGGCGCGCCGACAGGAAACAACTCCGGCACCAGCGACGGTTCGGACTGGAACACCAATGTTGCCAGCAGTGCGACAGATGCATCGAAAGTTTTGAAGGCGGAAAAAGGCAGTGACCAGACCTATCAAAAACAGACCCAGTTCAAGGTCTTTAATGGAACGCCGAACAGCGATGCATTCAACAACAATGTGTCGGCCAAGGGCTGCGGCGCATCCATCTATGTGGTCGGCGTACTGGATGATGAGCTTATAAAAACATATACCGACAAGAATGGTGTTGACAGAGTTAACAATTTTATGGAGGGCATCGCTTCCTCACCCTATGAGAACTTTTATGAAAACTGCCAAAACGTTGAGCAGCTCAACAATATGTTCCATGGCATCATAGCGAGCAGTGTCACCATTAATTTGAACAATTCAACGGTACGCGAATACATCGATCCGAAATTTGAACTGACCGCCGCAAGCATGGAAGCACTGAAGAAGCAGGGCGCGGTCGTCAGTCAGGATAAAAAAGGCCAGTATGTGGAGTGGACGCTGAAGATTGTCGAACCCGGCAAGCAGTATTGGTTTGAGGGCGTGCAGATCAAGCCGAAGGATGAAACCTCAGGAAACTACCTGCCCACCAACATCGACGGGGACACCTCCTTTCAGACGCAGGATAAGCGCAACCAGTGGCCGTTCCCGCTTCCCCATGTCAACGTTCCGGCGGACCCGGCAAGCAACCCGCTGAAAACAGATAAAATTTCAGTCGTGCACGGCGACGATCCTCAGAACCCGGACCGTATGTACGACGTCATCATGAAGGCGTGGGGCGACAAGCCGCTCGCAAAGGATTTCGACTTTACGCTGGTGCTTGACAAATCCGGAAGCATGGGCAGAAACCGGGCCCGCGTTGAAGTCGCGACGAGCCGCGATGAGCTGCAGTACCTCAACAAGGCGGCGAATAACTACGACATCTGCCAGTATGCCTGGAAGGACGGCAGCAGATATTATCCGGTGCGATATAATAACGGACAATGGCAGTATGCACAGTACAATTCCTTTACGAATGCAACCGGAGCCGTATCCGTCAGCGCGTCGAGATGGTACTCTTTCGATGTCTCAAAGATTACAAAGAGCAAGCCGCTCTACGGTTATAAATGGGCGCTTTTACAGAAATCGATCGGCATGTTCCTGGATCAGCTGGCCGACCAGGTGGCCCTTTCCCAAAACGGCAATGTCAGTACGCATGCCATGCTGTCCGCACAGGTCAACATCATGGATTTTGCCGGAGATAATGCGGGTTCGGTCAATTACGTCACGAATGGCTATGAAAATGTCAATACAAGTACGCTGGATTCGATCAAGAACAAGCTGTTCAGCGAACGGACCAACAACGGAAACACGCCGACTGACGAGGGGATGAAGGCAGCTTATAACGCGTTAAGGCAGGGAAATGTCGCTGGAAACGGACATCAGAAGGTGGTCATCCTCTTTACAGACGGCGTGCCGGGACCGAACGCGACGTCCTATTCACAGGTTACCGCCCGCAATGCGCTGAATTATGCAGAGCAGATCCGCGCGATTCCCGACACGTCGATGTATGCTGTGGGACTGTTTGGCGATCTCCAAGACGACGCCAAAGTGACAGCGAACGTTTTGAATGAGACAAAGCCGAATGGCTGGCAGGGCGAGTGGCTCACCTCCCGAGACACCGTGGACCTTGAAGAAGATTTTTTAATCCCGATGGTTGGGGGAGAGCAGAACAAGGACCAGTATCTGCGTGTTACATCGTCGCATACGATGGAATCCATCCTCATCGACCTTGCCCATAAGTTTTCGCAGTATACCCTGCGCGACTATATCGATCCCCGGTTTTATCCGGTCGACAGGAACGGAAACAGGCTTGCGGTCGGCGCGGTCATCGAAACCGGCGTGGTTGCGAAGGGTTCCACCCTGCCGGCGGGAACGAAGGTGATCGCCACCCTGAAGCTTGACAGCAACGGCTATTATTTTGAATGGACAGGTCAGGAGCTTCCGTCTCCGACAAGCAACCCGAATGATTTCTGGACGCAGACCATCACGCTCAAAGCAAAGGAGACCTTTATCGGCGGCAATGATATCCCGACCAACATCGGCGGTATCTCCGGCGTATATACGGACCCGAAGAATCCGATGGCCGACGTCCCATTCCCGGAACCGACGGTAAACGTGCCGGTCCGGTTCGAGGTGGGCCGCACCGAAACCACAATCTTCCTTGGAGAATCCGTTCCGGCAAACCTGCCGAAGCAGTTCATGTTCGATTCGAGCAAGGTTTCCTTCCAGGGCGACGTGTTTATCAATCCAACCGATACCGGCGAATTCCGGTACGAATGGATCAGGGGCGCCGATACCAACATCGGATCCGCAGAGCAGTTCCCGGATGGGGAACAGCCGCAGTCGGATATCATCTATACGCTCGCGGTGACCTTTGTGCCGAAGCATGACGACAGCATCACCTCCGCGGGGCTGGAGGTGGAGGATGTCCGCCAGGTCGGCCTGTATACCGTCCATGTCGTCAGCGGTTCGGTCAAGATCAACAAGCAGATCAACCTGAACGACGTCAACCTCAGCAACGGAGATCCGATCTTCGTGTTCTGCCTGCAGAAACTCAATGAAAATGGTGACGTGGTGGAGACCAAGTACGATTATGTCCGCTTCGACGATGAAGCGGTGAATCAGCGGCGGACCGATACCCTTTCGGTCGAGTGGCGGAATCTTTCTAAGGGCACATATCGTGTAGTTGAACAGAAGGCCTTGCGTTATGATTTTGACCGGTTTGGACCGGTGACCTCCAACGGCACAGCCGACGCGACCAGGGAATCTGTAACATTCCAGATCGGTTTATCCAATTCGGAAAGGACGGTTCTGCCGAATGGAGAGGGAACGTTTATCAATAAAAAGACGCTCGACGATTATTTCACGGACACAGATATCGTGAATAATCAGTTCGAAATCGTCACGTTGTCCTAGTCTCGCCGGTCTCGATAAAATATTTTAGAAATTTCGAATTTACGCGGTTTTGTGACCGGGATGTGACTCCGATGTTTTATACTATAGTCATACCGAGAGACAAAAGTCGGAAACAAAGGAGGCATGCGGTTGCTTAAGAAGATATGTAATACACTGGTGGTTATCATCCTGATTTTCCTGGTAATCGTTGCGGGAGCATTGCTCGGGCCAAAGCTTTTCGGATATGAAAGCTACGCGGTACTCAGTGGAAGCATGGAGCCGACCTTTCATGTTGGAAGCACGGTTTTGGTAAAAGATGTTCCGATCGACCAGGTTCAAGAAGGTGACCCAATCACATTTCGTGTAGGATCGGATGGCACCATTGTCACGCATCGGGTTGTGGAGATCGACAAAGAAAACAAGGCCTTCACCACAAAGGGCGATGCCAATGACGCAAACGATCTCGATGCGGTTCCGTTCAGCCAGTATATCGGCAAGGCGGAAAACAGCATTCCTTTGGTCGGCTTTGTTTCGATCTATGTCCAAACACTGCCCGGCATTCTGGCGATTGCCGCCATCGTACTCATTTTATTAATCCTGTCTTTCCTGCCGGATTTTCTGGGCAAGGGAAAACAAGAGCATAAAGAAGATAACGAAGAGATAAAACATGCACAAGAAGAATTGGAGGAGTAACTCATGACTAGAAAAAGAAAGATTATCACCGGCGTAGTTTCCCTTGCACTCGTAGCAGCGGTTGGCGTGGGCGCAACACTGGCATTCATGATGGACCACGCGGAGAAGGTCAACCAGTTTAAAATCGGTACCGTGGATATCGACATCCCGGAGCCTGACTTCCCGGTCGACAAGGTTGTTCCGATCACACCGGATGAAATCGTCGCGAAGAACCCGCATGTCACCAACGTCAGCACCAGCAACGACGCGTATGTCAGAATGCAGGTAGCCATTCCAACCATTGAAATCACCAACGAAAAGGGCGAAAAAGAGACCATCGAGATGTTCCAGTTCGGAACCGTAGCGGATGAGTATCTCGTTAAGAATGCGGACGGCAGCCAGACCGGCAGCATCAAGGATACCGCTTACACCATCGAGCGCGTGACCATTCCGGATCCGGACGGCAAAGAAGGCGACACCATCACCTTTGAGAAAAAGGTCCTGAAACCGGACGTTTTCAACGCCGGCGCATACAATACGGCCCAGTGGCTGAAATCCGACAGCTTCACAACAGACGATAACGGAAACCATGTTTACACCTTCTACTATGTCGGCCCGACAGAAGGCAAGCTTGCAATCAGCGCGGCAACCGAACGTCTTTTTGACGCGGTCCAGCTTGACATCCGTGTCAAGGAAGCGAATGTGCAGCAGGGTGCAAACGTGATCGTCACCTCCGACGCAATCCAGACCCAGGGCTACGACATTCCGGCATTTGGAGAAGGCACCTCTTACATCTGCGTCGCGCAGGCAGCGTTCGCAGCAGTCGAGAAATAATCACCGAACAAACATTCTGCTTGAGATAAAATCTATTGTGAAGAAAAGGAGCCGTTAATATGAGCAAAAAGATGTCATTGAAGAAAATTACGCTGATTGTTTCAGCTGTGGCGCTTGTCGCAATTATCGCGGTCGGCGGAACCCTCGCATGGTTCACCGATTCCAAGGATGTTGTCAACACCGTTACATACGGCGACGTTAAAATTGACCTGCAGGAACCCAATTATGATCCTGAGGATGCGAAGAACATCACCCCGGGTGAAGAGATCACCAAGGACCCGACCATCACCAATACCGGTGTCAACGACGCATATTTCCGTGCGAAGCTCGTCATCGGCGGCGATTTGATCGGAACCGAGACGACTGATGCAGAGGGCAACAAGCACATCATCACGGAAGAGGACATCATTGCCTGCCTGAACATCGGCAGCGACTGGACCCGCGTGGGCGATTACTTCTACTTCAATGAAGTGCGCGCCAACGGGGAAGAAGCGGTGCTGTTCACCAAGGTAACCCTCCCGAACTACTGGGATGGAAAAATTGCCGGTAAGACCCTGACCATCGAAGTGAAAGCGGAAGCAATCCAGAGTGACAACTTCACACCGAAGGCTGACGGCAGCTGGGACATCAATGAAAACCTGATCAAGCCGGCAGAATAAGTTTTCACACAAGAACAGTTTCTCAGGCATTTGAAAAAATGCCTGAGAAACCTTTCAAAAAGTAATGTAAAGGAAATGATGCAATGAATATAAAAACAAAATATATAGCTGGAATTGCGTCATTCTTTATGGCATGTTTGCTTGTAATGAGCTGTGTTCTTCCTGTCTCTGCACAGAACAGCTCGAATGTGAGCTATGAGGGCAGGGCGAAGAGCTTTGTGTTTCTTCCGTCGGACGATCTGTTCCAGAATTTCAAAACGGTGGTCCCGGGAGACAGGAAAGTACAGGAGATCAATCTTCAAAACGGCGGCAGGGAAACAATCAGGATGTATCTGTGTGCCCAAAAGGTTGGACGTGACCAGTTCACCACCGACCAGCAGTTTGAAATCTCAAATGAGCTGATCGATGTGATGGGCCTTAAGCTGGTCCTGACAACCGTGGACGGCAAGGAAAAGCTGATCTATTCCGGTCCGGCTTCGGGTGTTCCGTCCGGCGCGGCGGATGAGACGGGGACGATGGAAAAGAACATCAACCTTGGGACCTATCGGCCGGGCGCGAAAGCAAAGATCACCGCGTACCTCTATATTCCTACCTGGCTGGATAACCGGTATCAGCGGGCTGTCTCGAAGATCGACTGGATTTTCTCCTGTATCATTCCCGATGAGGTGGAAATCCCGGATGAGGAGACGCCGCTTGGCCCTCCGCCCAAACCGGAAGAACCACCGCTGGACCCTCCGTTCAATCTGGAGGAGCCGCCGACTGACGATGTGTTGGTCAATCCTCCCATTATAGAAATTCTGGATGACGAGGTACCGCTGGCATCTCCGAATACGGGCGATCAGATGGGGCCATATCTGATGCTAGCCATCATTCTGGTGATTCTGGCAGCGGCTGCGATTGTATGGATGATTGTAAAACGCAGAAAAAACAAATAAATCGATAAAAACGGAGAACAATGACCGCAGGCGGTCGTGTTGTTTTCCGTTTTCTTATTTGTAGCTTTAGCGCAACAAAATCACCGGCTCTATCGGAGAGAATAAAAAGCTTTAGCTTTCAGGATAGAGGGAAAAGAATGACAACGATCATTTCGTTCAAAGCGGGGAGCTATAGAGATATAACTGCTTTGGCAGCTGCAGTGCGTGTGATGCAAATGACGGTTATTCAGTGTTTCTTAAAAGGCCGGCCGGTATGCTGCGCTTCCAGGGCTGGTGTATACCTCCGGTTCAATTGGTGGTTTTGATTGATGTAGCTTTGAAGAAACTACCGGTTTTGCCGGTAGGAATAAAAATCTTTGGGTGCGGGCATGTCTTCTTCTGCCGAAAAGACACGGGTTTGGCGACCGCATTGTACAGAGAAAAAAGAAACGTTGGCAATGACTGGCAGGAACAGTTTACCATCTATGAGAGGAACGCAGCAGCGGGATATAAACGGTTTTAGCCTCTGTATATCAATAGGGCGGGCATTGCGAAAGGGTGTGGGATGTTGCCGCCGTATATCGGCAACCCGCGGGGAAAAGGGGATGCCGAT
Source organism: Candidatus Soleaferrea massiliensis AP7 (assembly GCF_000820765.1). GTDB lineage: Bacteria > Bacillota > Clostridia > Oscillospirales > Ruminococcaceae > Soleaferrea > Soleaferrea massiliensis. The sequence continues at coordinate 9,113 of NZ_CCYH01000017.1, forward strand.
ATGGATTTTCAGTTGCATGGGAAGAGGATCAATATATAAACAGATTGTAAAATGGAGCGGGGAGATATTGACATCGGGAATTGTATCTCATACAATGAGGAACAAATATCATTTTGAAGAAAGGAACCACACCGCCATTATGGACGACGCCGACAGCAGCGAAGCTGACCGAAGCCACAATTTGATTGATTTAAAACCGAACAGGTATCCCATACTAGGCATAACATGCGCCCTTTTTTAAGGGTTTGGCAGGTTATGCCTTTTTGTATTTTCATCTTTGCTGAAACCCGCCAAACGGCGGTCAGAAAATATGATTGTTTAGAGGAGAAAGGAGTGATATATCCAGTATGGATAGTCACGGACAGACATCCTGGCATGCAAAGCCGGTCACCGAGGTATATGAAACGCTGCACACCTCAGAGGAGGGCCTGAGCGATGCCGAGGCGGCAGACAGACTGGAAAGAGACGGACGCAACGAGCTGCGCGCGAAACCGCCGAAAAAGTTTCTTGAGATGCTGAAAGCGCAGATTTTGGACCCCATGGTGCTGATTCTCATCGGCGCCGCGGCGTTTTCTGCCATCCTGAGGGAATGGACCGAAGCGGTCGTCATCTTTGCGATTGTCGTACTCAATGCCGTTATCGGCATTGTACAGGAGAAAAAGGCGCAGTCCTCGCTGGAAGCGCTGCGCAGCATAAGCGCCCCGTCCGCCCGGGTGCTGCGGCAGGGTGAGGAGAGCATCGTACCGGCCGTCGAACTGGTGGCGGGCGACGTGGTGTTCCTGAGCGACGGCGACATAGTTCCCGCCGATATGCGGCTGATCGATTCCGCGAATCTGAAGGTGCAGGAGGCCTCCCTGACCGGCGAGTCGGTGCCCTCGGAAAAGGACGCCGACGAGCTGCTGCCCGAAGGCTGTCCGCTCGGCGACCGTGGCAACATGGTTTACACCTCCTCGATTGTAACCTATGGACGCGGTACCGGCGTGGTGACCGCCACCGGCATGAACACCGAGATGGGCAGCATCGCCGGCATGCTTGACAATCAGGATGAGCTGGATACTCCGCTCAAGCGCAAGCTGAACGCGGTGGGAAAAACGCTGACGATTGTGGGGCTGATTGTCTGCGTCCTGATTTTTGCGATCGGCGCGTTGTACCAGCGTCCGCTGATCCCGCAGTTCCTTGTGGCGATCTCGCTTGCCATCTCCATCATACCGGAGGGCCTGCCGGCCACCGCCACCATCGTCATGGCGCTGGGCGTACAGCGCATGGCGAGACGCAACGCGCTGATCCGCAAGCTGCCCGCGGTGGAGACCCTGGGCAGCGCAACGGTCATCTGCAGCGACAAAACGGGTACCCTCACACTGAATAAGATGACGGTTACCCATATTGCGGTCAACGGCGACTTTGAAGCCGGACGGACGACGCCGGTGGAAGCCGCCGCGGACCAGCATCCGGATGTCTACAAGGAGCTGGTCTATGCCGCGGCGCTCTGCAATGACGCCAGCCTGGACCCGGACCATCCGGGCGAAATCATCGGAGACCCCACCGAAGGTGCGCTGATTCACATGGCGCAGGCGTTCGGCATCGACCACGAGTCGCTGGAGGATACGTATCCGCGCGTGTTTGAACAGCCGTTTGATTCCGACCGGAAGCGCATGACCACGGTCCATCCCATCAACGGCAGATCCGTTGCCTACACGAAAGGCGCTGTGGATGAAATGCTCGGACTGTGCACGCATATCCTGACGGCGCAGGGGGTGCGGCCCATGACCGGAACCGATAAAGCGCATGTTTCAAAGCTCTGCCTTGCCATGTCGAAAGACGCGCTGCGCGTGCTCGGCTTTGCGATGCGCACATTGGAAACCATCCCCGACGAGGATGATGAGGATATCGAATTTGATATGACCTTTATCGGCGCGGCCGGTATGATCGATCCGCCGCGCAAAGAGGTGGCGGAGTCGGTGCGCACCTGCCGGGAAGCGGGCATCCGCACCATGATGATCACCGGCGACCATAAGGTGACGGCGCTTGCCATCGCCAGAGAGCTGGAAATCTATCGGGAGGGCGATACGGTCCTGTCCGGCGATGAGCTGGATGACCTGACCGATGACGAGCTGGATGCATCGGTGAAAACCACGACCGTCTTTGCGCGCGTTTCTCCGGCGGATAAGCTGCGCATCATACAGAGCTTGAAGCGTATCGGGGAGACGGCAGCCATGACCGGCGACGGTGTGAACGATTCCCCGGCGCTGAAGGCTGCGGACATCGGCGTGGCCATGGGCGTCACCGGAACCGATGTTGCCAAGGACGCTTCGGATATGATCCTGCTGGACGACAGCTTTACCACCATCGCCTATGCGATCAAGGAGGGCCGCAGGGTTTACCGCAACATCCAGAAGGTGATTCAGTTCCTTCTGGCGGGCAATATCGCGGAGATCCTGACCTTGTTTGTGGCGACCGTGTTCAACTGGGACGCGCCGCTCTTAGCCATCCACATTCTATGGGTAAACCTTGCCACGGCGACGCTGCCGGCTCTTGCCCTGGGCGTTGATCCGGCCAGCAGGAACATCATGAAGCACCGGCCGGTGAAGTCCGGAACCCTGTTTGAAAAGGATCTGATACGCCGGGTCGTGACACAGGGAATCTTTGTGGCGGCCATGACGATTGCAGCCTATTGGGCAGGCGTCAGCATGGGAAATCATACTGTAGGGCAGACCATGGCCTTCTGTGTGCTTGCCTTCTCACAGATGCTGCGTGCCTTTAACCAGCGTTCCAACACCGAGCCGATCTGGGTGCGGGCTGAAGGCGTCAATCCATGGCTGTTCGTTTCCTTTGCGGTATCCCTGCTGCTGATGGCATGCATTCTGCTGATACCGGCCCTGCAGAACGCCTTTCGATTGACCCTGCTTTCCGGAACACAGTGGATGGTTGTAATCGGTCTTTCCCTGCTCTCTGTGATCCAGGTGGAATTGGTGAAGCTGATAAAGCGGGTCAGGAAGAAAAATGCTTAACAGTACATCCGATCTGCTGGAGCTTTCAGTGGAGATGCTCAAGAAACACACGCAGGTAAAATCATGAAGGAATAAAAAACACAATGGCAGAATACCTGAACAGCCTTTCTTGGTAAAATGAATCAAAAAGAGCTTTCCATTGGAAAGCTCTTTTTGATTTCTTATATGCTTTGTGTCGTTTAAAGGACCTGGGATAAGAACAGGTTTTTATGAATACGGTATAGAAAAAGATGTCACACTGCACTTAAAATGAACTGAATCATCGAATTCCGCGATTGGAAAGCCTTTAACTGCATTCTGGCCGACAATGTTATCAAAAAACGCTATTGACAAAAAGGGCCGTTGATGCGCCGGTTTTCGCATCTTTACCGTTGGTCTGCAGGATATCCTTCACACCGGACATACCGGTTGGCAAAAGGACGGAGAAATGGATGTCCCCGGCAGTGAAGCATCCTGCTGGTTTTGATAACTTGACGGTCCTCATAATTTTTCGGTCTGGCTGAACGGTTTGCTCGGCGTTTTCGGTTGTATCAGGATATTGGCTCTGGCTTGTGCTGCCACCGTTCCGTTTTCCAGAGCAGATGATTTGGCAGGTGGCTGAGACCGACTGTGTTTTGGTCAGCGCATGGGGGATGGGCTGATTCCGCCTGTGCTCCAAAAAGGATGTACGGTGGAATCCTTTCTGGCTAAAACACGCAGAGCAAAGATCATGGCAATATACTGTCAAAACGGTCAATGATGGGTTCTGCTTTACCTGATGGCGAGAGGATTGGTTATGTACCAGATTACAGCATGGAACGTTTTTAATCAGTCGTTTGGATTTGCTCAACTTCCAAATCCGATGGAATAAAAAGCGTTCACCGCGTTTTGGTCCACATTGCCGTCTAAAAATACCATAAAATACGGGCCGTTGATCGCGCCGATTTGAACGGTCTTACCTTTTACTGTGACCTGGTTCGCTTCGTAGGCGTCAAAATACGCGTTGGAGGAAGACGGGTCGTATTGCAGAAATACGACGTTTCCATATGCGATTCCTCTTTCAGCGCCGATATCCTTGACATCCAGTGTTTCCGGTTTGCCGCTGATGCCGCCTGCCTTTTCTACGGCTGCGATCAGATCGTCGAGATTGTAGGCCGCATCCGTCTGCTGGTTGGCGTTTGGACTTCTTCCGGCCTGACTGTTTCCGGATGTGCCGCTCGACGGGTCAGCGCAGGCTGTCAACGAGACCAGCAGGACCATTGTCATCAGAAACATCACATATTTTTTCATTGTAATTTCTCCATTCTGTGCATTTAATTTCGTTCGGATAAGATTTTGTTCGGTTCAAACCGGGTGATGTACAGGATTCCCGCCGCACTGGATATGCCTGCCAGCAGGAGGGCGACCAGGCTGATTTCTCCGGCTGCCGAGGCTGTCATGCGAATTTGAATCACCGAATGATTCTCTTCATCTTCCTGTCCGGAAGCCGCCGGTTCACTGTGCGTCGTCTGCTGTATCAGGATATCGGCCACCGGCTGCGCTGCCGCTGTTCCGGCTCCCAGACCGATGATCAGGCAGGCGGCTGTAACCGCCACCGCCTCGGTGAGCATGCTGAGAATGACCTTTCCTTTTTTCATTCCCATGGCCCGCAGAACGCCGACTTCATATTTTCGTTCCCGCATGGACATCACCGATACGAGAATCAGAACGGCTGCGCCCAGTATCAGCACCACCATCAGAAAGACATTGCTGATGCCTGACAGCTTTTCCACAGGGGCTACCACCTGCTGATATTCCTCTTCATTGGCTGTAACGGTGCAGGAGGCGGGCAGCCCCTTTCCGCGCAGCTCGTTTTGAAATGCTTCCAGCAGATCGGGACTCCTGAGAAAATAGACGGCATCAAACAGCTGTCCTGTGCTGTTTACCATAAAATCAATCGCGGCGGCTGTTTCCACCGTGGTGATGATTTCATTGTTCCGGTTGTAAAGCGGCACCCCCATCTGTCCGCCGGTGCCGTTGACGGAGTTGTCCGAATAAATTCCAGAGACTTTCAGCGTGGCCGTTCCAGATTTCTCCGCATCCGCCGGCAGGAGCTTTATCTCCGCGCCAATGTGCAGGGAGTTGAGCTTGGCGAATGCTTCGCTTACCAGGCATTCGTTCTTTTTTTCCGGCGCCTTTCCCTGCGTGATGCTGCGAAGGCCCTTTCGGAAATCCTCACCCAGATCGGCGCGGGAGGCTGAAATCAGGATCATATTGGCGTTCCCGTCCGGCGTTTCCTCATCCAGCGCCCGCAGGCCGTCCAGCCTGCCGTATGCCGTCATGGAAAACTCTGTTTTCTGCAGCAGGTCGGATTCCCCGTATTTCAAGTAATCCGAGATCTTTGGCGCCTTTGCACTGGTCGGTTCGATGGTCACCTGGTTGCCAAACTGGGTGTAGGCGTTGTCAATGATTGATTTTGTGGCGTCACTGATCAAAAAGGAAACAGATGCCGCGAAAATGATGAGAAACGTGATCAGTGCCAGGATGATATTCCGGCCCTTGTTCCGGAAAATATTCCGGATAGCGTTTTCAAAGAGATACATATTGGGTTCCTCCGAATAGATTTGATGGGGCCGGCCTCATTTCAGAAACACGAGGTTGCCTGCGTTGAGTCCCCACAGCTCGTCGGCATATTTGGATACCGCTTTGGAGTGGGTGACGACGATGACGCATTTCCCTTCCTCATGGGCAAGGGACTGCAAAATTCCCATGATGTTTTTTTCCGTGTCCCCATCCAGATTTCCGGTCGGCTCGTCGGCGATGATGATGTCCGGATTGTGCGAGATAGCGCGGGCAATCCCCACCCGCTGCTGTTCCCCGCCGGAGAGCTTCAGCACCTTTCTTTTTGCCGTTTCCCGGTCGATGCCGACCCTTTCCAGAAGCTTCAGGGCATACTCCTTTTTATCCTTTTCCCGGCTTCCGCTGATGTTCATGGAAAGCACGATGTTCTCCAGCGCCGTGGCGTTGGTCAGCAAATTGTACCCCTGAAAGATTACGCCGATGCTTTTGGCGCGGTAGTTGTCCCGGTCCAGCGTCTTCATGTCCTGCCCTTCGTAGCGCATGGCTCCCTCCGTACACAGATCCAGCCCGGATATCAGGGAAAGCAGGGTGCTTTTGCCTGCACCGGATTTTCCCATCACCACATATAGCTTTCCCGATTCAAATTCCATATTGATTTCTTTTAATACTCTTTTAGCGGTTCCCGCATATTGATAGGAAACCTGCTCTAATTGTAATACCTTCATCATGTCAGTTCCTTTCAGATAAAATTTTGACCGGCTCGTACCGCGTGATGAAGATTACGCCGGCTGCACTGGAGAGAAGGGCCAGAAGCAGGGCGATCCATGCAATCTGTCCGATTGCCGGTCCGCTCAGCTGAATATTCAGCTCTGTAATGGCATTTTCGCTTGTTTGAATGGCATTGCTGATTTCCATATTGTTGTTTGGCGCCTCTTGAGATTGAGATGTCTGTACCTGGCTTTGCAGCAGGGTATCCGCAATGGGCTGAGAGGCGGCCGCGCCGATTCCCAGGCCGATCACCAGACAGGCGGCCGTGATGACCAGCATCTCGGTTATCATGCCGAGAGCGACCTTCGCTTTCTTCATTCCCATGGCCCGCAGCACGCCGACCTCATATTTGCGTTCTCGGATTGCCATGGTAGAGAGCAGGATGAGGATTAAAGAACCGAGCACCAGCACCACCACAAGGAAAATAGTCACGATACGGGAGATTCCCTCCACTGGGCCCACCACTTTGTTGTATCTCTCCGCGTCTGCCGAGACGGTGTAATAGTTTGGAAGGCCCTTTTCATACAGTTCCTGCTGAAATTTCTCAGCCAGTTCGGGATTTTTCAGGACAAAGATTGCCTGAATATCCAGCATACCGCTGCTCTTTTCTTTTTCGTACAGCGGGAGACCGGTAAATGTATCCAGGCTGGTCAGAATCTCGTTTCCGCGGTTGGTGGAGGATGTGACCATTCCACCGTTGTCCGCGGGCGTATTGTCCTCGTAAATGCCGCTGACCGTCAGGCTCTGGGAGACCGGTTCTTCTCCTGTATAGGAATAGTTTGTAAAGGTGATTTTTGATCCGACCTTCAGGTTGTTGAGCTTGGCGAATTTTTGACTGATCAGACATTCGCCTTTCTTCTCAAATGGTTTTCCTTCCGCTACTTTTCGAAGGCCGTTTTGGAATTCCGAATTGATTTCAGGATTGGAAAATCCGATGAGGCTGGCAATCGGGCGGGTGAAGAAGTTGTCCGCGCCGCCGTCCTGCTGCCCCTCGCCGCCTTCTTCCTGCACCAGCCCGGCTCCGTCGCTTTTTCCCTGATCAAGGGTTTTAAGCTCCTGCATTATCACAAAAGCGTTCGCGGCAAATTCTTTGCTTTTAAGGAGTTCCGATTTCCCATATGCCTGGTAATCCTCCAGAGAAGGCACTTTCAGACTGCCAAGGGAAATGTTCTGATCCTCAATCTTTTTGTTGCTGCGTATCAGAGAAACCTCCGCTCCAAATTTGGCTTTATAGGCATCGATAACACTGCCGGTTGCTGTGTTGATGACGATGGACACCACCGTGGATAAAATCATGAGGAGGATGATACAGAACAGCAGAATGTTCCGCCCTTTGTTTCGCCAGATATTTTTCAATGCGTTTGTCAGTACATACATGTGGTTTGGTACCTCCGCTTCCTTGAGACTCGAACGGTTGTCCGGTTTACAGGCATCAGTATAACACACCGTATGTTTCCTGAATGTTTCCGCCGGGCCGGCGGGGGAAACTTTTTTCTGCGGAAACGACAGGTAAAAGGTGGAGCCCTCGCCCGGAATGCTGTCCACCGTCACGAAGCCGCCGCACAGATCGCAGACATGGGCTACAAGGCTCAGCCCAATGCCGTACCCGTCCCGGTTCAGGCCGTTAACCCGATAGCGGTGCTGAAAGATTTTTTTCTGATCTTTCCCGGATATTCCGGGTCCATGATCCTTTACGGTCACCACGACGCTGCCATGTATGCATTTCACCCGGACCTCCACCGGTTTGCCTTCACCATATTTGACCGCATTGTCAACCAGATTGCTGACAGCCCGGATGATCCAGCGCTCTTTTCCGGCAATGATGGTTTCGTCCCTGTCGTCAAAATCAAAGGACAGGACGTCCGACACCTTCCGGTACGCGTCGCAGACAGCTGCGCAGACCGCCGTCACATCTACGTCGCCTGCGGCGTCCGCACCGCTGTCGCTCAGCGTAAGAATGTCATCGATGCCGGCGGTCAGATTGTCCAGCTCTGCAAGATAGGAGCGGTTTTCATCCAGTTCCATGCGGGTGCGCATGCGGGCGATGGTGTTTTTCTGTTCATGGGAGAGATAAGAATTCAGGCGCTTGTAGTCCTCAAATGGGACGTCCAGGCGTTTGCGGAGGGTTTCGTACGCCGGTTCCAGATCATCCGACAGATTCCACGGCTTGTCCTCCTGTACGAGGGTGTGCAGCTTTCCCGCGATCTGCCGGGTGCTTTTCGCCTGTATGCGTTTTAAAAGAAACCAGAACGCCACCGAAGTGATCAGTAAAAACAGACAGAAGAAGATGGTCAGAGGGACCAGCCTTCCTATCATCTGTGCATAATAGGCCTGGCTCAGTTGATCCAAACCGACGACCTGTCCGGGTCCAATAATCCCGTAGCCCTGATGCTGCAGCTGGTTTTGTGTGGCCTGGTCCAGTGTGTAATACGCTTCGCTGCCGGATGAAGAATATGGATCCGATTCCTGGAGTTGATGCTGAAAAAGGACAATGCATCCCAAAAACGCAATGGTCACCAGCAGGGCGTAGAGCAGAAAGACAATGCCGATTTTCAGTTTTCTTTTTCGCATAGCCAGTATCCCTTTCCGCGGATGTTTTGCAGAATCTCCCGGCCGCTCGCATCCGCCAGCTTCCTTTTTAAACGGCTGAAATGTACTCGCAGAATGGATGAAGACGGGTCGAAGGTTTCATCGTAAATATGCTCTGCGACTTCTTCAGCCGTGGTGACGTGCGGATGCTTCTGCGCAAGATATTCCAGAATATCAAACTCTTTGGGCGCCAATTCAACCAGGACTCCGCCTACAGTGGCTGTCCGTGACGCCGGATTGACGGACAGCTCCCCAATGGTGATGACCGGGCTTGTCCTTCCATGAAAGCGGCGGACCACCGCCTGAATTCTTGCCCGCAGCTCCAAAAGCTGGAACGGTTTTGTGATGTAGTCGTCCGCGCCCAGGTCGAGTCCCATGGCGCGTTCCTCAATTTCGTCCCGCGCCGTGATGATAATCACCGGCGTTTCCACACCGGAATCCCGGAGAAACTGCAGAATATCGGTTCCATCCTTGTCCGGAAGGTTGAGGTCGAGCAAAACCACATCGTATTCGTTTGCATAGGCTTTTTCTTCTCCCTCCAGTCCCAGATTTGAAACGTCCGCATAAAAACCGTATTTTTCGAGTCCCAGTTTCATCGATAAAGCCAGACCCTGATCGTCTTCTATGATTAAAAGCCGCATTCATAAATTCCCCCTCATGAGTATTCATGATTATTATATCAAATAAAATGTTGCTTTAGTGCTTCTATCCTTCGAAAGTTTACATGGAGTGCGGACAGTTTCTATTTTAAAAAGATCAGCGAAGGGGATATTTGCTGATCTTACATCACAGCCCCAGTGAATTGGGTGTCTGCACAAGCCTTGAGAATCCGGCGCTCAGCAGACCTTGGAATATGGATCAATCATCTTAACTTTACATGCCGGGAAAGTGAATCGAAAAGAAAAAAAGTTATGCCGAACTGTAATCTTACTCAGTAAAGTTAATGAACAGTAGGATAGAGGGGAAGTGCAGAATAAAGTCCTCGCACCGAACAAAACTGCAATGCTGTTTGTCTGCATTTCATGAAATCGGCCATCAGCCTTCCACTTCGTTCTGCAGGAAATAACAACGCTCCAATCCCTGATACACATGAATTTGGGCATGGAAAATGACGATATGAGATTGGGGCATTCATGTTGGAATATCAATGTTCCCGCCGTTTAGAAGAGCGGATAATCCATTCTTACCAAACAAATAACAACAATTTGTTTGGCGTATTAAATAGTTATATAAAATTAATGCATAAAATAACTGAATATTGCATAAAATATGAAATTTGTGTTGACGAAATGCGATTTATGTCGTATAATACAATTATAAATCCTATAAATTATCAGATATCCGTTTTTTGTTTTGATTGGGTCATCTTGTTGCAACAATCGTGCAGAATACAGTCAGGTTTTCAGTGGAAACCTGGTTCATTTCATATAGTGCCCTCTATCGTTCTATGGGATCCCCTGTTATTTTGGGGATATGTAGATACACGTCAACATCCACACAGAGACCATCATCAATGGGAGGAACTATTATGAACAAAAAGAAAAAAGCACGCAGAACACTTGCAATGACCCTGATTTTTACGATCATGCTGCAGCTGATCCCACCGGGAATCAGTAGTTTTGCAGCGACGGAATCCACTGGGCAGACGGCCAGGGAGGAAGAAGCTGGGCGGATTATCGCGGAATTGACGGACAAAAGAACGGAGAATGAAAAGCATTTTCTTTTGGAAGACGGCACCATACAGGCGGTCAGTTATGGAGTGCCGGTTCATTATGAAGACGGCGGACGGTGGAAAGAGATCGACAATACTCTGGTCGATGCAGAGACGGAGAACGGGACGGGACAGGTATACGAAAATACAGCCAACAGCTTTCAAGTGCAGTTTGCAAAAGAAGCGGATGAAGAACAGCTGGTGACCATCCAGGACGAAGGGTATCGCATCAGCTGGTCTTTTGTAGAGCCGGTGTTCAGATCAAGAACGGCAGACCCACAGTTGGAACCACTGATCATGCGGGAAATAACGGCTGATGTCACCAATTTTGAAATGCAGTCAATGCCACAAGATGCGCAAGAGCAGACAAACGCGGAATACCTGGATCAGTCGAAGGTGAATGCGCAGATTGTGTATCCGGAAATCAGAGATGGCGTCGACCTGCAGTATCAGGTGCAGCCAAAGGGTGTAAAGGAAAACATCGTTGTAAAAACCAGACAAGAGCAGTATGATTATTATCTGAAGCTGGTTGCAGAAGGGGTCATGCCGCAGAAACAAACGGACGGTTCGATCGCCTTTGTATCAGAAGATGCGCAGGAAACAGTTTTTACGATCCCTGCTCCGTATATGTACGATGCCGGCGGGGCATACAGCACCGCGGTGACACAGGATGTATCGCCATATGGAGATGGTTACCTGTTGCATGTTGCAGCAGATAAAAATTGGATGAACGATGAAAAACGTCAGTTTCCAATTGTAATTGACCCGGAAGTGGAGATGCAGTACAAGTATAATTCGGGTGCGATGCAGGAAACGGTGGACAGCTCACAGCCGGATACGAATTTCCATTATGAGAGGTACAGTTATGTCGGTGAGACAGCCAACGGCATACAAAAAACCTATGTTCGGCTGCCGCTGCCCGAATTGCAGAATGGGGATCAGATTGTAAGTGCGGTGTATACGGCATTTATGGAGGATTCTGATGTGTATTCAGCCTTTTGTTTCCCTATGCAGGTAAAAAAAGTGAGCAGCAGCTGGGATGAATCTGTCACATGGAATACCCGCCCGAATATCCATTCAAGTGAAGAGATTGTGGACGTTGCGATCTATGATTATGTTGCTATGTCAGGAAAAAGTTCAGCATCTGTAGATATTACGCAGCTGGTCAAAAAATGGTATAACGGAGAAGAAAATTACGGATTTGTTTTAGAGCCGGGAGAGCGTACCGACACCTACAACAACCAGACTGTTCCTATGCGTTCCATCTATTATGCAAGCTGGCATGAAACGCTTCCCATGCTTACAGTTCGTTATGTCAACAATAATGGTTTGGAGGATTACTGGTCCTACCGTACGGTGGAGGTTGGCGCGGCAGGAATCGGATACGTCAATGATTTCACCGGAAACCTTGTGTTCACACATGGTGATGCGGCTACAACTGGTGACTTAATGCCGGTTTCAGTGAGCCATGTTTACAACAGCAGTCAGAATGACAGCAATACGTCTTTTAAACCTTATGCGGGTAAGGGTTGGATGCTGAGCCTGCACCAGAGCTTTGTTCCAATTACCAATCAGGGACTGTTGGACAAAGGATATCGATATCTCTATACAGATGAGGACGGAACGGTCCACTATTTTAATGATACCCATGATTATGACGGTCTTGGACTGACTGTTTCGAAAAATCTGTCCGATACGGAGCACTATTATGTCCTGACAGATACCGGAGACGGCAGGATGTTCTTTGACCAGTCGGGTAAACTGACACGTCTGCAGGACGGCAAAGGGCATGCGGCGGATTTGACCTATACGAACGATGTGCTGACCAGTATCACCGATGCGTTGGGACAATCCATTACGCTAACTTCCAATACAGACGGGTATTTGACCAAAGTGACCGATCCTGCTGGACGAGCCATCAGTTATACATACGATCAGGACGGATATCTGACCGGTATCACCTATCCAGATGAAACCTGTTCTGTTTATTCCTACAGTGAGGATCATCTGCTTAATAAAATCACCGATCCAACAGGGTATAGTATTCAGTATGAATATACGGAAACTGCCCCCAAAAAAGTACATTATATCAAAGAATATGCGGCGCAGGCGCTTGGGCAGACGATGGAACTGATTTATGGAAACGACAATACAACGAAATTCCGTACCGCCGGTCCGGATGATATCTTCGGCAACCAGGACGATGAAATCATTACCTGCAACTATGACGACATGGGCAGAGGGTACAGCTGCTATGATCAGGATGGTTATGGTGTGGCCAACACATACCTGGATGATATCGGCAGCCGCAGGAATAAGATTTCCAACCGCGTCAATCTGATCAAACCGGCAGTCAACCTGTTGTACAATCACAGTGCGGAACAGGATGGATATTGGACAGCGGCTGCAGAAAACACCGGAACAGCCGGAATGACAGATGATGATGCTTATATTGGGTATAAAGCATTCCAATTCTCTACCACTGCAAAGACCCAGAAAGCACACTATACAAAGACACTGAACCTGAGGCCGGGCAGCTACACCTTCTCCGGATATGTCAGCACAGCGGGTCTGGATGGAACCAGGGGAGCGGTGCTTAAAGCGGAGATCAGCGGCACGCCCCAGATCCTGAAGGAGTCCGACCCTGTCAGGGATACAAACGGGCAGTGGAAGCGGGTGCAAACCACATTTGAAGTTACGGACGCGTCTCAAAATGTGACCTTGTCATTCGGTATCGAACATACGCAGGGAACCGCACGCTTCGATGCTTTGCAGTTGGAAGAAGGTACGGTGCCAAATGAATACAACCTGCTTGAAAACGCTGGTTTTGAGGATGACGAGATTGGTACAGCAGCGCCTCCTACCGCCTGGAACAAAAACTATGGCGAGTCAGATTACTATTTTGGTGAGGTGGTCAGCGGAGGTCAGAAACAGGGCGAACAGTATTTTAAGCTGAAAGGAACACAGTATGACGTTTCCGGATTTAGCACCTATGAAAAAAGCCTATCCCAAAACGTCCCGGTGAATGCAAGCGCCGGTGATATGTATGTACTCAGCGGATGGATCAAGGTGAATCCGACAAAGCAAAGCCCGATCATTTGGGGGGATTACGCTCTATATGCCCCTTCGTTCTACTTCGACGCGACCGTGAAGGTGGGAAATTCCACGACTGTCCAGCCCATCAGCATTAACAAACACACAACTGACTGGCAGTATTTCAGCCATGTGCTGTCGTTTGAAGATGTCTCAGGACAGATTGACCAGATTGGCATGCAGGTCACCTATACCAACAACATCAACGCGGTTTGTCTGGACGGGCTGCAGCTGAGCCGCAGTTATGTTGAAACCTATCAATATGATGAAAACGGCAATATCGTTTCACAGACAACAGCGGACGGCCAGCAGGGAAGCTATACCTACGATGCCAACAACAACCTGACCGGAAGCAGCGACAGCCTGGGCAACAGCGAAGACTATACCTACGATGAAAACGACAACCTGATACAATCCAATAATGGTGATGGCACCTACAGCCACTACAACTACGATGAACACGGCAGACCGACCTTCAGTGCGCTGGGAGACGCCAATGATCTGGTGGCGGCAACGATGAGGATTCGGGAAGAAACAACCTATTCTTCATCCGGATTGGTGACCAGCCAGACCAACTCGATGGGAAAAACCAATATCTACACGGTCGATGACACGAAGGGCCTGACTACATCCCAAACTGACGCCTTGGGAAACCGGATTTCCTATCGTTATAACGCTGACAACGACAGGCTGGAGACAATCACCGCAGACCGGGATACCGACAGTGTTTCCATCGGTTACAGCTATAACAGCGGCGGAAGGCTGTCCCAAATCCTGCACAACGGCTTTGCCTACAATCTGGGCTATGACGGTTTTGGCAACCAAACCTTTATCAAAGCGGGCAGCCAGAACCTCACGTCGTATGAATATGGCCCTTACAATGGAAAGCTGCAGAAAACCACCTATGGCAACGGGGATTATGTCGAGAATATCTACGACCAGTATGGCAGAAGCATTGGCACGAAATTTAACGGTACAGAAAAATACAGTGTCCAGTACGCCCCGGACGGCTCGGTTGAAAAACATCTGGATCATGCCAACAATGTGACTTATACATATGAATACGATGCGCGGGGCAATCTCGTCAGACAGGTTGGCAGCGATGGCAGCAGGATCGAGTACATCTATGACAATAAAGGCGTGCTGTCTGAGACGCAGTATACCGTGAACGGGCAGACACGGACAACATCGGTCACCTATGACGACAACAACCGCATCACTTCACAGAAGTTTAATGACACAGAGGAATACCGCGTGACCTATGACGGTCTTGGAAGACTCTTGGGAACCCGGAAGTATCATCTTGGACCTGCGGAAACGCTGGTAACCGACATGCAGGTTCAGTACGCAGCGGATCGCGGTGCAGAAGGATACACCACGCAGGCAGCCAGCTATCTGCTGGATGGGGCAACGTTTGAGCAGGTCAATCAGTTTGACGATAACGGCAGAATCACCAGCTCCGGTGAGAATGGCGGAACCTCTTTGAACTATACCTATGATGAACTCGGGCAGCTTGTCAAAGAGGTCAACAGCCAGACCGGCAAGACAACGGTGATCAGCTACGACGATGGCGGCAACATCCTGAGCAAAAAGGTGTATCCCAATGGGCAGGCAGCGGAAAATGAGCCGGAAAAGACCTATGCCTACACCTATGGCGATGTGAACTGGCCGGATAAGCTGACGGCGTTTGACGGCAAAGCGATCACCTACGATGCGATCGGTAATATGACCGGCTATGACGGCAGAACCTACAGCTGGGTGGATGGCCGGAAGCTGGCGTCGATTCGGGGCGGCGGACTGGATCTGTCCTATCAGTACGATGCGGATGGACTGCGCACAAAGAAGACGTCCGGCGCAAGTGAAACGGAATATTTCTATGAAGGCAGCCAGCTGGTGCATGAACAGCGGGGGAACGACAGCATCTGGTATTATTACAACGCGGACGGCACCCCGTTCGGCATTGAATGGAATGGAACGATGTATTACTATTCCTCGAATGCACAGGGGGACGTCTGTAAAATCTACGATGCAGCGGGAAATGTGCAGGCACATTACCAGTATGACAGCTGGGGCAACATCACGGCAGTTCTGGATGGAAACGGCGGCGCAGTCACCAGTCAGAACCACATCGCGCACGTGAACCCGCTTCGTTATCGGGGATACTATTATGACAGCGACACGGGGTATTATTATCTGCAGAGCAGGTACTATGATCCTGAGATGAGCAGGTTTATCAGTGCGGATGCGATAGTAGGTGCCAATGAGGATATGCTGGCATATAATTTGTTTGCTTATTGCTCAAATGATCCAGTCAATTTTGTTGATTATGGAGGAGCATTAGCATTAACCTCTATTTATAAATATGCACAGCGATTTTTCAAATTGGTGATTCCTCCATATCGAGCAATATCATCGGCTCAAAGGAATTCTAATCGGTCATATAACAGTAAATTGAGTTTTTCAGGATATATCTATGATCAAAGTGTTGGAAGTGCATCCAGAGCAAGAATGGGATTTTGGACGGGCAGTTATAATGGATGCGGCTGGATAGCAACATACAATGTGAATTTAATGCTGGGATCACCGGTGCATCCGAGCAATATCATCTATTATTATGAACGCTGGGGCTCAATTCTGCAAGGTGCTTTTGGAGTATTGCCTGATGCTGTTGCAGATTATTTTAGATCGCGTGGCAGAAGGGTATCACAGTTAAACCTTACCAATAGTGGAATTGATAAGTCGATCAAGGGGGCCAGAGGCAGTGTTCTGATGTATGCACATAGTAAAGGTATGCATTATATTGCGATCAGATGGACTGGCAAACAATTTCATGCATATAATTTTACAGGGTCAAGGAGTTATAGATCTTTTTCGTCTATTGAAGGGTTCTTACGGTCAAACTCTTATAGAGCGATTTCCCTTATCTCGATTCGTTAGGAGTGTGAGGATTAATGAAATTAAAATGTAGTATCTTTGCATGTATATTGATCACTTTTATCTTCTTAATGAATTGGTTTACGACCCCAGAACTGGAAGGTGTTTGGGAAAGTGAAAATCCGAACATAACCATTGATTTTTCGCCCTCATCATATTATACTTCCGGGTTTTATGAAACACCGAATGGAGTAACAAAAATTGTTTGGTTCCTCGATCAAGGAATTGGATTGGAAATAAGTGATTACGAAACCATAGGACGCCTTGTAATGGGTACGTATGATCCTTATTTTGTAGGTACATACCATTATAGAGGAAAGGATACACTCGTATACAACGTTACCTATTCAAAATATGGAGATGTAAAGAAAATCATCTTCCACAGAAAAACAGATGACAGTAATAGCATAGTTGAGTAGAGTGAATGTGGAGATTTCTCTGTTTATAATATAAGACAGTGAAATCTCCACAGCAATTCTGAATGGGGCTGGCAGCGCAGTCACCAGCTAGAACCACATCACACACGTGAACCCGCTTCGTTATCGAGGATACTATTACGACAGCGACACGGGGTATTATTATCTGCAGAGCAGATAATATGATCCTGAAATGGGCAGGTTTATCAGTGCGGATGATTCTGGCGTAGTAACGGATCAAGATCATTTGCTAACTGCAAATTTATTTGCATATTGTTATAATAGTCCAATAAACTTAATCGATATGAATGGAGAGAAACCAGTTTACCACATCAATTCTCAAGTTTCTGTTTCTAATTTTGTGGTCGGACCGCGTCGCTTTAATTGTTATGGATACGCCATCAATCGATTAAAGGTTATAAATCCAGGAGATCTTTCCGCTTGGCCTGTCAATCGAGGATCCCCTGTACATAGTGTTGCAGATCGGGTTATTCGTGACATGAAGTGGACTGGAAGAACCGCTTCTAGAGTCAATAGTCCTTATACATATGTTGCTCGGGGGAAAATTTTAATTGCTTTAAGAATCACACCTTATGGTGCTTTATACGATTATCATTTTATGAGGAAAACTTATGGATCTGTATGGAGTTTTAAAGCTGGAAATTCTGGTCCTGTTATGGAATTGCGCAGTGGAAAAACGCCGAATAACGTAGATTGGGACGAGTATGCTAAAAGAAACAATAGATATGTAGTTAATACCCGCAGAAGATA
This sequence comes from Candidatus Soleaferrea massiliensis AP7, assembly GCF_000820765.1. GTDB lineage: Bacteria > Bacillota > Clostridia > Oscillospirales > Ruminococcaceae > Soleaferrea > Soleaferrea massiliensis. The sequence goes on from NZ_CCYH01000017.1 coordinate 26,941, forward strand.
TACAGGAAGTATTATTTATATTAATGATTAGTGCGTAAATGGAAATGAGAGGAACAAAATGAAATTAATAAAAATAATGCCGCTGTTTATTCTTATCATTTTGGCTTTATGCAGTTGCCATAGCAAAGAATTTACAAATATTATTAGTCAGTTAAATAACGAAATTGTAATTACAGAACTTCCACTAGATTCTTCGAGTGGACTTGAATATCCTGCACGACCAAATGAGTTGCTTGGAATGAGATCCTATTTTTATACCATAGAAGATATAAATAGCAACAAAAAAATTACTTGTTTACGAAGTTATAAAAACAGATACTACGCTGTATATCATATAAAAAATGATAACAGCAGAAATCTGTTCTATTTCATCCTTTTTGATGCAAAATGCCAAGTTGTCGATACGATGGCTGTGAGTAAACTGCCTGACAAGCAGACCTTCCTGGAAACGGTTAGAAAAAATGCTTCTTGGAAAGATGTGAAAAAATGCGATCCGGATGCAGAGCTTCTTCCCGATAATTATCAAGTCAGCTTTCATCGATTTGAAGACGGGACAATGGCAAGCGTCTACTATCAGGATACGGTGGATTCGGCAGATGGAAAAATTGTTGAAGATGTGATTGTATACGAAGACCCCATGCATTTTTTAGATTATCTGTTACCCAAGGACTTGGCGGTTATTACGGAATAAGCACAAGCAGGTCAATAAGGGAGCGGACTGTCATCTGCTCCCTTATTGACAGCAATAGGGTTTACCGGACAGAACCACATTGCACATGTAAACCCGCTTCGTTATCGGGGATACTGTTACGACAGCGACACGGGGTATTATTATCTGCAGAGCAGGTACTATGATCCTGAAATTGGCAGGTTTATCAGTGCAGATGCGATAGTAGGAGCCAATGAGAATATGCTGGCATATAACCTGTTTGCTTACTGTTCCAATGATTCAGTGAACTTATATGATCCAACAGGTAAAATGGGCATAGAGAGAGGAATAAATCGAGTAATTAAAGAATTTTGGTTAACTCATGTATGGCTGAACAGTCGTATAACTGATAGAATTGCAAGAGCCGGAAAAGCTGGAGATTTGGTAAATATATTATTAGGGGCGGTTCCAAGCATTTCAGTGAAAGTAATTGCTTCAATGCTATTACTTGCAAGATGGAAAGTCAATAGTGTCAATAGAGGAAAGGGAATATATTTTAATTTTAATAATTTTCTAACCCCTGCATCAGGAGCAGGTTACGTCTATTGCATTAGTACGTTCCGATCTCAATGATTAATGGAAAATGGTGTAGTTATGGAAATTATTAAAACCGTGATGGATATTATCATACCGATATATGTAGTGATTTATTTAATTTGTATTATATTTACTGAAAAAATTAGTAAAAAAGTAAATCTCTACTTGCAGATTATATTTGTAATTCTAGTTATATTGATGGGAGTCGTGTATACAATAGGTGGTTATCAGTAAAGTTTAAAAAAAATAATTGATTAGAGCTGATAAGGGGCGGTAATAAGTTTAGTTATCGTCCCTTATCAAAAATAACACAGGGGTATACTTGAAAATCTACAATATTGCAGAAAATATGGAGGTGCGCATTACCAGTATGACAGTTGGAGCAATATTACGACGATTCTGGATGGAACTGGCTGAGCAGTCACCAGCCAGAACCACATTGTGCATGTGACTCCGCTTCGTTGTCATGGAAGTCATTAGTTAAAGCTATAAACAGTTCTTTATGAGGGAAAAAGTGTGAAAGAGAAAAACAGGTTTACTGATTTGAAAAATCCTTCTTATACTGCTTTTTCCAACAGCGAAAAGATGATCGCATTTAACAACACTTCAGGTCATATTGCAGTTTATTCTTTAGAAACGGGAGTATTATTATGCAAAAATAATTGCATAAATGAAGAAGGAACACCGTTGTACTTTGTTTGTAATGATACAAAAATTGTTGCAGCGGGATGGAATGGGACTGTTTATCTTTTGGACGTTTCCAATAATACAGTGGAGATAATTGGAAATCTAAATATGCATGTAGAAAGCCTATTGTCCCTTCATAATGATAACTTGTATGTTGCTGGAACAATTTCTTCGGAATTTGATAAGGGATTTACTGATGCCGTAATCCTCCAACTTTCAGCAACAGATCAATCCTCTATGAGGAAATTATGGAGAGGTTCCAGATATTCTATGTGTTTAAATTCTATGACAGCTGTTAACGATACGATTTATTTTTTGTGTCTGATCAGGTTGCAAATCAAGATGATGTGTTTGCGTTACAAATACAGACTGGAAAAGTTTCTTCCTGCTTGGACCTTTCTGTTTTTCTGGCTGCTGAGGATACATGTGATAAATATGGATATTTTATATGCTTATGTGTAAGTTCTGATGAGAAATATTTATTACTGGGTTTTTCTAAAGCGATCATAGGATTTGATTTGTTAGAGAAAAGACAGATTGGAACCGTTCCAGTACAATACCTCAGCAGTTTACATTTTATATCATCTGATTCCCAAATAATAATTGGGTCATGGAAGAGAATAGAAATATTTGACTTCGCTATGCTGTTTCCAAATGGCTAAATGTTTTAAGTTGTTTCTCCCCAGCTTTAAAGCTGGGGAGAAACAACTTAATCAGATAATCTCAATTCGTTTGAGATGGGATTGTAGCGATAAATCTTTGATAAACTTGGATGTTTGTCAAAGAGGTCAACAGACAGACCGGCAAGACAACGGTGGCCAGCTACGACGATGGCGGCAACATCCTGAGCAAAAAGGTGTATCCAAATGGGCAGATGGCGGAAAATGAGCCGGAAAAGACCTATGCCTACACCTATGGCGATGTGAACTGGCCGGATAAGCTGACGGCGTTTGACGGCAAAGCGATCACCTACGATGCGATCGGCAACATGACCGGCTATGACGGCAGAACCTACAGCTGGGTGGATGGCCGAAAGCTGGCGTCGGTCCAGGGCGGCGGACTGGATCTGTCCTATCAGTACAATGCGGATGGACTGCGCACAAAGAAGACATGCGGCACAAGTGAAACGGAATATTTCTATGAAGACAGCCAGCTGGTGTATGAACAGCGCGGGAACGACAGCAGCGGGAGAGAACAGCCCAAAACAGAGCAGGTAACAAACAGGAGAGACAGACATGTAAAAAGAAAAAACAATGGATAACATTACCGTATCTGTTTTTTTGAAATTTATCTATGAGTTTACACAGCAAAAAAGATATCAATCTAAACATGGGAATAAAACAAGACACACCTCACGACGTGAGGTGTGTCTTGTTTGTGCAGATTCAGCCTGCTGGTGCCGGTGGCCGGACTCGAACCGGCACGGTGTCGCCACCGGTGGATTTTGAGTCCACTACGTCTGCCAATTCCATCACACCGGCACATCTATTGCACTCATTCCGGCCCGCTTCCATTCCCGAAAGTTTGGAGAGAACTGGAGGAGAGAACAAACGAATGTACCAAAGCTATTCAGTTGTAAAAAGCGGCTCTGCCACTGGGTTTGCGCCGGTTCCGGGGCTTACAAGAAAACAAAATCACGGAAGATTTTGAATCCACTACGTCTGCCAATTCCATCACACCGGCATTTTCATTACCAAATTATTATACCTGCTTTTGATACCATTGTCAAGATTTTTTTATCAGCTGTTCAGAATGGCATCACTTTTTTACACCAGACACAACGCGGTCATTCCGGCTGAAATCCTGTATGATCCGGATCTGCTGAAACCCTGCGTCCTTAAGAATCCCTGTGACCGCATCGGCTTGGGTATATCCAATTTCAAAGATGAGATGTCCATTGTCTTTCAGCAGATCCCGATACAGCCGGGTGATCTCCCTGTAAAAAAGAAGACCGTTTTCCGGTGCAAACAGCGCCATATCAGGTTCATGCTGTACTTCGGGCTGCAGATGCGGTTTTTCGGCAGGATCGATGTAGGGCGGATTGGAAACGATCAAATCCAGGTTGGGAAGAAGAGACGGAGCGTCTGCAGACAACACATCGGCCAGCAGCGGTGTCACGCAGTCAGCCCGATGCAGATCGATATTTTTTTTCAGATAGGCAAAGGCGGCGTCGGAGTATTCGAGCGCATAGATCGAAGCGTCCGGCAGCTCTTTCGCAAGCGTGACGGCGATGCAGCCGCTGCCGCTGCACAAATCTGCAATCACCGGCCTGCTTTTGCAGCGAAGGCTGGCAAGGCAGGCTTCGATGACGGTCTCGGTGTCAGGACGCGGTATCAGCACGCCTTCCCCCACGAGAAAAGTTCGGCCGAAGAATTCCCATTCTCCCAAGATATATTGGAGGGGACGGCCCGACATCCGTTCCCGCAGGATTCCCTGCAGCCGGTCATAGTCTTCCGGCGGGAAGCATGTGTCCGGCCTGGTCAGCAGATCGGTTTTGGAGATGCCGAACAGCGCGTCCAATAAAACAAAGCTCTCAAACGCAGGGACGGATATCCCCGCGTTTGAAAGCTTGTCCGTTATTTCTTTGTGAATTTGTTTGATTGTCATAGGTTTTTCTCTTTCCAGCAGATTTACCAACGGTCATCCTGTCCCTCTTTGGGCAGGACCGCCACAAGCGATGCAATGCCCACTTCGATCTGGGAATCGTCCGGTTCCCGGGTGGTCAGCCGCTGCAGCCACAGGCCGGGCGCGGAAATGACGCGCGAGAACAGGTTGTCATGCCTGCCCGCAAATTTGATGATCTCATAGGAAACCGACGCGATCACCGGCAGGAACAGAAGCGAGAGGCCCAGACGCAGGAACATATTGTGCCAGGGGAACAGCGCGTGAACCAGAATGCTGATGATCAGCACGATCAGCAGGAAGCTGGTGCCGCAGCGCGGATGGAAGCGGGTAAACCCGCGGACGTTCTCTACAGTCAGCTCTTCTCCGGCTTCATAGCACGCAATGGACTTGTGTTCCGCGCCGTGATATTGAAAGACCCGTTTGATATCCTTCATCATTGAGACGAGTCCGAGGTACAGAATAAAGATGATAATCTTCATGACGCCTTCAACCAGCGTCTTGAATCCGCCAAGGTCCACGAAACTGCTGATGAATTTGACGGTGTACATCGGCAGGAACAGGAACAGCGCAACGGCGATCACTACGCCGATGACTGCGGAGAGACCGGTTAGGACCTTCATCCATTTGTCGCCGAACTTTTTATCGAGCCATTCCTCAAATTTGGATGGTTCCAGCTCCTCGTCGTCGGTTGCCTTCTCTGCCGAGAGGGTCAGGCATTTGTAGCCAAGACGGAACGTGTCCACGAGGTTGAAGACGCCGCGGATAAAGGGGGTTTTGCAGTACCATTTGTTGGTTTTTTCACTTTTTGAGTTCCAGGTTTCGGTGTCGATCGTTTGGTTGGGAAGACGCACGGACAACGCGGTTTTATCAATGCCGCGCATCATCACGCCTTCAATGACGGCCTGTCCGCCGATACTGGTTCTATGTAGTTTGTCTGCCATAAATACTTTTTGCACTCCCAATTCTCCGTGCGGCGATATAAAAACGGGTTCTCATTATTGCCGCACGGAAAATAACAAGACCGAATCACGACAGCCGGCAGTTCTCTCTCTTTACTGCTCGGCTGCCGGTTTAAAACCGTTGTAATGCACCCGCGCCGGATCGTACCGTTCGGGCGTCTGTTTTGTCTCATCCGGATAGCCGAGCGCGATCAGGCTGTAGGGTTTGATCTGTTCGGGCATCTGGAATTTTTCCACAAAGCCCTCCATGCGTTCGACACGCGGATATACCGCGCACCAGCAGCTGCCAAGGCCGTTCTGGGTCGCGCAGAGCAGGATGTTCTGCGTTGCGGCCGCACAGTCGTCCGGCCAGAAGTCCTCGGAAATTTCGCTGTCTCCGCAGACGACTATGGCCAGCGGAGCGCCCGCGAGCATCGACATGGTCGGAAACTCCTCTGCAAGCTCGGTTAGAATTTGTCTATCATCAATGACGAGGAAATGCCAGGGTTTGAGATTTCTTGCGGTTGGAGCAAAAAAGGCCGCCTTCAGTAACGTTTCCACCATTTGACCTTCGACTTCCTGCGAAGTGTATTTGCGGATGCTTCTTCGGGTTGCAAACAAATCCATAATAAACTCCAACTCCTTTTCAAACATTGGGATATACCTACATGAAATATACTACATCAAACAGCCCGGCAATGTCAAGTTTCCAGCCAATATTTTATAAAAAAGAAAAAAATGATTGCATTCGGCAGGTGTGCGGGATATAATAGATAAGGTATAGGGACAGGCTTTCCTTTGCGGAAATGCCTGCCAAGATCAGCAAAGGAGGATTTATGATGGCGTCAGCGATTACAAAGGATTCTTTGATTGGAGATATTCTGGATCAGGACCGCGGCACCGCAGAGTTTTTTCTGGATATGGGAATGCACTGCCTGGGCTGCCCGGCATCCAGGGGAGAAAGCGTCGAACAGGCCTGTGCGGTTCACGGTGTGGACTGTGACAAGCTGGTTGAGAAGATCAACGCGTATCTCGCTTCCAAATAGGGAAGCGGTTATCTGAAAACGATGGGTACGGGTATAGGCGGGCGCTATATCCGTGCCTTTTTATTTTACAAAGACGATGCCTTTTGATCTGAAAAATTTTTAAAACAGATCGTCGGTACAGGCGGAGGATTCTAGTGCTTCTGGCTTATACCGCACCTGAAACCATGATGGACAAATCAACATACGACTTTATGAAAAATGAGGAAGGTGAGTTTATTGCAGAAACCAGCACTCAGTGCGAGGCTTCAGCTGGCGGCATCGTTTGTGCGGCAGGGAAGCGTGGTAGCCGACATCGGCACCGATCACGGCTATCTGGCCGCCTATCTGGTCGCGGATGGAAGATGCCCGTCCGGATATGCCAGCGACATCCATGAACAGCCGCTCGAGAAGGCGCGCGAAACCATCCGCGCCTGCGGGCTTGAGGACCGCATCCAGACGGTGCTGTCCGACGGGCTTTTGAGCCTGCCGAAGGGCTGCGCGCAGGATATTGTGATCGCCGGCATGGGCGGGGATATGATCGCGAAGATCATTGAGGAAGCGCCCTGGCTGCGCGACGAACACATCCGGCTGGTCCTGCAGCCGATGACCAAGATGGACGAGCTGCGCCGTTACCTGTATCAAAATGGATTCGGGCTGCTGCGGGAAGAGGCCGTGGAGGACGGGGAGTTCGTCTACACGGTCATGCAGGCGGTCCATACCGGGCAGGGCAAGGATGTCAGCATGCTGTTCGCGCTGTCCGGCCTGCTGCCGGCCTACGATACGCCCGCGGCGAAACGGTATCTGCTGCGGCAGGCGGATATCCAGCAGAGGAAGGCGGACGGGCTGCGCCTGTCCAGAAGAGCAGACCCGAACCAGGCGGCCTACCATGAAACATTGGCCCGCCGTCTCAGGAACCTTGCGAAAGGGGAGGAACAGATGAACCAGCACACCGTGGGGGATATTTACCGAACCATTGACACAAAGATCGCGCCGTTTTCACTGGCGGAAAGCTGGGATAATCCCGGACTGCTGATCGGCGGCGAAGAACTGCCGGTCAAAAAGGTTCTGCTTGCCATGGACGCGACCGACGCGGTTGCCGAGGAAGCGGTTTCCAAACGGGCCGAGCTGATTGTGACCCATCATCCGGTCATCTTCTCGCCGATCAAGCGGGTGGAGGCGGACAGTGTGGTCTACAAGCTGATTCGAAACGGCATTTCAGTCATCAGTGCGCATACCAATCTGGATATCGCCGCCGGCGGCGTGAACGATGCGCTTGCCGAAACCCTCGGACTCGAGCAGATTGAGGGCTTTGCGCAGTCGGGTGCCGACACGTACTATAAGCTCGTGGCCTTTGTGCCCAGCGATCATGCGGCGGCCGTTTACCGTGCCCTGCGTGGCGCCGGAGCGGGCACGCTCGGCGGCTACGAGGGTTGTGCGTTCAGCGCGGAGGGAACCGGATGCTTTGAGCCGCGGGACGGCTCCAACCCGTTTATCGGCACGGCGGGCAAAACACAGCGGGTTCCGGAAACCCGTTTGGAGATGATTGTGCCGCCCGAAAAGCGCGCGGCGGTGATCGCGGCGCTGCACGCGTCGCATCCGTATGAGGTGCCGGCCTACGACCTGTTTGAGAACCATGCCGTGCGGGGCTTCCGTTATATGGGCAGGATCGGCAATCTGCCAGAAGAGATGCAGCCGGATGATTTCGCGGCCTATGTGGGCTTAAAGCTCGGCGGCGTCGGTGTGCGGTGTTCTCCGTTCGGCCTGCCTGTCAGGCGGGTAGCGGTCCTGGGCGGCTCTGGCGCCGATTTCCTCTCACAGGCGAAGCGCGCGGGAGCCGACGCGCTGGTCACAGCCGACCCGAAGCATCACCTGTTTTTAGAGGCGGCGCATATCGGCGTGATGCTGGTGGACGCGGGGCATTTCTGTACCGAAAATGTGGTGATGGGACGTCTCTGCAGGTCGCTCAGAGAGGCGTTCCCCCAGATAGAATTTGAAATTGCCGAACAGAATACCAATCCGGTTCGGTATCGATAGGAGGGAAAACTGTGGCATTAGACGGCGCATATTTGAGCTTTTTACGGGATGAGATCGAGCGCGGCGCACTCGGCGCACGGGTCGAGCGGGTGCACCAGCCCTCGCGCGAGGAGATTGTCATCGCGCTGCGCATGCGGGGCGGTAACGCCAAGCTGTTCTTAAGCGCGCGCGGAAACAGCCCGCGCATCAATTTCACGAATGTCCAGCTGGAGAATCCCAAATCCCCGCCGATGTTCTGTATGTTCCTGCGCAAGCACCTGAACAGCGCGAAGCTGGTAGGTGTGCGGCAGCAGGGGCTGGACCGCATCCTGTTTCTGGATTTCGAGACGATCAACGAGCTGGGCGATACGGTCATGATCACGATTGTGCTGGAGATCATGGGACGCCACAGCAACATCATCATCGTGGATCAGAATGGAAAAATCCTCGAATGCATCAAGCGAGTGACCGAGGAGGTGTCCAGCGTGCGGCTGGTGCTGCCGGGCATGGCCTACTGCCTGCCGCCGTCCCAGGACAGGCTGGTGCTGACCGAGACGACCTCCGGCGAGGTGGCTTCGCGTGTGCGCAAGGGCCGGGATGTGCCGCTGAGCAAGGCGCTGATGGAGTCTCTGCAGGGCGTTTCACCGATTCTGTGCCGCGAGATCGCGCACTATGCGACCCGCGGCCTGGATCTGACGGCCGGGGCGCTGGACGATGAGATGTACAGCCGCCTGACATTCTTTCTGGATCAGGTCATCGATATGCTGAAAAGTAAGCAGGGCAGGCCGACGATGGTCATCGGCCCCGACGGCAAGCCGAAGGATTTCTGCTTTTTAAATATCACGCAGTATGGGCACAGCTGCCTCACCCGCGCATACGACAGCTACAGCGGGCTGCTGGACAGCTTCTACAGTGAGCGCGACCGCATCGAGCGGATGCGCCAGCGGTCCCATGACCTGCTCAGGCTGCTGGCCAACCAGTCCGACCGCGCGGCCAGAAAGCTTGCGCTCCAGAAGGAGGAGCTTTCCGACTGCAAAAACCGCGACCAGTTCAAGCTCTGCGGGGACCTGATCAACGCGAACATCTACCGGCTCGAGCGGGGGATGAGCGAGGTGAAGCTGCCGAACTTCTTCGAGGAGGACTGCCCGGAGCTTGCCGTCAAGCTTGATCCGCGGCGTACGCCTTCGCAGAACGCGCAGCACTATTACCGTGAATACCGCAAGGCGGCGACCGCGGAGAAGATGCTCAGTGACCTGATTGTACAGGGCGAGGAGGAGCTGCGCTATCTCGATTCGGTCTTCGACCTGCTGACCAGGGCGTCGAGCGAGGCGGAGCTGTCCCAGATCCGCGAGGAGCTGATGAGCACCGGCTACATCAAACGCGGCGGGGGAAAGCGCAGCAAGCCCGCAAAGCTGTCCTACAAGCGGTACGAATCGGACGACGGGTTCATCATCCTGGTCGGGCGCAACAACCTGCAGAACGATCAGCTTACCCTGAAGGATGCGCATAACTATGACATCTGGTTCCACACGCAGAACATCCCGGGTTCCCATACGGTCATCGTCACCGAGGGACGGGAGGTTCCGGACCGCACGCTTGAGCAGGCGGCGGTCATCGCTGCCTTCAACAGCAAAGCGGGCGCGTCGGCCAAGGTCAGCGTGGATTATACCATCATCAAGAATGTCAAGAAGCCGCCGGCCGCAAAGCCCGGCCGGGTGATCTATGACAAGTATAAAACCGCCGTTGTCACGCCGGATGAAGCGCTGGCTAAACGCCTGCAGGTGCAGTCGTAATACCGGTTTGCTGAAGATCGCTGCATGACGATTGCTGCGCAAAAGCCCCGTTCAAAAAAACGCTCGCAGACCACCTGCGGTGGGGCAATCGCCTACGGCGTTCTACGGCCGGGGAGTCATTTACGCAGCGGCTCCGGGAATTGGGATACCATTGAAGACTGTCGCAGAGAACGTTAACGTCCGCTACTAACCATTCGGCCGCCTAGCCTTCCAAACGCCGCCCGCAGGCGGCCGAAGCAGATAAAGAGATATCGTAGGGGGATTTTCAAGGGGGGCCATCTGGCCTGCGGCGGCACAGTGCATGGCCCTCCTTGAACGGCCTTTCTTGGTTACTTCTTTGGCCGGCAAAGAAGTAACTGCCACACAGCCAAGGTGATTTGGCAAACAAAGTGAAACCGCCGCGCTACAGCGGCACAGCCCCCATTTTTGATACCTTGTCAAACAAAAACATGAAACAAAGGGGAAGAATATGAAGAACAAACGGTTCATCCTGTTCGATCTGGACGGTACGCTGACCGACCCGGCGCTGGGCATCACAAATGCGTTCCGGTACGCATTGAAGGCCTTCGGCATCGAAGTGCCGGATGTTCGGGAGCTTTACCGGGTCATCGGTCCGCCGCTCATCGATTCCTTCATCGATTTTTACAGCTTTTCCGAGGCGGACGCGCGCAGGGCAGTCGAGGTTTACCGCGAATATTTCAGTGAAACGGGCATCTTTGAAAATAAGGTGTACGACGGCATCCCGCAGCTGCTGGACACGCTGCAAAAGGACGGCCGGACGCTGCTGGTCGCGACCTCGAAGCCGACCGTCTTTGCCGAAAGGATTTTGGAGCACTTCGGTCTGGCCCGTTATTTCTCCTTTGTCAGCGGCAGCGGATTGGACGGCGCGCATTCCCGCAAGGATGAGGTCATCGAAATCGCGTTGGAGAGAATGCGGGTGAATGACCGTTCCGAAGCGGTGATGGTCGGCGACCGGGCCTTTGATATTGAGGGAGCAAAGCTTTCCGGTATCGACGCCGTCGGCGTACTGTACGGCTACGGAAGCCGCGGGGAATTGGAAAAAGCGGGCGCGAAGCATATTGCTGAGGACATCGGCAGCCTGCGCAGGATGCTTCTGGGCGGCTGATATCGCAGAAACAGTTCATTGGGGCGGCGGATATTAAAGCGAAGCGACAGGTATTCCGGCATGTTCAGGAATACTTCCCGCTTCTGTGGATGGGCGTTGTTGGTTCATCAAAAGAATGATGCTGTCCGTCGTTGCGCAGGGGCCCCGTATGATCCGGTAACCGTTTTATCTTTTATTATGCATCCTGTCCTTCTGGCGGGATGCTGCATGTCAGGGCGGCAGCTGTGAAGCCCCGTATGCTTTCCTGTTAAGGGGAAGGCGTACGGGGTATAATTGCGCCTGCTTTTCAATAAATATAGAGTAGAACAAGGCGTAATACTTGGAAGAGGTGAAGAGATTGGGGATCATCGGGCTGTTTTTCCTGTCTTTGGGGCTTGCGATGGATGCGTTCGCGGTTTCGGTTTCAAACGGCATCTGCTACAGCAAGGCATCCAGAAAGCATGCGGTCGTCACGGCGCTGACCTTCGGGCTGTTTCAGGGCGTGATGCCGATGATAGGCTATCTTGCCGGACACACCTTCCGGCAATACATCGAACGGATTGATCATATTGTCGCATTGGCCCTGCTGGCGGTCATCGGCGGCAACATGATTCTGGACGCCGTCCGGGAGCTGCGCCATCCGAAGGGATGTGAGAAGAACCAGCAGTTCTCAATCAAACTGCTGATGATGCAAGCGGTAGCGACGAGCATCGACGCGCTGGCGGTCGGCGTCTCGCTGGCGGCCATCCGTGTGAATCTCTGGAGCGCCTGCGCCATGATCGCGTCGGTGACCTTTGCGTGTTCGCTGACCGGCGTGCTGATTGGCAAACGGTGCGGCAGCCATTGGCAGGAGAAGGCCGAGATCATCGGCGGCGTGATATTGATCATCCTCGGTGTGAAAATTTTTCTGGAACACGTGCTTGGATAGCCTGCCAGGCGGCAACAATACCAGTGGAGGTGGTTTGCTTTGCAGCCATACGCACTGAAAAAAGAGGAGCTGCTGCTCGAATTGTCCGCCGACGCACAGAACGGCCTGTCGGACCAGCAGGTAAGGGAGCGGCTCGAACAATATGGACCGAACAAACTCAAGGAGAAAAAGAAGAAAAGCCTTCCGCAGCGTTTTTTCGACCAGTTCAAGGATGCCATGATCCTGATACTGCTGGCCGCGGCCGCCGTTTCGTTTACGGTCGCCATCGTGGAGCGTTCGCCGGGGGAATTCTTCGAACCGGCGCTGATCGTGCTGATCGTTCTGCTGAACGCCGTGATGGGGCTTTTGCAGGAGAGCAAGGCCGAAAAGGCGCTCGAAGCGCTGCAGAACCTGTCCGCGCCGCATGCGCGGGTTATCCGTTCCGGCAAGGAGGAGAAGCTCGACGCGGCCGCACTGGTGCCGGGCGATCTGATCCTGCTGGAGGCCGGGGATTATGTGCCGGCCGATGCGCGTATTCTGGAATCGGCAAGTCTCAAATCCGAGGAAGCTGCACTGACCGGGGAATCGGTCCCGTCCGAGAAGGATGCCGGCGCATCCGTTCAGGAGAACGCACCGATTGGGGACAGGCTCAACATGCTCTATACGGGATGCAGCGTCACCTATGGTACGGCCAAAGCGGTGGTGACAGCCACCGGGATGGACACCGAGATGGGCCGGATTGCGGGACTTTTGGAGGGGGAGACCTCGACGCAGACGCCGCTGCAGGAGAAGCTCGCGAAGCTTGGCAGGAACCTCGGCTTCCTCGCGCTGGGCGCCTGCGCGGTTATCTTTGCCATCGGCCTGTTTGGCGGCGTGCCGCTCATGGAAATTTTTATGACCGCGGTGTCGCTGGCGGTGTCGGCGATTCCGGAAGGGCTTCCGGCCATTGTGACCATCGTGCTGTCGCTGGGCGTGCAGCGGATGGTCAGGAAGAATGCGATCATCCGGCGTCTGCCGGCGGTCGAGACGCTCGGCAGCGCGTCGGTCATCTGTTCGGACAAGACCGGAACGCTGACCCAGAACCGCATGACGCTGGTGAAGGCCTATACAGACGGACAAACCGAGGAGATCGGGGAGCGGAACAGCGCGCCGGTCAAAAAGCTCCTGCAGTATGCGGCGCTTTGCTCCGACGCGTCGGTGCGGTTTGAGACGGATGGGGAGAAGCACATCGGCGATCCGACCGAAACGGCCATCCTTGTGGCGGCGCACAAGAACGGCATGGAGAAGGACCAGCTGAACGAAGCGCATCCGAGAAGGGCGCAGATCCCGTTCGACTCGGACCGCAAGCTGATGAGCACGGTCAATGAAATCGACGGGAAGAACATCGTGATCGTCAAGGGCGCCTTTGATGTGCTTTCCTCCCGATGCGTTTCCGGCGACATCGATGCGGCCAGAACAGCCGCCGATTCGCTGAGCGCCCAGGCTCTGCGGGTTCTCGCCGTGGCCTGTAAAGAAATCGGGGAGGTTCCCGCGTCGCCGAAGCCCCAGGAGCTGGAGCAGGGACTCGTCTTTATGGGGCTTGTCGGCATGATCGACCCGCCGCGGCCCGAAGCGAAGGAAGCGGTCGAAATCTGCCGGTCGGCAGGCATCAAGCCGGTCATGATCACCGGCGACCATGTCATCACGGCATCCGCCATCGCAAAGGAGCTGGGCATCCTGCTGGATGGGGACGACGCGCTGACCGGCGCGCAGCTGGGGGAACTGAGCGAACGGGAGCTGCTTGACCGGGTCGAAACGATCTCCGTCTATGCAAGGGTTTCGCCGGAAGACAAGATCCGCATCGTGCATGCCTGGCAGAAGAAGGGGCGCATCGTCTCGATGACCGGCGACGGCGTGAACGATGCGCCGGCGCTCAAGGCGGCAGACATCGGCTGTGCGATGGGCATCACCGGCACCGACGTCGCGAAGGGCGCGGCCGATATGACGCTGACCGACGACAACTTCGCGACGATTGTGGATGCGGTCAAAGAGGGACGCGGCATCTACGACAACATCAAGAAGGCGGTCGGCTTCCTGCTGGGCACCAACATCGGCGAGGTGCTGGCGGTCTTCTTCGCCATGCTGTTCTGGCATCAGTCGCCGCTGATCTCGATTCAGCTGCTGTGGATCAATCTGGTGACCGACAGCCTGCCCGCCATCGCGCTCGGCATGGAGCCGCTGCAGGACAGCGTGATGCAGAAGCCGCCGAAGCCGAAGGACGAGGGCATCTTCGCGCACGGCTTCGGTGTGCAGATCATCCTGCAGGGCGTGATGTTCGGCGTTCTGACACTGATCGGGTTTTATCTCGGCTGGAAGGCGGCCGGGGACATCCGCGGCGGCAGGACCATGGCGTTTACCGTGCTGGCGTTTTCACAGCTCCTGCACGCCTTTAACATGCGTTCGGAGCGGTCGCTGTTCAAGACCGGCTGGTTCAGCAACAAGTATCTGAACGGCGCGGTGCTCATCTCGCTGATTCTGGTGGCGGCGGTGGTATTCATCCCGCCGGTGGCGGCTGTTTTCGGCATGATGGAGCTGTCGTTCCAGCTCTATCTGACGGCGTTCGGCATGGCGCTGCTGCCCATTGTGGCGCTGGAGATCTCCAAGGCGTTCCGATGGATCCGGTAATTTTGTCAAAATATCTTGTAAAGTGACAGTTGTGACGCTGTGGCACAGCGATTCCCTTTGATTGCCAAGTGACACTTGGCTATGTGGCAGTTACTTCTTTGCCGGCCAAAGAAGTAACCAAGAAAGGCCGTTCAAGGGGGGCCATGCACAGTGCCACTTAGGGCCAGATGGCCCCCCTTGAAAATCCCCCTCCGATATCCCTCTATCTGCTTCGGCCGCCTGCGGGCGGCGTCTTGCTTTTGGCTGGGTGGTTGGGCATAGCTGGCAGCGGACGCTTTCCCGGTTTAAGGTTGTTTTTGTGGTACCCCGATACCTCGGCTGGTTCGTAAGTTCCCTTTGATTATCTGGGAATGTGCGCTTCTTCGTCTGCATGCAGGGCAGCTGCTTTATTCAATAGGGCATTCCGCTGATGCTTTTTGACAGAGTTGCTTTTTCAGCGTTTTACAATAAACAAGAGGGAATCCTGTGTACGGGATTCCCTCTTGTTTATGCTGAAGATATAGGCTGAAGATATAGAAAGAAGGCTTGTTTCTATATCTTCAGCATGGTAATCCTATAAAAAGAATCGGGCAGATATGAAAATGGCAGAAAGAATTGCTCGAATCTATAGACTTTTTTATGAAAATCGTATATGATGGAAGTTATGAAATTCATCACGAAAGGTTGTGAGATCGGGTTGGAAAATAAGCTGAAATTATATGGCTTTAACAACCTCACAAAAACACTTAGCTTCAATATCTATGATGTTTGCTATGCAAAAAGTGAGCGAGAGCAGAAAGACTACATCGCCTATATCGATGAACAGTACAATTCGGAAAGGCTGACCAACATACTCTGTGAAGTCACCAAGATGATCGGCGCGCATGTGCTGAACATCTCCAAGCAGGACTACGACCCGCAGGGGGCCAGCGTCACGCTGCTGATTTCAGAAAAGACGCTGCCGCTGTACGAGATCGATTCTTCCTGCAATATGGGAATCGGGGAGAACGCCGTCCTGCAGACCCGGGAAACCGTGGTGGCGCATCTCGATAAGAGCCATGTGACGGTACATACCTATCCGGAATACCATCCGGACAATGCGATTGCGACCTTCCGTGTGGACATCGATGTCTCAACCTGCGGACGGGTTTCCCCGCTGAAAGCGCTCGATTACCTGATCGGCAGCTTCGATTCGGACATCATGACCATCGACTACCGGGTCAGGGGCTTCACCAGAGATGTCAGCGGCCGCAAATGCTTCCTGGATCACAGGATTACCTCGATTCAGGACTATATCCAGGATGAGACTCTCAGAAAGTACGATGCGATCGATGTAAACGTCTACCAGTCAAACATCTTTCATACACAGATGCTGATCAAGGAGATCGAGCTGCAGAACTATCTGTTCAACACCGACGCCTATGAGCTTCCGCCGAAGGAACGGCTGCGCATCACAGACAATCTGCGCAAGGAAATGATTGAGATTTTCAGCGGCATGAACGTCTACGACAATGACGGAGGGATGCCGCTTGAATAAGGAACAGACGCTTTCCCAGCATGCGGCCCCTATCTACAGGGCGCTCAAAGAATATCGCTCGGCGCGCATCGTCTCGTTCGACGTGCCGGGCCACAAGCAGGGGCGGGGCAACCTGCGGCTGACGAATGTTCTCGGCGAAAAGGCGATGAGCATCGACGTCAATTCGATGAAGCCGCTGGACAACCTCTGCCATCCGGTCGGGGTGATCCGCGAGGCCGAACAGCTGGCGGCCGGTGCGTTCGGGGCCGACCAGGCGTTTTTCATGGTCAACGGAACCTCCAGCGCCGTGCAGGCGATGGTCATGAGCTGCACAAAGCGCGGCGATGAGATCATCCTGCCGCGCAATGTGCACCGCAGCGCGATCAACGCGTTGATTGTCGGCGGCGCCGTGCCGGTCTACGTCAACCCCGGCGTGAACAAGCGGCTCGGCATCCCGCTCGGGATGGCGGTGGAGGATGTGGCCAGGGCAATCCGCAGACATCCGAACGCGAAGGCGGTGCTGGTCAACAACCCGACCTATTACGGCGTCTGTTCGGATTTAAAGGAGATTGTGCGGCTGGCGCACGAGGCCGGCATGAAGGTGCTGGTGGACGAGGCGCACGGCACGCATTTTTACTTTGGCGAAGGGATGCCGGTGAGCGCCATGGCCGCGGGCGCGGACATGGCGGCGGTCAGCATGCACAAGACCGGCGGCAGCCTGACCCAGAGCTCCTTTCTGCTTTGCAGGGACAGCGTGCATCCGGACTATGTGCGGCAGGTCATCAACCTGACCCAGACGACCAGCGGTTCCTATCTGCTGATGTCCTCGCTGGACATCTCGCGCAGGAACCTTGCGCTGGACGGAAGGGAGATCTTCGCGAAGGTTGTGGATTTCGCAGCCTATGCCCGCGAGGAGATCAACAGGCTGGGCGGCTACTATGCGTTTGCCGGGGAATGTATCGACTCCGGCGCGTTCTATGCCTTCGACCCGACCAAGCTGTCGGTGCACACGCGGGAGATCGGGCTGGCGGGCATCGAGGTCTATGATATCCTGCGGGACGACTACGACATCCAGATTGAATTCGGCGACATCGGCAACATTCTGGCGATCATTTCGGTCGGGGACCGCGCGCTGGAGATCGAACGGCTGATCGCCGCGCTCAGCGAGATCAAGCGGCTGTACGCGAAGGATCCCGCCGGCATGTTTGACCACGAGTACATCAAGCCGATACTGTCGCTGTCGCCGCAGAAGGCGTTCTACAGCGAAAAGCGCGCGCTGCCGATGATGGAGACCGAAGGAGAAATCTGCGGCGAGTTTGTGATGTGCTATCCGCCGGGCATCCCGATTCTGGCGCCGGGCGAGCGCATCACGAGGGAAATCCTCGATTATATCGCCTACGCCAAGGAAAAGGGATGTTTTTTGACCGGTACGCGGGACCTGACACTGGAGACCATGCAGGTTGTAGACGGGAAGGAGTAATCGATTTTGGAATTGTGGTATACCGAACAGCACACGCCCGACGTGCGCTTTTCGATCAATATAGAACAGCAGCTCTGCTGCAAAAAGAGCGAGTTCCAGCGCATCGATGTGTTCTATTCAAAGGAATTCGGCCGTTTTCTGGCGCTGGACGGGCTGATGATGGTGACCGAGAAGGATGAGTTCATCTACCATGAGATGATCACCCATGTCCCGATGGCGGTGAATCCGGATATCAAGCAGGTGCTGGTCATCGGCGCGGGGGACGGAGGAACGGTGCGCGAGCTGACGCGCTATGCTTCGATTGAGAGAATCGATATGGTGGAGATCGACAAAATGGTCGTGGAGGTCTGCAGGGAATTCATCCCGCAGACCGCCTGCAGGCTGGACGACGAACGCGTACACATCTATTACGAGGACGGCCTTCGCTTTGTGCGGGACAAGGTCGACGCCTATGATCTGATCATCGTCGACTCGACCGACCCGTTCGGCCCCGGCGAGGGACTGTTCACCAAGGAATTCTATGGAAACTGCTATAAAGCGCTCAAGGAGGACGGCATCCTGGTCAACCAGCAGGAGACGCCGTACTACACCGCCTATGCCAACTCGATGCGGCGGGCGCACCAGCGCATCAGGGCGTTCTTCCCAATCTGCAGGGCCTATCAGTTCCATCTGCCGACCTATCCGTCCGGGCACTGGCTGTTCGGCTTTGCGTCGAAGAGATACGATCCGGTCACGGACCTCTATGCTGAAAGATGGAATGCGCTGGGGCTTGAGACGCGCTACTACAACACCGAGCTTCACAAGGGCGCGTTTGCGCTTCCAAATTACGTAAAGGAACTGTTGGAAGATGAATAAAAATGTCGTAACTTTTTTAAACTGTGACGCCTGTTATTCGGATGCGAGGATTGTGCTGTTCGGCGCGCCGTTTGACGGGACGACCTCGTTCCGCCCCGGCACACGGTTTGCAAGCGAAGTCATGCGGATGGATTCGATCGGGCTGGAGAGCTACAGCCCGTATCAGGACCGGGATTTGCAGGACATCGCGGTCTTTGACGCGGGGGAGCTGGAACTGCCCTTCGGCAACACAGAGCGCGCGCTTGCGGACATCGAAGCGTTCACGGACAAGGTGTATGCGGATGGCAAAACGCCCTGTATGATCGGCGGAGAGCATCTCGTCACATTGGGAGCCGTACGGGCCGCCGTCAAACGATATCCCGATCTGCGGATCGTCCACTTTGACGCGCACGCCGATCTGCGGGACGACTATCTGGGAGAGAGGCTGTCGCACGCCTGTGTGCTACGCCGCGTCTGGGAGCTTCTCGGTGACGGGCGCATCCACCAGTTCGGCATCCGGTCGGGCGACAGGAGCGAGTTTATCTGGGGGAAGGAGCATGTCCACACAAGGCTGTTCGATTTCCAGGGCCTATCCGAAACGGTGGAGAAGCTCAAAGGAAAACCGGTCTACTTCACGCTGGATTTGGATGTGCTGGACCCATCCATCTTTCCGGGAACCGGAACGCCGGAAGCGGGCGGCGTGACCTTCCGCGAACTCATGGATGCCATTTTAAAGCTTCAGGGGCTGAACATCGTGGGCTTCGACATCAACGAGCTGTCCCCGCATTATGACCAGAGCGGCGTTTCCACCGCGGTCGCCTGCAAGGTGCTGCGGGAACTGCTGCTGCTGGCGGACAACAATTTGAAGCGGCAGGCATCATGAAGATCACTTGTTTCAAAGGGAGGATGCAGGATGAAGCTGGACAGAATCCATCATGTCGCCATCATCGTATCGGACTATGAGAAGTCACGGGAATTCTATGTGGATAAGCTGGGATTTGAGATCATCCGTGAGAATTATCGGCCGTCGAGGGAGGATTACAAGCTTGATCTCCGTCTGGGAGACTGTGAGCTTGAAATCTTCGGCGTAAAGAATCCGCCCAAACGTGTCACCAATCCGGAGGCCTGCGGATTGAGGCATCTGGCGTTTCATGTGGAGGATATCGAGGAAGCCGTCGCGTGGCTGAACGCGCTGGGCATTGAGACGGAACCCATTCGCTGGGATGAATACACACAGAAGCGGATGACCTTCTTCCGTGACCCGGATGGACTTCCATTGGAGCTGCACGAATAGATTCTTCGACAGATAAAAGGTCTAGCGGTAATATGGGATAGACCAGTATGAAA
>NZ_CCYH01000018.1 GCF_000820765.1 Candidatus Soleaferrea massiliensis AP7
GGTTCTCTTTGTTTTTATGGGAGTTACTGCTTGTGACATGAATGATATATGTTCAATAGATTGTCTAAAAAATGGGGATGACACGCCCTTTGGGCTTTGGAATAAATCCCTTGCGTGCCAGAACCGGCATCACGGCGCGCAGGATGATCAGCAGCAGGATGACTTCAACCGGCAGCATGATCAGGTTTTTGACGATGCCCTTGGCAAGATAATAGTAGTATGCCTTGCCGTACAGCATGGCACTCCACAGGGAGCCAAGCCCGACGTTGATAAAGATGTTGATGATCAGCCTTGCCAGCACAATCCGGGTTACAGAGACACGGCAGCGGTAGAGCAGCAGCGCGAAGACCAGGAATTCCAGCATGGTGGACAAGGTGTAGCCCGGGAAGAATCCGCCGAGCGGGTGTAGGAAATAGTCGACCATGTCGACGATGAAGCCGGCACTGACGCCGACAACCGGCCCGCAGACGAGACACAGGACCGCGTTTGCGAGGTAGGAGAAATAGATCAGCAGGTTTTCCCCGACCGGGATGAACAGGGAACTGATGATAACCGACGCCGCAATCATCAGTGCGGCAAAGGTCAGCTTGCGGACGCTTTTGAATTCGCGCACCGCACTTTTCCAGTAGGCGCACGAAAAGAGCGGTAAATAACCGTTTTCGGGCATAAAAATAGCCTCCTTCTATGTTTCTGATGTTGCCACATAGAAGAGGTTGTGTACTGCCCTTTTATGTGGCAGCGGGATGCGGAAGATGTACGGCAAGCCAAATCGGCTTTTCGTCCGGCGGACAACTCCCCGTTCCGCCAGCACTTGACCCACAGCTTCCTACTCTGCCATAAGCATAAATACAGTATAGCGCATTCCCTGAAAGATGTCAAATTTTTAGGAAATATCAGGTATATAAAACTGATATTTAAGCAGCCTTTCCTAAGAAAGTTGTCATTAAAAATAATAAAGCTGCTGAAGATTCTTCAGCAGCTTTTTATCCGTATCCCCAGTCTTTGACCAACCAGTTGTCAGATGTGTTATCCCGAATGAGAATCCACTGCCATTCGGTATAGGTCGAATTTGGTTCTAAGCTTCCATTTCCGCCGGAAGGACCGACCTTGAAATTAGACAAAAGCACCATAGAGTTTTTAGAGGTAGAAGTATCTGCTGTCTCATCATACCACAACTCCAAAAGTTCACAATCTTCAAAGTCTTTGAATTTTTCCTTTACTCGTTGAACAGCATTTTCAATGTCTTCCAGACTAAACTTCGAAGATGTACCTATAGAAACCGATACCTGATCAGTTTTACCTGCATTGCAAGCGACAAGTGTCAAACACATGATCAAAGCAAACATGATTGCGATAATTCTAATTCGTGTATCCATGAAAAAGCCCCCATTCACCGCGGTCTGTCCATTTTAAACTACCTGTTTTCAATCGCATGTTTGCCGGAAGTCTCTAATGCGATGCTATCTGGATAGCATGCCGTCTATAAAGATATCTAATTTCTCTTTTTGGGAATCTGAGAGCGCATTGTATTTTTCTATTAACTCTTTCTGTTTCTCAGTGAGAACAATGGAATCTTCCCCATCACAGAAAAACTGTGAAAGTGTGATGTTAAGCCCCTTGCAAATCTTCTCTAAGGATGATATGGACGGCAACATCCCTTTTTTGTACCATGAGGAGATTGTAGACTGCGGTAGATCTGAAAATTTTGCCAATTCATATTCTGACCAATTTTTCTTGATCCGATATTCTGTGATTCTCTTTAAAATATCCATATTTCTCTCATTTCGTATTGTTGTTAGTACCATTATAGAAGAGTAGTATTTGTATTTTAATAATTATTATCGTATAATAGTTACGATAATAATTATTAAGAGGTGATTTTATCATGAAAGAGAGAACTTGTTGTTTTACGGGACATAGAGATCTGTCGGCATGTAAGGTTTCTGCCTTACAGCGCAGTCTAAGAATGGAAATAATAAAATTAATTGAGAAAGGAGTTTGGTATTTTGGCTCGGGAGGGGCTTGCGGGTTTGACCAACTGGCAGCGCTCACGGTACTCGATTTAAAGAAAACATACTCGTATATTAGACTGATATTGATTTTACCTTGTAGGAATCAGGAAAAGTTCTGGAATACTGATGATGCGGCCATGTATAAAACCATTTGTGATCAAGCGGATAAAATCGTCTATACATCGGATCATTATTATACAGGCTGTATGCATAAAAGAAATCGATACCTTGTAGATCACAGTGATTGCTGCATCTGCTACCTGACGCAGCAAAGCGGAGGAACAAAGTATACGGTAGATTATGCATTGAAGAAAAATGTTAGGGTGATTCACCTCAATGTTTAACTTAAATAAGATAAAACAAAAAAAGCCCGGATGCTTCTGCATCCGGGCTTCAATAGCATACAATGTGATTAGTTCATCATGCTGGCAACTTCATCGGCGAAGTTGTCTTCTCTCTTTTCAAGGCCTTCGCCCTTCTCAAAACGGACAAAACTGAGTACCTTGATATCGCCGCCAAGCTCTTTGCCGGTGTTTTCGGTGTACTTCGCAACGGTGATGTCGCCGTCTTTGATGAACGGCTGTTCCAGCAGGCAGACTTCCTTGTAATATTTCGAGATTCTGCCGTTGACCATCTTTTCTGCGATGTTGGCCGGTTTGCCTTCGTTGATTGCCTGCGCGGTGAGGATTTCCCTCTCCTTGGCGACAACCGCTTCCGGAACGTCTTCCTTGCCGACATAGCTTGGGATCGAAGCGGCGACCTGCATCGCGACGTCCTTCGCATAGGCGACGAACTCGTCCTTCGCGGCGATTTCAGGCGTGGTGTCGAATTTGACCATGACGCCGATTCTGCCGGCTCCGTGCATATAGGTGCAGGTGACGCCCTCTTCACGGGCGAAGCGGCGGATCTTCATGTTCTCGCCGATGGTCAGGATCTTCTCACGAAGCATCTCTTCGACGGTGTCGTTCGAGCCGTCCGCTTTGCACTGCAGCAGCGCGTCGACATCGGCCGGATTCTGTTTCGCAACGACATCCGCACAGGTCTTGACGAACTGTACGAAGCTGTCGTTCTTCGCGACGAAGTCGGTTTCCGCGTTGACTTCGATGACAACGCCGACATTCGCGTCGTTGGTCGCATATACAAGTCCTTCCGCAGCGATACGGCCGGCTTTTTTCTCAGCCGCCGCAAGGCCTTTTTCGCGAAGGAGTTCAATTGCTTTATCCATATCACCTTCGGACTGGGTCAGGGCTTTTTTACAGTCCATCATGCCGCAGCCGGTTCTCTCTCTGAGTGCCTGAACATCTTTTGCAGTAAATGCCATAATGATCTTCCTCCAGTCGTTTTATAAGATCTATAGAATTATTCTTCGTTTGCTTCCTCTTCGGATTCCTCGTCTTCCACATCCTGGCCCTGTCTGCCTTCCATGATGGCGTCGGCCATGGTCTGCGCAATCAGTTTGACAGCGCGGATCGCGTCGTCGTTGCCCGGGATGACATAATCGATTTCGTCCGGATCGCAGTTGGTGTCGACGATTGCGACGGTCGGGATGCCGAGCTTCTTCGCTTCAGCGACAGCGATTCTCTCTTTTCTCGGGTCGACGATGAACAGCGCACCCGGGAGACGGTCCATATCCTTGATGCCGCCGAGGAATTTCTCGAGTTCTTCAATTTCAAGGTTGAGCTTGATGACTTCCTTCTTCGGCAGGCGGTCAAAGGTTCCGTCCGCTTCCATCTTGCGCAGCTGCTCGAGTCTGAAAATTCTGCGGCGGATGGTTTTAAAGTTGGTCAGCATGCCGCCGAGCCATCTTGCGTTGACATAGTGTACGCCTGCGCGGAGCGCCTCGTCACGGATCGAATCGCCGGCCTGTTTTTTGGTTCCGACGAACAGGACGGTTTCACCGGAAGCCGCGACGTCGCGAACGAACATATACGCTTCCTCTAATTTCTTGACGGTCTTCTGCAGGTCGATGATGTAGATGCCATTGCGCTCGGTGAAGATGTATTTCGCCATTTTCGGATTCCATCTTCTTGTCTGGTGTCCGAAGTGAACACCTGCTTCCAGTAACTGTTTCATGGATACTACGCCCATAATAAAATCCTCCTTAAGGTTAAATTCCACCGCACACCTTAACTTGAACAGACGACCCCGGCGTTATCCGCCGAAGCACCATGTCTTCCCAAACGGTTGTGCGTGCGTTTTCCTGAAAATTATAGCATTTTACGGGGAGAAAAGCAAGTCTTTTTTTGATGTTTTTGGCTGTAACATAAAGTTGTTGACGAGTTTCATGGGAAAGAGTATAATAAAGGACAATTATTTTCTGAACATCGCCGGTTCTGAAGGATATGATCTTAGTTTTGCCGGCATAAGGGCATCTTAGTGCCGGAAATAAAAAGGCACATATATTTTATTCAATTAAGATATTTTCATATACTGCATCCCGGTTGCAGACCGGCGTGCAGAATCAATCCATAGTAAAACCTGCAGCCATTGCAGCCATGGTAAAGCCAGAGTCTGGGCATAGGTTCGATTGCAGGCTGGTGCACAGGAAACAAATCTATTTGGTAAACAATTGTGAAAGGATGATCGATGATGCTGCTTGAAAAACATCCCGGTTATAAAAACGCGCTGGCGGGGAAAACCGTGCTGCTGACGGGCGCTGGCGGAGGCATCGGTTTTGAAGCGGCAAAGGCGTTCGCCTATATGGGCGCGTCGGTCATCATTGCCGAAATCGACGAGAAAAAGGGGACGGCGGCCGCAAAGCATATCAACGATTGTTATCCCCAATCCGAAACGGTTTATTATCAGGTGGATTTGTCGGATGACACGCAGGTCAGAGCCATGGCGGAACGGATGACGGAGCGGTACGGCTTTATCGATATCCTGTTTCACAACGCGACCATGACGGCGTTGGGCAATGTGGAAGAGGTGCCGATTGAGATATGGGATCAGAGCTTCCGGGTCAATTTCAGAGCACCGCTGCTGCTCACGCAGCTGTTTTTGCCGGAAATGAAGCGCAGGGGCAGAGGCGTCATCGTGTTTGTGCCCTCATCGGGAGCGGCGCCTTACATGGGCGCGTATGAGGTGTTCAAAACCGCGCAGGTGGAGCTTTGCAGCACGCTGGCGGCCGAACTGGAGGAGACAGGGGTTTTTACCTATTCTATAGGGCCAGGTCTGGTCAAAACGGCGACTGCCGAACGCGCCATTGAAATTGTAGCGGACAGGATGGGCATGACGGTCGATGCTTTTTATGGGATGAATGAAAGCCATATGCTGGATGCCGGGGAAGCCGGATGCGGCTTTGCGGTTTCCGTACTGTCCGCCCGGAACTATCACGGACAGGAAATTGGATCGATTCAGGCGCTGCTGGACAGCGGCCTGCTGCAAGAGGACGCGGCCGAAACACGGGAAGTCTGCAGCGAACAGGTGCTTCCATTCATTCAAAAGATGGTCGATATCTTTGAGGAACAGTATGCGGGCTGGATGCGGCGCAATATCTTTGAGCGGCAATGGGTTTTAAGGGATTTTAAAAAGACCGTCGGGATGTCCGCCGACCAGTTCAGGGACAGGTTTGCGCATATGCAGAAACGGTTGTGCGAGGAACGGGATGGAAGCCTTTTGGAGTATGGGGTGCTGTTTGAAAAGCTGAGACTGTATTTTCAGCGTCAGTACAAGCTGCTGCAGGGCTTTGAAAAGAATCCGGAAAAGCTCAAAGAGCACTCCGCCGTCCTCATGGATTGGGTGGACACGTTGGACAAGATCGTCGCTGATATACATTAGACCCAATCGGCATGTAGTGAATTCTGCTGAACCGGTGGAGCTGTGCATCAGAATCCATGATGCGCATTCACAGCGTGTTATCGATTCATTCTATAAATCTGCTGGTTTGCAGGCCGCGAATATGATAAAATTTTAACAGATAATCCATTTAGTCTTTCGAATCTAACGGCCGATTGCCATAAAAGAACGGTCCGTGAAAAGACAAAAGGCGTTATGTTTATACCCATCCATGTTTATATAAATCCATGAAGAATAGAACCGTCATTCAGCAAGATCTGATCATAATGGAAACAGCAAGGAGGCAGTTTCAAGATGATAAATGGTGCAAAGGCAGTTGTGAAATGCCTGGAAAAGGAACAGGTCCCGGTCATCTTCGGTTATCCGGGCGCGGCGATCTGTCCGTTTTACGATGAATTGTCCGAAAGCGGCATCCGGCACATCCTGGTGCGGCAGGAGCAGAACGCGGGACATGCCGCGAGCGGCTATGCGCGCATGACCGGACGGCCCGGCGTCTGTGTGGTGACCTCCGGCCCGGGGGCGACCAACCTGATCACGGCGCTCGCCACCGCCTATATGGATTCCATCCCGCTGATTGCGATCACCGGACAGGTCAGCAGCGACCTGCTCGGCCGGGATGTCTTTCAGGAGGTGGACATCACCGGCGCGGCGGAGCCGTTCACCAAGCACAGCTATCTGCTCAAGGATGCCGCCGACATTCCCAAGGTCTTTAAGGAAGCCTTCTATATCGCGTCCACCGGCCGTCCCGGCCCGGTTCTGATCGACCTGCCGGTGGATATCCAGAAACAGATGATCGATTTTCAGTATCCGCATCAGGTCAGCATCCGCGGCTACAACCCGAACGTCAAGGGACATGTGATCCAGATCAAACGGGTGCTGCAGGCCATCGAGGAGGCGAAGCGCCCGGTGATCTGCGTCGGCGGCGGCGCGTTCGCGTCGGATGCGGCCGGCCAGATCCATGCGTTCTCGGAACAGTTCCAGATTCCGGTGGTCTCGACCATGATGGGCATCAGCATCATGAACACCGACGACCCGCTTTACTACGGCATGCTCGGCATGCACGGAAACAAGTGTGCGAACCGCGCCATCCATGACAGCGATCTGCTGATCATCATCGGCGCGCGGGTCGGGGACCGGGCGGTCAGCACGCCGAACATCCTGGCCAAGCGCACCCGGGTGGTGCACATCGATATCGACCCGGCGGAGATCGGCAAAAACATGCACACCTCGATTCCGCTGGTCGGCGACGCGGCCACGGTGCTCGAACAGCTCTGCGAAAAGGAGCTTCAGACCGACACCGAGGAGTGGATCGAACTGCTTGACGAGCTGCGCGCGCAGCTTCCCAGAGAACTGCCGGAGCGGGAAGGATACGTCAACCCGAAGAACTTTCTGCGGCTGCTTTCCGAAAAGACCGGCGAGAACGCCGTGTTTGTCGCGGATGTCGGCCAGAACCAGATCTGGTCGGCGAACAACCTCATGATCAAAAACAGCCGGTTTCTGACGACCGGCGGCATGGGCACGATGGGGTATTCGGTTCCGGCCGCGGTCGGCGCCAAGCTGGCGTGTCCGGACAGGCAGGTCGTCGCGGTCTGCGGGGACGGTTCGTTCCAGATGCAGCTCTGCGAGCTGGCGACCATCTGCCAGCACGGCGTCCCGGTCAAAATAGTCGTGATGACCAACACCAAGCTCGGCATGGTGCGGGAGCTGCAGTATCAGGGATACCGCGCGAACTACGTCGGGGTTGACCTGAGCGGCAGCCCGGATTTTATGAAGCTGACCGATGCCTACGGCATCGCGCACCGGCGCATCAGCGGCATGGACGAGGCCGGACAGGCCATCGATGAGATGCTGAACGCCGAAGGACCGTACCTGCTGGAATGTATCGTCGACCCGATGGAAAGCTCGCTGTAGCTGAGAACAGAAAGGATGGAATTCCATGAAACATACAATATCAGTCCTGGTTGAGAACCATGCGGGCGTGCTTTCCAGAATATCCGGCCTGTTTTCACGGCGCGGCTTCAACATCGACAGCCTGGCGGTCGGCGTGACCGAGGACCCGACCATCTCGCGCATCACGATTGTCGTGGACGGCAACGACCACACGGTCGAACAGGTGGAGAAGCAGCTCAACAAGCTGATCGATGTGCTGAAGGTGCGCACCATCCCGTCGGATGAGCTGCTCAAACGCGAGCTGGTGCTCATTAAGATCGAGGCGACGCCGAATGAACGCCGGGAAATCATGGACATCGTACAGATTTTGGGCGCGCGGATCATCGACCTGACCGTCACGACGCTGACCATCGAGGTCACCGAGAAGACCGAGAACATCGAGCGCCTGCTGGCGCTGCTGAGCGAGTACAGCGTCAAGGAAATCGCGCGCACCGGCGTCATTGCGCTGCAGAAGGGCAGCGACACAATCAAGGGCAACGGCAAGCAGATCTTGTAGAAACTGCACAATTCCGACAGAAATATAGTTTGTTCAAAAACCGTACAAACTATCCGCGCATTGGTTGGTGTATAATGGGGAACAATCGGATTAAAGCAGTAAAGTAACTGAGACCGGTTACTGATTGTTTTGAAATCCGTATATTCGGGGGAATGGTAAAGATGAGCGTATCCAGAGATGAACTGGTCCTGATGAAATTTGCCGCAAGCGGCGACCGCAGAGAGCTGCTGAGCCTGATGACCGCAGCCGGTGCGAGGATCACCGATGCATCCCCGCGTTTTGTGACCTTTAAGATGATTGATACGCCGGAAAAGATCGAGACGCTTCTGCAGAGCGTACAGAAATATGAACTGCTGGAGCTGCTGCGTTCTTGACGGATGACTCAAATCCCATATGGACAGTGTATCGGTTGCAAGGCCGATTTGCTCATATATTCTGCAGGGCAACCTGTAATGGAGGTAAAGTATTATGGCACAGATTTATTATCAGGAAGATTGCAATTTAAGCTTACTGGATGGTAAAAAGGTTGCAATTATCGGTTATGGTTCCCAGGGACACGCGCATGCGCTGAACCTGCATGAAAGCGGCGTCGATGTCATTGTAGGCCTTTATGAGGGTTCGAAGTCCTGGGCAAAGGCGGAGAAAGCCGGACTCAAGGTTGCAACCGCGTTTGACGCGGCAAAGGAAGCCGACATCATTATGATTCTGATCAACGATGAAAAACAGGCTGATTTATATAAGCAGAGCATCGAGCCGAACCTGAGCGCAGGCAAGGCGCTGGCGTTCGCGCACGGCTTCAACATCCATTTCGGACAGATCGTGCCGCCGAAGGATGTCGATGTGTTCATGGTCGCGCCGAAGGGTCCGGGCCATACGGTCCGCAGCGAATATGTGGAAGGCAAGGGCGTTCCGTGCCTCGTGGCGGTCCATCAGGATGCGACCGGCAGGGCGCTGGATGTCGCGCTGGCCTATGCGGCGGGCATCGGCGGTTCGAGAGCGGGCGTGCTGGAAACCACCTTCCGTCAGGAGACCGAAACCGACCTGTTCGGTGAGCAGGCAGTGCTCTGCGGCGGTGTGACCGCGCTGATGCAGGCGGGCTTTGAAACGCTGGTCGAAGCCGGCTATGCGCCGGAGAACGCATACTTCGAGTGCATCCATGAGATGAAGCTGATCGTCGACCTGATCTATCAGGGCGGTTTCTCGAAGATGAGATATTCGATCTCCGACACCGCTGAGTACGGCGACTATGAGATCGGCAAGCGCATCATCACCGAGGATACCAAGAAAGAGATGAAGAAGGTTCTGAGAGAGATTCAGGACGGCACCTTTGCCCGCAACTGGATTACCGAGAACAAGGTCGGCCGTCCGCACTTCCTGGCTGACAAGAGAATCCATGCGGAGCATCAGCTTGAGCAGGTCGGCAAAGAGCTGCGCAAGATGTACTCCTGGAATGAAGAAGAATAATCCCATCGGGATACATAGCATAAAAGAGGAACCGGGCAGTGAAGCTGTCCGGTTCCTCTTTTTGTCAGAGCTGTTCGGCGATGAATATGGTTCAATCGTTCAACAATGTCTCGGCGGATGTGTGAAATATCCGGGCCAACGCGTGCAGGACCGCTTCGTCTGCGTCCAGTTCCCCGTTTTCAATGAGACTGATCATGTGGTCATTGGCAGAGATGCCGGCCATCTGCAATTTCAGGGCGAGATCAAGCTGCGACAGGGGAGGGGAGCATGATCTTCTGAGTAAGGCAATGTCCTTGCCGTATGAGCATTTAGAATTGTTTTTAGTTTTGTATGAATCCAAAAAATCACCACCCATTATAAAGGTTGATATATAAACCATTATACGATATATAGTCTATAAAGTCTATATATCAACTAATTGGCGGATTTATAATGGATACACTATAATTATTCTGATTGTGGTGGAGGTTTTTTATGAATACACGCGAAGCGGTTGCTGCAAGGATATTGCAACTTTGCGATGAAAGAGACTTAGCTGTTAACGCTTTGGCGCGGCTGTCAGCTGTTCCTCCGTCGACTTTAAAAAGTATTATTTATGGGGCTAGCAAAAATCCGGGAATTGTTACAATAAAAATGCTATGTGACGGTTTGGATATTAATTTAATAGAATTCTTTGATTGTCAGGAGATAAGGGACTTAGAACAGGAGATTCAGTAAGTTCCTTGAACAATGAAGAGGATATGTCCAATGAAAGATCATCAGATTATTTGTGAAATGGGCAGGCGCATTACTTCGGCTCGAAAGAGATTACAATTATCACAGGAAGAGCTGGCCGAAAAAGCAGATGTTTCCCCTCAGATGGTTTCAACAGCGGAACGCGGCGTAAAAGCGGTTCGGCCGGAAAATCTTTTGAAAATAAGCAAGGCACTCGGTGTCAGTACGGACTATCTTCTGACAGGAGAAAAAGTCAATAAAGATTATTCTCTTGTAGCGGAGAAGCTGCTGCGGATTTCACCGAAGTACTTATTTTTGATAGAAGGTATCCTTGACGATTTTTTAACCATTCAGAGTCGGGAAGATTCGATGTGAAATAACGGATGTCCACAGTTTTACATCATTTGCGGACAGGTTATACCGGTACGTTTAAAGCGGTAAACACAGAATTTGAAGCTTTGCGGGGAGTACTTTGCATGGAGATTGACCATATAACAGTGGAAATGGGCAAGCGTATGATCGCCCTGCGTAAAAAATTGCAGCTGTCTCAAGAAGAGCTTGCGGAAAAAGCGGATATGAGCCAGCGCGTTATTTCAACAGCGGAACGCGGCGTGAAGGCGGTCCGTCCTGAAAACCTGCTGAGAATCAGCATCGCGCTTGGTGTCAGTGCGGATTATCTGCTGACTGGGGAACGCGTGGACAAGGATTATTCACTCGTTGCCGATAAGCTCAGCAAGCTGCCGCCGAAATATCTGCCACTGGTCGAAGGCGTCATCGACGAGTGCGTCTCGCTGGAAGACCGCGAAAACAAATAAAAAACCTGCCGGAAGCAAAGAGCCTTCCAGCAGGTTTTCTCACCATAGGGGAGATACATATGGATACCTGTAAAGCAGTTTCATATAGAATTGTCGAGTTGTGCGTGGAACGGAATATCAAGCTCAACACCCTGGCAAGATTGTCGGCGGTTCCGCCATCCACCTTGAAAAACATCATGTACGGGGTCAGTAAAAATCCAGGGATTGTGACCATCAAAATGCTGTGCGACGGGCTGGATATCAGTTTAACAGAATTTTTCGACTGCAGTTTATTCAGGGAGCTGGAACAGGAGATTCGATAAATAAAATAACGTACGGCATGCCGTTCAGAAAGCTGAGGAGGAAAAAATGGACGAATGTACCAATGTTGCCGGGCAGCTCAAGGAGCTGCTCACAGCGTATCAGTTCAATCTGGATACGCTGTCCAGATATCTGCTTTTACCAGCTCAACAGATACTGGAATTATCTGAGGGACATCTTGATTTTTTGCCGGAGGAGCCGGCCTATCGTTTTGCGCTGTTCAATAAGATCCGTTTTCTTTGTTTGAGCGCCGCAGAGGACAAGGATTTGAAGCTGAGCGTTTTTTTAAAGGTGCTGATCTCCTATCATGGGCTGTCTAAAGATACGGTCGCAAGGATGGCAGGCGTGAGCAAACAGGATATAGAAGCTGTTTTAGCTGCCCCGCCCCGCAGGGTAAGCGATGAGGCGAAATTTAACATCGCTGTGACTGTGATGTCGCTGCGGTTTTTCCTCAAGGAATGCGAACCGGAACAATAAGAGATAGAAACAGAAGAAATTTGGCTGTCTGATACAGATTGAATCCGGTTTGTTTTGACAATCATAAACCTGCTGAAAGCGTGAAACTTTCAGCAGGTTTTCCTGTTTTTATTATGAGCGCCATTAAGCCAGCGGATAGACCTTCCAGAACAGCGCCGTATGGGAGGGCGGGATTTTTTTATCCATATGGTACAGCCCGAAGAACCACATCTTGAAATCACAGTTCTTGTTGACCTCATCGAAGAAGGTGTGCAGATGGTTGAAATGATTGTCATCCATGTTGATGAACGCCTTGATAACGCCCGGCGCGTCGTGCGTGACGATGTAGTCGATCTGGTTGTCGTGCTTTTGCAGGCAGGACCGCGCATAGTCGATTTCATCAACGGTGGGCAGCTCGTCAAACCACCAGTAATCGCTGTGCTCATAGATATCGGTATCCCGGGTTTCCCCGCCGCCGAAGGCGAAGATCTTCCTGTCCTCAATGGTATAGACATTGCCGCGCATCAGATGCCACAGCCCGCCGGATATGCGCCGCGCTTTGCCGCCGCAGAATTCTTCGGGTTCGTAGCTCTTCAAAAGATCCTGGTTGTCATGTGTGCCGTCCACGAACAGCACCTGATAGGGACGCTTGCCGATCCATTTCAGCGTCTGCTTCTCCTTTTTGCTGCCGTCCCATAAAAAGCCGAAATCGCCGCAGATGATCAGCGTATCGCCCTTCTTTAACTTTTTGAGCTTGTGATCTTTGAATCGCTCGATATCCCCGTGAAAATCGCCGGTTACATAAATCATGGTACAACTCTCCAACTATCAGATTCGATGGCATGGATTCCATCCGCGCCGGAAATATATTTTAGATTTTTCTCATAAAAAATTCAATCGTGCACAAAAATGCATCTTTTTATTGCCCACAATCTATGATATACTATTCATTAGAATTGTGTGTAGAAATTGTATGAAAATATATAAAAATGAGGAGACCCAAAGCATGAAGAAAAAGGCAGTCGTACTAACGCTACTACTTACTTTATCAGTTTTTGCGAATTTTTTCAATACCTTTGCGGAATATAATCCGCCGTTTGAAATTTCCGCGAAGGCGGCGCTGCTGGTAAATTTGGATACCAACGAGGTGCTGTACTCCAAAAATCCGGATGAGAAGCTGTATCCGGCGTCGCTGACCAAGATCATGACGGCGATTCTGCTGATGGAAAATGTGAAGGACCTGGATGCGGAAACTGCGACAGCCAAGGACTATATTTATGAGGAATTCGTCGGCCTGGACATCTCCACCGCGGATATCCGGCATGGAGAGACATTGACGATGAACCAGCTGCTGCACTGCATGCTCATCCAGTCCGCGAATGAAGCGGCCAGCATTGTGGCGGACAAGCTGGGGAATGGCAGCATCCCGAAATTTGTGGAGATGATGAACGCGAAGGCACAGGAAATCGGGGCGGTCAACACGCATTTCACCAACCCGCACGGCCTGTTCGATCCCGAGCAGTACACCACGGCGGAGGACCTGCGCAAGATCACGCAGTATGCGCTCAATATTCCCGGCTTTTCGGATGTCGTCAAGCAAACCCGTTATGGAATTGCGGAAACCAACAAGCACGAGGCGCGCACGCTGGTCACCACCAACCTCATGATGGATGAGGTGAACGGCGGCATGTACTACGATTCCCGCGTTGAAGGTGTCAAGACCGGCTCGCTGCCGGAAAGCGGCAAGAATCTGATCACGACGGCGACGTCGGGCGATTACCGGTATCTGCTGATCATCCTCGGCGAGCCGATTGACGATATGCTGCATTTTACCGATACCTCCAAGCTGTATGACTGGGCGTTCGAATCGTTTGAGGATAAGGAACTGCTTTCCACCGAGAAGTCGGTGGCGCAGGTGAAGCTGGAGCTTTCCTGGGAGAAGGACCAGCTGCTGCTCTACCCGGAGCGGGGTTTTGAAGCGCTGGTTCCCAATGAAATCGACGCAAGCTCCGTTCAGCCGGTGCCGGTGATTCCGGAAAGCGTCAAGGCCCCCATCAAGAAGGGGGAGCGCATTGGATACATCAACCTGATGCTGTCCGGCGAGCAGATCGGGCAGGTCCCGCTGGTTTCACAGGAGGATATCGGCCGGAACTTCCTGCTGTCCGCCATGGACGCGGCCACCGATATTGTGCGGTCGTTCTGGTTTAAGTTTATCGTCATCTTCCTGGTCGTGTTGCTGATCGAGTATATCGCTGTCACCATCTGGAAGAACCAGAGCCGCAAACAGCGGTACCATAAAATGACCAAACGTTAAAATTTTCTATAAAGATCGCCGTCAGTCCCTTTTCAAAGACGGCGATCTGTGTTATAATGCATGTATGAAGCTTTCATTGATATTCTATGGTTTTTTTATGAAAGCATCCGCTCGAAAATTGATGAAATGATGAGGTGTTACCCATGGGAAGTGTGGAAATGGTTATGACCTATGCGATTATCTACGCATCGGTACTGGCCGCCTTTCTGATTGTGTTATATGTGTTTCTGGCCATCGGCCTGTTCTGTATGGCAAAGACCGAAGGAAAACGCGCGCCGTTTCTGGCGTGGATTCCAATCGCCAATGTATTCCTGTTCGGCAGCATCGCGGACAGTGTGATCCGCCGCAGAAAAGGCCGGGGCTTCTGCTTCAGCATCCTGCTGACGCTGCTGTTTGTGACAGCCGCGGCGACGCTGTACTTCTTCGGCTGGTGGGGGATGATCGCGGCCGGCCTGTTCTTAATCGGCGCCTATGCGGCCCTCGGCTTTATCTACAGCGACTATGCGTCGGATGCATTTCCGCTTTACATGGTCCTGTCGATTATCCTGGTGCCGGTTATGCCGTTTGTGCTCTTCCTGTCCCGCCGCGATGTGCCGTCCGGCCTGCGAAGCGGTTCGGATGCTGAAGCGCCCGATTTATCTGCCAGTATGGAGATGCCGGGGGATAACTGGGGCGGCTCCGATTTCACGGCAGGCGGTTTTTAATGACCGCACAGGCTTTTAACGATCGTACAGAACTTGAAATATTATTACGGCCTGTTTCTGAAAAAACATCCGTTATGATTTCAAGGACCACACGTAAAACCGGAAGTCCGAAACGGTGCGGGCAGCGGAAATCACCTTGTGGAATGATCCTTTCAGCATGGTATGTTTCATTCCGGGCCTGATAAAATCATGGTATGTTTGTATTCTGTGCCTAATAAAATAAAGAGTAGGCACAGAACCGCGTTCGGCTGCTGAACAACAGTCAAATTGAGTGAAAAGAGATGAATGTAAATGACGCCCTATGAACCCTATTTCTATTATTCTCATGACATCCCGACAGAGGAAGCGCTGCGTATCTTTTCCGATATGATTATGGTACTGATGACCTTTGCCATCATCTTTGCGGCGGCAACTTTTCTGGCGGCCTATATCATAGAGGCAATCGGCGTAAACAGGATGGCAAAGAACAGGAAGCTCAAGCATCCCGCGCTTGCCTGGGTACCGATTGCGCGCGCTTATGTATTTGGAGAAATCGTCGATGATATCAATGGACACCAGCATGTACAGTCCAAACACCGGATTGCCTGGCTGCTTGTTTATATTTTTGATGTGCTGGTCACCATTTTGACACTGATCGTCAGCTTTACCATGGTGTTTCAATTGCTGGAACAGCTGCCTT
Organism: Candidatus Soleaferrea massiliensis AP7; assembly: GCF_000820765.1. GTDB lineage: Bacteria > Bacillota > Clostridia > Oscillospirales > Ruminococcaceae > Soleaferrea > Soleaferrea massiliensis. The sequence continues at coordinate 15,700 of NZ_CCYH01000018.1, forward strand.
ATCTCGAAGATGGCAGTTATACGCCGCAGCTGCAGCAGTTTATGTCATCCATGATGGTATTCAGTATCATTTCCATGGTCATGGGACTGCTGGCGGTAGGCGCGACGGTTTACCAGCTGATTCTGAGCTACCGAATCTTCAGGGACTACGATCCGAAGAACAAGGTGGTCTATATCGTACTTTCGATTCTGGTGCCGCTGGCCCTTCCGATCATCCTTTTGGTGATCTCAAAAAAGAAACCGGTTACGCTGGGCGGGGCGCCCTATCCGCCGCCGCGTTCAAACAGCTATGGAAATCCGTACTGGAACCAGCAGAACCAGGGCTGGAACCCGAATTTTAACCAGGGTCAGTATCCCAGCCAGAATCAGAACCCAAACTGGAATCAGGGTCAGTATCCCGATCAGGGCTGGGGCCAAGGTGCGAATCCAAATTGGAATCAGAACCCGAATGATAACCAGAGCCAGTATCCCAACCAGGGCTGGAGCCAGAATCCGAACGGGAACCAGGGTCGGCATCAAGCTCCCGATCAAAATCAGGATCCGAATCATGGCTGGGATCAGAATGACTGGAACAGGTAATTCCGGCTGCCATATCTGAAAAATATACGAAGCAATACGTTTTAACAATCGCCCAGAATCTTATGATCGGTAGGATTTTGGGCGTTTTGCGTTTTTATAAAGATGAGGTGCAACTTTTACAGATCATTCATACCATTTTGGTGGTAAGCGAGCGGGAAATCTGTAAAATGGAAAGTATGGGAGGCTAAAACAGATGTTATGTGGCGTGATCGATGTGGGTTCCAACTCCATCCGGATGTCTATTTACCGGTGTGCCGGCAATGATTTTCAGATTCTGATGAATCAAAAGACCGTTGCGGGGCTCGCATCCTATGTTACGGATAACCGGATCAACTCGTTCGGCATCCGCAAGGCCTGCGAGGTGCTGGAAGAATATATGCGGATCCTCAAGGGATTCGGCGTCGAGACCTGCCGCGCGTTTGCGACGGCGTCGCTGCGCAATGTCCAGAACCGGGAGGAAGCGCTGCGGGAATTGAAGGAGCGTTTGGGCGTCGAGGTGGAAATCCTGTCCGGCGACGAGGAAGCGCGCCTTGGCTTTGTCGGCATGCAGCATCAGATGCAGGCGAAAGAGGGCATCATGGCGGATATCGGCGGGGCCAGCACCGAGCTGCTCTATTTTGAAGACGGGAAAGTCCTCTATAAGGAGAGCCTGCCGGTCGGAAGCCTGTCGCTGTACAGCGGCTTTGTCAAGGCCATCTTCCCGATCGATGTGGAAAAGAAGGCGATCAAACGCGCGATTGACGAACAGCTGAGCAGGGTGATGTGGTTTTCCAGGCTCAAGACCCAGCATCTGTACGGCATCGGCGGCACGTTCCGCTCCGCGCAGAAGCTGGCACTCCAGATACTGCCCGAGGATCTGCCCGCCGACACCATTCCAACCGATGTCATACGGCATCTTTTGAAGAATTACCATCATATTGACAAAAAGATGTGCCATGAGCTGCTGCAGGTCATGCCGGAACGAATCCACACCATCCTTCCCGGGCTGATGATTCTGGAGGCGGTCGCCAGAAAGTTCAAATGCGTGGACTTCTCCGTGAGCAGCTACGGCGTGCGGGAAGGATATCTGATATCGAATCTATTGAAACAGGGGAATCATGATGAACAGTGATCTACAATGTATGCAGAACCGGGAGCTGAGCTGGCTGAAATTCAACGAGCGTGTCCTCGAAGAGGCGAACTGCGAGGAGACGCCGCTCTATGAAAGGCTCAAGTTTATCTCGATTTTTACAACGAATCTCGATGAGTTCTATATGGTGCGCGTGGGCAGCCTGACCGACCTGGCGCTGATGGAGCCGGATGAAATCGACAACAAGTCCGGCATGACCCCCATAGAGCAGCTTGAAGCGATCTATGAGGCGACGGTGCCGCTGTATGCGCTTCGGGACCGGGCGCTGGGAGACATCGAAGAAAAGCTGCAGAAGCACGGCATTCAGCAGATGCGGCCAAGCGAGCTGACCACCTTCGAGCAGCACTACGCGGAGCGGTACTTCGAGGAGGAGGTCATGCCGCTGCTCTCGCCGCAGATCATCGACGTGCGGCATCCGTTCCCGCATCTGGAGAACAAGCAGCTCAATATCGCGGTGTTGCTGCGCCACAAGGGCCGCACGCTGTTCGGCATCATACCGGTCAACCCGGCGCTCAAGCGGATCATCCAGATCCCGCAGGACAGCCTGCGCTATATGCTGGTGGAGGATCTGATCCTCTCCTATGCGGCGAAGGTGTTCGACATGTACGAGGTGGTCGAAAGTACCATCATGTGCGTAACCCGCAACGCCGACATCAACACCGACGAAGGATTCTTTGACGAGGATATGGATTACCGGCAGCACATGCGCAAGGTCATCAAGAAGCGCGAACGCCTCGCGCCGGTGCGGCTGGAGATCCAGTCGATGATCAGCGACGAGTTTTCCGACTACCTGTGCCGCAGGCTCAACATCAAAAAGAGGCAGATCTTTGTCAGCCGCATCCCGCTGGATATGTCGTTTATCTTTTCGTTCCAGGACAGTCTGCCGCCCGCGCTCAAGCAGACGCTGCTGAATAAGCCGTTCACCCCGCAGGCCTCCGCCGGCGTCAATCCGCACGAGAGCATGACGCGGCAGGTCCTGCGCAAGGATATCTTCCTGTCCTATCCGTTCGAAAGCATGACGCCGTTTTTAAACCTGATCAAGGAGGCTGCGTCGGATGCGGCGGTCGTCTCGATCAAGATCACGCTGTACCGCATAGCGCGCCAGTCCAAGCTGGCCGAATACCTGATCACGGCGGCCGAAAACGGCAAGGAGGTCACCGTGCTGATGGAGCTGCGCGCGCGGTTTGACGAGCAGAACAACATTGAGTGGGCGCAGCGGCTCGAGGAGGCCGGCTGCCGGGTCATCTACGGGCTTGACGGCTTCAAGGTACACTCGAAGATCTGCCTGATCACCCGCCGCGAACGCACAAAGATCCAGTACATCACCCAGATTGCCACCGGCAACTACAACGAGAGCACCGCGAAGCTCTACACCGACCTGTCGCTTCTGACCTCGAACCAGGAGATCGGAGAGGACGCCGTGTCGTTCTTCAAAAACCTCGCGCTGGGCAACCTGAACGGCCAGTACCGCCATCTGCGGGTATCGCCGTCCAGCTTAAAGCCGATGATCATGACGATGGTCGACCGCGAGATACGCAAGGCAAAATCCGGGGAAGAGGGAAGCATCTTTATGAAGATGAACTCGCTGACCGATAAAGGCGTCATCGAAAAGCTGATTGAGGCGTCGATGGCCGGCGTGCGCGTCCAGCTGATCATCCGCGGCATCTGCTGCCTGATTCCGCAGGTGCCGGGCAGGACCGAGAACATCACGGTCATCAGCATCGTCGGGCGTTTTTTGGAGCATTCGCGCATCTACTGCTTTGGAAAGGGCGCGGACCGCAAGCTTTACATTTCCTCCGCGGACATGATGACGAGGAATACCGAACGGCGCGTCGAGATCGCCTGCCCGGTACTCGACCAGAAGATCGCGGACCGGATCATGCAGATGATCGACATCCAGCTGCACGACAACGTCAAAGCGCGCGAGCAGTCATCGGACGGCAGATACACGCTGCGGCAGTCGTCGGGCGGCCAGAGGGTCAACAGCCAGGAGTATTTTATGGAGGAAGCCATCCGCAACGCGGCCCTGGTGCCGGCGGCGCCGCCGAAGAAGCACAGCCTGCTGCGAAGGCTGTTTCAGAAAAAAGGATAATCTCACAGAAGAGGGCAGCGTCCGAAAAACGGGGACTGCCGTCTCCTGTTTTTTATATGGTAAGATACGCGGTAGAAGGGCCGAACATGTATTGCCAATTGGCGGAGAACGGCCGTATCCATGCAGCGGTATAACGGCGGTATGCAGATGGAAGCGGCTTGTTTTCCGGATGCAGCACGCTGCTGTGAGAAAGCCGCATTTTGCGCGGTTCGGGGAAACGGTAAAGAATGTTACATAGTTATTAATTTAACAACAAGTTCCGTCAGGACACTTGCGAAAGTCGTCAAAAAATATTATAATGGGTAGGAAGTTGAGATATCAACGCTCTTTTGAGAAGGATAACACCAAAAATATAAAAGCGGGAGGAGTTACCTAGATATGACGTATTCTCATGAAGTAGAGAACATGTGCGTTCTCGCAAAAGGTCCGAATCACGGACCGGCACCAATTCCTGAAGAAGGCAAATGGGTAAAAGCGTATCAGATCACCGACATTTCCGGTCTTTCCCACGGTGTGGGCTGGTGTGCGCCGCAGCAGGGCGCATGTAAGCTGACCCTGAATGTCAAGGATGGTATCATCGAAGAGGCTCTGGTGGAAACCCTGGGCTGTTCCGGTATGACCCATTCCGCAGCGATGGCGGCTGAAATCCTGCCGGGCAAAACGATGCTCGAGGCACTGAACACCGACCTTGTCTGCGACGCGATCAACGTTGCCATGCGCGAAATCTTCAAACAGCTGGTATACGGCAGAAGCCAGACCGCGTTCTCCGAAGGCGGCCTGCCGGTCGGCGCCGGTCTGGAGGATTTGGGAAAAGGACTCCGTTCCCAGGTTGGAACCATGTTCAGCACCAAAGCAAAGGGCGTCCGCTATCTGGAAATGGCGGAGGGCTACATCCTGAACATCGCTGTCGATGAGAACGATGAGGTCATCGGCTACAAATTCGTCAAGCTCGGCAAAATGCTTGAGGACATCCGTCACGGTGCCAATCCGGCCGAAGCGTATGAGAAGAACATCGGTACCTATGGACGTTATGACGGCGCTGCCAAGTATATCGACCCGAGAGAAGAATAATTGAAAGGATAGGAGGTACTGAATTATGGCTCAATTCGAAGGAAAAGAAAGAAGAATGGCAAAAATTGAGGCATGTCTGAAGGAATATGGTTTCAGCAGCCTTGAGGATGCCCGTGATCTTTGCTTAAGCAAAAATATTGATGTAGAGGCGATTGTCAAAGGTGTTCAGCCTATCGCTTTTGAGAATGCTTGCTGGGCGTATACCCTCGGCGTTGCAATTGCGCTGAAAAAGGGCATCGACAAAGCTGCCGACGCTGCCGAAGCGATCGGTATCGGCCTGCAGGCGTTTTGTATCCCGGGTTCGGTCGCGGAACAGAGAAACGTTGGACAGGGCCACGGAAATCTCGGCGCCATGCTGCTGAGAGAAGAGACCAAATGCTTCTGCTTCCTGGCTGGACATGAGTCCTTCGCCGCTGCAGAGGGCGCGATCGGTATCGCGAGAACCGCAAACAAAGCGCGTAAAGAACCGCTGCGCGTCATCCTGAACGGACTTGGCAAGGATGCCGCGTACATCATTTCGAGAATCAACGGCTTCACCTATGTGGAGACCGATTATGACTTCGCCACCGGCGAGCTGAATGTCGTCCGTGAGGTCGCGTTCTCCGACGGCGACAAGGCGAAGGTAAAATGCTACGGCGCGAACGACGTGCTCGAAGGCGTTGCGGTCATGAAAAAGGAAAAGGTCGACGTTTCCATCACCGGAAACTCCACCAACCCGACAAGGTTCCAGCATCTGGTTGCCGGTACCTATAAGAAATGGTCCTATGAGAACGACGTCAAATACTTCTCGGTTGCTTCCGGCGGCGGTACGGGACGTACGCTGCATCCGGACAACATGGCGGCAGGCCCGGCTTCCTACGGTCTGACCGATTCGATGGGACGTATGCACGGCGACGCTCAGTTCGCCGGATCCTCCTCCGTTCCGGCGCATGTCGAGATGATGGGACTCATCGGCATGGGCAACAACCCGATGGTCGGCGCTACCGTGGCGTGCGCGGTTGCGGTTGAAGAAGCAGGCAAATAAGCGTTGAATTATGACTGCCCATTACCTGTTTTTCAGGTAATGGGCAGTTTTATTTGTAATCAAAATGATCGTAAATTTTGTAGAGCGATAAGTTTGTAGCGTGATAAAACGGAAGTTAAAAAATTTCCGCTTATAGGAGTTAGGGATATAGGAGCCTGCACAATTAAAAATGACAAGAGGAAAAGATCATTCTTTTCCCCTTGTCATTTTTGAATATGGTTTTTTCTCATCCGTTCTGTCAATTAAATAGTCAACGCTTGTCCCATAGAAGTCAGCCAGTTTTTCAAGGAGAGGGGCCGTCCATTCGATGACGCCATTTTCATATTTGGAATATGTGTTTTGAACGACTCCGAGGTGCTTGGCAATCTCCCACTGCTTTTTATCGGCATCGATACGAAGTTCTTTTATATGCCTGTAATTCATACTTATCACCCAAGATTATTATAACTTATCTGAATTATATATTTTAACTTTCATCTCGAATACAGATAAAATAGGTAAGAGTAATCGATATGTAAACAAACCAGTATAAATTGCAGAAAAAAGCTTTATTAAGATATAAAGAAGGCACTTGGAGATTTTTACGCCAAGTGCCTTCTATTTTTCTGTCTCACATGAAAAAATTACCGGATGCCAAACCGCGGCGAAAAAAATATAATGTATATGAACAGCAAACCATATAGCCATATGTATGATTATGGATGACTCCCTGAATGTGGATGAAGTCCTATGCAATGATGCTGTCTATTGGTCTGTGTCTGGAAGAACAAGACCGGCGGCTTCTTCTATTCCCAGTTTCACGAGCTGGCCTGCGGCAAAATTGACTTCGCGGTGCAGCAGCGCTTCCAGCTTTGAGGAAAGGCCGGCGGCATCGCCGCGTTCCAGGCAATCCATAAAGGAATGGAAATAAGGCAGAAACAAGGCGTTGAGCGTTTCCCGGTCTTCGCGCATACTCCGCAGAGGATACCCCCATAGAAGCTGCTGAAACAGCGCCGTGTATACCGTTCGAATCGTATCATAAGGCGCATACTGGGCGATTATGCCCAGTATGCCATAAGCTGCAAGCTCATACCGCTGTGTGCGCTGCAGAGTATGAAGGCGTTCCTTACACAACTCTATGGCTTCGGCATTCACCGAAGCAATTGTGAGCTCGGTAACCTCTTTGCAGGAAAGAGCCAGAAGCTGCAGGCTCTGCGCATGCTCCAGCATGCGGTTCCGGACGGTCTGCTGTGTGAAATCGCAGTTATCCGCAATTTCACACAGCGGCAGTACCTGAGTGCCCGCTCCGTTGACGGATTTCGTCACACCAATACCGTTTAAGACCGAAAACGCCCTGCGCACCGTGCTGACAGAAACCTGCTTGTCCTGCGCCAGCTTGTTCACGGAGGGCAGATAAGAACCCGCGGGATACTCGCCGCGGCTGATGCTGACCAGCAGCTCCATACCGAGGGAATAGCGGATTTGAGAGGCCTTTTTGTAGCCGCTCCAGGCAAAGCGGATCTGGGGTACCGACAGCGGTTGGCCGCTGTGTCTGTTGTAGAGCTGCTGTAACGTATGGGAAAGATGTTCCTGAAACGCATCCACATCCGCTCGGAGCTGCGTCCACATCTGTTCCCGGCATAAATCGATCATATGAAGGAAAGGATGATAACCCTGTGTCTCGAGATTCTTTAAATTTTCCGGAACGCTTAAAAACGGCGCCTGGTAAAACATAAAAACCTGGCAGACAAGACGCATGAGCAGATCGTTGTTTAAAGAACCGTAGATGTACTGGAGAAGCTGAATCATGAGATGCGGCGGAAGAACCTCTTTCTGCATGAAAAGCCGCTCCATTTTGTTCAGCAGCTCCGGTGTGGCGTTTCGAAATCCTAGCCACTGTGCCTGGCTGAACAGCGGCCGCATCGAACAGCTCAGATCGATGAGTGCGTCCTTATGGCGGGAGAAGAAGCCCTGAATATGCAGCCTGATGTTCTGCTCGCTGTACTGTACCTTAACCTTGACGCCGACCTTTTGGGACATGGTGATGTAGCTTTCCTTTTGCAGGCGCTGGTAAGCCGCGCGGATGGTTTTGATCGAGACGTGGAAAAGCCGGCTTTCTTCCTCAATGGTGGGCAGCCGCTCCCCAAAGCGGTAAATCCCGAATTGTATCTGCGTCTTTAGAATATCATAGATCACGTGCTGTAATTCCATGTTCTGTTCCACTGTTGATCCTCCCGGCGGGTTATGTTCGGGGTGAGATGGTTCTGCTGATGACAGTATAGCATCTTTTCCGGCCAAATGCTATGTTTTTGAAAGAAGCATGTCGGAAAGGTTGCTTTTATCGTCAGATTTTGATATAATTTTATAAAAATATAACCATGTGAACAAGGTGACCAGCTGCTTGTTCGCTGTGTTTATGAACAGCAAAATGACCGGGATGCTATGAAGCGGCAGCTCGGAAGCATATGGAAGGTGTGAAGCGATGATCTCAAAGAAAAAGATACTGGTTGTGGAGGACCAGGAAATCAACCGATGTCTCCTGTGTCAGATCCTGGCGGATACGTATGAGGTACTGGAAGCGGAGAACGGCCGGCAGGCGCTGGACGTGCTGAAGCGGTATGGGGAGGAAATCTCCCTGATTCTGCTGGACATCGTCATGCCGGTCATGGACGGTTACACCTTCCTGTCCATGATGAAGGCCGATCCGGCCTGCAGCGCTGTCCCGGTTATCGTGACCACGCAGAAGGATGCGGAAGCGGACGAAGTAGCGGCTCTCTCCCACGGCGCAACGGATTTTGTGACCAAGCCCTATAGGCCGCAGGTCATCCTGCACCGGGTCGCCAGCATCATCAACCTGCGGGAATCCGCCGCTATGGTCAACCTGCTCAAATATGACCAGCTGACGGGGCTTTACAGCAAAGCATTTTTCTATGAGCGCGCAAAGGAAATCCTGCGGCAGAATCCCGGTAAGGAGTATGACCTCATCTGCTCCGATGTCGAAAACTTCAAGCTGATCAACGACGTTTTCGGCATTGAGGCCGGGGATAAGCTTTTGAAGGGAATCGCGGACCTGTATATCGGGCTTCTGGGGGAAGGAGGCGTCTGCGGGCGCCTGAATGCGGACCGGTTTGCCTGTATTGTGAAACACGAACAGGAATATACCGATGAGATGTTTACAGATATCCTCGAACAGGTCAACACCCTGTCTAACGCAAAAAACGTTGCGATAAAGTGGGGAATCTATAGGGTGAAGGATACCGCCGCATCGGTAGAACAGATGTATGACAGGGCGCTTCTGGCAGCCCAGAGCATCAAAGGGCAGTATGGAAAATATTTTGCCGTTTATGACGATGCGCTGCGCAGCCAGATGCTGCGCAGGCAGAAGATCACGGACAGTATGGAATCGGCTTTGGAAAAAGAACAGTTCAAGATATACCTGCAGCCCAAATACAGGATTTCAGACGGCGTGCTGGCGGGAGCGGAGGCGCTGGTACGCTGGGACCATCCGCAATGGGGGATGCAGTCGCCGGCGGAGTTCATTCCTCTGTTTGAGAAAAACGGGTTTATCTCAAAGCTGGACCGGTATGTCTGGGACAAGGCATGCGGAATCATGCGGGATTGGGATGAAAGGGGATATCTGCCGCTTCCCGTATCTGTCAATGTCTCCCGGGCAGATATCTATCATGCGGACCTCGCGGACTTTTTAGCTGGCATCGTGCGGAAGCACAGCCTTTCTCCCCAACGTCTCCATTTAGAGATCACCGAAAGCGCCTATACGGAAGACCCGCAGCAGATCATCGATACGGTCGGGCGCCTGCGGAAGCTGGGCTTTATCGTCGAAATGGACGACTTCGGAAGCGGATATTCCTCGCTCAATATGCTCAGCCGGATGCCGGTGGATATTCTGAAGCTGGACATGAAATTCCTCCAGAGCGAGATAGAAATCTCGGCCGATGAGGGAATTCTGCAGTTTATTATGAGCCTGGCCCGCTGGATGAAGCTCGACGTTGTGGCGGAAGGCGTGGAGACAAAGAAACAGCTGGAACGCCTGCGTGACATCGGCTGCGACTGTGTGCAGGGATATTATTTCGCAAGGCCCATGCCGGTAAAGGAGTTTGAGATGCTGTTGAAACATCCGCCTGCGGCTGTGAAGCCTGGCGGCATTTTGGGGGAGGAGGCCTGAGAAGTGCAGGGATTTAAAGAGCTCTTCGAGGCATACGGCGCGGACTATCAGGCAACCATGAACCGCTTTATGGGGAATGAAGCGATGTATATGAGACTGCTGGACATGCTGTTTCGGGATACGGGCCTTTCTGCGCTGGGCGCCGCACTCGAGGCAAACGACCTGTCCGCGGCCTTTGAGGCCGCCCATGCGCTGAAGGGCGTTGTGGGCAATATGGGACTGACCCCGCTGTACAACGCGGTCAATGCCATAGTGGAGCCGCTTCGTGCCGGAGAGCGGCACGAAGATTATCCGTCACTGTACCAGGCTATTCAAATAGAGTTCCAGAAAGCGGACAGGCTGAGGGAAGGCTTGAAGGGAGGCGATCGGGCGTGACAGAACAAGATTTTTTGTCCATCAGCCAGATGACTGTGATGCTGGACAACGCGCCGGTCGCCATCTTTGTCAGCGCGGCCAGCGACCAGAAGCTGCTCTATACCAACCCTCTGGCAAGAAAGCTGTTCCCGGAGTCTGACCGGCCGGGCGCCGTCTGCTACAGGATTGCGGGCTTTTCCGAACCCTGCCCGTTCTGCCGTGCCGGGAAGATGAGCAAAGATGAGTTTAAGGTCCGGGAATTTCGTCATCCCGGCAACCAGCGCGTTTACCAGCTCAGCGGAAAGTTCATTGACTGGGCCGGACAGCCCGCTCACATCGAATACATTTTGGATATCACCGACAGAAAGCGGGACGAAGAGCGGCATAAAAAAATCGAGGAGGAACTGAACACCACCCTTGGCAGCATTCCCTGCGGGCTGTGTGTCTATCGGTTCGAAAATGGAAAGATTCTTCCGATCTTCCACAATCCGGCGTTTTATGAGATCACCGGGTACTCCTCAGAGCATATCCACAGCGTGGAGCAGGAAACGGATTTTCTGGGCGTCCATCCGGACGACTTGACTCTGTTGAAACAAAAAATTGAAACGGTTATCCGGGACGGCGGCCTGATGCAGGACACCTACCGGCTGTACAACGATAAAAGGGAGGAGTACCGCTGGATCAATCTGGTGGGCTCAGTCAGAACCGGTGAGGGCGGTGAAAAGCTGCTTTACGGCGTGTACAGCGACGTCAGCGAGCAGAAGCGTCTGGAACAGGAGCTGACCGACGCCGGCGAGAAGCTGGAGGATGTCATCAACGCCATTCCGGGCGGCGTTGCAATCTACCGAATTTCGGATATCTTTGAAACGGTGTACTTTTCCGACGGTGTTCCGGAGCTGTCCGGCTATACAGTGGAAGAATACAAAGAGTTGGCCAAGCAGGACGCGGCTCAGCTGATCTATCCGGAGGATACCGCGATGGTGGCTGAGCAGGTTCAAAGGGCAATCAAAACCCAAACGGTGGCGGATTTCGAGTTCCGGAAGCAGCACCGGGATGGGCATGTCGTCTGGGTCCGCGTCCAGGCGAAGCAGATCGGGGAGGATCGCGGCTGCCCCCTATTCCATTGTGTGTTTCACGATGTCTCCGCGCTCAGGGAAGCCCAGATGGAGATGAATCATCTTGTCAATTCGATTCCCGGAGGCATCGCGAGCTACAAAATAGAAGGGGACCGCGGTATCCCGATCTTTTATTCCAACGGGGTTCCGGCCCTGACAGGCCGTACCCGTGAGGAATACGAGGAGAATATCCGCCGGGGCATCACAGACTATATCTATGAGCCGGACAGGGAGCGAATCGCGAAGGTGGGCCGGGAGGCGTTGAAAAGCGGCAAGGTCCTGGATGTTTCCTACCGGGTTCACCGCAAGGACGGCACCCTGGGCTGGATTCACCTCAATGGCCGGCGTATGGGCCCCTTGTCCGAATCCATGCGCTTCTACGCCGTCCTTTCCGGTATGTCTGAGCAGAGCCGCATGTACCAGAGTATCGCCAATGAAACGGCGGACGGCATCTATGTGATCGATAAAGAGAACTATGAGCTGCTGTATGCCAACGAATCCAAAAACCTTTTTATGGATGGGAAACCCTGTACAGGGCAGAAATGCTATGAAGCGCTTCATGGCAGAACCTCTCCCTGTGAATTCTGTACGCTGAAAAAATACGGTCCGGACGGAAAGGACCATGAGTTTGAGATAGAAGGGACGGGCAGGTTTTATACCGCCCGTTTCAGGGAGACGGATTGGAATGGAATTCCGTCATATATCCAATACATCCGGGACGTCACCGGCGAGGTCAACACCCGCCATGAGAAGGAACGCCTGGAGATGTACTTCAAAACCATCGTGGAAGCGCTCCCCGGCGGAATTTCCGTGATCCGCATCGAGTCCGACGGCAGCACAAAGATGGAGTATATATCCGGCGGCGTCGCCGCCATGACCCATATGACGATGGAAGAGGTGGAAGCCCTCTACGCGGACGACATCTGCGGCGGCGTCCATCCGGATGATGTACAGGGAATTCAAAAAGGTCTGGCTGAGTATCTGGAAAGAGGCGAAGGACACTGCGAGCTGACCGGCCGCATGCGTCTGGGCGACGGCGGCTATATCTGGGTGAAAAGCGTGGTGTCGATGCTGTGCACGGAGGACGGTGTGTGCAGACTCTATTCCGTGTATACCGATATCAGCAAAACCGTTGCGGAAAACGAGCAGCTGCGGCGCCAGTATGAAAGCATGCTCCTGCAGCATTACCGTACGCCCGGGCCGGATACCCTGATTGTGGGCCACTGCAACATCACACAGAACAGGATTCTGGAGATCAAGGATTACACGGATTCCAGGCTCCTGGAGACACTGGGCAGGGACCGGGAGAAATTCTTCACCGGGATTGCCGGCCTTGTCGTGGATGAAGCGGAGCGGCAGGCGTTTCTGGACACCTATCTGAACGCCCCGGCGCTTGCCGCGTTTGCAAGGAAGGACACCGAGCAGATTCTGAAATGTCTGATCAGGCTGCCAAAGAGTGGCCGCGAATGCTATGTCCAGTTCAAGGTGAATCTCGTGGAAACGCCGGACACCGGCGATATTACCGGGATTCTGACCGTAACGGACATCACCGAACAGACCATTTCCGAACGGATTCTGCACGAGCTTTCCGCCAGCAGCCACGACTATATCGTGGATTTAAATCTGAAGGAGGATTTCTTCCGGGTTCTGAGCAGCAGTGATGACGCGTATCTGGTTCCGGAAAGCCAGGGCTGTTATTCCAAAAGGCTGGCCAGAATGGTTCAATCGGCTGTTGTACCAAGAGACAGGGAGCGGTATGAACAGGCGTTGTCGCGGGAAGGGATCTGCAGGCAGCTGAACGAAAAGAACTCCTATACCATTTCCTATTCGGCCATAGGTGAAAACGGCGATATCCGGACCAAAAACATGACGGTTTTCGCCGCGGACCTGAGGCTGGGCCGGGTCTGCCTGGCCTGCACCGACATCACCGACTCTGTGCGGGAGCAGCAGGGCCTGCTCAATATGATCGCCTATACCTTTGATCTGGCAGGGTTTATCCATACCGGCAGCGGGCGCTTTACCATGTATACCCGGCAGATGGTGCTGGAAAATCTGCCGCCCTATCAGACGCAGGATTATGACCAGGCGACACAGCAGTTTGTCGGCTGTTACGGTACACAGGAAGATACGGAAGGTGTGAAGCATCAATTCCTTCTGGAAACCATCCTGCAGCGGCTGGCTGAAAAGCCGGCCGGCTATGACTTCGTCTTTCCTTACCATGCGAAGGACGGCAGCCTGTTGTACAAGCAGGTCAATGTGCTGTGGGGCGACCAGAACCACGGGACGGTCTGCATTGTGCGGGCGGACGTGACCGATATGCTGGCGGCGGAACGGTCTGCGAAAAAGGCGCTGGAGGAGGCGCTGACCGCCGCTGAACAGGCAAGCCGGGCCAAGAGCGAGTTTTTGACATCCATGTCCCACGATATCCGCACGCCGATGAACGCCATCATGGGGATGACGACGCTGGCGCTGGCCTATCTGGACGACCGGGAGCGGGTGGAAAACTGCCTGAAGAAGATATCTGCGGCAAACAAGCATCTCTTGAGCCTCATCAACGACGTGCTGGACATGAGCCGGATCGAACGGTCCAAAATTGTCATGAGCCAGCGTCCGCTCTCACTTCCCGATCTCATCGTACAGCTTTCCGCGATCATAGAGCCACAGGCAAAGGCTGCGGGACTGCGGTTTGAGATGCGGGAAAAAGACATTGTACATGAATATTTCTATGGGGATTCCCTGCGCATCAACCAGATCCTCATCAACCTGCTCTCCAACGCGGTCAAGTTCACGCCGGAAGGCGGCCGTGTGGCGTTTCAGGTGGAAGAGGTTGCGCCAGTTGAGAAAACAGGGCATGTCCGTTACCGGTTTACCATATGCGATACAGGAATCGGGATGTCAGAAGAATTCCTGAATCATATCTTCGAACCGTTTGCCCGCGAGGACACGATTCTTCGTATTGAGGGAACGGGACTGGGACTGAGCATCACCAAGGGACTCGTGGAGCTGATGCAGGGAGACATCTCTGTGGAGAGCCGGATAAACGAGGGCTCCACGTTCCAGATCGAATTGGAGTTCGAACAGGTGGAGCATGTCGAAAGCGTCTGTGAAAAGGGAGCCTTAAATGCCGGTTTCTCGAAGGATAAACCATTTGCCGGATATACCTTCCTGATTGCGGAGGACCATCCGATCAATGCGGAGCTTCTCAGCGCGCTGCTGGCAATGAGCGGCGCCGAATCGGTCGTCAAAACGGACGGCGTCCAGGCCCTCCAGGCCATTGAGACGGCGCCGCCGGGAACCTATGACGCTGTGCTGATGGATATCCAGATGCCGAACATGACAGGCTATGAGGCCACCCGCGCCATCCGTGAGCTGGACCGGCCCGATGCCAGAACCATCCCGATTGTGGCGATGACGGCCAACGCCTTTGCCGAGGATGTTCAGGCCTGCCTGGACGCCGGGATGGACGCGCATGTGGCCAAGCCCATCGATGTGGATGTCCTGCGGATCACCCTGGGCCGCGTGCTGGGGCTGTAAATGCCAGGGCAAAGAGAATACTGGAAGGTGGAAACGCGATCCATGAAGATCAAACATTGGCTGCAGAAGAGTATCCCGGTACTGCTGACCGTTTTATTCTGCATGTTCAGCATCCTATCCCTGACGACCATCATCCGTATGCAGGGAAACGCGCGGGTCGTCAACTACACCGGCATTGTCCGCGGGGCGACGCAGCGGCTGATCAAGCAGGAGATGAAGGGGTCTTCCAATGATAAGCTGATCGGTTATCTGGATGAAATCCTTATGGAGCTTTCCACCGGAGAAGGGGAGAATGGGCTGACAGCTCTTGAGGATACACAGTATCAGGAGCTGGTTGCCCAGATGCATCAGTCCTGGAAGGAACTGAAGGATGAAATTACAAGGGTGCGCCGCGGGGTGGACGACCAGCTGCTTTTCGAACTCAGCGAGTCCTATTTCGATCTTGCGAACCGTACCGTATCGGCCGCCGAACAATATTCTGAAACGAGTGTCAATCGCGCAAAAAACACACTGATCTGTCTGTGCATCGGTTTCGCCGTCATTGTTGTGCTCTTTTGGATCTACAGCCGCCGGCAGAAGAAGGTGCAGGCGGCGCTGGATATGGCCCGGCACGCAAGCGAAGCGAAAAGTGAATTCCTTTCCCGCATGTCCCATGAGATTCGAACCCCTCTCAATGGCATTATCGGGATGACTGAAATCGCCCAGATGTATCCGGATGACCGCGGCAGGGTGGACGGCTGCCTGCAGAAGATCGGGATGTCGTCGAAGTATCTGCTGGCTTTGATCAATGATATTCTGGATATGTCCCGGATTGAAAGCGGTAAGATCGAACTGGAATATCGTGTGTTTCATCTGAAGGATATGCTTGAGCAGATATACGGTATGTTTCAGCAAAAGGCGGAAGACAGCGGCGTGGATCTCCAGGTAACATGCGGCGGTCTTGCGTCGTATACCGTGATTGGAGACGACACAAGGCTCAGCCAGGTCCTCGTCAATATCGTATCCAACGCGTTGAAGTTTACGCCGCCGGGCGGACGGGTGACGCTGGAGGTTTCTCAAAGGGAAGCAAATGATCACGAGCTTTCACTGGAATTCCTTGTCACGGATACCGGCGTCGGCATCAGCGAGGAGTTCCAATCCCGCATCTTTGAACCCTTCGAGCAGGAGACGGACCGGCAGTATGGCGGCACGGGACTTGGCCTTGCGATCAGCAGCAGCTTTGTGAAGATGATGGGCGGCGAAATCTCCGTAAACAGCAGGCCGGGCGAAGGCTCGCGGTTTACGGTGCGCATTAGGCTGCGGCGTCCCGCGCAGGACGCAGATTTACAGGATACCCCGCAGAAAGAAGCAAAGGGGAACATGTATGATCTTGCACCGGCCCGGGTGCTGCTGGCTGAAGACAATGACATCAACGCGGAGATTGTGACGGTCATCTTAGAGGAAAACGGCGCGCATGTAAAGCGGGCGTGCAACGGCAAAGAGGCAGCGGAACTGTTCGCAGCCAGCCCGGAAGGCTACACGCTGATTCTGATGGACATCCAGATGCCGGTTATGGGCGGTCTGGAGGCAAGTCAGATGATTCGTAAAATGAATGCTTTACAGGCAAAGACAGTTCCGATTATCGGGCTGTCGGCCAATGCGTTCAGCGAGGATATCGACAAGGCGATGCGCAGCGGCATGAACGGGTACCTCTCCAAACCGGTGGATATGGAGAAGCTCCTTGAAACCGTCCGCCGGTTTCATTCATAAACGGAAACAAGGATGGATAGAACGGTGTTTAACATGGGAAAGTCTGTCTGAAACCATAAAACAGGTGCCCGAAAGCATTGCTTTCGGGCAGCCTGTTTTTATATGGTTCTTTACCGTCTCCAAGCGGACAAGAACGCAGCGGTAAAGGACAAACATGGGATATAATCATTTATTAAAAGGGTGAACGCAAAAATACAGGGACAAGACCGCGTGCGTGTCATCAGTTTATTTACATGGATTCAAAAAAGTCTCCAGAGCATCTGTTTCACGGGTCTTCCACCGGATTGATCAGCCAACCCTCCTGTTAAACCTGGAAGTCAATGGCTCTGTGCCGGTTTTCTCGGAATATCTTCTGCGGAGAATCACTCAGTAAGCAATTTTCTGGCAGAGAACGATCCGCCGCCAGGAAAAATATCCGTTCAGAGCTGTTTTCCAGTACCATGCAGCAGCCGGGATGGCGCTGTGCTCTCCTTTTTGTTGACTGCCGCGGCAGTCCTCCGGGGGCGACTGGAAATCCACATGGCGCCCGTATGGAAAGCCCGTTTTCTCCGGCGTCCTGTTTCAATATCCGTCAGTGGGGGGAGATGGTATTCCATTGTTTCGTCTCCGTTTCAGCTGATCTGTTCCACCGTGACTTCAAAGCCGGCTCCCATGGAGGCAAGCTCTTCCAGACCGGATTCTACACGGCCCATATAAATAATGCCATCCGCATAGGATGCTTCTTGGTAATAGAACACCAGATTGCCCCAGGGACCATAGCAGGCCACATTGCCTCGTGCGGGGTCATAGCCGTCCGGCGCGTCCTGTACAGACAAATCATGAGGAAAATAAGCGATTTTTTCTGACCCGGCGTAGTCGTCGAAAGTTACGGTGGCCGGAAGCTGAGAGAGAAGGCTCTGCGTCGTGGGATTATCCTCCAGCACAGCGATCGTCTCACCGCCCTCATAGAGAAGCCGGATGCGGATCTCGCCGTCTGATGTGCCGGCATCCGCTGTATTCTGCGATTCCGGCTCTTCATTTTGCGAGGAAGGGGGCGCTGATTCTCTGCTTTCCTCGACTGAGGAAGAGGATGTCGTTTCGCTGCTCTCCACAGCCGCAAACGAAGCTGTGTCATCATGGCTTCCCGTAGCCACAGAAGAGGATGCATTCTGAGCAGCTCCTTTTGGAACGCAGCCTGCCAGCATGATCAGCATGCAGAGGGAACATACAGCCGCCAGAATGCCTTTCAAATGTTTCATGGGGATTCCTCCTGACATCAAATTTTTATGAGTGGTTTGTAGTTTCCCATTTCAAGGGTCTGTGCCAGACCGGATGTTTCAGTCCGTGCCGCCGCAGACCGCGGCGAAAAAGGACAGGGTGAGCAGTGTTATCATCAAAATGACGATGTATGTTTCTTTCATCGAGAATACCTCCCGGTTGTGTCTTGATATTATTGTAATACCCGCCAATACAAATAGCAAATACTTATAATGGATAGATTGATATGCTTGACAAGTATGATTCTGTGTGCTACACTGGAAAAACAAGGGGGTGTGTTCATGGAACTGCGGGTTCTGCAATACTTTCTTGCAGTGGCGAGAGAACAGACCATTTCGGGGGCGGCAGAGTCCCTGCACCTCACACAGCCGACGCTTTCCAGGCAGCTGAAGGATTTGGAGGACGAGCTGGGCAAACAGCTCATGATCCGGGGCAGTCGCAAAATATCCCTGACGGAAGAGGGGATGCTGCTGCGGAAAAGGGCGGAGGAGATCGTTGAGCTGGTGAACAAGACGGAAAGAGAGATCGCGCTTGACAGTGAGATCGTCGCCGGAGACGTTTCGATCGGAGCGGGCGAAACGGATGCAATCCGCGTCATTGTCAGGGCCGCGAAGACGCTGCAGCGGAAATACCCGGACATCCGTTACCATATCACCAGCGGCGACGGCATGGACATCACAGAAAAGCTTGATAAGGGGCTTTTGGATTTCGGCATTTTTCTGGAGCCGGTCGATATCTCCAAATACGATTATCTGCGGCTGCCGATGAAGGATACGTGGGGCGTTTTGATGCGCAGGGATGCGCCGCTCGCACAAAAGGAATCCATCAGGCCGCAGGATTTATGGGACAAGCCGCTGATCATTTCACGGCAGACGACGGGCGGCAGCCCGCTGGAAAAATGGATGAAGCTGGAGCGGGATCAATGGAACATCACGGCCACCTACAATCTCGTCTACAACGGTTCCCGCATGGTGGACGAAGGGATGGGATATGCGTTGACCCTTGACAAGCTCATCAACACGACGGGGGACAGCAATCTTTGTTTCCGGCCGCTGTATCCCGGGCTGGAGATCGGAATGGACCTCGTGTGGAAAAAGTATCGGTTCTTCTCGAAGGCCGCGGAAAAATTCCTGCAGCACCTGCGGCGGCAGCTGGACGCTGAACCGGTGTGAGCCGGCAGGATCAGCGAATCCCAAGCA
This sequence comes from Candidatus Soleaferrea massiliensis AP7, assembly GCF_000820765.1. GTDB lineage: Bacteria > Bacillota > Clostridia > Oscillospirales > Ruminococcaceae > Soleaferrea > Soleaferrea massiliensis. Next base: position 34,964 of record NZ_CCYH01000018.1, read on the forward strand.
GTTCGATGATGCGGCAGGCTGGGACTCCATATGGAATCCTTATTTTCAGGCTGCAGATCATACAAAATAGAGGAAAACGCCACGGTTTATGCGGGAGAGGTATCCCCGCAGACGGACTGTGAAGATATTTTTAATGAGTAGGGAGGATATGCAGTATGGAAACAAATCCATATCTGATTGAACTTTACAGCCATTATGACGAGGATGGCCGTCTTGCATCCAGGCATGGCTCGGTTGAGTTCCTCACCACGATGCGTTACATTGAGAAGTACATCAAACCCGGCGACCATGTGCTGGAAATCGGCGCCGGAACCGGACGATATTCCCATGCGCTGGCTCGTCAGGGATATGCCGTTGACGCGGTGGAGCTGGTCGAGCACAATATCGAGGTTTTCCGTCAAAATACGCAGCCGGGTGAAACGATCACCGTCACGCAGGGCAACGCGATGGACCTGTCCGCATTTCCGGACAATCAGTACGACATCACGCTGCTGTTGGGCCCGCTGTACCATCTTTACAGCGAAGAGGATAAACGGCAGGCCCTGCGCGAAGCGATTCGTGTGACGAAGCAGGGAGGCGTGATTTTTGCCGCGTACGTCATATCCGACGGCTGTCTTCTGGACGAAGGGTTCCACCGCGGCGACATCAATGTTCCGGAATATATTGAAAAGGGCTTGCTTGACCCGGCAACGTTTGCCGCCAAATCCGAGCCGAAGGATCTGTTCGAGCTTGTCCGCAAGGAGGATATTGACCGTCTGATGTCCGTGTTTCCCGTAACGCGGCTGCACTATGTCGCGGCGGACGGCTGCGCTCTCTTCATGCGTGAAGCGGTGGACGCGATGGACCAGGATGAATTTGCATGGTATTTGAAATATCACTTTGCCACCTGTGAGCGTGAGGATTTACTGGGCGTGACGAGCCATGCGGTCGACATATTCAGAAAATAAGCGGCCTGCACGGTCCGCCTTTGTAACATAGGGCCTTTGAGATAAAGAAATAAAATGGAGCGGGAGATGGTCTTCCGACTCTGCGCGGCAGGAGAATGCAGTTATATTTTGTGGCATGAAAATTTCCTTAACATCTGGAACAGCCATCGAGCAGATATTGTTATCTGTCCGATGGCTGTTTGTTTTATGGAATGGTTTATTTGCATCCGCTGATCATTACATACTTTCTCTGAGAATCTGTACGATCTCATCCTGCGACGGCACTTTGTAGCCGCCGTCCATGATGATGGAGCCTTTGGCGATCCCGTCCAGCATATCCTCGGTAACGCCCAGGCCGCTGAGATGCATCTCAAGGCCCAGCTCTTTCATATACGCTTCCATGCGGCCAAGGCCTTCCCTGGCGATGTTTTCATCGGTTTTGCCGTCCGGGCTGACATCCCAGACATTGACGGCATACCGCACGAATTTATGAAGGCCATAGGGCATGATATGCCGGTAATATGCCATCGAGACGGCGGATAAGGTCATGCCGTGGGTGGCGTCGGTGTATGCGCCGACCGACTGACCGATCATATGCACCATCCAGTCGGTGGTCTTGCCCTTGGCAATCAGGGTGTTCAGCGCCCAGGTGGCAATCCACATGATGTTGCTGCGGGCCTCATAATTTTCAGGATCCTTCACCGCGATGCGGGAGCTGTGTATCAGCGATTTCAGCAGGCCTTCCGCGATGTAGTCGCTGGTATTGTCGTCGGAACCGGAAAAATACTGCTCCAGGATGTGGGACATGATGTCGAAGAAGCCGGCGGTCATCTGGTACTTCGGCAGGGTATAGGTGAAGATGGGGTTGAGGATCGAGAATTTCGGAAAGACATTGTCGCCGAACACATGGCCGATTTTCTGCTTCGTTTTATGATTGGTGATGACGGCGCCGCCGTTCATCTCCGAGCCGGTGCCGACCATGGTCAGCACGCAGCCGACCGGAATGATTCTGTTGCTGACATCCTCCATGCGCAGGTAATATTTATCCCACGGATCCTCGTCGCAGTACGCGGAGACGGAAACCGCCTTCGCATAGTCGCAGACGGAACCGCCGCCGACGGCCAGAATCAGGTCAACCTGACCTTCCCTTGCGCGTTTGCAACCCTCGTAGAGCTTATCGACGGTGGGATTCGGCATGACCCCCGCGTCTTCGATGATCACTTTGCCGCTCCTCTTCAGGACAGCGGCGACCTTGTCGTAAATGCCGTTCTTCTTGATGGAGCCTCCGCCGTATACCAGCATCACGTTTTTTCCATAGCGGGAAAGCTCCTCACCCAGATATTGCAGGGCGTTCTGGCCGAAATAGAGTTTGGTGGGATTTGAATAACTGAAATTTCCTAACATATTCGTTTGTTCCTCCTGTTCATGTATCCGGTATGTGCGTTCGTTTTTGCCGATGTTACTGAACTGCTCTCCAGGCAGGTATGGTCGTTCTGGGAACTGTAAGCAAAAACCTCTGCTGGTACCATACACCTTGGAGTTCACTCCATGTCAAGGGCAGCTGTGTGAATCTTTACAAAATGTTTATATCATGGGCGTGCGCAGCGGCGGGGATACTTACAGAAATGCGCCGTTGCAGACCTGAAGGACCTGCCCCTTCACATGCCGTCCCATCCTGCTGGCCAGGTACAGGCAGGCATATGCCTGATCGACCGGCTCGCATTCGGGACCGGGAAAATACACAAAATGTCCGCTGTGCTGCAGCATTTTCGCGCCTCCCGGCTGACGGCCGTCCCTGTTGGACAGATGGGCGGGCGTCTCCGTGGCGCCGGGCGCGACGGCGTTGCAGCGGATATCGGTGTCGATCAGGCGCATGGCGACATTCTTCGTCAGGGTGTTCAGCGCGCCCTTGGTTGCGGTGTAGGCCGCGCCGCAGAAGGGGCGGGTTCCGTTAACGGATGAGATGTTGACGATGACGCCCTCATTTTTAGGCAGGAAGATCTTCAGCGCTTCCCGGATATACCGCATCGGGCCGCCCAGGTTGGTGTTCATCACATACAGCATCCAGTCGTCGTCGGTTTCATCGATGCACTTCTGCTCGCCGATGCCGGCGTTGTTGATGAGGATATCCAGACCGCCGAACGCTTTTTGTGTCTCAGCGAAGACTCTTTGTGTGTCCTGCGTGGAGCAGACGTCTGCGACCACGCCGATTGCCCGGCCTCCCTTGGCGCGGATGCCTTCCACCACCGCATCCAGCTTTTCCTGTCCGCGCGCGGTCAGGACGACACAGGCGCCCTCTTCGGCAAACAGTTCCGCGATCGTCTGTCCCATGCCATAGCTTGCGCCGGTGATCACGGCGACTTTTCCCGCTAACATCTCTTTCTCCATTTCTTATGCTCCTTTTATAATCTCAACCAAACAGCGTTTGTATTGGGTTCTGCATCTATTTTAATCCCAGTTTGGAAAATGTCAAATACTTATCATTGATTGCAAATGATGCTTTTTAGGCATGGAGGATTGGTGCGGTTGTCCCGGAATGCATAAAAATGACGGAAGCGCTGTGTCTCTCAGCTGCCTTTATTCCAAAAAAGAGCGGCGCCCAACAAAATTGTTAGGCGCCGCTCTTCGCGGTTATGTAGGGTTAACCCAGCCATCTCTGCAGGGCTTCCAGCAGGTGATTCAATTCAATCGGCTTGGCGATGTGGTCGTTCATCCCGGCGCTGCGGGCCTTCGCCACGTCGCTGGCGAAGGCGTCCGCCGTCAGCGCCAGAATCGGGATTGTCGCGGCGTCCTCCCGCTTCAGCGCGCGGATGGCGGCGGCAGCGTCGTACCCGTTCATAACCGGCATCTGGATGTCCATCAGAACGGCGCTGTAATCTCCCGGTGCGGAGGCCTTAAACACCTCGACCGCACGCTGTCCGTTCTCCACGGTGTCCACATCGATGTTCTGCATCTGCAGCAGCTCGACGGCAATCTCCCGGTTGATGTCGTTGTCCTCTGCCAGCAGCACTCTTTTGGCAGAGAGAGCAGCCTGCGCTTCTTCTGCCGATGGATTTGCCGTCTCTGCGTTGTCTGCGGTGATGAACAGCTGCAGGACATGCAGCATTTTTGATTTGAAGAGCGGCTTTGTGATGAAGGCGTCGGCGCCCGCGCGCAGAAACTCCTCTTCTATATCGGAATAGTCATAGGCGGAGATGATGATGATCGGCACATCCTCGCCCAGCCTCTTTCGAATGGCTTTGACCGTTTCCAGCCCGTCCATCTCCGGCATCTTCCAATCCAGGATGACGGCAAAGAAATCGTCATTTTGTTCATGGGCCGCGGCGATGCGGCCGACCGCATCCATACCCGACAATACCCAGTAGCCCCGCATTCCCAGCTCATTCAGGAGCGCGGTGGCGTTTTCACAGGTGATTTGGTCGTCGTCCACCACCAGCACGGGCCTGCCGGTCAATTCGCTACTGCTTGTCTCTTCATCTATGCAGATCTCCAATGGAACGGATACCGTGAACCGGCTTCCTTTCCCGAGCTTGCTGCGCACATCGATGGTGCCGTTCATCATGCGCACAATGTTTTCCGTTATGGCCATGCCGAGGCCTGTTCCCTGCAGCTTGCTGATGCGGGGGTCCTCGGCACGGGCAAACGGTTCAAAAAGGCGGGGCATAAATTCACTGGAAATTCCGATGCCGTTGTCGATGCAAATGAATTCATACTGGCTTTGCCTGGGGGTTGAAGAGTACAGTTCATTGATTCTCAGCGTGATGTCCCCGCCCTCGGGGGTGTACTTGATGGCGTTGGAAAGCAGATTCATCAGAATCTGCTGCAGGCGGTCCCCGTCGGCGATCACGTTTTCGTGCAGCACCTTCCCGATGCTGATCTGGAATTGCTGCTGTTTTTCCGCGATCAGGGGACGGCACATATCCGTGACGTTTTGAACGAGGTTCGGCAGGTTGACCTGGCCGAGCGTGAGGTCGATTTTGCCGCTTTCTATTTTGGACATATCCAGTACCTCGTTGATCAAGCTGAGCAGGTGCCGGTTTGAGGTGTCGATTTTCTCCAGGCAGCTGCGCATCTTTTCCGGGGAATCCAGATTGGCCTTCGCGATGGCCGTCATGCCCATGATCGCGTTCATGGGCGTTCGGATATCATGGGACATGGAGGACAAAAAGTTGGTCTTTGCCTGGCTTGCCACCCGTGCCGATTGGTAGGCTTCTTCCAGCGCTTTGCGCTGCCGCTCCTGCTCTCTGCGTTCCTTCGTCACATCGATGCCGACGCTGTAGAAGGAGGGAATGCCGTCCCAGCTTTCCTCGGCGCTGACATAACTGAAGGTCATCGTCAAAATCTTGATTTTCCCTGCGTGGGTGATGATGCGGACATCCACAGCCGTGTCTTTGCCGATTTCCTTTGCGTTCAGCATAATGCGGGTCGCGCGATCCATATCATTCGGGTGTACATAGGTACACTGGGAATGGAGCTGTGCTTCGAACTGCCCCTGCGTGTATCCGATCAGCTGCAGGAAGCCCCCGCCGTACCAGAGAACGGTTCTCATATCCCGGGCATCCACCCGCGCGAACCCGCCGGGTATGGTCCGGATGATGGCGTCCCGCTCCTGGTCCTTTTTCGCGAGCTTGTATTCCGGGCTGTACATGTCGTGGGACAGCTCGATGCGGGCCTTGTGCCCGTTCCAGTTGACGATCCTGTTTTTGATCATGAACGTCCGGCCCAGATTGGGATTGTCGAATTCCCATTCATAAAATTCGTCTTCGGTGAGCAGCTTGTTGGTGCAGAAGGGACAGGGAGAGGTTCGTCCCTGAATGATCTCATAGCATTTGCGCCCGAGGATTTCTGAGCGGGTCAGATGGGTGAGCTCGTAAAGAGCCTCCAAGGCGGTCTTGTTCAGGTACAGCAGCTCGTAGCTTTGTAGGTCACAGATATAGATGTTGCCCGCGTATTCGTCCATCATCCACTCAAAGTAGCGGGCCTTTTCTTCACACATTTCTTTTTCTGCGCTCCGCTGCCGCACCTCGTCTGTGACGTCGGTCAGGACGGCGCTGCACACAGTGTATCCATTTTCGGTCTGCCCGCTTGAGGTGCATGACATGCGGACCCAGGAATGGTCCCCGTTTTTAAACGGAAAGCGGACAGTCAGGCCGGCGCCAGCTCCGGCTGGCTGCATGCCTGCTAATCTCTCCTTGATGGATGCGAATTCATCCGGGTCATCGACGTAATACTGCCGGAGCGACTCGAAAGAACGGTGGTATTCTTCTTTGGAATATCCGGTATGACGATAAAAGGCATCGTTGGCCCAGAGAACGGAAAGATTCTCATCCAATAAAAAGCCAACGATGCCAATTCCCGCAGCTTCCAAAAGGCTGCTGTATGCACCGACCGTTTCAGGTATGCCGGTATCCGGCATAGATGCCGCTGTCTGTTCTAGCTCCATATCCATTCTCCTCACTGAAGTTCCCTGTAATTTAAGAACCTGTGCAAAAAACCTTGATCATATTATATCTAATTTGAGACACAAAAGCAACCTCATTCTGAAGACACTTTTTGAACAATACAATGTGTCTTTTGAAACGATGCGAAGCTGGCAGAATGTGTGGAAGCGATTTGAGGGCAGTGGATGTTTTATCCGCTTCAGTACCAGATCAATCCCGCCATCGAGCAGCTTTCGATGAAATGGAGATAACAGGAAATTTCGCCGGCCAAACGATGGATGTACAGTGAAAAGGGGGATGGCATTTTAATCTGGAAATCAACCATATGGACATGTCATGACCAGCATTTCCATATGATGCGGCACAGACGGGGAAAGGAAATAAATCGAAGCCGACGGCGCTCTTTTTACAGGCTGCCGCGCCGAAAGAGTGATAAACAATGTACCTGCGCCGATAAAATCCGATTTATCTGAGCGATATTCTCTTTACCACGGCATGAGAGATAAATGTGCATAAAATCGAATAAAATATCCATATGATTTTTGTTTGTATTCATGTAAACTAGAATCATAAAATGGGTAGTTCTTTCATAATTTTTTCATACGCTTTTGGTTCTGTTTTATAAATTGACAGGAAAGACTGGCCATTTTTGTATCATCAAAGAGCCGGCGCTCATTTTATTTCGTGGAAATTATGAAGAAGGAGGTGGACGCAGCCGGCGTATGGAAAGGAATCCAATATGTGCGGGGGTTATCGAGAAACCGCAAGGATGGATGTAAAAAGGACATAAAAACAGATACGTCAAAGAAAAAGGACCTTATGATTAAAACAGAGGAGGAAAAGATGATATGAAAAATCATTCCAAAAGATTTTTGGCTGTTTTTCTGGCGGCAGTGCTCATCGTGCTGAGTGCTCCTTTCAGTCTGGCAGCAGAAGAAAATCTGCTGGTCAACTGGAATTTCCGTGCAGAGAACACCTCGAACACGGACCGGGATGCCCCCATCACAGGCTGGACGCATGAAGAGGGCTCCACATCCAGGGCTGCCTATACGGAATCCAGAAATGTGGGCAGCACCGGCGGAAACGTGCTGAGCTTCTGGGCGGGCAGCGCATTCCAGGCCGGCGTTTACCAGACCGTGGAGAATCTCCCGGACGGCATCTACCGTTTCGAAGCGGAGATCGCAAACCGGGGCACCACAATGAAGATGTATGCGAAAAGCGGAAATTATGATGAGGAACTGAATGTTCCAACCACCTCCGATTCCAGTGTCGCATATGAAAACTTCGTCATGGAAGAGGTCGCAGTAACGGGCGGCACAGCCACAGTCGGCTTCCGTTCGACCGGTGCGGGCGGCTCCAACACCTCCGACGCGCATGTCGACAACGCGAAGTTCGTATATGTAAAGGGATTCGGGGAATTCGATACGGCGGAGCTTGAAAAGGCCATCAAAGAGGCGCAGGCAAAGCTGGATACCGCAAAGGAAAATATCGGAACCGAAGTTGGACAGTACACCGAGATCGATATCGCGGCGCTGGAAGAGGTACTGACGGCTGCGAAGGAAACGCTTTCGAGCCCGTCCATCAACCAGGTTGTGATTGACGCCGCGGCAGCTGATCTGAAAGAGGTTTCCGGAAAGTTCCGTGCCATCACCGACAATGTCATCGAGGAGCCGGTGTTCAACGGACATGAATGGCAGAACGAAGCGGAGGTCGTGGAGATCAACCGCGAGGAAGCGCGTTCCATCTTTGCGCCGTTTGACGACAAGGAGAGCGCACGTCAGAATACAACATACAGCACCATGTGGAATTCCCCCAACTTCATCGATCTGAACGGTGAATGGGATTTCTGCCTGGATATGTACACCGATGAAGTCCCGGCGGACTTCTATCAAACAGATTATAACTATGAAGTCAACACAGCGTTTAAGCTGGGCGAAGATGAATATCAGGGCGACTGGATCAAGCTGCCGGTGCCGACCGCGTGGCAGGTCGCCGGAAAATTTGCCGGTGTCCTCGGCGATAAGCCGGTTTACAACAACCAGCCGTATCCGTGGGAGATCTACGGACATGGCGTAGGCTACTCGAACGGATCGGTGGCAAACGCTCCGGCAGGCACAAAAGCCAGCGGCAAGATCAATCCGGTCGGTTCCTACATCAGAGAAATTGAAATCCCGGCGGACTGGGGTGATAAGCAGGTTATCCTGTCCTTCATGGGCGTTGGCCAGGGCCAGTATGTCTGGGTCAACGGACATTCCGTCGGCTACGGTGAGGACAGCTTTACCGCCGATGAATTCGACATCACGCCGTACATCATCCCCGGCGCGGTCAACAAGATTGCGGTTCGTGTCTATCGCTGGACGACCGGCGGATTCCTGGAGAATCAGGATATGATCGACGTGTCCGGCATTCTGCGCGACACCTTCCTGACCGCATCCCCAAAGACCGGTATCAGGGACTTTACCGTCGTCACCGATCTGATCGGCGAGCAGGAAAACTCCGACGCGGATCTGAACGTCTCCTTTAAACTGACCAACCGCCACGGCGTCGCGGTGGAAGGCTATAAGGTCGGCATGAGTCTTTACAAAGAGGACGGCACGCCGGTCTTTGAAAACACGGTCAGCGACGCGGTCATGATGATGAGCCACGAGGATGAAAAGACCGTCGAACTGTCTCAGCGCGTCGCCAATCCGGACAAGTGGTCGGCGGAGCATCCGAACCTGTACGACGCGGTCTTCACGCTGTATGATGAGAACGGAAACGTTGTAGAGACCGTCGGCCAGAAGGTCGGCTTCAGGGAAATCTACATGTCCGGCGCGGGCACCTCGGCGGATCCTGTACGGGTCTTCATCAACGGTGAGCCGATCTATTTCAAGGGCGTCAACCGCGGAGAGACCAACCCGCTGAATGCGAAAGCCCTGACCCGCGAGGATATGATGCAGGAGCTTCTTCTGATGAAGGAGTACAATGTAAACTCCGTGCGTACCTCGCACTATCCGCATCATCCGTATATGTATGAGCTCTACAACAAATACGGCATCTATGTATTGGATGAACTCAATGTAGAAAGCCACAACGGCCGCAGCAACGGCGTCCCAACCAACAAGCTCTGGGCAAACTCCATGCTTGAGCGCGCAAAGCACACCGTGCTGCGCGACAAGAACGAGCCAAGCGTCGTGATGTATTCTCTGGGCAACGAAGCCGGCGGCGGCGACAACCACAAGAACAATGCGAAATGGATCCGTGCGAACGACCCGACCCGGCCAATCCACTATCAGGGAAGCAACGATCTGGCGGACGTGGATTCCACGATGTATCCGTCCGCATCCTCAACAAAAGCGTATACAGGCAACAACAAGCCCCGTGTGATCTGCGAGTATGAACACGCAATGGGCAATGCGGGCGGCGGCCTCACGGCTTACATCGACGCGTTTGAGAGCAACCCGCGCGTGCAGGGCGGCTGGATCTGGGACTGGAAGGACCAGAGCGTCTGGACGCTTTCCGACGACGGTTCCTACGGCTTCTACGGCTACGGCGCGGACTGGGATGAAACCTTGAGCCTCGGCACGCTGAGCCGGAGCGGAAACTTCTGCGTCAACGGCATCGTGCTGGCCAACGGAGACGCATCTCCGGCACTGGTGGAGACCAAAGCGGGCTATCAGGATATCAAGATGTCTGTAAAGGACGACGAGGCGCTGATGGCGGGCGACATCACCTTCCGCAACAACGCGCTGTTCACCAACGCCAATGTCTATGATATGAAATGGGAACTCATGGAGGACGGAAAGGTCCTGGCGAGCGACACGATGACGCTGGACATCGACCCGCTGGTCGTCGATCAGGTCATCAACATCCCTTACAGCGCTTTCCTTCCGGAGAAACCGAAAGCGAACACCGATTATTATCTGAACCTCACCTTCAGCTATAAAGACGAATACCGTCCGGACTGGGCCGAAAAAGGCCATGTTTCCTCCTTCCAACAGTTCGAGCTGCCGGTCGATTCCCCGTACTGGGGCATTGGCATCAGCAATATCGATAAGTTTGACGGTGTCAACGAAACCGAAGCCGATGTCACAATCACCGGTAAAACCCCGCAGAATCAGGATTTCAGCGTCACCATCAGCAAAACGACTGGACAGATTTCCAAGTATACTGTCGGCGGCAAGACCCTGATTGAAAACGGCCCGGTACCGAATTTCTACCGCGCGGTCGTCGACAACGACAACGGCACCAGCATCAGCGGTTCTATGGGCAACCTGTTTGAACGCGCTTGGCGTGATGTGTGGAAGAACAAAAAGGATATGAACGTAACGGTTGACCGGCTCAACGACAAGACGGTCAGGATTGCCGTGAAAGCGGTTCTGCCGTCCAAATCACAGGGCAACGCCCTGGCGCCGTCCGACTACACGATGGTGTACACCGTCTATGGAAACGGCGACGTGACGGTTGACCAGACACTGTCTCCAAGCGCCGACGCGAACAACATTCCTGTGGTCGGCAGCTTCGTACAGCTTCCGCTTGAGTACTCCAACGTCAAATACTACGGTGAAGGACCGGATGAAAACTACATCGACCGTCATACCGGCACCCATGTCGGCGTCTATGAGACGACAACCGATGAGATGTTCGTCAAACGCCAGCGCCCGCAGGAAACCGGCAACCGCATCGACACGCGCTGGGTATCGCTCACCAACGATGAGGGATACGGCCTGCTGGCAATCTCCCACGACGTCATGGAATTCTCCGCGCTGAACTACACGGCGGATGATATCTCCACCTATAACTACGGCAAGAGGGACGGCCCGCTCCATCCGGAAGCTCTGCCGGAACCGTCGGAAATCACGCTGAACCTGAACAAGATTCAGATGGGCGTCGGCGGTGAAACCTGGAACACCGGCCCATACAGCGATTTCATCGTGCGTCCGGATCGAGACTATGCCTACACCTATACGCTGCGTCCGGTCACGCCGGAAATGGATGAGATGGCTTCCAGCAAGAACCTGGTCACCGGACCTCCGGTTATCAAGAATATCTACATCAACGGCGAGCCGATGGAAGGCTTCGACGAGAGAGTCAAGGAATATACCGAGCGCATTGAGGGCTGGGAAGAATATCCCACCATCACAGTGGACGCCTACGAAGGTGTCAACGTCGATATCAGCAAACCATCCTCTGAGGATCCGCGCGTTGTGATCACCGCGACACTCGGCGAGGATGTGGTCACCTACGTTGTGAACATCGACCGCAATATGGACTTTGTCACGGCGATCTACCTGAACGACGAGCCGATAGAAAGCTTCCATCCGTCGGTCCGCGATTTCGCGGAGCAGTGGTTTGCCATTGATCCGATTCCGCAGCTTACAGCGGATGCCATTCAAGGTGTCACTTTGAGCATCACACAGTTTGATCCAGAAACGCTGATCGGAACCATCCGGGCGGAATCCGCCTGGGGCGATGTGCAGGATTACACCGTATCGCTGCATCTGATCGAATCGGACGACTACCACCGTCCGGATGTCTGGGGCAAACCGGTCGATATCCAGACCATGCCTTTGGGCGACGTGAAGTGGGTATCGGTGGATGGAAAGAACAACTATTACTATATCAACAACGAGCCCGCCGACGCGGCAATCCGCGGAGACCTGCCGTTTGTCGGCCTTTATCCGAACCGCCGCATCAGCGCCGGAAACGGCAAGACCGGCGATAAGATCCTGCTGGATGAGACAACCGGCAAGAAGGTTTATTTCCATCAGAATTCCGGAACCGGCGGCTATGTCCACGGCGACACCTATGTCGGCCTGGAAGCTGCCAACGCCGAGGGACTGGAGAACAAGACCGTCGTGATGTATGCGAAGGTTCGTCCGGATGAGGGACCGTTTGAACTCGCTTTCCGTGACGGAAACGCAGAATGCCGCAACGCGACCGATGTCTTCCGCGTTGTGTTCAACAACAACGGCATCTCGTATTCCGGCGCGGGCGTAACGTCTTCCGGCTCCAACAACGCCGTTACGGGCAACAAGCTGACCTCGCTGATGAGCGGACCGCTGAACCGCGACCGTTTCTACGAGGTTTGGATGCTCGATACCGTCAACAGCACATCGCAGGGCCATATGTGCTCGGTCTATGTCAAGTACACCGACGACAACGGCGAAGAGGTTGTGCTGAAGGCGGAGGATCTCCAGAAGAACTACGTCAGCACCACGCTGCAGTATGCGGTGTTTGAGCTTTCCAGCGGAAACCTCACCGACTCTGTCAGCATTGAGGACTTCAACGTCTATACCATGAACACCGAAGCGAAGAACATCACCTACAAAATCGACGGACCGAGCAATGTGGAACTGCCGGCCGGCGATGACGCGCTTTCCATCCCATTGTCCGCAACCGCGATCCACACCGTTCAGGATCAGATCCCGGTTCCGAATGTAGGGGATCAGGAAAAGAAATGGGAGATCGTAAACGGAGAAAATCTGAACGGCGTTTCGATCGATCAGAACGGCGTGGTTTCACTGACCAAGGACTTTGCAGGAAAATCCTTCGAGGTCCGCGTGTCCAATGCCGATCCGAATTCCAAATGGACGCCGGCCGTTCTGAAGATCAAGATCGGTTCCGGCTCGGATGACGAACAGCTGGAAACCGAGCTTCCCATTAAGGATGGCGTGGTGACCATCGATCCGTCCGGACAGACGGTTGCGCAGTTCAAAGCGAACTTTGCTAATGAGAGTGAGAATCTCGCTGTCTATGACAAAGATGGAAATCTCCTGGGCGACGACGCGAAGGTCGGCACCGGCAGCACCATCAAGCTGGTTGTAAACGGTGCGGTCCTGGATGAAATCGTCGTTATGCTCCCGGGCGACGCGGACGGCGACGGTCTTGTCAACGTCAAAGACCTGCTTCATGTGAAATCCGCGATTCTCGGCAAAGACGATCTGGACGGCGTATTCTTCTCCGCGGCGGATCGTGACGAAAATGGCAGGGTCAACGTGCTTGACCTGCTTCGAATCAAGCTGCAGATCTTAAACGGTTAACATTGGTATCATAACGCAAATCGGCAGGGTGAGAGGGCTTGGCCCTCCACCCTGCCTTTTTGCAGTAAACGGATTGCGTAGTGTTATTGGAAAAAAACCAAGCTATAAAAAGAACACCCCCATGCAGAATGATTCTGCATGGGGGTGATTGCGTTTAACGAAGCATAGCACATAAAACTGTATAATGAAGTCATGCCTTTCACGTATTGGATGAAGCAAAGCTGATATGAGGGGAAGAACAGTGTTTCATAAAGAGGCAGGTTCACACGTAGAGGGAAAGGTAATTCGTTTGGTTTTACCATAGAACCTTTTGTTTGGCCCGACTTTCCGGTTTGCCATCGAAGAAAAATTGATTGTTCAGCATACCTTTAATATTACCGCCACCCAAAACCAGGTCCGGAAAATCCTTTTGAATATCCCAAAAGGTTTCAATCCGCCATTTTAAGATTTCTTCAGCCGATGCATCCGGATGCTCATATGCATACCATGTTACACCGGAAATATCCGTATAAGTACCATATATGCTGCATGTCAGTGCGATACCATTGTCATATTTTAGTACATAGTCACCATATTCATTCTTTTCCTTTTTTCCGTTTAAAGAAGAGTCATCGGAGAGCTTTTTTGCAAACTCGTCAATTGTGCTCCCTTTCACCCAGATGCCGTCATCCATGTTGTAAGAGGCGATACTGCTCAGATGGTTATAAAACGTGTCGTCAAACGCTTCACCATTTCTCAGTTTAGATATTTCATCCCCAAGGCCGGTGATGTTCATAAGCCACTCCTTTTCCGGGAAGTCTTCGAGATAGCCCTTGAAAAACGCTTCGTAGCCTTCCGGGTCTTTAACGCCGGCATTCCCGTATTGTGGATCATCTCTCCTAGGGTAAGAGTCTCCATGAAGGGATATAAACCAGCCGTCTTTATCACACCATACGGCTATGCCGTTTTCATAAACAATAGCAAATCCGTCCTCCGGCATCTTTTCTTCATAGGTATTGCCGGTAGGATCCTGGTAATACACCCGATATCCATCATCTACGGTGTGCATTTCCGTAAAAGGAATGTCGTCGCCGGTGACCTTTGTGCCGGACAGGTCGGTGCCTTCCACCCGGCGCTTGGCGGCGGCTTTGTAAAACTCATAGATCTGATCTTGGGTTGCGTCGCCCGAGAGCGCAAGCTCCTTAAGCCCTTCATAGTCCTCGGGAGTCGGCAGCGGCGCTTTTGTTTCGATTTCAGCTTCCGAAGCGGTCTGAGATGAAGGATCCGATTCGGATTGGTTGGACGGCTCATTTTCGGGTGGCTGAGAGGAATCTGTGACAGAAGCTGTGCCGTCGGAGGAATCGTCCGACGATGGTCCGTTCACCGCGCTGACAATGCCGCCGAATGCGATGATCACGACAAGAACGAGAACCAGCACAAGGATGCCTTTTTGTTTGCCGGTACAGGATAGAATATTCTGCAGTCTTTCTTTCATAACTCTTTTACCTCCATAAAAATTGGTAGCAAATATGGTTTGCAGTTTTGGATGTTTATTGGAAATCTCCAGGACTTCTTCCCCATAGCGCAGGCGTATGGCTTTGGGCTGGTTGCTGAGTACCGCTTCGTCACAGGAGGTTTCACAGTCCAGTGAAATTGCCTGCAGAATGGGGTACAGAATTGGATTGAACCAGTGCAGGGAGGATGCCAGTAAAACGAATACTTTAATAAGAATGTCTTTGCGTTTCAGGTGAACCAGCTCATGCTTCAGGACAAGCGGCAGAATCTCCTTTGGAATCTGTTGCTTTGGAATCAGGATGCAGGGATTTCTAAGTCCGATCAGCATAGGGGAGTGTATCAGAGGACAGGATTTCAAACGCACCGTTTGCCTGACTTCCATCTCTGCTGCAAGGCTGTCCAGCATGGTGTTGATCGGTTCCGCGGTGATATCTGTGCTCCATCGGCGCACGATATGCATGAATCGCAGATGTGCGGTGAGGTGATAGATGAGCTTTCCCAAAAAACCGATGCTCCAGATCAGGGCAGTCAGCAGCTCCCATGAGATGCCGCGGGGTAAACTCTGATCGTCGTTATTCTGGCCGGGGCCTTGAGAAGCTGGAAACAGGACGCCGCTATCACTCGGAAATCGCAGGGAAGAGCCGATGAAAGACAGCGGTACATCTGATTTTAAAGCGAGACGGTCATGACCGTTTGACGGTATGGATACGCGCGGATGTCCATTCGCATCATTTGTTTTTCCAGTGCCGGATGGGGAACGCGGGGAATCGGGGGCGTTCCCATATGTACGGTTCAGTTGTCCCTTGCCGGCCAGATCCGTTTCTGAAGGATTGTTCGATTTGACGGAGGAAGCACTGGATGCCGCCGGCAATTCGATTTGAATGATGGCGGTATCAGACTGTGGACGGAATGGAATTAAGAATCCCAGAAGAATCAGCAGCCACGCATAATAGCGCGTCCTGGCGGAATAACGTTTTGCAAGGTGTGGTCTTAAAGCCAGATAGATGAGCCCCGCTGCCGACATGGTTGCCGAGCAGATGAACAGCGATGGGAGAAAGAAACTCATGGCTTTCTGCCCTCCTTCTCCAACCATTCTTTCAGCTCCTGATACTCCTGTTCTGGTATTTCTTTTCCGCGAAACAATGCTGTCACCAGACTGGAAAAGGAATTCTTGTGGATTTGCTCCATAAACCGTTTTGTTTCAAATTGCTGGTAATCTTCACAGGTTACCAGCGGGAAGTAACGGCGTTCCTGTCCCACCTTCTCACAGCGGATGAACCCGCGTGCGATGAGCCTGTCCAGATGGGTGAGGACCGTCTGGGTTTTAATCTTTTTTGATGGAGATAACCGATCGATCACCATCCGGGTAGTGACAGGGGGCGTGTTTTCCCAGACTGCCTGCATGATTTTCAGTTCGCCATCGGGTAATTTTGTCAATTCGCACATTGTAATCACCTCCGATCATAGTTCTACATTTGTAGTATGTCTTATCTAAAGCATACATCTGTTTTTCTGAAATGTCAAGTGTTATTGATAAAAAATTTTCAGAAAAACGAAAAGACTCGCGTGACAGCATCCAGGCCGGTATGCTATACTGAAGGCTGGATATTTAGAGCAAAGGGGAGAAGTGGAATGCTTGCCAATGGATTGGAAGAATGTACCTGTCTGCGAAAGTGTAAGCGGCATGGGGACTGCAAGGCCTGTCTTGCGCATCATGAGAAGATACAGAAGATTCCATACTGTAAGCGTGAACCAAAGAAGAGGACAAAAAAGAGCACATCGGCTGACATAAAATAAAAGAACAGAGCCGCGTTCGGATATCAAACGCGGCTCTGTTCTTTTATATCCTGCCATTTATTGATCTGCGGAAACAGCGGCGCTTTAGAGTGCCGCCGTTCTGTTTGTAGCTTTAGCGTAACAAAAGCACCGGCTGTGCCGGTGAGAATAAAAAGCTATAGCTTTCAGGATAGAGGGAAGCGAATGGCAACGATCATTTCGCTCAAAGTGAGAAGCTATAGAGATATAACTGCTTTAGCAGTTATAGTGTGTGATGAAAATGACGGTGTCTCTTAAGAGACCGGCCGGTAGGATGCCCTTTCAGGGCCGGTGCATACCACCAGTTCAACAGGTGGTTTTGATTTTCCTGTCGGGTGCCCGTAGGCTCTGTCTGCAGATATGCTTCACAGGTTTTATGTGGATAGAATGAGATTGAATGATGAATATATTGCATTGCGCGAATGGACGTGCAGCCGTGAAAATACTGCGGGGCTATAGGAAGGTTCATATGTATAAAATCACCGAAAAATAGGGAGCGTTTATAGATCGTGAGCATGATGGAATTGCGGAAAAGAAAAAAATACAGATATTTTATACAAATCATAGAAAAATGCATTTACAATGAGGTTTAAATAAGATAATATATAATTAATAATATAAGGGCTGATTATTTGTTTTTTATTTAAAAAGGAGGAAAGAGCATGAAAAAAACCACAAAGATGTTCACTGTTCTGTCGGTCGCGGCTTTATCCGCTTGTATGCTGTCCATGGGTGTGGGCGCGCACGATAACGGTGCGGCAAAGACGCCGCCGATGGGCTGGTCAAGCTGGAACGCCTTTCAGACCAACATTGACGACGACCTGATTACGAGCACGGCGGATGCCATGAAGGAGCACGGGCTCACCGACCTTGGCTACGAGTACATCAACCTCGACGACAACTGGCAGGCATCGGCGAGGGACATCAACGGCAGGCTGCAGAGCGATCCGATCCGTTTCCCGGACGGAATCAAGGGGCTGGCGGATTATGTGCATGAACGCGGTATGAAGATCGGCCTTTATACTTCCAACGGCTTGTACACCTGTCAGGACCTTCCGGCATCGGTCTTCAACGAGGAACGGGATGCCGCCTCCTTTGCTCAGTGGGGCGTCGATTACTTCAAGTATGACTACTGCCACAATGTGCAGCTTTCCACCATGTCCTACGGCATCCGCGAGATCCAGCTTGCGAAGCCGTTTGAAAAGGGTACGGAGGTAAAAACCTATCCGGCGTCTTCTGCGCAGCTGCAGGGAAACGCCTATATGACAAACGGATACATCGACGGGCTGCATGAGAACGCGGGCAGCGCGACCTTTACCGTCACGGTTCCAGAGGACGGCGAATATGCGCTGAACCTTGTCTATATCCGCAAATACTCGGATTCCGAGGTGCCGATGTTCATCGACATCAACGGGGACAGCGTCCATCCGGTCCGCATGATGCTGCCGCCGGTCCCGGCGCATAACGGCGCGTGGGCCAGAGGCTCGGCGATGCTGGAGCTGAAGGCCGGAGAGAACACGCTGCGCTTCTATAATCCGATCCGCTCCTCCTACCGGGACGCGGACAGCGCGCGGTACAATTACGGCACGATGCGCGACGCCCTGATGAAGGCGACCAAGGCGGTTGCCAGAGAATCCGGTGAGCCTGAACGGCCGATCTGCTTCTCCATCTGCGAATGGGGCGGACGGCAGCCCTGGACCTGGGGTCCGCAGACCGGAAATATGTGGAGGACCACCGGTGACATCGGCGCGAGCTGGGGCTCCGTGATGAGCATCTACGACGTCAATGTTGAACTGTATCCCTATGCGGGACCGGACAAGGGCTGGAACGACCCGGATATGCTGCAGGTTGGCAACGGCAGCCTGACGCGCGACGAAAATGTGTCCCACTTCAGCCTGTGGTGTATGATGGCGTCCCCGCTGATTCTGGGCAACGATTTGCGCGTTCTGGATGAACGCCAGGACATCCTGGAGATCATCACCAACGAGGACGCGATTGCGGTCGATCAGGACGCCATGGGCGTACAGGGCATCCGTTTCAAAGACGATGGGGATCTCGAATATCTGGCGAAGCCGCTGCAGGGCGGAAAGCTTGCGCTGCTGATGCTCAACCGTTCCGATTCCTCCGCGATGATGCATATGGAAATTTCCGAGATCGGCAGCCTGATAGAAAAGATGGATGCGGAGTATTACGGCGAGCACTACCGTTTGGCGGATGCGCCGAGCTATCGGCTTCGGGATGTCTGGGAGAAACATGAGGACGGCAGCGCTGTCGAAACCGTATCCGGCATTGCCGCGGCGTCCGTTCCATCCCACGGCGTCAAGATGTACATCGTTGAGCCGGCCGGTGCGGTTGACAAGGGCGCTTACATCTTTGGCAGCCTGTCCAATTCGAGCCTCAGAACCGGCAGCAGGACGATCCTGACGGCGAAGTTCGTCAACGGCGGACAGCTGGCTGTGGAAAACGCGGCGTTTATCCTGAACCTGCCGGAGGGCTTCACCGCGAAGCCGATCACGACAAATACCGTCAAGGATCTGGCGACCGGCGAAAGCTTTGAAATCCAGTGGCTTGTGACGGCGGGGGAGCAGGAGCTCAGCAATGTCCCGATCACGATTGCCGCCGACCTGCTGTATGAGGACCGGACGACCGACCGCGTCACGTTCAATACCTTTGTGAGCGTCAAAGCGAGGATGTCCACCGAAGGGCTGACGCCGGTGGATTACGGCCCGCTGACCACCACAAACTGGGTATCCGGCAAGGCCGGATGGGGCAGCATCCATCAGGATCAGTCGGTCGAGGGCAGGACGCTGACCATCAACGGCAAGACCTATGCGGCCGGTATGGGCACCCATGCGCCGTCTGAGATGATCTACTACATCGGCGGCAGGAATATCACCTTTACGGCGCTGGCGGGCATTGACGATGAGGCGGCGGCAGGCGTATCCTCCGTATCCTTCCAGATATACGGCGACGACGACCTGCTGTATGAGACCGGCAGGATGGGCGCCTGGCAGGATGCGAAGGAGATCTCCGTCGATCTTGCGGGCTGCGATTTCCTGCGTCTCGTTGTGGATGATCTGGACGGCATGAACAATGACCACGCGGACTGGATTGATCCGAAGATTGAGGAGGGAAACCTGGTTCCAGTAACCGGCGCGCTGACCACCAAGAACTGGATGTCCTACACCGGCTGGACCGATCCAATGCCGCGCGACGGCCTCACAATCGATGGAATCCCGATGGAACTCGGCGGCGTGGAGTATTCCGGACCGCAGGATGGATTCCAGGGAAATTCCCCGATGAACATCGCCTACTATCTGGGCGGACAGCCGGTCGTCTTCACCTCGAAGATCGGCATCGGCGACGATATGAAAAACAACGCGCAGGCACAGCGTGAATTCGCGGAGCACGGCAGAGCGGGTACGGTCGACTACCAGATCTGGGGCGACGACGACCTCCTCTATGAAAAGCATATGGATCTGAGCATGGATCCGGTGGATGTGAGCATCCCGATGGAGGGCTATAAGCTGCTGCGGCTGGTCGTCACGATTGGCGGAGACGACACAAGGTTTGACCATGCCTGTTTTGCCATGCCGCGTGTGACGGTTTCGGCGGAACCGCTAAAGGCTTTGATCGAAGACGCGCAGGCGTTCTATGACAATTCCGTGGAGGGCATCCTGAACGGCCAGACACCGGCAGAGGTCAGAACGGCACTGCTTGAGGCAATCGACGCGGCGCAGACTGCCGCGGACAAAGAAGGGGACGCATCCGCCGAGGAGATCAGCGCAGCCTGCCGGGAACTGAGGGCTGCGATGACGGCGTTCGGGGATGCCAAGGTCGTCGTGGACAGATATGAGCTCTGTATGGCGATCATCCGCGCGAAGCTTTTGAACCCGGAAGACTATCCGCTGAACGCCTGGGAGAAGCTGCAGGCGGTGTATCTTGAGGCGCTGAGGGTCTATGACACCGAGCTGGTTTCCCAGCGGCAGGCGGACGATGCGGCGGCTGCCCTCAACGAGGCGATCCGAAACATCGGCATCGTTCCGGGAGATGTCAACGGAAACGGTGTGCTGGATACGAGTGACCTCGAGCTGATCCAAAAGTACATCAGCGGCAAGATTGCGTTTACACCGGAACAGATGCTGCTGGCCGACTACAACGGGGATGGCAAGATCAATGTCATCGACCTGCTGAACTGGAAGCTGCAGCTTCTAAACGGATAATTTCCTATCGGTACACTTCATTTTTACCGATCGTGGTCGAGACTGTTTTTACCATGACGGTGAAAGATATTTCGATGGAAATGCGCTGCAATAAAATTCTATTTTAATCATCATAGCGTTATTGCTGAAAAAAGGGTGAACCGCCATATGGCGGTTCACCCTTTTTGTATTTACCGGGAAATATAGAAACTTCTCGGTATAAGGATTGACCATTAAAGCGGCGGGTCTTATCCGCCGCGATTGATTTTTGTCTTCTCATGAGCCGGCCGGCTGTACACGCCGAGGATGGCGGTGAAACAAAACCGTTACAGCCGTGCCTTAAAATCCTCATAGCCGAACCGCTTGACCACTTCATCGGTTCCGTCCTCATGATGCAGGACGATGGACGGCAGGTTCATGCCGTTGAAGGTGTTGTTTTTGACCATCGTATAGATGGCCATATCGCAGAACACCAGCCTTTTCCCGGGAAAAAGCGGCTGGTCGAACGAATAGTCGCCGATGATGTCCCCGGCAAGGCAGGTCGGCCCACCCAGACGATAGGTATATGCCTTTTCCCGGGGAATTCCCGCGCCGATGATCTGAGGCCGGTACGGCATCTCCAGCACGTCCGGCATATGGCAGGCGGCCGATGTGTCAAGAATCGCGATATTCATGCCGTTCTCGACAACATCCAGCACCTTTGCGACAAGAAACCCGGTATTCAGCGCGACCGCTTCGCCGGGCTCCAGATAGACCTCGACATCATAGGTGTCCTGGATGTGTTCGATACAGCGAACAAGCCGTTCAACATCATAATCCGGCCGGGTGATGTGGTGCCCGCCGCCGAAGTTGATCCATTTCATCCGGCCAAGCCAGCGGCCGAATTTCTCTTCGACGACAGCCAGCGTTCGTTCGAGCGTGTCGGCATTCTGCTCGCACATCGTGTGGAAATGAAGCCCTTCGATGCCATCGAGCGCCTCAGGCTCGAACCTTTCCAGTGTCACGCCGAGCCGGGAGTTCTGGAAGCACGGATTATACAGGTCGGTTTCAATCTCCGAGTAACCCGGGTTGATCCGTATGCCGCAGGAAATCTGCTTTCCGGATGCCTGGATTTTAGGTGCGAACCTGCGCCACTGGTCAAACGAATTGAACACGATGTGGCCGCAGTACCCTATGATCTCGTCAAATTCGTCCTCGCTGTAGGCGGGGGAGAAGACGTGGACAGCCTTGCCCATCTCTTCATAGCCGAGCCGCGCCTCCAGCAGGCCGCTGGCTGTAACGCCGTCAAGATACCGCGCGATCAGTGGGAAGGTGCTGTACATCGAAAAGGCCTTGAGCGCGAGCAGGATATGGCACCCGGTCCGCGTTTCAATGCTGTGCAGCAGTTCAAGGTTGCGGCGCAGAAGGCCCTCATCCACAACATAGCAGGGGGTGGGGAGCCGGTTAAAATCAATCTGTGTGATGGCTGCTCCTCCTCTCCTAGTCGATCAGGGCCGGGGAGAAGCTTTCCTGCCACGGCAGACCGAATTTATTCAGCGCGTCCATGAACGGATCTGGATCGAACTCCTCGATGTTGTAGACGCCGGGCTTCTTCCACTTGCCGGTCAGAATCATGCTGGCGCCGATCATGGCCGGGACGCCGGTGGTATAGGAAATGGCCTGCGAACCGACCTCTTTGTAGCATTCCTGATGGTCGCAGACATTGTAGACATAGTAGGTGCGCTCTTTTCCGTCCTTGATGCCCTGGAAGATGCATCCGATGTTGGTCTTGCCTTTTGTTCTCGGTCCAAGGGAAGCCGGATCGGGCAGGACCGCCTTCAGGAACTGCAGCGGAACGATCTGCTGTCCCTCGAATTCAATCGGTTCAATCGAGGTCATGCCGACATTTTCCAGCACCTTCAGATGGTTGAGATAGTTTTCAGAAAAGGTCATCCAGAAACGGATCTGCCGGATGCCTTTGATATTCAGCGCGAGGGATTCCATCTCCTCATGATGCAGCAGATAGATGTCCTTGGGGCCGATCTCAGGCAGGTCGTAAACCCGCTTGACCGACATCGGCGGCGTTTCGATGAAACTGCCGTCCTTGTAGTAGCTGCCGTTTGCGGTGACCTCACGGATGTTGATCTCCGGGTTGAAGTTGGTGGCGAACGGATAGCCGTGGTCACCGGCATTCGCATCCACGATGTCGATCCTGTGGATTTCATCGAAGTAATGCTTCTGCGCATAGGCGCTGAACACGCCGGTCACGCCCGGGTCAAACCCGCTGCCCAGCAGCGCTGTGATGCCGGCCTTCTCAAACCGCTCACGGTATGCCCACTGCCACTTATACTCGAATTTTGCGGTGTCCAGCGGCTCATAGTTGGCCGTGTCCACGTAATCCACGCCGGTCTCCAGGCATGCATCCATGATGGTCAAATCCTGATAGGGGAGCGCGACGTTGATGACGATATCCGGCTGAACCCTGCGAATCAGAGCGACCAGTTCATCGGTGTGATCCGCGTCGACCTGCGCGGTGGTGATCTTTGTCTTGGTTTTTCCCTGAAGCTTGTCCCTCAAAGCATCGCATTTCGAGACTGTACGGCTCGCGATGCAGATTTCCTCAAACACCTCGGAGTTTTGACAGCATTTATGTACAACAACACTGGCGACGCCTCCCGCGCCGATGATCAAAGCTTTACCCATTGTGTGTTTCCTCCCTGTAGTGATTTTTGTCTATCATTGATTGTACAAAAAATAGGCGCATTAATCAATACCGCGCTCGCGAATCCTTGCAATAAATTTATAAAATCTGAAGAATTGAATCCGTAAACATGGAATTTATCATATTTTCCATTGGAATATGATATGACTGCTGTTGAATAAGCACCGGTTGATAACATCTTGTTTTGTTTCTGAGATCATTATGGATCAATGTATTCTTTGCCATAGCTTGGGTGTCTGTATATGTTTTCCAGATACTGTGTGACGATTTAACAAAAAACACCACTCCATAGCAGAGTGGGCTTCGGTCTATTAGGCAGAAAGCACCAATGAAACCGCTGCCTGCACCACCTGAGACGGAGCAATCGTTACGTTGTTCTCTTGTCAGGAAATCATTTACGCAGCCGATACGGGAATCGGGGTACAGGTAGAAACTGTCGTAGGGAACGTAAACGTCCGCTGCTAGCCATTCATCCACCCTGTCCAAAGCCAAATGCTGTCCGCAGACAGCCGAAACAGAAAGAGGGATATCTGAGGGGATTTTCAAGGGGGGCCACCACCTGCGGTGGGGCGCTCGGCTACGCCGCTTTTTCTGCTGCGTTGTTGTGGTGTGTTTGTCATAGGCTCTTCTCTTATTTCAGTGACGCGTAGCGCATGCCCCAGCGCAGCTGGCCCCTTGAACGGCCTTTCTTGGTTACTTCTTTGGCCGGCAAAGAAGTAACAACCACATTGCCGAGTGTTACTTGGCAAACAGCGTAAGGCCGCTGCGTCTCAGCGATGCCATAGCCACTCTGCCAAGACAAAATTGACAATCACGAAATCTGCCGCGCCGCAGACATATACCCACTATCCAGCCGAAGTTCTGTGATGATTGATAAAAGCAAAAACACTTTGATTTTTAAAATCTGACAGACATGTCTATATCAAAACTAGTTTAACGAAGACGGCAGTCATTCGGAAATTATGGGAACCGGATTCCGGTATTCATCCAATTTGCATTGGATTGCCAGACAAGAAAAATAAAAAAAGACAACTTCTCCTGCAAAATGTGATTTTATCACAGACGAAAGCATGCATATCGCATATACTAATATCAAACAATACGAAAGGGGCATTCACAATGAGTGTTGTATCTATAACGAAAGAAAATTTTGAGCAGGAAGTAATGAACACAGATGTACCGGTACTGGTGGACTTCTGGGCGCCGTGGTGCGGACCCTGCCGGATGGTATCCCCGCTGGTGGACCAGGTGGCCGAGGAGCTGATCGGCAAGGCGAAGGTCGGCAAGATCAATGTCGACGAGCAGCCGGAGCTTGCAAGCTCCTTCAACGTCATGAGCATCCCGACACTGGTTGTGCTCAAGGATGGCAAGGTCGTCAAGATCTCGGTCGGCGCAAAAGGCAAGGACCAGATCAAAGAGATGCTGAACGTCTGATTCAGGTGAGGTCCCGCAGACGCTTGCGGTCGAGCAGCCTGATGCCGCCGCGCGAAACCTGCAGAAGCCCTTCATTTTGAAAATACTTGAGCATCCGGGAAACGACCTCCCGGGCAGAACCCATATGCCTGGCAATCTGTTCATGCGTCAAATGGATGGTATCGCTGCCGTCCAGCGAAGCCTGATCCAGCAGAAAGATTGCAAGGCGCTGATCAAACTTCATGAAGATGGTCTGTTCCATGACCCACATCACATCGGAAAACCGGGAAGAGATGTTCTCCTTTGAAAAGGTCTCGGCTTCGATATATTTCCTGCAGATGGTCTGGAACGCGTAGGCCTCAATTACATAAAGTTTGGTATCGCATTCCGCGTCGATGAAGATGTCGAACGAGATGTTCTTCAGGATGCAGGTTGCGGACAATAAGCAGCTGTCCTGTTCCAGCAGGCGAAAGAGAGTGATTTCCTTGCCCTCCTCCGAAAGCAGATAGGCGCGAAGCTGTCCGGTAAAAACCAGCAGCACGCCGGTACACTGCGCCGAACCGCTGTGAACGCGCGTTCCCTTTGGGTAATCTGAAACACGGGTATGCTGTATGAGGTACTGCTGATCGGCGTCGGAAAGTGCTTTCCAGAACGGCAGTACCTCCATAAGAAAATTGGTATCCATCGATGCCATGTGAACCCCTCCCCCTGATTGGAATCTATCTAACAGTATAGCACAACTTGGCGGGAATTGTAAGGAGATGTGAGAAATGAAAGTGGTTATTATCGGCGGCGTGGCCGGAGGTGCGAGCGCGGCGGCAAGGCTGCGCCGTCTGGATGAAAACGCCCAAATCATTCTATTGGAGCGTTCGGAATATATTTCGTATGCAAACTGCGGCCTGCCATATTATATCGGCGGAGAGATCACCGACCCGGATATGCTGACGCTGCAGTCACCGCAGAGCTTTTGGAGCCGTTTTCGCATCGACACGCGCATTTTCAATGAGGCGGTCGGCATCGACCCGCAGAACCGCCGGGTCACCGTGCGCAATCTGCAGACCGGCGAAACCTATGAAGAAGCCTATGACAAGCTGATTCTGTCTCCGGGCGCGAAGCCGATTGTCCCGCCGATTGAGGGAATCGATCAAAAGGGCGTCTTCACGCTGCGGACCATACCGGATACCGAACGAATCCAGCAGTACGCCGTTTCAGAGAACATCCGGTCCGCGGTCATTGTCGGCGGCGGATACATCGGTGTGGAGATGGCGGAAAATCTGCGCCGTCTGGGCCTTGAGGTGACCATCGCCGAGCTGTCCGACCATGTCATAGCACCGCTCGACTTCGATATGGCCTGCGATGTGCACAATTATCTGCTGAAGCAGGGGATTCGGCTCAGGCTCTCAAGCGGCGTCACAGCCATCCAAAGCTGTAAAGGCCGTCTGACGGTCTCCCTGCAGGATGGGGAGCTGTGCACCGATATGGTCATCCTGTCGGTCGGCGTGCGTCCGGAAAGCGAGCTTGCAAAGGAAGCGGGAATCGCCTGCAGCGAACGCGGCAGCATCCTGACCGATGAGACGATGCGCACCAGCGATGAGAACATCTATGCGGTCGGAGACGCCGTCGAGATCAAAAACCTCGTGACCGGAAAACCGGGATTTATCCCGCTTGCCGGGCCTGCGAACCGGCAGGGGCGCATAGCGGCCGACAACATCTGCGGTATCCGGCATACCTATAAAGATACACAGGGTTCCGCCGTCTTAAAAATCTTCGAGATGACCGTTGCAACCACCGGCATCAATGAAACCGAAGCGAAAAAGGCCGGACTCGATTACGACAAGGTGTATACCTATTCCCCATCCCATGCGACCTATTATCCGGGCGCCACGAATATGTCGGTCAAGACAATCTTTGAGCGCAAGACCGGGCGCATCCTCGGCGCGCAGCTCGTCGGCTTCGACGGTGTGGACAAGCGCTGCGATGTGCTGGCCACGGCCATTCGCGCCGGAATGACCGCCGACGACCTGGCCGATCTGGAGCTGTGCTACGCGCCGCCCTATTCATCGGCAAAGGACCCGGTCAACATGATCGGCTTTGTGATCCAGAATGTGCTTGGCGGCCTGGTCAAGCAGTTCTTCTGGGATGATATCGCTAAGCTTCCGCGCGACGGCAGTGTGACGCTGCTCGATACACGGACAAAAATGGAGTATCAAAGCAGCCATATTGACGGGTTCATCAACATCCCGCTCGATGAGCTCAGGGAACGCCTCGATGAACTGGATCCATCCAAACCGGTGTATGAGTGCTGCCACAGCGGACTGCGCAGCTATGTGGCCAGCCGCATTCTGAGCGGCAGCGGTTTTGACTGCTACAACCTTTCCGGCGGATACCGGCTGTATGCGTCGATTGCCGAGGCGCAGGAGAACCTGACAGGAGAGACCTATCCCTGCGGATTAAAACGCCCATTCTAACCTTTTCATAGATGGCCCGTGCTTTTACCCTGCAGGGAGAGAGCACGGGCCGCATATATTTCTGAAAGAATCCAAACATAGATGGGTGAGAACAGAACATACTATGTAGGAGAAATCCCATTCAGAACAGGAGGCAGACCATGTCCAAAGATTTTTTAGATTCAATCCGTTCCCGGCGCAGCATCTATATGATCGGCAAGCAGCCGGGCATATCAGATGAACGCATAGCGGAGCTGATCCGTCAGGCTCTGCAGTATACGCCGTCATCCTTCAATATGCAGAGCGCCCGCGCGGTTTTGCTGCTGCACGAGCAGCACGACGAGCTGTGGAGCATTGTGCTTGAGACGCTGAGAAAGGTGACCGAACCGGAGAAATTCGGAGCCACGCAGCAGAAAATCGGATCGTTTGCGGCCGGCTATGGAACGGTGCTGTTTTTTGACGACACGTCGGTGGTTGGGAAATTTGCGAACAAGTTTCCGCTCTATCGGGACAACTTTCCCGTGTGGGCGCAGCAGTCGAACGGCATGTTCCAGTTTTCAGTCTGGAATCTGCTGGAAGCCGAAGGGCTTGGCGCAAACCTGCAGCACTACAATCCGCTGATCGACGAGCAGGTCAAGGAGCGGTGGGATATTCCGGATGTCTGGCAGCTCATCGCACAGATGCCGTTTGGAAATCCAACCGGCGAAGCGGGGGAGAAGACCTTTCAGGATATTGACCAGCGGTTTAAAATGTACAGATAACAAACAGCATCACAGGATGCAGCCTTATTTATTCCATTTGGCAATATTGTTTTGAAAATTAATAGGAATTTGTGAGATAGATTGTTTTCTATGATGCTCGGCGGTTCTTTTATGATGTAATCTTTGTTCCGCAGCGGCGCAGCGGTTCCACTTTGTTTACCAAGTGACACTTGGCATAGTGGTTGTTACTTCTTTGCCGGCCAAAGAAGTAACCAAGAAAGGCCGTTCAAGGGGCCAGCTGCGCTGGGGCATGCGCTACGCGTCACTGAAAAAGGAGAAGAGCCTATGACCACGCACCACAACAACACAGTAGAAAAAGCGGCGTAGCCGAGCGCCCCACCGCAGGTGGTGGCCCCCTTGAAAATCCCCTCCGATATCCCGTTTTCTGCTTCGGCCGCCTGCGGGCGGCGTTTTGCTTTTGGCAGGGTGGCTGAATGGCTGGTAGCAGAGGTTAACGTTCCCTGAGGTTTTCTTTGTCGGTACCCTGATTCCCGTAGCCACAGTGTTAATAATTCCTCAACCGAAGAACGCCATAAGCAATTTCTCCACCGCAGATGCCCCGTAACCGTTGTTTAAATAATTCCTCGACAGAGAACGCCGTAGGCGATTGCCCACCTCAGGTGGTTGTATTTTGATGGCATCAAAAGAGGACTCCGGACGATTGTCCGGAGTCCTCTTTTCAGGTTTTCTTAATAAACTTTGTGTGGCATTTTGGACAGGATATCTCGATCTTGCCGCGGCCCTTCGGAACGCGCAGCTGCTGGGAACACTGCGGACAGCGGTAGTAGCGATGGGTCTTGTCGCGCATCCGGCCGAAATGCCGGCTGAACCATCCTTTGACAGGATTCCAGAATTTTAAAAACACCAGATTCTCCGCATAACGCTTCTGGACATTGCGCGAAAGCATCCGGAAAAAGCACCAGGCTATCGGCAGCAGCGCGATGAGCATGAGATACGGCCATCTGATCGTTTGAGAGACGAGCGTCAACACAAAGTACAGGATCAGCAGGGCAAACGAAAGCTGGTCTGCTCCGTACCGTCCCATCATGAACCTTCTCAGCCAGTTCATCATATGAAAACTCCTTTCCTTTTTAAATTCAGTCTATGGATCATTTGATTTTATTCTTCCGTTTTTTGATCTCCCGGCGGATCTGGTCAAGCGCTTCCTGATGCTTCAGGGATTTCATGTTCGGAAAGGCTTTCAGGATGCGTCCGTGGGAATGCCGGTGCCGGGTCAAAAGATCGCCGACGCTTCGATTGATCTGTTCGATGCGCGCCTGCAGCGCGCTGCCGCGTTCCGGCTGCTGAAGGGCCTGCAGGCTCTGTGCGGTCTTCTCCTTCAGTTCCTCAAACAACTGATGGATCTGTTCAATTTTGCCGTTTAAGAGCAGCATTGAGCGGACTGTGTACAGGATATCGGCAAGCAGCAGGAGGAACAACGCTGCGGCAATCCACACAAGCGCGTTTTCAGGAATCTTTGAAAGCCACCGGTCGAAGCGGGGATGGATGATATGTACCAGTATAACCGACATCAGCCCAAACAGCAAGGAATTTCTGAGACAAATGCGTCCATGCAGGTTGAAAAGCCTGCCGGAGTAATTCCAGAGTGTCAAGTGGAAGAGCTTTTCCAGCAAAACGCTGGTGATGTATTCGATGACGCTGGTGACCGCCATGCTTGCCAGGAACAGCAGCGGCAGGTTGCTTGAAAACGGGCCGAACAGATTCAGCACCAGCAGCGCGCCGACGCCATAGATGGGGCAGAGCGGGCCGTTCAGAAAGCCGCGGTTTACAAATCTGCGCTGTCCGATCGAGCAGTAAATCGTTTCGCAGACCCATCCGATGACACTGTACAGCATCAGATACAAAAACTGGAGATAAACGGAATCCAAATACATCATCCTTTCAGGAATGGTCAATTGGAGGGAAGCGCCGCTTCCTTTTCGGCGCAGCCCTTCAGGATTCTTTTAAACTGCAGGCCGAACAGGATACAGGTGGCGGCGGTTGCAATGATATCCGCAATCGGTTCGGCCAGAAAGACCGCGAAAACCTTGTCGGAAAGGAAGCAGGGCAGAATGAAGATCAGCGGGATTAACAGCACAATTTTACGCAGCAGCGCCAGGAACAGCGAGCTTTTTGCCTGCCCGACCGCGATGAAGGTCTGCTGGCATGCGACCTGCGCGCCCAATATGAACGATGCGCCCAGATAGATGCGGATCGCCCAGATCGTGTACGATGTGAGACTGGCGTCTTCGGTAAAGATCAATATAAAGAGCTCGGGGAAAACCATCGCCACCGCCCACAGGATACCGGTAAAGCACAGACTGGAAATTAACAGCAGCTTGAAGGCCTTTTTCACCCGGCCGGGCTGCCCGGCCCCGTAGTTGTAGCCGATAATCGGCTGCGCGCCCTGCGTCAGGCCCATCAGCGGCAGCAGCACCACCTGCATCATACTGGCCAGAATGGCCATGGCGCCGACTGCGATGTCGCCGCCGTAGGTCTGCAGGGAAGCGTTCAGCGTGATGTTGACCAGGCTTTCGGTGCTCTGCATGATGAACGGCGAGACGCCCAGCGCAAGCACCGGCAGGATGATATGCTTTCGCGGGATCATATATTTCTTCTGGATGCGCAGCTTGGTTTTCTTTCCGAACAGGAACCACAGCACCCAGATCGAAGAGACTGCCTGCGAGAGGATCGTCGCGAGCGCCGCGCCCTGAACGCCCATGCCGAAGACGAAGATGAAGATTGGGTCGAGCACGATGTTGATCACCGCGCCGATGACGACGGTCATCATGCTCGTAGTCGCGAATCCCTGCGAGGAGATGAACGCGTTGAGCCCCAGCGCCAGCTGTACAAAGATCGTGCCGCAGACATAGATGTTCATGTAAGCGCTGGCATAGGGCAGCGTGCTTTCACTGGCGCCGAACATCATGAGCAGCGGTTTGCCAAATATGAGGAAAACGGCGGTCAGCACCACCGAGATGCCCAGCAGCACGGTAAAGCAGTTGCCGAGGATATGTTCGGCGCCGTCATTGTCCTGTCTTCCCATACAGATCGACGCGCGCGGCGCGCCGCCCATACCGATCAGCGAGCTGAACGCGGCAATGATCATGATGATGGGGAAGGTGACGCCGACGCCGGTCAGCGCGGCCGGGCCGATATCAGGAATGTGGCCGATGTACATCCGGTCCACAATGTTGTACAGCATATTGATGATCTGCGCCGCAATGGCGGGAACAGCCAGCTTGAACAGCAGCTTTCCGACGCTGTCGCGGCCGAGATCGGTGTTTTGTTTGGCAGTCAATTACAATCGCTCCTTCTTCTATTATGATACTTATGCATTCTGGGAATGATGTCAGAACATCTTTTTAGATGGTTTCATGCGGTTTTACAGTGTGGCGCCTTGGATAAGCGGATGAACCGCTCCGCTTAAACCGGCATGGATCCCATTTTGATGTTTGAGGGAATTGAATGGTATCTGGTTCAGCAGAACGGCTGTGTTGGATGACGTTTAAACAAACAATATTCCGGTTAAACGATTTATTTCTTTAGATTGACCGTTGAGCCGTTGAGAATCTCCATGAATTCCTCTCCGGAGATGGTTTCTTTCTCCAGCAGGTAGGCCGCCAGCTCATGCAGCTTTTCCATGTTTTCCTTCAGGATGCCAACGGCTTTTTCATGCGCGGATTTGATGATTGAAAGAACCTCACCGTCAATCCTCGCAGCGGTTTCAGGCGAGCAGGCAAGCGACGCGTCGCCGCCCAGATACTGGTTCGAGAGGGTCTCCAATGCCATCATGTCAAATTCCCTGCTCATGCCGAGCCGCGTGACCATCGCGCGCGCAATCCTTGTGGCCTGTTCGATGTCGTTGGATGCGCCGGAGGTGAAGGTGCCGAAGATCAGCTCCTCCGCGCTGCGGCCGCCGGTGAAGGTGACGATCTTGTTGAACGCCTCCTCCTTGGACATCAGGTTGGTTTCCCCCTCCTCAAGCTGCATGGTGTAGCCAAGCGCGCCGGAGGTGCGCGGAACAATCGTGATCTTATGTACGGGTGCGGAATCGGTTTGTTTGGCCGCGACGAGTGCGTGTCCGATTTCATGGTAAGCGACGATCTGTTTTTCCTTCGGCGAGATGACCGCGCCCTTGCGCTGATAGCCCGCGATGACCACCTCGACAGCCTCGTCGAAATCGTTCTGAACGACCTGCGGCCGCCCTTCTCTGACAGCGTGCAGCGCCGCTTCGTTCACGATGTTCGCAAGCTCCGCGCCCGACGCGCCGGCGGTCGCCCGTGCGACGGCGTTGTAGTCGATGTGGCCGTCGGTCACGATATTCCCGGCATGCACCCGCAGGATGGCCTCGCGGCCCTTGAGGTCCGGAAGCTCCACCGGAATCCGCCGGTCAAACCGGCCGGGGCGCAGCAGCGCCTTGTCCAGCGTGTCCGGGCGGTTGGTCGCGGCTAGGATGACCACGCCCTTGCTGGAGTCGAAGCCGTCCATCTCGGTCAGCAGCTGGTTGAGGGTCTGCTCGCGCTCGTCGTTCGAGCTGAACTGGCCGCTGTCGCGCTTCTTACCGATGGTGTCGATCTCATCGATAAAGACGATGCAGGGCGCTTTCTCCTGCGCCTGTTTGAACAGGTCGCGCACCCTTGCGGCGCCCATGCCGACGAACATCTCGATGAATTCTGAACCGGAAATCGAGAAGAACGGTACATTCGCCTCGCCGGCGACCGCTTTTGCGAGCAGCGTCTTGCCGGTTCCCGGAGGGCCCACCAGCAGTGCGCCTTTCGGCATCAGCGCGCCGACGCTTTTATACTTGTCCGGAGAATGCAGAAAATCGACGATCTCGCCGAGTGCCTCCTTGGCTTCGTCCTGGCCGGCGACATCCGCGAAGGTCTTGCCGGTCTGTGCCGCCACATAGACCTTCGCTTTGTTTTGTGAAAAGGTCATCGCGTTGGCACCGCCGCCCATCTTCTTCTGCAGCATGCGGGAGAACAGCAGGCCCAGCAGGGAGAACATCGCGATCGGAAGAATCCAGGTCAGCAAAAAGCTGGTCAGCGGAGAGTTTTCCTGTGGGATAACCTGCGTAAATTGGACGTCTGCGGCGTAAAGCTTCTCGACAAGGCCCGGATCGTCCATGCGTCCGGTGATGTAGATGCTGTCCTTTCCCTCGTCGTTCTGTGCCAGAAAGGCGATTTCATGCTCGTCAATTTCAGCCTTTGTGACCTCACCCTTTTCCACACGGGCCAGAAAGGTGCCGTAGTCAACCTCTGTGACCTGGCTTTTCATGACAGCCGGGAACACAAAGGTGTTGAGCAGCAGAAGGATGAGCAAAGCGATCATGCAGTAATAGATCAGCGGTTTTTTGGGTGATTTAACTTTATCCATAGAGCTGTACTCCTTTTTCCGCAGGAGGCTCCTGCGTATGTTTTAAACGCTGCAGCAGGCGGCGCAGCTTTTTAAGTCCCTCGATGATGTTGTCGAGATCCTCTTCCTTTTCTCCGTCCAGGCATTGGGAGTACCGCTGGATGAGCAGTTCATCCACCTCATGGATGGTGTCTTTCCCCTGCCCGGACAATGTGACCTTGACGACGCGCTCATCGCTGTGATCCCGGATGCGGGTGACAAATCCGAGCTGCTGGAGCTTTTTGCACATGGCGGACATGTTGCCGCCCGCAATGCCGATGGTTTTTCCAAGCGCCCCAATGCTCTGCGCGCCGTTCATGTTCAGCTCCAGCAGGATGCGGACCTGAATCATCGTCAGCCCATAGTTCTGCGTGATGGGCTGGAAGATGGTTTCCATGTCGTCGGAGACACCGCGCAGAAGGTCCCAGATCTGGTCTTTGAATGATGTTAGATTCATAACAGCCTCCCAACAATATGATATGAGATATATTATATATGTTTTATATATAATATATCTCATATCAGGCATTGTCAATGCATATAGGACAGGGTTTACAGATCGTTCGCAGTTTCAGCAGGGTAACGGTGCAGGAAGGCTGCGGTCATGGAGCGGATGAAGCTTGACGGAAAGTACGTTATGGGATTTATATCGGCGGAAATCAAAATAAAGTGAGCTGTGTACCTGCACCTTGCGTTTCCGGCGTGAAGCATCGGATAGGCGTCCCGCTTTTCCACAGCACGGCAGATGAAGCTGTTTGCAGCGGCATCCGAATGCGCCGCGCCGCTTTCTTTCCGGTATGCTGTCCCGTCAGAATGCACAAACGGACAAAGACAAAGGGAGGCCGCCCGAGGGCGCCTCCCTTTGTTCCGAATGGTTTATGTTTTAAATGACAGTATCATTGAGGATAGCAAGCTTGAGCATGACCAGATCAAAGATGTTGATGCGGCTGTCGCCGTTGACATCGGCAGCGAAGTCCTGTGCCGCGCTGTAAGCGTCGCGGCCGAGGATTCTGCCTTTCATCGAGAGCAGGTCGATGACGGAGGATCTTCCGTCTCCGTTCACATCGCCGCTGACCGCGATGGCCAGAACGTCGGTGGTGACGCCGTCTGCGGTCACGATGACCTGGCAGCCGGTGCCGACATACGCGCCGTCGTTAAGCGCGTTGCCCTGGGCGTCAACGATGCTGATCTCGCTTCCCGCAGGAACGGAGAAGCTGGAGAGCAGGTCTGCCGGCTCGGTTCCTGTGCTGACGCCGGTGACGACGTTGTAGGACCGGTTGATCTCGATGCCCGCGGTATTCGAGGTCGCCTGTGCCTTGTTCTGCGCGGCGAGCCATTCCATGATGGTGGTCTCTTCACCGTTCAGCAGGACGGGCGTGCCGTCGTAATCCAGTGTGCATTCGTTGTTCAGCGTGTAAATCCAGG
Organism: Candidatus Soleaferrea massiliensis AP7; assembly: GCF_000820765.1. GTDB lineage: Bacteria > Bacillota > Clostridia > Oscillospirales > Ruminococcaceae > Soleaferrea > Soleaferrea massiliensis. The sequence continues at coordinate 70,008 of NZ_CCYH01000018.1, forward strand.
ACCAGTGTCCCATGTACTGATACGGTGTGCCGTCCGCGTTGGTGTACTTGCCGGAGGTGTCGACGACATCCTTAAAGTAGGAGAAGTGGACGTTCGAAGCGCCGGCTTCGATCAGGCGGTTGTAGGTCGGAATCGCCGTTTCAGACGGTTTGACGGTGGTGTCGTTCGCGGCCTGGGTGATCCAGATCGGGAGGTCCTTGAGGTTCTCGATGTCCTGATCGCTGATGTACTGGTCCGGCAGCGCCTCGCAGATCGGATATGCCGCTGCGAAGTAGTCCGGATGCGCGATGATCATCTTCATGGTCATAAAGCCGCCGTTGGAGCAGCCGCCGATGTAGATGCGGTTCATATCGATGTCGTCATTGGCTGCGACATACTCTTCAATCAGGTTCATCAGCGCGCCTTCATACATCGTGCTGCCGTCGGTGTTGTATCCGCCGGAGCCGTCGTCCATCCACATGGTCGGCGCCTGTGGGGTCAGGACGTACGCGCCGTCAAAGTACTGCTGGATGTCGTCGGTTGCCAGGTTGACCACCTTGTTGCCCAGATGGACGACATCCGGATCGGTGCCGCCTTCACCCGCGCCGTGCAGCCAGATGATCAGCGGGTTCTTCTTCTCGTCCTCAGCCGGGGACCAGGAGCCGTAATTCAGGGTGATGTCGCCGTATTTCTCATCGGTGTAGGAGACAGAGCCCTTTTCGAATTCATCGGCAATCAGGTTCTTCTGGCCGGCACTCTTGTCAATGACCAGATCGGAGATGGTCTTGTCGCCTGCCGCGAAGTCCTTGAGCTGCGTGACCGTATAAGCGGAGTCGACCCACTCGTTGTGGCCGCCGCCGAAGAAGTTGTAGTTGAACGGTGAGCCGAGCGTCAATGTCGGTCCAACCGGCATTTCAATCGTGACATACCTGCTGGAACCGTCAACCGCCGCGCCGTTTTTATCGGACAGGTAAGCGGAAGTGACCGCGCGGTCGCCCTTGCTCTCTCCCCAGATACCGCCGCCGGTGCGTTCCACATAGACGCCGAAGGTATCCTTGTCAATCGAGCCGGCATCGGCCTTTACGCCGAGATCGACGACCAGCTTGGTGATGGCCGGACCCCAGTCGAAGCCCTCCACGATGGCGGTGTAGTTCGATTTAATCGGCGCGTCCGGATCGATTGGAGGATCGGCCAGGACGGCGCGGAACTGCGGGGATTCCATGATGAAGCTGAGCAGCGCCTTGGCGGATTTCTGCAGATCGCCGAGTGCGATGGTTGGATTCTTCTCTTTCCAGTTGCCGATATAGGTGACGGTTTTGCTGCCGTCTTCATTTTCCGTGACGGTTGCGGTGCCGGCAGTGACTTTTTTCTGTACATCGCTGCTGAGCGTAACGCCCGCCGCAACGGTGGTGGAAACGGTGGAAGCGCCGCCCTTTTTGAGAACGAAGTCGTTCCAGTCTTCCTTCTTCAAAAAGCCGTAAAGCAGCTGATAGGTGACATATCCGTCGGCGGTGAACGATGGCTGTGCGATTACCGGCTGTGCGTTCAGAACGTCCGCGGCATGTCCGCCCGGCATGATCACGTCGTTTCCGGCGTGCATGGACTGGGCCGGGTCGGCGTTGGTGTACCAGTCGGTTGTGATAAATCCATCGAAGCCCCACTCGCCGCGCAGGATGTCGGTGCACAGGTCATAGTTTGCGGCGGCGGAGATGCCGTTGACCCTGTTGTAAGAGGTCATCAGGGATTTCGGTTTGGCGTTTTTGATGGCAATTTCAAAGCCCTTCAGGTAAATTTCACGGGAGGTGCGTTCGCCAATCGAGCTGTTGGAGGTCTGACGGTCGGATTCCTGGTTGTTGCCCATATAGTGCTTGGTGGTGACCGTGATGCCGCTGTCGACCGACTGCAGGCCGCCGATCACATTGGTTGCGGTGATGCCGCTGACGACCGGGTCTTCGGAGTAATACTCGAAGTTGCGTCCGCACAGCGGGTTGCGGTGGATGTTCATGCCCGGCGCCAGCCAGATGGTGACGCCGAATTCGACCATCTCTTCACCGACAGCCTGGCCGACCTCGTTGATCAGGTCCTTGTCCCAGGTCTGCGCAAGCAGCGTGCCGATCGGGAACGCGGTCGCATACTGGTAGTATTTTGTTCCGTTCTGTTCGTATTCCTTGGTGATGCGGATACCGGCCGGTCCATCGGACAGGACGATATTCGGGATGAAGTACTTATAGAAGAAATCTCCGGTGGTTTCGCCTGCCGCACCGTTGACGGTGTTGGCCTGTGCGCCGACGACCGCCTGGCTTCCGCCCATGCCGATGCCGTTGACGAGCTTCGCAAGCTCGCTGACGTTCATGCTGGCCACGAGCTGGTCCAGACTGGTTTCGCCGTTGTAGACCGAGATCAGGTTCAGTTTGTCCGCGTCAACCGGGGAGACATACTCGATATTCTCTTCATAGGTGGTGCCGTCGTTGAAGGTGTAGGAGGACGGCTCATAGCTGTCGTCGCCTTCAAGCAGGTAGGTGGTGACGCTCTGGTCATCATAGGGGCTTGCGTTGTTGACCGTCTCAATGCTGTCAGCCGCCAGTTCGATGACCGGCGCCGCCGCGATCTCATCGGCTTCGCCCTCGTAAGTATACGGAACCGCGCCGGCCTTGCTCAGCTCTTCAAATTCCTGGTCGCAGACCAGCTGGTTGGAAAGCTGCTCGGTGGTGACGGTTTTGTCCAGACGGACAACCGCGCCGACTTCGGTGTTTCTGGAGGAGTTGCCCACACGGATGACATAGTCGCCCGCGTCCATGACATAGGCGGCCAGCTCCTCATCGTAGGAGGACATGTCCGTGGTGTTGAAGGAAACGGTGAGCTGCTGGCTTTCGCCCGGTGCGAGCAGATCGGTCTTTTCGTAATCCGCCAGCTCCTGATACGGTTTTTCCAGCGTGCCGTCCGGAGCCGAGAAATAAACCTCTACGACCTCTTTGCCGGCATAGGTGTCGCCGGTGTTGGTGACGGTGGCGTTGACCGTGACCTTGTCCGCATCCGCATAGACCGTGTTTACATCGATGGTGAAATCGGTGTAGGACAGGCCGTAGCCGAATTCATAGGCCGGCGTGACGCCGAATGTATCGAAATAACGGTAGCCGTTGTAGATGCCTTCTGTGTAGTTTTCCTGCAGGCTGTCGCCGTCATTCTTAGCGAAGGTTTCAGAGGAAGGATAGTCCTCATAGTCGACCGCCCAGGTGTCGGTCAGCTTGCCGGACGGGGTGACCGCGCCGGAAAGCACCCTTTCGAGCGCCGTGCCGCTTTCGCAGCCCGCCTGCGACATCAGAAGCAGGGAATCGAGCCCTTCGATTTCACCGAAGAATTTGGTGTCCATGATACCGCCGGAATTCAGCACGACCACAACGTTTTCGAATGCCGCGCCGAGCTTTTCCAGGTTGGCGCGCTCCACGTCGCTCAGGAGATAGTCGCCGCCTGTGACGGTGCGGTCCTTGAATTCGCCGGCCGTCCTTCCAACGACATAGACGATGGTGTCGAGCCCGCATCAGCGACCGCCGCGATATCGTCGTCAGTCAGCGCGATGTCGTCCGCCAAAGGCTGTGCGCCGAGGATGGAGGACTGCGGCGCGTCGTCCTGCAGAACCTGCCAGGCGTCCAGCCAGTCCCTGGTCACGATATCGTAGCCGGCCTCCTCCATGGCCTCGCGGACTGTCACGACATGCCTGGAGTTGACGTCGCCGGAGCCGGTGCCGCCTTTCACGGTGGCCTGTGCGCCGCCGCCGTACAGCGCGATCTTTTTGGTGTGCAGAGGCAACGCGTTGTTCTGGTTTTCAAGGAGCACCATGCCCTCGCTTGCAGCCCGCATGGACAGCGCAGCATTTCTTGTTTCACGCTCGCTGACCGAAGGATCGGTCGTTGCGGCGAACGAGGTGATGCTGCCGGAAAGAACCATTGCGCCAGCCAGTACGCAGGCCAATGTCTTTTTCATGTTTTTACGCATGTTGTTTTTCCTCCTTTTTGTCATAGAATTCTGTCTTTCTTTTGGGGCATGCTGCAGATCGTAAACAGTGATGATGGTATCGTTTTCCCAAGACATACTGGATAACAGTGATTGTATCTATACAGATGATCCTTTTGCGAAAAAGAGCCACAGTAAACCTGCTCCCTTATTTTCCGTACAATTGCAAAGGACGGTACCGGAAATTTGCCCGTTTTTGATTTGGCCGATGGGTTCTGCATCAGTTCCTGATTGACAGCCATGTCGGGAAACGCTGTTTTTATTGCCTGTTTTACCATCTTTCTGCATGCCGCTGCTTCACAATATCCCAGGAAGGCATATATGAGAAGTGTTTTTCATTCCTGTGAATATTTCCATAATAATGTAACAGATAAAAATGAATAAACGTAATTGAAAAACACAATAAATTGTAAACGATTGTGCAATATAGCCAAATGTATGCGGGATGACAGCCGGTGGAATCGGTGTGTTTTGTGGTAAATTGCACAAGTAATAATTAAAAAAATAAAATAATACAAATTGGAATCTTTACGCCGATTGGAAAAGAAAAGCACATATAGGAGAGATAATTGTCCATATTCGTGAAATAAATGTACAGGTTGCTTCACAATCGGTGAAAGGCAGTATTGGTGAAAGATTGTTCAAATACGGAAGGTGCAATCGATCGCAGTCTGCAACAATATTGATGGAAGCAGAAGTTGACCATGGAATGATGATATGGAAAAAACAGAACGGAATTTTTTATGCAGTTTGCTAAATGTCGAAATTGTAATATATATCCATAAAATGATCTTCAATTTGATGATGTCGTTTAAAACAATATGTAATATCAGCCGGCTCATACGTCTCTCCAGGTGTAAAAAGTGAACAATCGCGCTGCATGAAAAAGCTTTCTGACAGGAGATTACATTTTTAAACAAAGAAATGCAGCTTTATGTGTAAACTTCGGTGGCTGAAACCTCTTAAAAAGCCATCAGTTGAACCGATGGTCCGGACCCGAAGGCATGGATAATGGCTGGCCTGCAAAGAAGCACGGTGTAATCCGACTCATATATCACATGCACAGTGCTTCTAGGGCAATGAAACGTTCCGATGGCTCTTCATTCTGAAGTACGCATCTTTTATTGCCATTCATTTTGCTCCATGCCTGAAGCCAATCATAATGGAAGAATCTCTGCCGGTATAGACGTAGTTTCTGACACAATAAAAAAGCTCCTATCCGGACATCCCGGATAGGAGCTCTCAAAAACAATGGATTATTTTACAGTTTCTACGGTGATCTTATTGATCACGATGTCTTTTGTTGGTTTGTCGTTCGAATCGACCTCTGCGGCCGCGATTTTATCGACGACATCCATGCCCTCGATGACCTGGCCGAAAACGGTGTAGTTCTGATCGAGTGTCGGGTAACCGCCGACCTTTGCGTACATCTCTTTGACCTTATCGGTGAAGATCGTAGAAGCGTCGATAGTGTCAAGGCCGGAACTCTGTCTGGACTGGTTGACATAATCGCCCGCCTGGGTCCAGTAGTCATCCGATGTCATGTTGGCGGTCGGGTTTGCCTGTACGATGAAGAACTGGCTGCCCTGGCTCTCCGGATCCATGGTTCTCGCCATTGAAACTGCGCCACGGAAATGGTTGAGCTTTGTGCTCAGTTCCAATCCGAATTCCTTGCCGAAGATGCTTTCACCGCCCATACCGGTTCCCTGCGGGTCGCCGGTCTGCGTCATAAATTCATTGATGACCCTGTGGAAGATGACGCCGTTGTAATAGCCTTCCTTCGCGTGGGTCAGGAAGTTTTCAACAGCCTTCGGGGCTTCGTCGGGGAAAAACATAATCTTGATGTTGCCTTCTGTGGTTTCCAGCGTCGCGATCTCGCTGCCGCTCTTCGGATCCTGGAACTGGATCAGATCGGTGCTGGAATCCGCGTACTGGTTCTTTGCCTCTACGGCATTGCCGCCTGAACCTGAATTATTGCCTCCACACGCTGTAAACATACTCATGGTAAGCACCCCCGCTGCACATAAACTCAGTATTTTCAATGTCTTTTTCAAATTCGATTCACCTCAATAAAAAATTGTACTGTTCCATTCTATCATAAATTCGCAAGAAATCAATGCCAAATGAAGAGATTTGACGGTTTTTCTCAAATTTTTCAGAATGTATTCACCCGTCCGTACCAATCTCCACATACCCATCAGATAACAAATCCGCTCAGAATGTCTTTCAGCCAGTACCATGCCCCAGACGCAGGCGGAAATTTTCATCATATATGGATCGGAAGCGGGTGGGTTATTTCCAAAGGCTTTCCGTTTTTTAATCCGGGTTTTGCCGCTGTGCCGTCTTCATATACGGATCGCCGTGTTCCGCCCGGATGCGAAAGCATCACGCTTCTTCCTGCAGCAGCACCCATTCGTCCATCAGGTCGGAAAGCTGGCTGCGAAGCTCCTGGAGCATCGAGCAGTTCTGCTGCAGCAGTTCATAGTCCGCCGCGTTTGCCGGGTCGGCGATGCTCTGCTCGAGTTCCCGGATCTGTGCCTCGGCCGCGTCGATCTGCGTCTCCAGCGTTCTGAGCTTCTGCCTCTGCTGTACCTCCAGCCGCTTCTGTTCGCGGGAACGGTAGCCGGAGGTTTTGCCCTTCTCCCGTTTTTCCTCCCGTTCGGTCTGAACCGCCTGTTCCTCCTCCAGCTTTTTCTGCGCCAGATAGAAGTCGAAGTTGCCGCCGTAAAGCCGGACGCCTTTGTCGTCCAGTTCGATGATCCGGTCGGGGATCTTGTTGAGCAGATAGCGGTCATGCGAGACCAAAAGCACGGTGCCTTCATACTCCGAAAGCGCCTTGTCCAGCACCTCCTTGGACGGCAGGTCCAGATGGTTGGTCGGCTCGTCCATCACCAGCACGTTGGATTCCTCGAGCATCAGGATCGCGAACATCAGCTTCGCGCGTTCGCCGCCGCTGATGACCGAAACCTTTTTATAGATGTTCTCGCCGCTGATCAGCACGCCGCCCAGCGCCTTGCGGATCTCGAGATCCAGCAGCTGCGGGAAGCGGCGGCGCATCTCGTCAAAGACCGTGTTGTCCGGATGCAGGCTCTGGCCCTCCTGGTCATAGAAGCTGCACTTGACGTTCCTTGCCCAGACGATGCGCCCGCCCTGATGCGGGATTCTTCCAAGCAGCGCTTTGAGCAGCGAGGATTTGCCGATGCCGTTCGCGCCGATGAACGCCACCTTTTCGCCGCGCTTGGCGTCGAAGGTCGCTTTGTCCAGCAGTTCCTTCTGTGTGTTTCCTTCTCCGACCGTCAGGCACAGCCGGTCGACCTCAAGCAGGTCAAACGGCGGACGCTGGTTGACGCTGAAGGTGAAATGCGGCACCTTCGGCCGTGCCGGCGGCTTCTCGATGACATCCATCTTCTCAAGCGCACGCAGCCGGCTCTTCGCGCTCTGCGAGGTTGAGGCACGCGCGATGTTCTTCTCGACGTAGGTCTGCATCGACTGGATGGTCTGCTGCTGGATCTCATATTCCTTCTGCCAGTGGGAAAGCATCTCTTCCTTCAAATCGAGGTAGCGGGTGTAATTGCCCTTGTAGGTGTACAGCCGGTGCCGTTCGATCTCGCAGCAGATGTCCACCAGCTTGTCCAGAAAATAGCGGTCATGCGAGACAACCAGCAGCGCGCCCTTGTAGGTCTTGAGGTATTCCTCCAGCCAGAGCAGCGTCTTGAAGTCCAGATGGTTGGTCGGTTCATCCAGAATCAGCAGGTCCGGCTGCTCGAGCAGCAGCTTGGAAAGAGCAAGCCGGGTTTTCTCGCCGCCGCTCAGGGTATTGATGACGGTGTTTCGGTCCTTGTCGTCAAAGCCCATGCCGTTCAGGATGGTTTTGATCCTGACGTCGATCAGATAGCCGTCGTTCTGTTCGTAGTATTCCTGCTTTCTGGCATATTCCTCCGAAAGCTGCCGGTACTGTGCGCTTTCGTGATCGCCGATTTCACCCATCTGCTTTTCCAATGCGCGCAGTGTGTGTTCCAGCTCGATGAGCTCGCGGAAAACCGAGCGCATCTCCTCCCAGATGGTTGCGTCGCGTTCAAGCCCGCTGTTCTGCCGCAGGTAGCCGATGCGCAGGTTCTGCGCGCGCGAAACGGTGCCGCTGTCCTCATCCTCTTCCCCGATGAGAATGCGAAGCAGTGTGGATTTTCCGGCTCCGTTGACGCCGATGAGTCCGATCCGGTCATGTTCGTTGATCTTGAAATCCACATTTTCCAGTATGAGGTTGCCGTTATAGCTTTTACATACCTGCTCTAACTGTACGATCATGTTTGATACTCCCAATTCTTCTGATTTGTCGTTCAGAAAAGATTATAGCAAGTTCCCGGCACAATTGCAACCATGGGGATGTTATCTTAATTCTCAGCAAAGGCTTCGCTGGGTCCCTGCAATAAAAGGGAGATGCGTTGTGATTTCATTAGAACTTCACAACACACCTCTTTGATTGTAAATCTATTTTACATATAGTTGACGGTTCAATAACAGGTTAAAGACTATCATAGTTCTGGTCTTTAATTCTTATGAGTTTATCTAGTACTTCACTAGCATGTGAAAGTTTATCTTGATCTGAGAAATCGAGTAAAGCGGACAGAAGTTCGCTTTTTTCATTGTTTATTGGCTCATTTACGTCGGTTCCAAATATAATATAATCAAGTGAAACATACAAGTTTTGAGAAATTCTAATCAATGTATCAAGTGAAGGCTGCTGAAATGCATTTTCGATTTTTGTGTATGAACTGAAGGAAATCTCTACGATTTCAGCAAATTTCTCTTGTGTGAATCCAAGAAATGCCCGGCGGCTTTTTATTCTGCCAGCCATTGCCTTTAGTTGTTCTTTTTCCATGCAGAATCCCCCCTTTACTTATCATTTTATCAATATTATGAAATATACAACATTCTGTATTGACGAAATATTTTTATTTCTGTACAATAGAATATGTCGATTTTCACTATTACAGAAATATTGGAGGATTATATGAAAAGTCTAACATGTGCGTTTTCTGGACACAGAAACATACCAACAATAAAACTTCCCGCGATACAAAAACACCTTGAAGAAGAGATTGTACATCTCATTCATCAAGGTGTGCTGTATTTTATCGCCGGCGGTGCGCTTGGCTTCGATACGCTTTGCGCGATAACGGTACTCAGACTAAAGGGTTCTTTCCCGAAGATAAAGCTGTTGTTGGCTCTGCCATGTAAAAATCAAGCAGAGAAATGGAACAAAGCGGATGCGGAAATTTATCAGAATATTTTAAACCGGGCGGATCGGATCATCTATACTTCTCATGATTATTCACGCGGCTGCATGCACAGACGAAACCGCTATATGGCAGATCACAGTGATTATATGATCTGTTATCTGACACAGCAGACAGGGGGAACGAAATATACCGTAGACTATGCTGTAAGCAAGGGCGTGAACGTAATAAATATCTATGAATCAATCAATCAAAGCTGATGTTGCAGGAATGTATTTCATATGATAGAATGGAACAAAACGAATGGCGCCAGGTAACCATAGATTATGATGACTGCTTGGAGGTGGAATGATGAAAAGGTATAAGGTGATAGGTCTTTTTACGCTTCTTGCAATGATTATACTGGAACTTCTGCCCTTTGGCGCGGTATGCAACTTTGCCGTTGCCCCGGATTCCGGCGGCGGGACGATCAGGCAGACCTTCTCCTATTTCGATATGACCCCGTTTGGGTATGCCAATTTCGGCCCGCTCCTGACGGCTGTTTTATCCGCTGCATTTTTTCTTCTTTTTATCGTGTTCCTGTTTGCCGGCATGACAAGGAGACGCCTGAACGCCCTTTTTGGATTGTCCGTCGCGGCGGTGATAACCTCTGTTTTTCCGTTGTTTTTTGGGCTGAGCTATTATTCGCTGACAGGACTGGCGATTTCGCTTCTATTGGTGCTGATGCTTTTCATCCTTCAGCTTATGAAGAGGTATGCGGACTGATCATTCAACGAATATCCAGGCATCCTTGATGGAGAAGCCGGAAATCATCCCCTTGGATCGATTCCCTTAGTCTGTCAAAAAACGAAGAGTAACGATTTCCACACCATTCTAAGTCTGAGACCACCTGCGGTGGAGCAATCGCCTACGGCGTTCTTCGGTTGAGAAATTATTTACACAGCAGCTGTGGGAATCGGGGTACCTGAAAAGACTGTCGTAGGGAGTGTAAGCGTCCGCTGCTAGCCATTCCCAACACAAAGCCCCATCCAAACGCCGCCCGCAGGCGGCCGAAGCGGAAAGCGGGATATCAGAGGGGATTTTCAAGGGGGCCACCACCTGCGGTGGGCGCTCGGCTACGCCGCTTTTTCTGCTGCGTTGTTGTGGTGTGCTTGTCATAGGCTCTTTTTTATTTCAGTGGCGCGTAGCGCGTGCACCAGCGCAGCTGGCCCCCTTGAACGGCCTTTCTTGGTTACTTCTTTGGTCGGCAAAGAAGTAACGACCACACAGCTAAGGTCACTTGGCAGTCTAGTAAAGCCGTGTACCACAGTGGAAGTAACGACCACATTGCCAAGGTGTCTTGGTAAACATAATGACACCGTCGCATCACAGCGGTAGTAACTACCACCCCGCCAAGTGTCACTTGGTAAACAGCGAAAGACCGCTGCGTGACAGCGATAAAACTGTCACTTTATAAAATACCTTGGCAAATACGGCAAAGCCGCCGCGTCACAGCGTCACATATACCCGGCCTGTCAGAACAGCGCTTTTCACTTTTTTACAGTCTAAGGGAACCGTCCTTTTGGAGCGGTTCCCTTTCTATATCCAACGCCTTTCACATCCGCAGATGGGGGAAGAGGCGCGGCAAAAGTATCTTTGCCAGAACTTATGAATGTGCCGCAGAAAAATTTACTTTATTAACCGCAATGGATGATGTATAATAAAGAAACACACAGGCTGCGTGTCCTGGCAGCCAGGGGAGGAAAGGAGTGCTTCCATGATATTTGACAGACCCTACCTGCTGTTTGACGGCGCGATGGGTTCCTACTACGCGTCCCTGACCAATACGGACATCCCGTTCTGCGAGGTGGCGAATGCGGAGAACCCCGCGTTGATTGAGCACATCCACCGGGAATATATTGAGGCCGGCGCGCAGGCGATCAAAACCAATACCTTTTCCTGCAACACCGTTTCGCTGAATCGCAGTTTCGATGAGGTCGAGCCGCTGATTCGTGCCGGATGGATGATCGCACAGCGGGCGGTATGGGGAACCAGGGTCCATGTCTTCGCGGACATCGGGCCGGTGAGCCACGACGACGAGCTTTCCATCACCGAACAATACAGAAAAATTATCGATGTGTTTCTCGACTGCGGAGCGAAGCACTTTCTGTTTGAGACGTTCAGCGGCTACAAGCATCTGGTGCAGGCGCTCGACTATCTGAAAAAAAACTGTCCCGACGCGTTTGTGATCACTTCGTTTGCCGTCGCGCCCGACGGGTTTACGCGCAAGGGTGTGTCCGGGCACAAGATTTTACAGCGGCTTGGAAAAAATCCGAACATCGATGCGCTGGGCTTCAACTGCATCTCCGGACCGAACCATCTGCTGCAGTACATCCAAAAGCTGGATTGGGGAGACCGGCCGTTCTCGGTCATGCCGAACGCGGGCTACCCGATCGTGACCAATGAACGCACGGTCTTCAACAACAACCCATCCTACTTCGCGATGAAGATGCTGGAAATCCAGAAGCAGGGCGTCTTTTTCCTGGGCGGATGCTGCGGCACCACGCCGGAGCACATCCGGCAGACCGCAAGGCTGCTGCGCGAGGAAAGCACCGGACAGGCCGTGTCAGGTCAGCCGGTCATCTATGTCGATCACCAGCCGGAATCCGAAAACGCGTTGCTTCGAAAGCTCAAAGCGGGCGTCAAGCCGGTTGCGGTCGAATTGGACCCGCCCGCGGACACCGATATCTCATTCATCCTGCGCGCGTCGCGGGAACTCAAAGAGCAGGGCGCGGACGTCATCACAGTCGCCGACTGCCCGATTGCACGGGCCAGGGTGGACAGCTCGGTGCTAGCCATCAAGATCGCGCGGGAAATCGGCATCGACACCCTGCCGCATATGGCCTGCCGCGACCGCAACACCAACGCGACCAAGGCGCTTCTGCTGGGCCTTTCGGTCGAGAAGATCAGCAACGTGCTGATCGTGACCGGCGACCCGATTTCACAGGCCGACCGCGGCGAGGTCAAAGGGGTGTTCAATATGAATTCCAGCGTGCTCGCCTCGTTTATCACCGATCTTAACAGGACGATCTTTTCCCATAACCCGTTCTTCCTGATCGGCGCGCTGAATGTCAACGCCGCGAACTTTGAAGCGGAGCTCAAGCGCGCAAAGCTCAAGGAGGAACGCGGGGTACAGGCTTTCTTTACACAGCCCGCCTTCACCGACCGTGCATTTGAGAACCTGCGGATGGCGAAGGAGTGCCTGAACGCCTACCTCTTCGGCGGCATCATGCCGATTGTCAGCTACAAGAGCGCCTGCTTCATCGCAAACGAGATTGCGGGCATGGAACTGACGGAGGAGATCATCGCGCTGTATGAGGATAAGACGCGCGAGGAGTGCGCCGAGATCGCCGTCAGTTTGTCGCTGTCCAACGCGAAGCGCATGAAGGATATGGTCGACGGATACTACTGCATCACGCCGTTTAAGCGTTCCGATATCATGGGCGAAATCGTCCGGGCTTTGAAGGCGCGGGAATATCAGGAATGACCCCCGCCGCAAAGCGGGATGAACCGGCAGGATGCGTGGTACAGGTCCATCAGCCACCGGATAAATGAAATGGAGGAATAACAGACATGATCATCATCGGAGAAAAACTCAATAGTTCCATTCCAAGTGTACATCGGGCATTCGAAGAACGGGATGCTTCCTATATCAAGCAGATGACGGCTAAGCAGATCGACTGCGGCGCGGACTATCTGGACGTCAACGCGGGCGTTTTCCTTGAAAAAGAAGTGGAAACATTGCTCTGGGCCATCTCGCATGTGCTGGAGGAAGCGCCGGATGCGCGGCTGATGATCGATTCCCCAAGCCCGGCCGCGGTCAAAGAGGTGCTGAAGGTCTATCACGACAACGAGGTGATCGTCAATTCGATCACACTCGAGGAAGACCGGCTCCCGGTGCTCGAGACGGTCTGTGAATACGGCACCGGCATCGTTGCGCTGCCGATCGATGAAAACGGCATCCCGCAGACGGCTGAAGAGCGGCTGGAGGTCTCCGAGCGGCTGATCCATATGCTGCGCGGCGCGGGCATTGCGGACGATCGCATCTATCTGGATATTCTGGTGCAGGCGATCTCCTCCGACCATATGGCAGGGCTGGAAACCCTCAAATCGGTCAAGCTGCTCCGGGAGCATTTCCCGGATGTGCACCTGACCGGCGGGCTATCGAACATCTCGTTCGGACTGCCGGGCCGCGCCTACATCAACGCGGCGTTCCTGGCAAGCGCGATCACGATGGGCCTGGACAGCGCCATCACCGACGTGACGAACAATTCCATCCGGTTTGCCATCCAGTCCGCCCTGCTGATCAATGGACAGGATGAATACTGCATGAACTATATCGAGCAGTACCGCGATGTATTCGACGATTGATCCGTTCTTTCCGGCTTCCGGGAAACACAGACCGGCAAAACCATTTTACAGTTCAATGGCTTGACCATATCATCTTACAGACAAAAAGGAGTGTATCATATGCTGAACTTTGAGTATTACAACCCGGCCCGCATCCTGTTTGGAAAAGGGGAGGAAAGACAGGCAGGCAGACAGGCAGCGCGGTACAGCGCAAAAAAACGCATCCTGCTGCATTACGGCTCCGGCAGCATCAAACGCAACGGCGTCTATGACAGGGTGGTGGCATCCCTTAAGGAAGAGGATATCTTCTTTGTGGAGCTGCCCGGCGTCGTGCCGAACCCGCGCTACAGCTTGGCGCAGAAGGGCATCCAGCTCTGCCGGGAGAACGATCTCGACTTCATCCTTGCGGTCGGCGGCGGCAGCGTCATCGATTCGGCCAAGTGCATCGCGCTCGGCACGCACTATCAGGGCGATGTCTGGGATTATTATCTCGACAACGGCAAGCCGGTCGAGCATGATGTGCTCGGCGTTGGCTGCGTGCTGACCATTCCGGCAGCCGGTTCGGAATCCTCGACCGGCAGCGTCATCACAAGGGAAGAGGGGCTGCTCAAACGCTCCTATGACGGCGAGGTGCTGATCCCTAAATTTTCGGTGCTAAACCCGGAAACCACCTTCACCCTGCCGGATTACCAGACCGCCTGCGGCGCGTCGGACATCCTGGCGCACCTCATGGAACGCTACTTCACGCAGGTTCCCCATGTCGATGTGACCGACCGCCTGCTTGAAGCGGATATGAAAACCATCCTGTACAATGCGCCGGTTGCGCTCAGGGAACCGGACAACTATGACGTCCGCGCGGAAATCATGTGGGCCGGCACGATCGCCCACAACAATCTGCTGAACACCGGCCGCGTCGGCGACTGGGGCTCGCACAACATCGAGCATGAACTCAGCGGCATCTATGACATTGCGCACGGCGCGGGCCTTTCGATTGTCTTCCCGGCGTGGATGAAGTATGTATACAAGGACAACATCGACAAGTTTGTACAGTTCGCGGTACGGGTCTTCGATGTGCAGCTTCCGTTTGAGGACAAGGAGCGCATTGTATGGGAGGGCATCCGCCGGCTGGAAGCATGGTATCAGTCCATGGGCCTGCCCATCCGTTTGTCGGATGCGAACATTCCCGGCGACCGTCTGGAAGAGATGGCGAAGAAATCGGTTCTGCACTGCGAGCATGTCGGCCATTTCAAGAAGCTGTATGCCGAGGACGTGCATGAGATTTTGAAACTGGCACTGTAGTTTTTATATCATAAACAAGTGCGCCGTGATGTATGGAAATGAACATCACGGCGCACTTTCATTATATGGAGATATAGGTCATAGATTGAGGTCGAGCAGTTTGTCTATATTGATCTCAAGCGCACGGGATATCTTGAGCACCAATTCAAGAGATGGCGCGTGACTTGATTTGGGGGATTCAATGCTGCTCAGATGTGTTCTGCTGATGCCCAACGTTTCAGCGAACTGCTCCTGCGTAAGCCCCTTCATTTTACGGTAATATGCAATATTTAATCCAAGCTGAACAAACTGCCGGTTGTCTTTTCTTCTCATTTCTATCACCATAAATAGTATAAACGATTAGACACTTCCAGTACACAATCCCCAATCTGACATTTGCAAACCGCCGCGCGACAATCAGAATATTTCTGATTTGAGATGCGTTACATAGAAAGTTTTCTTAATATATATCCTATCAGATTTTAAAACGGCACTTTAGTGATCTTTCACTAAAAGGTATATTTTCATAAATATTTTATCATTCAATCGGGGTGACTTTAAGGGGATATAGTCCTCCGTCTATAAAAATGACAGCCTATCCGGGAATTTTCCCGGACGGGCTGTCGGCATACTGAAAAAGTGGAGTGTTTTCTATTGTTTGTGGGGCAGATCTGACTGGTGGCTGTTGTACCACTGCAGCGCAGTGGTTTTACTTTGTTAGCCAAGTGACACTCGGCAGTGTGGTCGTTACTTCTTTGCGCGGCCAAAGAAGTAACCAAGAAAGGCCGTTCAAGGGGGCCATACAGTGTGCCGCTCCTAGCCAGATGGCCCCCTTGAAAATCCCCTCAGATATCCCTATTTCTGCTTCGGCCGCCTGCGGGCGGCGTATTGCTTTTGGCAGGGTGGTTGGGCATAGCTAGCAGCGGACGCTTCTCCGGTTACTGGCTTCTCTCATGGTACCCCAATACCTTGGCTGGTTCGTGAATTGACACTGATTCTTGTGGATTTGCATCGATCATGGATATATCACGATTCTTCGAAGAAACATCTTACAGGAAGTCTACAGGGATTCAACTTTCTAAGACAGGCACGTCGGGCAACCATCCTGTTTATTTAGAGCACAAAACAAAACCTTTACCATACAGCATAGAATAGATCACTATGCTGATGGATTCTGAATACAGGGCGAGTGGAATATATAGATATAACCGCCAGAATAACGGACGTTCGAACCCAGCAAACGCTGAGCTTTCTTGCCCCGCTGAGAAGTGGACGGGCAGAGGGGGAATCCAAAGGGGGAATGACGTCCATACTGACTGTACCGAAGCGGCATTCCCCCTTTGGCGGCCTTTCTTGGTTCTTCTTTGGCCGTGCAAAGAAGAACATCCACTTTGCCAAGCGGTACTTGGTAACCACAGCCTGGCCGCTGAGTTTGAGCGAAGCAATAACCAATCATCCGAAACGATTTGAATATATAAAGATGAAGAACCCTCTATATCGGCGTTTTTGAAAAACGAAACAGCCCGTCCGAATACTCTTGGACGGGCTGTCATAGTATAAAAGCGTTTACGCTTCTTTATTCTTCTTGCTGTTGGCCTTGGCGCGCAGCTGGTTGTTGAGGATGCGCTTTCTCAGCCGCAGGTTGTTCGGCGTGACCTCGACCAGCTCATCGTCCGCGATGAACTCCAGTGCCTGTTCCAGGCTCAGTATTCTCGGCGGCACCAGGCGGAGCGCTTCGTCGCTGCCGGATGCGCGCATGTTCGTGACATGCTTCTTCTTGCAGACGTTGACCACAAGGTCTTCGGCCTTCGGGCTTTGTCCGACGATCATGCCCTCATAGACCGGCACGCCTGCGCCGATGAACAGCGCGCCGCGGTCCTGCGCGTTGTAAAGGCCGTAGGTGACCGATTCGCCGCTCTCCCATGCGATCAGGGAACCGGTGGCGCGTCTCGGGATGTCGCCCTTATACGGCTCATATCCGTAGAACACCGTGTTCAGGATGCCTTCGCCCTTGGTTTCGGTCAGAAACTCGTTGCGGTAGCCAAACAGGCCGCGGGATGGAATCAAAAATTCCAGACGCATACGGCTGCCCTGCGGGGTCATATGCTGAAGCTCCGCTTTGCGCTGTCCCATCTGCTCCATGACCGATCCGACCGATTCCTCCGGCACATCGACCAGCAGGCGCTCGATCGGTTCGAGCAGAACGCCTTCCTTCTTCTTGTACAGGACGTGCGGTGTGCTGACCTGGAATTCGTAGCCCTCGCGCCGCATCGTCTCGATCAGGATGGACAGATGCATCTCGCCGCGGCCGGCGACCCGGAAGCTGTCGGCCGTCTCGCCCTCATGCACGCGCAGGGAGACATCTTTGAGCAGCTCCTTCGAAAGCCGTTCGCGCAGATGGCGGGAGGTGACGAACTTGCCGTCGCGTCCGGCAAACGGGGAGTCATTGACCGAGAAGGTCATCTCGACGGTCGGCGCGCTGATCTTGACAAACGGCAGCGGCTCCACACAGTCGGTGTCGCAGATCGTCTCGCCGATCGTGACGTTCTCGACGCCGGAAACACAGACGATGTCGCCGACCGTGGCGGTTTCGGTTGCGACGCGCTCAAGTCCGTCAATCTGATAGACATTGACGACCTTTCCCTTATAGGGGTCCTTGTGGCCGTGATAATCGGCGACCATGACCTCCTGATTCTGCCGGATGGTGCCGCGCTCAATGCGTCCGATCGCGATGCGTCCGACATATTCGTTGTAATCGATGGAGGAAACGAGCATCTGCAGCTTTTCCTCCGGTTCGCCTTCGGGAGCCGGGATGTAGTCGATGATCAAATCCAGCAGCGGCGTTAAGTCGGTGCCCTCGATGTTCGGGGAGACGGATGCCGTGCCGTCGCGTCCCGAGCAGTAGATGATCGGGCTGTCGAGCTGCTCCTCCGAAGCATCCAGGTCCAGAAGCAGTTCGAGCACCTCGTCGCCGATCTCGCCGAGCCTTGCGTCCGGCCGATCGATCTTGTTGACGACGACGATGATTTTATGGCCAAGCTCCAGCGCCTTCTGCAGAACAAAGCGGGTCTGGGGCATCGGGCCTTCAAAAGCGTCCACCAGCAGCAGTACGCCGTTTACCATTTTGAGAATGCGTTCCACCTCGCCGCTGAAGTCGGCATGTCCCGGCGTGTCGACGACATTGATCTTGACGTCCTTATAGGTGACGGAGGTGTTCTTGGCCAGGATGGTGATGCCGCGTTCGCGTTCCAAATCTCCGTTATCCATCACACGGTCCGCGACGACCTGGTTTTCACGGAAGGTGCCGCCCTGTTTAAGCATTTCATCAACAAGGGTGGTCTTGCCATGGTCGACGTGGGCGATGATGGCTACGTTGCGTAAATCTTCTCTAATCAAATTTCATGACTCCCTTTTTATTTTATATCTTATCCATTATACATCGAAACATAGGGATTTTCTATCATTTTTGTGATTTCTTCAGTTTTTCATAACCTTTGCCGGAACCATTTTTTCCTTTTTGTATAGTTTACACACATGAAAAAAAACTGTTTTTAATTTGAAAACAGTGTGGATGCAATCTTGACGAAGCTCTCATTTCCCCGTATACTATATTGGATAGAATGGAAAAATAGCCTGTAACGGCCCTGTTGCAGGGACAGGCTTTGATGAAAGCATCCGCTGCGGCGGATCACATGAATTTAAGACGAGAAAAGGAAGTACCCATCATGAATATGAAAAAAATCCTGACCGTGCTGCTGGCATGCAGCTTTATCTTTGTATTTGCCGCCTGCGGCGCGAACAAGGAAGCCGAGATGCAGAACCGCACCGAACTGACCGAGGTGGACGCGCAGGAATTCATCAAGGAAGTCGAGCAGGTCAATAAAAACGGCAAGATCACGGCCTATCATACGGTTGTAAACGATCCGACCAACAAGGTCAAGGACCTTTTGACCGGCAAGAAAAACAAGGTGCATTTCGTTTCCAACGGGGACGGCACCTTCCAGCTCTACGCCAGCATCAAGGACACCCTGCGCTATGACGGCGTGGCAAATGAGCCGTTTGAGTTCTACTATACCGGCGAGGAGTACGCCGAGATCTATGAAAAAATCCGGCAGCAGTATCCGGTCGGCAACTTTGACTTGGTCAAATCGATCGCACGGGTCATCGGTGTCCCAAGCCTGACGCTTGACCCGGATTTCTTTAAGGATGTCAAGGTCTATCAGACCGAAAACGGCGGTTATCATCTGGAATTTACGTTTGACGTCACCTCTCTGAACAACACGGTTACGGCGACGATCAGTTTCAATAAGGACAAGATTGCGCAGTGGGCAACCATCCAGGAGGATGCCACGGTCACCGTCGGCGACAACGATGAGAAGCAGACCCGTACGATTGTCACCACGCTGGAGTTCAGCAAGATCAATCAGGTGCCGGAGCTGACCCTACCAACCTGGTATGAGGGTATGGATGAGTCCTCGAAGAATACCGCGTCCGAAACTTCGGGCGCAGCATCCTCCAAAACACAGGAAAGCTCCGCGGCATCCGGGGAGAGCTCTTCAGCGGAATAACACGCATACAACATGCATCATAGGCGGAAAGCGTGAAGCGTATGTCCGATCATTCTGCCAGCGGAAAGAATTATAAGGTTCGCAGTGTTGTTAAAGCTGCATGACGGCCCGGCCCACAGCAGATGGGAAAGCGGCTTAGACCCATCCATACGGATATTGCCATGAAAAAGCTTCTGTCTGCATGCAGTATTGAGGAGAAAAAACAATATGATTTTTTCAAAAAAAGACGGAATGATTGATACCAGGCCGACCGCGGCAAGCTGGCCAAAACGGATATTTGAGCTTTCTGATGTGCCGGAACGCTTTCTGCCCGCGCTGCGTCCATGGCTCGACAGGGGACTGGAGCCGGCACAGATGATCTTCGTTCCCCGTGTGCAGCACTGGCTGACCGTCATACCGGAAAGTCTGCTTTTCCGGTTTGAACAGGAGGTGGTGTTTGTAGAGCGCGGCGGAGAGGATGTTCTGGTCATCGAGCAGAAGGATGTACTGGTTGTCCGGCACTATATGGAGCTGCTGAAATGCCAGATGTCCATCCTTTACCGGCAGGACGGCGAGATCAGGCGCAAAAGCCTCAGTTACAGCCGGATGTCCGACGATCTGATGGTTGAGATCTACAACACCCTGCTTGGGAACCCGCCCGAATATGCGCCGAATCTGTTCCTGCATGACAACACCGCATGCGAGCGGCTGTTTACCGAAAGCTACATGATGTACAACTTTGGAAAGCTGTGCTACCGGCTCAGCGACCATGTGGAAAGCTTCTTCTGGCAGCGGCGGAAAAAACAGGGGCTGTCAAAGTTCATGAAATCAAAGGCCGATCCGGAAAACCTCGTGGTCTGCATGACCGACGGCATCTCGATGGTCAACGCGGATTTCTACGGGTTTGAAGCGGTGCATCTTCCGTGGAAAAGCGTACAGGATGTGTCGTTTGCGGAAGCTGAGGATAAAGCGCCGGCGGTTCTGTCCATTCAAACGGCGGCAAAGAGGTGCTATACCATCCCGATAGAACCCGGCAGGGAGGATGAAGCCCAGCGTTTTCAGCTGTTTATCCGGCGTTACCGGGATGAGTCTGTGGATCTATCGGTATCATAATAAAAATAAAACGGTATAGCATCCAGCTATACCGTTCATTTTATAATGGCGTATCCAGTAAAATCGGGAATCAGGCCCAGACGGCTTTCATCAGGGCGGGATACAGGTCCGCGGCAATGCTGATCATCCTCAGCATCAGCTGCATGGCTAGATCGCCGACATTGCCGGGGGTGACAAGCGAGTCGGCCCGCATGACAATTTCGCTGTTGCGGTCAATGTAGCAGGTGATCCAGCGATATTTCCTATTAAATTCGTTGAGTGTCTGCAGTAGGCCGTCGGTGACCTCCTTGACCATGCAGAGGTTCCGGGCATGGATGCAGATGGACTGGTCGTC
The DNA here is from genome assembly GCF_000820765.1 of Candidatus Soleaferrea massiliensis AP7. Lineage (GTDB taxonomy): Bacteria > Bacillota > Clostridia > Oscillospirales > Ruminococcaceae > Soleaferrea > Soleaferrea massiliensis. The sequence continues at coordinate 90,896 of NZ_CCYH01000018.1, forward strand.
CACATTTGTGATGACCGCCAGGCGCAGGACGACATTGGTGTCCTTGATCTGCTGCTGAAACAGAAGCACCTGCTGTTCGTCTCCGGTAACCTGATGGCCCACCTTTTTTTCGGTGAAAAATTTATGTAATCTTTCCGAATATAAGTTCATGAAAAGCTTCTCCTTCCTTTGTTTATTCCTGGGATTCCTTTGCGAATTCTTTCAGTTTGGGATAGACCAGATTGGCAAGGCCCGCCGCGCGTCCGATCAGCTGCAGACAAACGTCCCCGACATTGCTTTCGGTGACATTGGAGTCGGCGAGCAGGGTGATCTGGTTGTCGTTGTCGACATAGAAGGAGATCCAGCGGTAATCCCGGTTAAACTCGTTGAGAAGCTCCAGCAGCTTGCGGCCGGACTCTTTGACGGCACAGAGGTTTTTGGCATAGATCGAGATCGAACTGTCCTCAGGTTTTGTCACAACCAGAAATTTTAAGATGACATCGCTGTCTTTGATTCTCTGCGGCAGGATGAACGCTTCTTCTTCTTTTCCCGTCTGAGTATAATGAAGGCCTTTTTCATCGAAAAAAGCACGCAGATTGCTTGCAAGATTATTCATATAGTAGCCCCTTTCAATTGGATATATATCAAGTTTAACATATTTTTATACGTTTTTCAACGTTGTTTTGATAAAAACTGATGAGAATTTAGAAAGGAGAGCACCATGATCCGAGATTTTATGGAAAAGGACCGGGAGGAGTACATCCGCCTGTCGGATGCGTTCTATCATTCCTCCGCGGTGCTGCATGCGATTCCCAGAGAAAATTTTGAGGAGACCTTCCGGCAGATCATGCACAAAAATCCCTATGCGAGGGGGCTTATCATCGAGCATGAAGGCAAAACGGCAGGCTATGCGCTGCTGGCGCTGACCTACTCCAATGAGGTTGCCGGGCTGGTTGTCTGGCCGGAGGAGGTCTATATCGACCCGGCGTTTCAGGGGCACGGGCTTGGCACCGAGCTGTTTTGTTTCCTTGAGAAAGAATATGAGGGCCGGGTCAAGCGGTTTCGTTTAGAGGTGACATCGGTCAACGAGGGCGCTATCCGGCTGTATAAAAAGCTGGGCTATGAATCCTTCGACTATCTGCAGATGGTGAAAGACTACGATTGATATGGATTCTGTACCATGATCAATAGACGTCATAAAGATAAGAAGCGCCCTTCAAATTTGAAGGGCGCTTCTTATGTTTTGCCGAATAACCGCGTGTATCAGACTGTATTATCATATGTTTGGCAGGGCGGCCGCTGGGCTGCTGCGGTTCAGCATACGGTATGTGCCCAGGTGATTTGGCTGCGCAGTGATGGTGCCGTCGTATCTCAGCAGTTTTATTTCGTTTGCCAGGATGCTTTGTTAAGGCGGTTACGGTACTGCTCTGTACCGGCAGACCGGCGGTTTCCAAGCTGCAATTGTCTGAGTGGTCGTTGTACCGCTGAGATACAGCAGCCCTAGGTATCTATCAATTACCGGAAGATAAAAAATCTGATGTGAAATTTGCCGATGCCTGTAAAAAGATCATTGTGCGGCGGATGATCCTGCATGGTTAAACGGATAAGCTGTCTCCATAAAATCCGATCTCACAGATGGTGCGGCTGTTGTACTTTACAATGTGCAGCGACTGTGTTTCTACCGGCTCCGCAAAGTCAAAATAGAAGAGCTTTCCATTGCCGATAAGCTCATCGGAAACCAGCAGTTCGCCGGTTTCGTTGTTGTAAATCTCGAATTTGCCGGCATTGGTTCCCCATCCGGCATAGATCGCGGCGCATGATATGGCGCTTCGTTCTTCGAGCGTCACCACCGCATCGAACGGGAACGTCGAGCCGCTTCCCCAGATGTTTGAAAAGTTGGATTTGAATGAAGAGGCCTTGCTGATGGATTCACGGTCAGTTTCAGGAAGAAGCTCCTGTTCGTCATGCAGAGCGGCAAACGCCCGTTCGATGGGCGCGTGGTTGCCGGAATAGCTCTCAGAAAGTGCGCCGAGCCGCGAATCGGCAATGGCAAGCCGCGGATGCGAGATGGTGGACGGTGAGCCGATCTCGCCCGGTACAGATGGGACATCCACGCCGATTTTGCGGTCTGCCGGATATCCGTAGAAGGCCAGCTCGTTGAGCTTGGCGTCGTCGTATTTGACAATGCGTATCCGGTTCGTGCGGATCGATTCGTCCGTCAGAGGGGTGAGCACCCAGGTGTTATAGGAATCGAGCGCTGAAGTGAAAATCAGGTCGCCTGAGACGTCGTCATAGATTTCCAGCTTCCCGGTGCTGTAGCTGTCATAGATGCCGACATAGGTGATGGTGTAATAATCGTCAAAGGTGAGCACACAGTCGTAAGGGTAGGCCCGATCCTTGTGTACCGCGGGGCCGGCCATCTCAGTGGCCGGTTTCTGAGCGGTCTTGACCCAGGGCGTCGCGGCGGTTGTTTCGGGATTCTGCTCGTCAAACAGATGGCAGAACTGATTCAGCATGAAGTTGTCCGCACTGGGCGTCTCACCGTTCGCAAGGTTGATCACTTCGTGGTTGTCGAAGGTAACTGTGTCCCTGCTGCCGTTCCGCTCGCCAAGGCGCATCTGCTGCACATGGATGAGCTGCTGCGGATAGTGGTCGAAGGCGACGTCCTCGTCGCTTACCTTCAGGAATACCGGCGTTTCGGTTACATCCAGAGATACGGTCCCTGATGTTATAGGCAGGAACTGTTTTTCTCCTTCCTTGACGCCGTAAGCCGGGGTGACGAGCGTCGCTTTATGGTGTTCCCCAACCGATAGCTGGTAGTCCGGAACCGTGCTGCCGTCGGCTGTCGGCGACCAGACCGCGTAAATTGTCTCAGAGCTGCTGCGGTCGCGGTAGGTGTAGACATATACGTCGTCGCTCTCCTGTACATCGACCAGATCCGCATTCTGCAGCGTCTCGGTGGCGGCGGATACATAGTACCAGGATGTTTTTTTATCCCAGTCGCCCTTGCCGGTTGTCAGTCCGCTGTTGTAGTAGACGCCGCTCCACTCGTCGCGCAGCATGAACATCGACATCCTGTCAAGCCCCTCGCGCTCGCCGACCAGGAAGGCGCGCAGCAGCCGCTGGGCGCGCGCTTCGGCATAGGCCTCGTTGTCATGGTTGTCCACGCCGCTGATCTGCTTGTCGGATGCGATGACGTCGAATTCCGAAAGCCAGACCTCCCGGCCGGGCGCGTTTTGTTCGGTCCACTCGACGATATCGCGGGCATGCTCCCGGAAATTCGACCGTTCCGGCGCCTCCTCATCGGTGATGTAATCGTGGTAGTTGATCACATCGCAGGCAAACTGCCCGTCCGAGCGGTTGTGGTCGAACCAGTTCTTCATCAGGGAAAGATAGCGGGTCGCCTTCGAGCCGCCGGCAAGGCCGCCCATGGCAAGCTTGAAGTTCTCATCGGCCGTCTTGACGCCGCCGTTTTGGATGCGTCCCTCGTCGCCGTCATAGTCAGCGCTGAGCATCGCCGCATACTCGTACGGATGGAAATAGCTGTCCTTGGTCTCCCAGGTCTTATCCTGCTCGTTCCAGGATTCCACAGTGTTCAGATAGCCAAGGCCAACCTGCACATCGCCGTCCGCGACATTCAGCGTAGCTTGATCGACGTCCGGGTTGCTGCCGTAGCGGGCCGCAAAGTTGTACATCGCGTTGCTGTGCAGCGCGTAGGAGGATGGATCCAGCGTGTCGGCGCCGTCCGCAATCGGAATGGTATTTTTGATTTTGCTGAAGTCCTCGCCTTCAAGCTGGAAGGCCGGACAGGTCATCTGCATGCAGGGAATGACCGAAACGCCCATCGACTGCAGGGTCTGATAATAACGGTCCTTGTTCACGATGCTGTTGAAGGAGTGCGCGCCGTCCTTGCCGGTCATCCAGCTCCAGTTGTAGTATTCGCGCACATTGCCGAGCGCCGCGAGGGCGGTATACGGGTCGTCGCAGAAGGCGTTCGCGCCGATTTTCTGCCCGGAGGTCAGGTTTTCAGGCTGTGAATCCGCCGGTTTGGGCTGGGTCTTGATGAAATCGCTGTCATCCAGCTCGCGCACCTTATAGCCGTACAGGCCGATTTCATTGATGCCGGTATCCGAGCTTTGGGAAACGACGCGCAGGTAACGCGTCGGGGTACCCTGGTCAACATGTGAGACGCGGTAGGAATTGTAGTAGTTGGTCGGCAGGTTTCCAAGCATCTTCCATGCGAACGGCTCCCCGTAAAACACATCCACGGTCGGCGCGCCGTTCATGTCCATATAGCCGATATCGGTGATCACGTAGTAGGCACCCAGATCAATGTAGAAGCTGGGCTGTCCCCATTGGATGATATAGTTCGGCTGCCAGGTCTTCCCGGCAATTTTGATGTTTGCCTTTTCCGGCGTTTCGGGAAGCTCGTCCTGGGAGTCGAACAGGATGGCCCCGCCGCGTTTGGTGTGATCGACATGGGAGATGCTCTCATCGACAATGGTGAACGTTTGGGCATCCAGTTTTATGGACGTTTGCTGCTGCGGCTGTATGGCCGAAACACCCAGGCCGGATGACAGAAGCGCCGCGGTCAGAAGCAGCGCCAATGGTTTGCGTTTCATTTTTATGTCCTCCTGATTATAAAATGGGATATAAGTCCATCATACAGATTAAAATGGACAAAGTCAATCAAATATTCCCTGAAAACCAGGTAAAATACGTCTTTTTTCAAAGAGATGGACATCCTTTCAGACAGGGAGTGTTTTGAATGGAAGATATGGAAGTATGTGTTTTTATCTTTATGAAGGCAAAAGGAGTCAAGGAGAAAAAGCTTTCATTATCCATCTCTTTTCCAGATAAAAATATGGATATAATGACCAAAAGGAATAGAGCCTATAAAGGGATGACCGCAATGCTGTTACAACGGATTGGCATATCCTATCGATACGAATTTCTGAAAAATCATGGTTCTATGCAAAAAGGTGCATCGACTTCAGCCGATGCACCTTTTTAAAGATATGGATGATGTCAGACGAGCAGGAAATACCCCAGTATCAAAGCTCCTAACACAATGCGGTACCAGCCGAATACCTTAAAGTCGTGTTTCTTGATGTATCCCATCAGGAACTTGATGGCCGCAATCGAGACAAAGAATGCGACGATCATGCCGACGAGCAGGATGACCAGTTCACTGCCGGTGAAGCTGAAGCCGAATTTCAGCAGGTTGATCAGGCTGGAGCCGAACATCGCGGGGATGGCGAGGAAGAAGGTGAACTCCGCCGCGGTCGGGCGGGAGATGCCGATCAAAAGCGCAGCGACAATGGTCGCGCCGGAACGGGAGGTTCCTGGAAAAGCCGCCGCGATCATCTGAAAAATGCCGATAAAGAACGCGGCGCGGTAGGTGATGCCTGAAATGGCGGTTACCCTGGGATGCTTGCCGCGGTTCATATGCTCGACAACGAGGAACAGCACGCCGAACAGGATCAGCATGATGGCGACTGTCATATAGTTATAGAAAAATTCGTTCAGCTTGTCCTCCCAGATGCCGATGATGGCGGCAGGGATGGAGGCGACGACAATTTTGAACCACATGGAGAATTTTGGCTTATCCATATGCACGCCGTTCTCATAACGGAAGGGGAACAGCTTCTTCCAGTACAGGACCACGACCGCCAGAATGGCGCCGAGCTGTACGACCACGAGGAACATCTCCCAGAACGCAGGACTGACCTTCAGCGGAAAGAATTCATTGAGCAGGATCATATGGCCGGTACTGCTGATCGGCAGCCATTCGGTGATGCCCTCGACAATTCCGAAGACGATTGCCTTGATGATTTCAATAAAGTCCATAGCTTCACTCCTTGCAAAGATAAGTACAGGATGTAGTTTCAGCCGCAGGCCGAATGGAATTGACAGGGCCGCGGCCGGAACATAACAGTTTTTATTTTACCATGATTCTGTGAAGATTCCGACAAGGATATGAAAATTCCTGTTTCGGTATCGTTATTTTTACGAGGTGACACGATGAAAGTCTGCAGCAGGGGTGCAAAACTCAAAACAGCCTGTTTTTAGGACAATCAAGCGGTTACCGGCAGCATCAGAGCCGTTCACGTGTAAACGGCTGACCGATAAGCGGCATTCACTATAGTGAACCTATCAAAAGCAACGACAGGGATTTCGATGGAAAAAAGAGAGAAGGATCATGAGACAGATTATATTTTTAAAAACAAAGCGCCGGTTTCATAAAACAGGGCAGGATATCCGACTCGATATCCTGCCTTTTGCTATTCCCGATTTGGATTGGAGACGGCATAAGCGCGGTAAGGCTTATCCAGTACATAGCCGAGCTTTTGCGCGAGCGCGACCGAATCCATGTTGGCGGCGTCCCAGCTGGGATAGATGCCGCGGCTCAGGCACGTCAGAATCAACCGGCTGGCGCAGGCAAGCGCAAGCCCTTTGCGCCGGTGTGCCTCGTGGGTGTCGATCTCAATCTCGATGCCGCCGTTGTAGTAGGTGTAAGAGGATGCGCCGCTGACGACTTGATTCTCATGCAGTACAGCAAATCCCAGCCCGTTTCGGCGGTAATGATCATAATCCGGAAACTGTGCGCACAGGTCTTTCGCCCAATCCTGACGCCGAATCTGATCGTACAGCAGCCGGTCAATCTGCTGTATGCGGTATCCGGTCGGCAGTGCCGCAGCGTACTGTTCGAGCCGCGCACAGTTGAAGCAGCAGCCGTCCTTCTGAAAGGCATAGCGGGTGAAGGCTTCGCAGTCCGGATAGATGTGCTCAATCGGCCTGTTCCAGCCGTCATGGCCTGGGATCATCAGGATGCAGGGAGAAGAAAAGCCTTCTGGGATATGCCGGATGAAGGTGGTATCCGGCCGGCCCGCAAAGAAACAAAAATCTCCGACCACAATCTGCGCGGACTGCGGCGCTTCGAGGTCGTCCGTCCAAGCTGATCCCATCAGCCCCTGCAGACAGGAATCGATCATCGTTTCTTTCCATCCCTCAAACAGGGGCGCGATACGGTGCATGTCTTCCGGTTTCACAATGTGCATAGCAATGGTTTCCTTTCCGTCTTCTTTCAAATATGTATCCTTATTTGTCGTAGAAATGAAATGCGCATAGTGACTGTAAAAGCATGGTGTACTCTGATTTCTCTTTTTTCCTATCGATTAATTGAAATTCAAACCGATATAGTGTGTGCCGATAGTCGGCCAAAACAGAGTTTTTCATTATCATGGATGTAAAGAAGATAAAAGCATCCCGGGGCGGGGGATGCCTGTCCGCTCTGCAGATACAAAAAGGCCGGGGAATGCGTTTGTCATTTCCCGGCCTGATATCTTTTTCTTTAGTCCGCAAACAGATCGGACAGATTGTCCTGGCAGATCAGCTTGACGCCGTTCTTCGAAAGAACTTCGATCGCCCTTTCGTTATCCGCCACGCGCAGGATCATATATGCACGGTCCGCTTTGCGGATCGTGAAGGCGTAGGTGTATTCCAGATTGACATCGTTTTCGCCGAGCATTTCCAGCATATGGACCAGGCTGCCGGGCTTGTCGGGTATCTCCACCGCCAGAACCTTGGTGATCGAGAAGACATAACCGGCGTCCTTAAGCACACAGGCGGTTTTGTAGGAATCATCCACAATGATGCGCAGGATGCCGAAATCCTCCGCATCCGCCAGCGACAGCGCGCACATGTTGATCTGGTTCTTTTCCAGAAGTTTGGTGAATTCCGCAAGCTGGCCGGGTTTGTTCTCTAAAAAAACCGAGATTTGTTTCGCAGTCATAGCATTCACGCCTCCTTTTATCAATACAGTTTGCGTTTATCGACGACGCGGACGGCTTTGCCCTCGCTGCGCGCGATGCTCTTCGGCGCGACGAGCTTGACAACGACATAGATGCCCAGCATGGCCTTCATCGCGTCGACCAGTTCCTTTTCCTTGGCGGATACGCGGGAAAGCTCATCCGAGAACATCTCCGGCGTCATCTCGACAAGGACCTCGATCTTATCGCTGTTGTTCTCACGGCTGACAATGATCTGATAGTTGGCCGGATAGCCCTTGTTCATCAGCACGGTTTCGATCTGGGATGGGAAGACGTTGACGCCCTTGACGATCAGCATGTCGTCCGAACGTCCCATCGGTTTGGACATCTTGACATGGGTGCGGCCGCAGGAGCACGGTTCACGGTTCAGCACGCAGATGTCCCGGGTACGGTAGCGCAGAAGCGGGAAGGCCTCTTTGGTGATGCTGGTGAAGACCAGCTCGCCCTTTTCGCCGTCCGGGAGCACCTCGCCGGTATTCGGGTCGATGATCTCCGCGATGAAGTGGTCCTCGTTGATGTGCATACCGGTCTGGTCGCTGCATTCGAACGAGACGCCCGGGCCGGAAATCTCTGTCAGCCCATAGATATCATATGCTTTGATGCCCAGCTTATTCTGGATATCCTGCCGCATCTCCTCGCTCCAGGCTTCCGCGCCGAAGATGCCGGCCTTCAGCTTGATCTGATCCTGCATGCCGCGTTCATGGATGCTTTCCGCCAGGTATGCGGCATAGGAAGGCGTGCAGCAGAGAATGGTGGAACCGAGGTCGCACATAAACTGGATCTGGCGTTCGGTGTTGCCGGAGGACATCGGCAGGGTCAGGGAGCCGACCTTGTGCGAACCGCCGTTGAGTCCCGGTCCGCCGGTAAAGAGGCCGTAGCCGTAGCTGACATGAACGACGTCGTCCTTGGTGCCTCCCGCCGCCATGATGGCGCGCGCGCAGCAGTCGTCCCACAGGTCGATGTCGTGCTGTGTATAGAATGCAACCACCCGGCGGCCGGTTGTTCCGCTGGTGGACTGGATGCGTACGCAGTCGCTGAGCGGCATGGCCAGCAGGCCGTAGGGATAGGCGTTTCTCAAATCATCCTTGGTCAGGAAGGGGAGCTTGTGCAGATCGTCCACCGACCGGATGTCATCCGGCGAAACCCCTTTCTGATCCATCATTTCGCGGTAATAAGGCACATTTTTGTAGACGTGCCGGACCGTATTGACAAGACGTTCATCCTGCCAGGCCCGGATTTGTTCCCGGGATGCGCATTCGATCTCGGGCTGATAATAATTCGGCATGGATTTCATTCCTTTCATTGCTCTTCTCCGGCGGGGACCGGTTTCATCAAATTCTTTCAAAATTTTATCTCATTCAACCAGAAATATTATAGCATTTTTGAATAAAAAGCACAACAAGAAAAAAGAATTTTGACTGAAGATGTACAGCTTTTCATGCCTTTTTGTTGTCATCCGGGCTGTGACGGGATATCATAGTGGTTGCGTCTGAGCTGACAGGGGAGCTGAAATGATAGACTGGAGAAACATGCAAAAACACCTGTCCGGCAAGCAGACAGGTGTTTTCTTGATTCTTTTGCGGAGTCCATGCAAGCCAGCGGATAACCATCGATTGATAGGGTAAAGACGACAATCCGTTGATTGAGCATGGGCGGCCATCAATTGACTGGGCAAAGATGACCATCAACCGACCGAACAAAGATGACGATCCATCGCCCGGGTAAGAACGCGGCTTATATTAGCCGATAAACAGCTGCGTCCAGTAGTTTGTGCCGGAAGCGCTGCGGTAATAGCCGACGCCGATGGATGTGAAGTTCGGGCTCATGATGTTGGCACGATGCCCGGGGCTGTTCATCCAGCCTTGCATGACCTGCTCCGGCGTTTTCTGGCCCCAGGCGATGTTTTCGCCGGAGCTTCTGTATCGGGCGCCCTGCTCGGTCAGGGCCGTGCTGAAGCTGCTGCCATTGGGACGGGTGTGGGAGAAGCTGCCCTCAATCTCTTTGGCCCGTACCAGTGCTGCCGCGGCGGCTGGCTGGCTGATGGAAAGGGCGCTGAGTCCCTCTTTGGCCCGCTCTTTGTTTACAAGATTCACCACCTGCTGCGCGTAGGACAGGCTGCCGTTATCTGTTTCCGGTGCTTGCGGCTTGGAACTGGATGGCTTTGAGGACTCCGGAATCGATACGCTTGGGCGTGAAGAATTCGAGCTGTTGGAACCCGACGAAGGCCCTGACGGCTTGGAGGTCTGCGGTTTGGATGCCGACGGCTGGGAATTCTGCGGCTTCGAAGCTGACGGCGGGGATGCCTGAGGCCGCGAAGAGGTCTGTGGGGCGTCAGAAGAAGACACGGCCTGTTTCTGCTGCTCGCCGGTCCGTTTGCCGGCACCCGCCGGTGTGCTCGCTGCGGAGCTGTCCGCGGAGTTGGAGCCTGTCGTTTCCTCTTCGGCGGATGCATCGGAGACGGCTTCTGTATCGCTTGTGTCTTCAGAAGCGGAACGCGTGCCGCTGGCCGAGCTCCTGTCCGAAGAACTGCTGTTTTCTGATGTTTTGTAAATGCTGTCCTGTCTGGATTTTTCTATGTCTAAAGGGATTATAACGGTAGCCGACATGGCGATGACTGCTATCAAAGATAACAAAATTCGTTTCATAATCTCTTCCTCCTGTTTTAAATTCTATAAAATAACATTTTTCTCAACAAAATCATATTAACATAGATTTTTGAAAAATGGAACCGGTAAATCCTGTAAGGACACGTGCGGGCCGCGTGTCGTGGCTGGAACAGGTTTTCTCATCTGCGTATGTTTCCGGTTCAAAGCGAAGCAGGCGGCAAAGATATTTCGGGGGTTGGAACAGGCCGATGGCTTTGCGGCGAATGCATACGTGACGGCAAAAGCTTTGGCAATTGAGAGGACAAAAAGCGGGCGGCAGTTCATGGTGAACTGCCGCCCGCATCGGGCAGGAAGAATGATAATGTACCGACGGAAAGAGTTTATAAAGCCGATTCTATGCTGCCGGTTCTATGTTGCTGATTTGTCCGGGTCAACCGGCAGCATCAGCGTGATGACGGTTCCTTTTCCTTTTTCACTCTGAACCATCCATTGACATCGGTCTTGATACAGATAAGAGAGCCGCATGCGGATATTATAGATGCCGATATGCTCGGACTCAGATTCTACAATGGACTGCAGGTCCCGGTAAAAATAGGTTTCAATCTGGCTGTCATCCATGCCGACGCCGTTGTCGGCAATGGAAATCCGAAGACGGTCTTCCTGCCTTTGCACGGAGATTCTGATCATGCCGTCCAGAATTTCTCTGGTATCGGCGTCTTTATGGGGAAGCAAGCCGTGCTTGATGCAGTTTTCCACCAGCGGCTGCAGGATATTTTTTGGAATCTGAAGGGCCAGATCATCGTCGCAGACCTCAAACGTGTAGTCGATGTTGTTGTGGCACAGATAGGACTGGATGATCATGTACTGGTCCAGAACCTCCCGTTCGACCGCAAGACTGTCGAAGGTTTTGCAGTTTTTGGTGGTCAGCCGGTCCTTCAGTGTGCCGATCAGGGCCTTGTTTACGCTGACGATTTCACTGCATTTCTGCCTGCGCGCCAGGATTGTGATGACGTTCAGCGTGTTGTAGATGAAGTGGGGATCGATCGCGGAGACCAGCAGGCTGTACTGCATCTGCTGTTCCTTGCGTTCGCTCTCCACCTTGTGATCGATATCCTGCTTGATGGTGCCAAGCATCATGTTGAAGGTCTGTGCGAGATTCCCGATTTCATCCTCTTTAGGGTCCTTGAGAGTGACGTCATAATCGCCCTGTTTGACACAGTCCATCTTCTGGTTGAGCTTCGTCAGCCGGCGGAGCGATCCCCTGGACGCGAGCAGGATGGTCACCAGCAGCGTCAGGATGATCACATAGATGATCAGCTGTATCAGAAAGAAAATCTGCTGATACGGCGCCAGCAGTGTTTTTTTATCCGCATGCACGACGACCCGGAAGTCCTCTTCCTGATAGGAGCACAGCGTCATGAAGTCCATGCCCTCCCCGGTATCCTGCACCATGGTCTGATACTGGACGCCTTGATACATCCAATCCGGATATCTGTCAAGCTTGATATGGGTGTCCGGATTCTGATAAAGCACCCGGTCCTGCTGGAGAAGCATATAATCATGGATGCCGATGTCCTCAAGCTCCCGGAACTGCGTCTGGATGCAGGAAAAATCGAGCATATGGATGATATAGCCGTCCAGTTCGTCCATCCTGATGGGGATCGTAAAGCAGATGATACTGGGAATCTCCCGGCTGTCGGAGTAGATGACCGGGGAATAAGTGTAGCTCATATCGGGGGACAGCGTGTGAATCCAATCGGACTCCAGCACAATGGACGCGATCTTTCGTGATTCCGGCTGGTAAAAAGTATCCCCGCCGTTGATGTAGATCATCGAATAGGTGGTGACGGAGATGGCCCCCTCCCCGCGGATTTGATACCCGCCGACGCCGACCTTCTGGACCGGCACCTTGGATAGAATCTTCTCCTTCAATGCGTCATCCTGCTCGCCCTGTTCGTAGGTCAGCAGCCATTCCTTGAGCTCGTCGTCGTCATGCCCGGTGAACGCGACGCGGTTCAACCGCCAGATGACGCTCTGCCGGATGGTATTGGCATTGATCAGACTTGAGACGTAGCTGGAGATATGCGGCTTCATGATGCTGTACAGAATATCCGGCAGGAAGAGGCTGATCAGCAGGATGAACGCAAGGCCGATGGAGACGATCAGCAGGATGCCTTTCTGTGCCAACGAATTAATGCCCGGTCTTTTCATGGTTCTGCCTCCTGTACGCCTGCGGCGAGATGTCAAAGGTCTTCCGAAATACCTTTGAAAAGTAGGACAGGGAATTGTAGCCGGCCATTGTGCAGATTTCTGAGATGGAATATTCGTTCTGCTCCAGCAGCTTTCGGGCATGCTCCATACGGGTTTTTACAATCATCTTCCAGACCGTTTGTCCGGTTTCCTTTTTGAAGATGGTGTTGAGCCCGCTCACGCTGACGTGCAGCTGGGATGCGAGTTCGTCCACGTTCAGGTTGACGTCCATATACCGCCTGCTGATCACGTCGATGGTTTCGCTGACAATTTCGGAATAGCGGGATTTTGTGTCGGGGAGGATCCGCAGGAGACGGGCATACTGCTGTTTGACCCATTGATAGATCGAATACGCATCGCACCAGAAGGCCGGCGCGCTTGGATCTGTGACGGAAAATATCTGTCCGGAACCGACGTCGATGATGCGCTGGTGGTACTGCAGAAGATCGGTCAGGAACAGCTCCGTAATCCGGCAGAAGCTGGGATAGTGTTTCAGCTGGATTGCTTTGGAATACCATTCGTCCACCAGATGGACCGACGGCCTTTCACGCTGCGCAAGCGTCTTCTGCAGGCCGCCGGTATCCTGCAGGAACGCGGAATCGTCGCCGCGGTTCTGCAGGTAGCCGCTGTCAATGACGGAGGACACCGGATAGAAATAAAGCTGGGAGAGCTGTTCAGAGAGCGAGAGATACCGCTGCATACATTCCCCGGACGACAGGGACTGCCCCAGGATCACCGCGGAAAAGCTTGCCTGCAGCATGTCCTCCAGCCTGTCCCGGAGCTGATAGCCCATCTGCAGCGTTTCCTCTCTGGTGCGGGCCAGCACCAGATACTGATACGGCGCGGTTTTGATGACGGCGGAGACATCTGGGAAGTCCTGATAGCAGGTCTGCTTCAGCAGCGCCTCCGATATCAAAGGCGTGCTGTCCGGCAGATGCCGGGCCATCGCCTCAAGGATGTGATTCTGTTCTATATAATAGAAATCGTACCGGTGCTTCAGAACCGGATAGTATTTCGGTTTGACGGTCTGCTGCCCGTGGACATATTCCTGATAGAGATTCAGCAGCTCATCCTCGGAGAGGATTTTTTTCTGTTGGCCCTGTTTTTCCAGATGCTCCTTGACAGCGAAAAGCTTTTTGAGCAGGGTATCCGGTTCCGTCTCATGCTTCAGCAGATAGTCGAATACCTTCAGCTTCAAGGCGGCCTGTGCGTATTTGAATTCGCTGTAGCTGGACAGGAAGATGACGACTGTGTCCGGTGCGGCCGCGTTGATCTTCTCCGTCAGCTCGATCCCCGACAGGACCGGCATCTGGATGTCGGTGATGACCAGCTGCGGATGGTGCTTCTGAAAGTCCATCCAGGCGTTTTCCCCATCGACGGCGGTCGATACAAGCTGGAATCCATACCTTTCCCAGTCGATCATCTCGGCAAAATAATCTAAAGAAGACTTGTTGTCGTCGGCTAGCAGAACGCGAATCATAAAAACTCTCCTTCTATTGAAACAATGATGGTTGTAAGATACGACAAATGGTGAGATAAATTACAAATATGGTGTTCTAATTTTACAATTTTGCAGGATTTGTTCAATGGGTGGTCGATTTCGACAACGTATCGTTTTATTTCATATTGTACAATTTTTTGAGTTGATATATTATTAATTATACCATCATACACAAAAAAATCAAACGTTGTAGGCTGGTTTTTAAAAAAAGTTTAAGGAGGATTTTTAATGAGAAACAATGGTAAAAAGCTGCTGTCTGTTCTGCTTGCTGTCCTGATGCTGCTGAGCATCGTTCCAAGCTTCGCATTGGCGGACGGCCGTACAGATTACACCGAGGGCGTCACGGTCAAGAAGGACGCGGATTCCCCGACCGGCTATACCGCGACCTTCGTGTACAAGAACGCGGACGCGAAGGATGTCAAAATCTTCAGCGATCTCTTCGGCTTCTATCGGGAGGAGAACGGCACCTATGTGAAATACAGCCCGCATGAGTGGGAAAGGGACATGTTCCCGATGAACCTGGACGAAGCGGGTTATACCGAAGGCATGAAAAACGTCGGAAATGGTACCTGGGTGCTGACGATGCCGCTGCCAAGCGGCGGATTCTCCTACCGCTATGTCGTGGACGGGATTCATATGACCGACCCGGCGAACAAACCGCTTACCAATACCATCACCGGTAAGGAAGCAAACTTCAGCATGGTGTACCTGCCGTTCGATTCGTCGAAGCAGGATATCGACCGTTCGATCGAGCTGCCTCGGAAGGGGCAGAACGGAACCGTTGTATTCGATTCATACAAGGAAGACGAGCATGACCGTCCGCTGGCGATCTACCTGCCTTACGGCTATGATGAGAACCGTGCTCAGCCGTATAAGGTGATCTATATCGCCCACGGAAGCGGCGGAAACGAGCTGGACTGGATGAACGACGGATGCGTGCCGAACATCATGGACAACCTGGTGGCGGAAAACAAAGCCGAACCGGCGGTTGTCGTCTCGATGGATTACAGCGAGGTGAAGGATTCTGTACAGAATCAGATGGAAAACATCATGCCGTATATCAACGCGAACTATAACGTCTCCAAAGAGGTTGCGGACACCGCCTACTGCGGACTTTCCGCGGGAGGAACGCTGGCAGGGGAGATCTATCTTGCGCATCCGAAAGCGTTTGGATATTTCGGCATCTGGAGCTCCGCCCGCGTCGCGTCGATGGATCTGGAAGGCATCGACGGCCTGGATGAGCCGACCATCATGCTGGGAATGGGCGCGCAGGACAGAAGGCTTGGCAGCATGAACACCTTTGCGGAGAAGCTGACCGCGAAGGGCATCGATTATTCTTACGATGTCCGCAGCGGCGCGCATGACTGGGAATTCTGGCCGCAGATGTTCACCGCCTTTGCCAAAAATGTCCTGTGGAAGGACAACGCCGGTTACACCGAAGGCGTGACCGTCAAGGAAGACGCAGGTTCCCCAACCGGCTATACCGCGACCTTCGTATACAAAAACACGGACGCGAAGGATGTCAAAATCTTCAGCGATCTCTTCGGCTTCTACCGCGAGGAGAACGGTGTATATGTGAAATACAGCCCGTATGAATGGGAAAAAGATATGTTCCCGATGAATCTGGACGAAAAGGGCTACACCGAGGATATGATCAACGTTGGAGACGGAACCTGGGTACTGACGATGCCGCTGCCAAGCGGCGGATTCTCCTACCGCTATATCGTGGACGGCGTCAGCACAACCGACCCGGCAAACAAGCCGCTTGTCAACACCATCACCGGCAGGGAAGCGAATTTCAGCATGGTGTACCTGCCGTTTGACTCATCCAAACAGGATGTCGACCGCTCGGTCGAGCTGCCGCGGAACGGACAGAACGGAACCGTTGTATTCGATTCCTACAAGGAAGGAGAAAACGACCGGGAACTGGCCGTCTATCTGCCTTACGGCTATGATGAGAACCGTGCTCAGCCGTATAAAGTGATCTACATCTCCCACGGCAGCGGCGGAAGCGAGCTGGACTGGATGAACGACGGATGCCTGCCAAACATCATGGATAACCTGGTGGCGGAAGGCAAGACCGAACCGGCCGTTGTCGTCGCCATGAACAACAGCGAGGTTGCCGACTCCACCCAAAACCAGATGGATAACATCAAGCCGTATATTGAGAAGCATTACAATGTCTCAAACAATGTCGACGAGATGGCCTACTGCGGCCTGTCCCTGGGCGGCACCATGACGGCAAGGCTGTACCTGGCGCATCCGGCGGCATACGGATACTTCGGCATCTGGAGCTCGGCGCAGGTGGCGTCGATGGACCTGGAGGGCATTGAGGGCCTGAACGTGCCGACGGTCATGCTTGGCATGGGCGCACAGGACCGAAGGCTTAAGAGCATGAACGCCTTTGCGGAGAAGCTGACCGCGAAGGGCGTCCAGTATTCCTATGACGTCCGAAACGGCGCGCATGACTGGGAATTCTGGCCGCAGATGTTCACCGCCTTTGCCGAAAACGTCCTCTGGACGTCCGATGCATCCGCATGGAGAAGCAGTCTGCGCGATCTTTACAATGAATACAGGGAGCTTGAGAAGGGCAGCTATACAAACGAAAGCTGGCAGGTATTCCAGAATGCGCTGGAGGCTGCGGGTATGGTCCTTGACAATACGCAGGCGAGCGCCGAACAGCTCAAAGCTGCGTATGATGAGTTGAAAGCGGCGTTCGGCGCGCTGGAAGAAACAGATGCTTCCAGCAGGCCGGGTGACAGCAGCAGTTCCGGCGCATCCGGCGGCGGTTCACAAACCGGCTCGCAGAGCGGAAGCTCCCAGAGCGCGGGCGGAAACGCGAATACCGGAGATGTTTTCCCGATGGTCGCGATTTCAGCGGTCATGCTGCTGGCATTTGTGGCAGCCCTCATTCTGGCAGGACGCAAAAAGCAGGAACTGTAAATATATGATGTGAAAGCACAAAAAGCCTGGAGGCGCCAATCGGCGCCTCCAGGCTTTCTTGTAGCTTTAGCGTAACAAAACCACCGGCTATGCCGGTGAGAATAAAAAGCTTAAGCTTTGAGGATAGAGCGAAGCGAATGACAACAATCATTTCGCTCAAAGTGAGAAGCAATAGAGATATAACTGCTTTAGCAGCTGCAGTGCATGTGATGCAAATGACAGTTTTTCTGTGTCTCTTTCCTTCTAGGGCCTGTGCATATCACCAGTTTAAGTGATGGTTTTGATTTCGTTGTTGTAGCCGTCTGTTTTGTCCTCTCTGTTCTTCATGCTTTCAGACTGAAAGCGGTCGATTATAAAAACATCGCCGAGTTTTGACGCCGATTCTCTCCCGTTGCTTAGCCATTTGAGACAATCACCGCAAAAATAAACTCGATTATCGTACAAAAACAATTCTACATGGGAGTTTTTCTCTTTCGTTTCTCCACACAGAGAACAAGACGGGCTAAAAGGCTCTAACATGATTCTGTCCTCAACAACAGAAACACAATAAACCCGCGAGGTTAATAAAAATTCAGGGACGATAATGCGGTTAAGTTCGTCCGGTAATAAAATGACCGCATCTTTCTCAAAAGCTTCTCCGCGAGTGTGGGGAACAAGAAGAATTTTCCCCCCCCTCACGTTCTGCAAAGAAGCCCTCGTTTTCAATGTTGCTTGTGAAGATTGTTGGTAAAGCAATCCGGTTTCGCTCGTCCACTTTGCGGATATATTTACCTGCAAGACGTTTGACGAATGACATTTATATTCCTCCCTTAAAGAAATAGCATTACAAGAGAAAATTATAATGTTATTAGTGTTAATCGTCAATGAAATATTTAGTTTTAAGGAATATTATAATGTTTTCACTTTCTTTTGTATAACTCTGTCCTACAGTATAATGATATTATCACAGTAAGAAAATTCCTTGATATTATTAGATGTGGGGCGGGTATGTATGAAGGCAATGAATGCCGCGAAACTTGGAGAGAGAATCAAGTTTTTTCGAAATAAGTCGGGGCTTACTCAAGCAAAACTCGGTGAGTTAATCCATAAGTCAACAAATCATATTACACAAATCGAACGCGGATTAAATTTACCGAGCGTTCCTATGCTGTACGATATTTCACAGGTTTTGCAAGTGCCGATTGATTGCTTTTTTCTTGACGATGAGAGAATGTATTTAGAATATTCGGCGGTTAAAATGTCGTGTATCCTTGATAAATTCAACAATGAGAAATTGGTTTCCTATGTTGAGATAGAACAGGCCATTCACGGTGTTATAGATGATGCGGACGAAACGCCGCAGTTGTGGGACAAGGGAAACGACGAAACAGCAGACACGAACAAAATAAAATAACAAAGAGCGGGCGAGATTGACTCGTCCGCTCTTTGCTTTCTATAAAAACAGCGTTATAAATGCGAAAAACCAGGGATACAATCCCTGGTTCATACGCAACCGAAAACGACTTTTATAATCAAAATGCCAGATTCGGGTTTTAGATATTGGCGGAGACGGAGAGACTCGAACTCTCGCGCCAGCTATTAACCGGCCTACTCCCTTAGCAGGGGAGCCTCGTCACCAACTTGAGTACGTCTCCATTTAAAGATGAGGTGTGGCGGAGAGGGTGGGATTCGAACCCACGGCTCTGACGAGTCACTGGTTTTCAAGACCAGCTCCTTAAACCGCTCGGACACCTCTCCGTGCTGCTTGTCGTAACGCATAATATAATACCATAGTTCTTTGGACATGTCAACACTTTTGATCAAAAAGTTTATTAGAATTTGGTCGGATTGGAAAACAAATATTTTTATGCAGGTGATATATTCCAGAAAAAACGTGAACACTATAAAATAGGAAATTGTACTGGAAGCTTCTGATAAAAAGACGGCGGGAAAGAATTTTGTAAAGAAACTATGAAATGCCTTGACAGTGCCACCTAAACGTGATAAATTCTATTTAGCACTCAAGGATATAGAGTGCTAAACCTGAAACGGAAACACGAAACAAGTTTGTATACAGCACGTATGGAATGTAAAAGAGGTGATGGCTGTGGAACTTGATGAAAGAAAACTGAAGATTCTGGCAGCTATTGTGGAAGCATACATCAATACGGGCGAACCGGTTGGCTCCAAGACGGTCTGCAGCATGCTGGATTTTCCGGTTTCCTCCGCGACGGTGCGCAACGAGATGGCGGCGCTCTCCGAGCTCGGCATCCTCGAACAGCCGCACACATCGTCCGGAAGGGTGCCGTCCTACCAGGGATACCGCATCTATATTGACCGGCTGATGGATATAAAGCCGCTGACCGAAACCGAAAAGAACGAAATCGACGCGCTGTTCAACGTCAAGGATCCCGATCCCGACAAGCTGCTGCAGGATGCCTGCGAAGCGCTGGCGCAGTTCACAAGCTGCGCGACCGTGACCACGACCCTGACGCCGCACGATGCGGTCATCAACCGCATCGAGATCATGAAGGCCGGCAGGACCACGGCGGTGGTGCTGGTTATGGCTTCAAACGGCGTGGTCAAAAGCAAGGTCTGCCGGGTTGGATTCCAGCTTTCTTACGATGTGCTGGACTTCTTCGTAAAGTTCGTCAATGACCGGTTTAAAAACCGGACGCTGGAAAATATCACGCTGGCCTTTATCGAAACGCTGCTCGTTTCGCTTGGGGAATACAGCGTTGTATTTTCTCCGCTGCTCGTGAGTATCTATGAGATATGCCGGGAAATTGAAGAGGGCAACTTCATCCTGGGCGGCCAGACCAATCTGCTGGCTTACCGGGAACTGAACGACCACGCGCACGAGCTGTTCACCTTCCTCAACAACCGCAAGATGCTGACCAGCCTGATTGACAGCAGCCTGAACGATATGGTAAAGGTGATTCTGGGCAAGGAGGCCGAACAGTATGAGCTGGAGGATTTGGGTGTGGTCGTTGCGAAGTACAAGATCGGCAGAATGGACGGCGGCGCCATCGGCGTCATCGGACCGGTGCGGATCGACTATTCCAGGCTGATCCCGCATCTGCGGTATTTTGCCGATACTCTGGGCAGGCTGCTGGCCGATACGATCGAGAGCCAGAACGACCAGCCGTAAATGTGCAGATTCTACATTTATGATAGATTACAACAGTCACCAATCCATCTAGGATCGAAAGGAGCATACCAGCTGTGGATGATAAGAAGAAAAAGCAGAAACATCAGGACCCGCCGAAGGAAAAGGCACAAGGTAACACCGAACAGGAAGCTTCCCCGCAGGAGCATGCGGAAGAGGCCGTTCAGGAGGAAAGCAGGGCTGAGGACATCGCGGCGCTCGAACAGCAGGTCGGCGATTTGAACGAAAAGCTGCTTCGGACGCTTGCGGAGTATGACAACTTCAGAAAGCGCACCCAGCGCGAGAAGTCGGCCATCTATCCGGAAGCGGTATCCAGCACGATTGAAGCGTTCCTGCCGGTTGTGGACAATTTTGAACGCGCCATGGCCTGTGAATGCTCCGATACCGAATTCCAGAAGGGCATGCAGATGGTCTTAAACGGCATCTATGAGGTCTTTGGAAAACTGGGCGTCGAGGAGATCGACTGCAGCGGACTGTTTGACCCGAATCTGCACCATGCCGTCGCCCATGTCGACGATGACAATATGGAAGAAAACCAGATTGTCGAGGTCTTCCAGAAGGGCTACCAGATGGGAGACAGGATCATTCGGTTCGCGATGGTAAAAGTGGCCAATTAGCACCCCGAATTTCCGGCTTCTAGCCGGAACCATACATTGCAGGAAAGCCGGAAGGGCTTTTATATAATGTATAGATAACAAGACAATATGCTCAAAATAAAATGAATGGTACACAATCAGAACTGGAGGTAATCTTATGGGAAAAATCATTGGTATAGACTTGGGAACCACAAACTCCTGCGTAGCCGTTATGGAAGGCGGCGAGGCGGTCGTCATCGCGAACGCTGAGGGCGCCAGAACCACCCCGTCGGTTGTCGGATTCACGAAGACCGGCGAACGTCTGGCCGGCCAGGTTGCAAAGCGTCAGGCGATCACCAATCCGGACCGGACCATCAGTTCGATCAAACGCCATATGGGTTCCGATTTTAAAACGACAATTGACGGCAAGAATTACACGCCGCAGGAAATCTCCGCGATGGTTCTGCAGAAGCTGAAAGCCGATGCGGAAGCTTACCTCGGCGAACCGGTCACCGAAGCGGTCATCACCGTACCGGCTTACTTCACCGACGCGCAGAGACAGGCAACCAAGGATGCCGGCAGGATCGCCGGACTCGACGTCAAGCGCATCATCAACGAGCCGACTGCCGCGGCGCTGGCATACGGCATGGATAAAGAGCACGAACAGAAGGTCATGGTATACGACCTCGGCGGCGGCACCTTCGACGTCTCAATCATCGAGATGGGCGACGGCGTGCAGGAGGTTCTCGCAACCGCCGGAAACAACCGTCTGGGCGGCGACGATTTTGACCAGAGGGTCATCGACTATCTGGCAAGCGAATTCCAGAAGGAATCCGGCGTCGATCTCAGGGGCGATAAGATGGCGATGCAGCGTCTGAAAGAGGCTGCGGAAAAAGCGAAAATTGAGCTTTCGGGCGTGACACAGGCGAACATCAACCTGCCGTTCATCACGGCGGATGCGACCGGCCCGAAGCATCTCGATATGACCCTGACCCGCGCGAAATTCAACGAGCTGACCGCGGACCTCGTCGAAGCGACCATGGGCCCGATGCGCCAGGCGCTCTCCGATGCGGGACTGACTCCGAACGACCTGCACAAGGTGCTGCTGGTCGGCGGCTCCACGAGAATCCCGGCTGTACAGGACGCGGTCAAGAGCTACACCGGCAAGGAACCGTTCAAGGGCATCAACCCGGATGAATGCGTCGCGGTCGGCGCGGCGATTCAGGGCGGCGTGCTCGGCGGCGATGTCAAGGGCATCCTGCTGCTCGACGTCACCCCGTTGTCCCTCGGCATCGAAACCTTCGGCGGCGTCTTCACCAAGATCATCGAGCGCAACACCACCATACCAACCAAAAAATCCCAGGTCTTCTCGACCGCTGCCGACAACCAGACCTCGGTTGAGGTCCACGTCCTGCAGGGCGAGCGCGAGATGTCCAAGGACAACAAGACGCTCGGCATGTTCCATCTCGACGGCATCCTGCCGGCGCCGAGGGGCGTTCCGCAGATCGAGGTCACCTTTGACATCGACGCAAACGGCATCGTGCACGTCTCAGCTAAGGACAACGGCACCGGCAAGGAGCAGAACATCACGATCACCTCTTCGACCAACATGTCCAAGGACGACATTGAAAAGGCCGTCAAGGAAGCGGAGCAGTTTGCCGAGGAAGACAAGAAACGCCGCGAGGAGATCGACACCCGCAACGGCGCGGACCAGATGGTCTATCAGTGTGAGAAGGCCATCACCGACCTCGGCGACAAGCTCGACGCGGGCGACAAGTCCGAGCTGCAGACCAAGATCGACGCGCTGAAGGAAGCGCTCAAGGGTACGAACATCGACGACATCAAGGCAAAACAGGAGGACCTTCAGAAGAAATTCTACGAAGTCTCCACGAAGGCCTATCAGGCGGCAGGCGCTGCCGGACAGAATGCCGACGACATCAACGTGACCCCGCCGGACGACGGCGTTGTGGATGCCGACTACAAGGATGTTGACGACGACAAGGACATCAATGACAAAAAATAATCTTCTGAAAAGTAGATAGAGTTCCTCAGGGGCTACGAGCATGAATGCCGCCGAAACGGCGGATGAACCGGAGAGGCGGGAGGTCACGGCTTCCCGCCTTTTCTGAAAAACATTCACGCTTTGGCCCTTTGAGTTGTGTAAAAATAAAGTGAGGTGGTTTGTTTGCCGGAGAAACGCGATTATTATGAGGTGCTGGGCGTACAGAAGGGCTGCTCGGACGACGAGCTGAAGAAGGCCTACCGCACCATTGCTAAGAAATATCACCCGGACTTGAATCCCGGGGACAAAGAGGCGGAGGCCAAGTTCAAGGAGGTCAACGAGGCCTATGAAGTGCTCTCCGACAAGGAGAAGCGCGCAAAATACGACCAGTTCGGCCATGCGGGCGTCGATCCGAACTTCGGCGCGGGCGGACCGGGCGGCGGCTTTGCCGGCGGATTCGATTTCGGCGACATCGGCGACATTTTCGAGAACATCTTCGGCGGCGGGTTCTCATCCGGCTTCGGCGGCTCGACCCGCACGCGGAACCCGAACGCGCCGATCCGCGGAAACAACATCAACATCAATCTCGGCCTGTCGTTTATGGAAGCGGTCAAGGGATGTAAAAAGAAGATCGAGTTCAAGCGGCTGGAGCACTGCGATACCTGCAAGGGCACCGGCTCGGCGGGCGGAAGCGCGCCGGAAACCTGTCCGGACTGCAACGGCTCCGGCCAGATCAAGATCCAGCAGCGCACGCCGTTCGGCGTGATCCAGACCGCCAAGACCTGTTCGAGATGCTCGGGAAAGGGACGCATCATCACCAAGCCCTGTAAGGACTGCAACGGCCTTGGCAGGGTGCGGAAAAACGTCAAGATGGACGTCAATGTCCCGGCCGGCATCGATGACGCGCAGACCTTCGCGGTGCGTAACCAGGGCGACCACGGCGTCAACGGCGGCCCGAACGGCGACGTGATGGTCACGGTATCGGTGCGTCCGGATCCGCTGTTTGAGCGCGACGGCTTCGACATCTGGTGCGAGGTCCCGGTTTCGTTTGCGCAGGCGGCGCTCGGCTCCGAAATCATCGTCCCGACCGTGGACGGCAAGGTCAAGTACAACATCAGCGAAGGTACCCAGCAGGGCACCATCTTCCGGCTCAAGAGCAAGGGTGTGCCGCATATCGGACGTTCGACCCGCGGCGACCAGTATGTGCGCATCAGCATCGAGGTGCCGAAAAACCTGAATACCAAGCAGAAGGATGCGCTCAAGGCCTTCGACAAGCTGACCGGCGACCGGAACTATGAGAAGCGCAAAAGCTTCTTCGACAAGCTCAAGGACGCCATGGGAGGAAAAGACTGATGAACTGGACCGAAATACTCGTCTCGATCCCGACCGGCCATCTGGAGGTCGCCTCCTCGATCGCCCAGATGGTCGTCCCATACGGCATCTATATCGAAGACTATTCCGACCTGACCACCGAAGCCCCGAAAATCGCACATATCGACCTGATCGACGAGGAGCTGCTGCAGCGTGACCGGCAGACCGCGATCATCCATGTATACATCAGCCCGGCGGAGAATCCGCGCGAAGCGATCTCGTTCCTGGAGGACCGTCTCAAAAGCGAACAGATCGCCTATACCATCAACTGCAACAGCGTCAGCGAGGAGGACTGGGCGACCGCCTGGAAGAAGTACTTCCATCCGACCAAGGTGGGAGAGCATCTGGTGGTCTGCCCGTCCTGGGAAAACTATTCGGCAAAGCCCGGCGAGGTTGTGATCATCCTCGACCCGGGTATGGCGTTCGGCACCGGCTCGCACGACACGACCAGGCTGTGCATGCAGCTGCTGGAGCAGCACATCGACAACACCAAAACCGTACTGGATGTCGGCTGTGGAAGCGGCATCCTGTCGGTTTCGGCGGTGCTGCTGGGCGCGAAATCCGCGGTCGGCTGCGACATCGACGGCGTGGCGGTCCGCACGGCCGGGGAGAATGCGAAGCTCAACGGCGTCAGCGACAGGACTTCCTTTTATAAAGGCGATCTGACCAGGGGAATCACCGGCACCTACGATGTCATCTGCGCGAACATCGTCGCGGATGTCATTGTGCGGCTCTGCCCGGATATTCCGCAGTATCTGAAGCCGGACGGCGTTTTTGTCATCTCCGGCATCATTGAGGAGCGGTATGACAATGTCGCCGAAGCAGTTGAGAAGATCGGCTTTCAGATCGACCAGACGCGCACCAGCGGCGGATGGGTGGCGCTGACCTGTTCGCGGAAGAAGAAAGCATCGGGAGGCGTGTGATGCCGCGTTTTTTTATCGATGTGCCTCCCGTATCCGACACCGTCACATTGACAGGGGAGGATGCGCGTCATCTGAGCCGGTCGCTGCGGATGAAGGAAGGCGAAGCGGTCACCGTCAGCGACCAGCAGGGGACGGATTACCGCTGTACCATCCGGGAGCTGGGACAGGATCATGTGCTGTTATATATAGAAGACGCCGTACCCTGCCATACGGAACCAAGTGTCAGGGTGCGGCTCTATCAGGCGCTGGCCAAGAGCGACAAGTTCGAATGGATTGTGCAGAAGGCGGTTGAACTGGGCGTGTCTGAGATCATCCCGGTCTACACGGCGCGCTGTGTGTCGGTGCCGGACCAAAAGAGCATGCGCAAAAAGGAGCAGCGCTATCAGAAGATTGCGCTGGAAGCGGCCAAGCAGTCCGGAAGGGGAATCATCCCGCAGGTAAAGGAGTCGGTTTCCTTCCAGGATGCAATCTCCGGCATGCTTGCGGACGACCTGCCGCTGTTGTTCTATGAAGGCGGCGGGGAAGCGTTGTCCGCGCTGGTCAGGCAGGAGTACCGGACCATCTCCATTCTGATCGGGCCGGAGGGCGGATTTTCCGAAGAAGAGGTACGCTGCGCGCTTTTGCAGGGGGTGCATGCCGCAACGCTGGGCAGCCGCATTCTGCGCTGTGAAACTGCGCCGGTCTGCGCACTGTCGGTCATCATGTATCAGACCGGGAATCTGTCATAATAGAACCCAACCGTATGGTTTCGACGCGGTGCTGCGTGAGACAACGATGGGTTTCTACCTATTATATATAAAGAGAAGGCGTCCTGAATGCGGGACGCCTTCTCTTTATTTTCAGCCTGATTCCTGTGGAGCAGACAGGAAAGATGTACAATTGTACTGCTTTAATGCAAAAAAGTGTTGTGTTTTTGAACAATTTATATTATAATGGTGTCATATTATAAGAAGAAAGGTGTGTTTATCCAATGGATTGGGGAATTTTGGTTGCCTTCATCGCATACCTTGTGGTTATGCTGGGTGTCGGCGTCTATTTCTTCAGGAAATCACGAAACATGAAAGACTATTTTCTGGGAGGCAGGGAACTGAACCCATGGGTCACAGCGCTCAGCGCCCAGGCGTCCGACATGAGCGGATGGCTGCTGATGGGCCTGCCGGCGGCGGCGTATATCGGCGGCATCAGCGGCGCGTGGATCGCCGTCGGCCTTGCGCTTGGAACCTATCTGAACTGGAAGATCGTCGCAAAACGGCTGCGCAAGTTCACCAGCGTTGCGGGCGACTCCATCACGATCCCGCAGTACCTGCAGAACCGTTTTGCCAGCAAATCGGCGGTGGTCAGATGCATCTGCGCCGTCATCATCTTTGTATTCTTTCTTATTTACACAGCATCCGGATTCAGCGCGGGTGCGACACTGTTCCAGCATATCTTCCATATTGACTATACCGTGGCAGTCACCATCGGCGCGCTGGTCATCATCGCCTATACCTTCCTCGGCGGATTCAAGGCGGTCTGCTGGACCGACTTTATCCAGGGCATTATGATGTTCCTGGCCATCGTCATCGTTCCGGTCGTCGCGGCGTTCAGCACGGCCGGACTCAGCCTGGAGACGCTGGGAAGCTACAACAACGGCACCTTCTTAAACCTGTTTGCGGATGGAAGCGGCGCGCTGCCGGTCATCGGCATCATCTCCAGCCTGGCCTGGGGTCTTGGATACTTCGGCATGCCGCATATCCTGGTTCGGTTCATGGCGATCAAAAACAGCGACATGATCAAAAAATCCAGAATCATCGCGATGGTCTGGGTGGCCATCACCTTGATCTGCTCGGTTTTGGTCGGTATTCTCGGCTATGCATATCTGACCGGCCAGGGCGCTGTGCCGTATGCCGACGCAAAGGCGGCGGAGGTCATCTTCATGGAACTGGTCGTCAAGCTGGCACCGGGATTCCTGGCAGGCATCCTGCTTTCTGCGATTCTCGCGGCGGTCATGAGCACCGCGGATTCCCAGCTGCTTGTCACGGCTTCGGCGGTTTCCAATGACTTCTACAAAGCGCTGATCCGCAAAAAAGCCAGTGAGAAGGAATTGATGTGGGTAAGCCGCATTTCGGTCATAGTCATCGCTGTGATCGCATATATTATAGCATTAGACCCGAATAACTCCGTTATGGGACTGGTATCCTATGCCTGGGCGGGATTCGGCGCAGCGTTTGGACCGGTCATTCTGCTGTCGCTGTTCTGGAAGCGCATGACCATGAAGGGCGCGGTTGCCGGCATGGTTTCCGGCGGCGCGATGGTTCTGCTCTGGGAAAACATCCCGGCGCTTGCGGGCACCGGACTGTACTCAATCGTTCCGGGCTTCGCGCTGGCGCTGATTCTGGTTGTGGCCGTTTCGCTGCTGGATAAGAAACCGTCCGCAGAGGTTGAGGCAATGTTTGAAGATGCACAAAAAGCTGATATCTAAACACAGAGATCAGCTGTGCAGGAATCATGAATCCATTTCTGTCGGAGTGTTTAGGCTTATTTATACAAATAATGTGTAAAAATAAACCGAACTGCTATGCATAGTTCACGAAAAAAAACAAAAAAACGACAGGAAAATCATATTATCTAAAATACGTGATTTACATATTCAGGGTAAAAAACCAAATAAATTATTTTTTTAAAATATTATGATGTGAAAAAGTAGTTAAACTGCACAAAAACTTGTCCGCTGTTTGATACATAATGACGAATTATTTGGGAATCTCGAAATTTTTTGGAGAAAGCCTTGATTATTTCAGCGTGTTATGGTAATATCATTCATGTACTAAGGCGGTGTTGCTTGGGGTTCTCAAGCGGCGCGCCAAATCTAAAGTATACCATATTATTACGCAAAGGTATTAATCAGTACTACAATAATCATCTGCTTCTGAAAAGTTGTGAAACGAACGGTGATTTGTAGCAAATAATCTAATTTATACTTTGCATAAGGAGAGAAAAAAAATGAAAAAGTTATTAGCATTAGTATTAGCTGGTATGATGGCGTTCTCGCTGACAGCTTGCGGCGACGGCGGCTCTTCCTCCAGCGAAGGTTCTGCATCTGACGGCTCCAGCGCAGCTGGCGGCGAAGACAAGGCTGTAACCATCGGTGTTACCATCTACAAGTACGACGACAACTTCATGTCCTATGTCCGTAACGACATGGATAAGATTGTTGCTGAGATGGACGGCAAAGTCACTCTGTCGATGAATGACTCCCAGAATAACCAGTCCACCCAGAACGACCAGGTCGACACCATGATCGGCAGTAACGTTGACGCGCTGGCAATCAACCTGGTTGACCCGCAGGCCGCTGCTGTTGTTCAGAAGAAAGCACAGGATGCTGAGATTCCTATCGTCTTCTTCAACAAAGAGCCGGATCTTGCTACCATGCAGGAATATGACAAATCCTTCTATGTTGGAACCACTTCTTCCGAGTCCGGTGTTGAGCAGGGTAACGTTGTTGTCGATTACCTGAAGGCTGACGCTGACAAGAAATGGGATAAGAATGGCGACGGCAAAATCCAGTACCTCATGATGAAGGGCGAACCGGGACATCCGGACGCAGAAGCTCGTACCGAGTATTCTGTTAAGACCATCAAAGACGCTGGATACGAAATGGAACTGCTTGCTCCGGAAGACACCGCTATGTGGGATACCGCTAAAGCGAAAGAGCTGATGGACAACTGGTATGCACAGTACGGCGACAAGATCGAACTCGTACTCTGCAACAACGACGGTATGGCTCTGGGTGTTGTAAGCTCCCTGACCGCTAACAAAGTTAACGGTAAAGTCATGGTCGCTGGCGTTGACGCTCTGCCGGAAGTTATGGATTACATCGAGAGCGGCGACATGATCGGTACTGTTCTGAACGACGACCAGAACCAGGCTCAGGCTGTTATCGATCTGGCTGTCAACCTTGCTCGTGGAAATGATCCGCTCGCAGGAACCTCTTGGAAATTTGACGAGACCGGCAAATCTGTCCGTGTACCGTACAAAGCAGTTACCAAAGAGAACTACAAAGAATTTGTCAAATAAGAAGCTTCTCTGATTTGATATTGAGCAATAGTTGCTTAAAAAACAAGGATGCATGTTTATTGTGCATCCTTGTTTTAAAATAAATGTTTAAAGCGTGGTGAAGCGTATAATGAGCACGTTATTGGAAATGCGTGATATCTGTAAGGAATTTCCTGGCGTTAAGGCGCTGGATCATGCCCAATTGAAGCTCGAGAGTGGTAGTATCCATGCGCTGATGGGTGAAAACGGTGCGGGTAAATCCACTCTTATGAAATGTTTATTTGGTATCTACATTGAGGACTCCGGCGATATCCTGATCGAAGGCAAGTCTGTAAGATTTACCGACCCGAAGCAGGCGCTTGAAAATGGTGTATCAATGGTGCATCAGGAACTCAATCAGGTTCTCCAAAGAAACGTTATGGATAATATTTGGTTGGGCAAGTACCCGAAGAAGGGTGCTTTTATCGACGAAAAGAAGATGTATGAAGAGACAAAACGTATTTTTGAAGATTTAGCAATCGACATCGATCCAAGAGAGAAGGTTGGCAATCTGACCGTTTCTCAGAGACAGATGGTTGAGATTGCTAAAGCGGTTTCCTACAATTCAAAGATCATTGTTTTGGACGAACCGACGTCTTCACTGACGGAAAAAGAGGTCGATCACCTGTTCAGGATTATGAGAAGCCTGAAAGAAAAGGGTGTTGGACTGATCTACATCTCTCATAAGATGGAAGAGATCCTGGCGATCTCCGACACAGTCACGATCATGCGTGACGGCAAATGGGTGGATACCCATCCTTCTGCGGAACTGACCACGGATAAGATCATCAGCCTGATGGTCGGCCGTGAGCTGACCAACCGTTTCCCGCCGAAGACCAACAAGCCTGGCGAAGTGCTGATGCAGGTCAAACATCTGACCGGACTTTATCAGCCGAACGCAACGGATGTATCCTTCGATCTTCGTAAAGGCGAAGTGCTTGGTTTTGCGGGACTGGTCGGTGCAAAAAGAACAGAAGTTATTGAATTGATCTTCGGTATCAGGCACAGAGCCAGCGGAGAGGTTTACTTACATAACAAACTGGTAGACAACAGCGATCCGAAAGCTTCCATTAAGAACGGCTTTGCACTCGTAACAGAGGAGCGCCGTGCAAATGGTATCTTTGCGGGTCTGAGCGTCGCGTTTAACTCGACAATTGCCAGTATGGGTAATTTCTCGAAGTATGGATTTATCAATGACAAGAAGGTCAAGGAAGGTACGCAGTGGGTTATCGACAGCATGAGCGTAAAAACCCCAACACAGAAGACCAATATCGGTTCTCTGTCCGGTGGTAACCAGCAGAAAGTAATTCTTGGCAGATGGCTTCTGACCGAGCCGGAAGTTCTGCTGCTGGACGAGCCGACCCGTGGTATCGACGTTGGTGCGAAATATGAAATTTACCAGTTGATCATCGATCTTGCATGTAAGGGCAAGGGAGTCATCGTGGTTTCCTCTGAGATGCCGGAACTTCTCGGCATTACAGATAGAATTCTTGTTATGAGTAATGGTAGGGTAGCTGGTATTGTGGATACGAAAGATACCAATCAGGAAGAGATATTAGCATTAGCAGCTAAATACTTATAATATAAGGGGTGTTTTTAGTGGCAAACACAGTTGCAGCAGAAAAAAAGTCGTTTGACTTTAAAAATTTTCTATTAAATAACGGTATTTATATCGCGTTGCTTTTGATGATTGTTGTTGTCATCATTTTGAAACCGGGTTTTGCAACCTTTAAAACACTGACCAACATCATGGGTCAGTCTTCTACACGTTTGATCATTGCGTTGGGTGTTGCGCCGACCATCATCCTTCTCGGTACCGACCTTTCCGTCGGACGTATCGTCGGTCTTTGTGCGGTTATCTCCGCATCCCTGTTGCAGTCCGCAACCGCTCCGGATGCGTTCTATCCGGGACTTGGTCCGGTATTCATCCTGCTTCCGTGGCTTCTGGTCATGGTAATCGGCGGCCTGTTCGGTGCGCTGAATGGCTTCGGTGTTGCATTCCTGAAAATGCACGCATTCGTTGTCACCTTGGGTACGCAGTTGATCGCATATGGTACGGCATCCCTGTACTTCGATAAACCGGGACGCGGTGCTACCCCGATCGGAAGCCTTGATAAAGGTTATACCGAACTCGGCGGCGGTTCCATTACGCTGATCTCCGGCGGTAAATACTGGGGTAAATTGTCCATTCCGTTCATCTTCATGATTGCTGCGGTTGTCACCGTGTTGATCTGGATCCTCTGGAATAAGACCAGACTTGGTAAAAACATGTACGCAGTTGGCGGTAACCCGGAAGCAGCGATTGTATCCGGTGTCAGCTACAACAAGACCATCATGTTCTTCTACACCCTCGCTGGTGTTTGCTACGGTTTCGCCGCTCTGCTTGAGGCAGGACGTGTCGGTTCCGCGACAAACAACATGGGTCTGAACTACGAGTTGGATGCGATCTCCGCCTGCGTCGTCGGTGGTGTATCGTTCGCCGGAGGTGTTGGTACCGTACCGGGCGTTATCCTCGGCGTGTTCATCTTCCAGTTCCTGAACTACGGACTTGCATTCATTGGTATCTCCCCGTATGTTCAGAACATCATCAAAGGTGTCATCGTTATCACCGCAGTTGCGATCGATACTCGTAAATATCTGAAGAAGAAATAATCTATATCAGATTATCAGAACCCGATTCGAAAGAATCGGGTTCTTTTTTGTGTGTAGAAAGAGTATACGCGATGGCTGAAGATATAAATGGACAGGCAGTGGGGATGGAAGTGGATGATTCCTTAAAAATTTCATGACTCTTTTATATTGTAGACCACTTTGTGGACTATAATATAACTACTTATATATGGAACGATGTGGTGTGTCATCAAGAAAAAAGAGGAGAGAATCAACATGGGGAAGTTTACAATCACGCTGTCCAAGCTTCTGGAGGCTTTAAAAAATTATGATCTGGTGGTGGATTATACCATCTATCAAAACTTTGCGGATATAAATATCGATTATATTTCATATAATTCTAAAGACATCCATCCCGGCAGCCTGTTCATCTGCAAGGGATTTGGTTTTAAGGAACAATATTTGAAACAGGCGCTGGAAAACGGGGCAATCGCCTATATCGCCGAACAGCATTATGAGGATGTCCCGAAGGATGTGCCCTATATTCAGGTAAAAGATTCCCGCAAAGCGATGTCGATTATTGCCATTGCCTACTATGACCGGCCGTTTGAGAAGATCAACATCGTCGGCATCACCGGAACGAAGGGGAAGACCACCACCACCTACTATGTGAAAAACATTCTGGATGCCTCCCGCAAAAGGCCGACCGCCATCTTTTCAACAGTGGAGATGTTTACCGGAAAGGAAAGCGAAGAGGCGCATCTGACCACGCCGGAGTCGATCGATCTGCAGCAGCACTTCGACGACATCCTGGAGAACGGATTGGATCAGCTCACAATGGAGGTCTCCTCGCAGGCTTACAAGCTCAGCCGCGTTTACGGGATGGATTTTGACGTCGGTGTGTTCCTGAATATCTCGGAGGACCACATCAGCCCGGTGGAGCATGAGGATTTTGAAGATTATCTCTCCTGTAAAATAGAGTTTATCAAACACTGCCGCACCGCGATCATCAACGGAGAGACCCGGGAATTCGACCGGGTGTGGAAAGCGGCAGAGGAAAACTGCCAGCGCGTATATACATATGGTACAAACGATAGCTTTGACTACTATGTGGAAAATATCCGGCGGCAGGATGGCTGGATGTATTTCGATATCTGCACCAAGGACTATAAAAAAACATTCCGCACCGGGATGGAAGGCCGCTTCAATGCGGAGAATGCCCTGGCGGCGTTTGCGGTGGCAAAGGTTATGGGCATCGACGACGCGTCAATCGCCAGGGGCTTGGAGATCACCGAGGTTCCGGGAAGAATGAATGTCTACCGCGGACAGGGAAAGATGGTGATTGTGGACTATGCGCACAATTACCTGAGCTTTTCACGGCTGTATGAATCGCTGAAGCTCGACTATCCGGGCCAGAAGATCATCGCGGTCTTTGGATGCCCGG
The DNA here is from genome assembly GCF_000820765.1 of Candidatus Soleaferrea massiliensis AP7. Taxonomy (GTDB): domain Bacteria; phylum Bacillota; class Clostridia; order Oscillospirales; family Ruminococcaceae; genus Soleaferrea; species Soleaferrea massiliensis. The sequence goes on from NZ_CCYH01000018.1 coordinate 124,154, forward strand.
GCGGCAAGGCCTATCTGAGAAGAAGGGATATCGGCACCCTTTCAGGTGAGAATGCGCAGCAGATCTATCTGACGGCCGAGGACCCGCAGTTCGAGGATGTGACCGAGATCTGTGAGGATATCGCCAATTACCTGAAGCCCTATCATGTGCCGTATGAGATTGTACCGGACCGCAAGACGGCCATTGAAAAGGCCATTCGGGAAGCGCTGCCGGGTGACATCCTGCTGATTGCCGGCAAGGGTGAGGAAACCTATCAGAAGGTACGCGGCGAATATGTTCCCTATGAATCCGATGTTGTCATAGCTAAAAAATGCCTGCATCTCCTTTGAGCTGCAGCTTCTATATTGCCGCTTGACGGCAGAAACTATTTTTTTGAGGTGAGCAGATGCCTGTATTGGATAGAACTGATAATCAGATGGTCGAAAAATACAATGCGTATATGAAAAACAGTCCCTATGCGAATGTGACGCAGGATATTGCCTGGAGCAGGGTCAAAAGCGACTGGGATAACGAACAGGTTTATCTGGAAGAGAATGGTGAGATCATAGCCGGTATGTCCCTGATCATCAAAAAGGTCATCGGCGGCTATGCGATGATGTACGCCCCGCGCGGACCGGTATGCGATGTCTATGACACCGAGCTGGTGCAAAGGCTGGTCGATGAGGCGGATCCCCTTGCCAAAAAGTACAATGCGTTTGTGCTGCGTTTGGACCCGGAGATTGTCATCGACGACAAGCTGGGCGCGGCCTATGAAACGCTGGGGTTTCAGGTGCGCAACCGGAAATTCGGCAAGGCACAGCTGGTGCAGCCGCGCTTTAACATGGTTCTGCATCTGGACGGAAAATCGCCGGAGGAGCTGATGAAGCAGTTCAGCGAAAAGACGCGGTACAACATCCGGCTGTCCAGCCGTAAGGGCATCACGGTGCGGTATTCCAGAGAGGAAGAGGACCTCAAAACCTTCTATGAGATTTACCGTATCACAACCGAGCGTGACAGGATCGGCTCAAGGCCGTATGAATATTTTAAACGGATGCTGGATGCATACGAGGGCGACCAGCTGCGCATCTATTTGGCGGAGCATGAGGGAGAGGCGCTTTCCGGAGCCATCTGCCTGAACTACGGTCCAAAGATGTTCTACATCTATGGCGCCAGCTCCAACGTCAAACGCAACCTGATGCCGAACTATGCGAATCAATGGGCCATGATCCAGTGGGCGCTCGAAGAAAAGAAGAAGCTCTACGACTTCGGCGGCGTGTTCCATCTGACCAAGGAGGATGGACTGTTCAAATTCAAGGAGGGCTTCTGCCGTCAGGAAGGCGCGACCGAATACATCGGGGAGTTTGACCGGGTTTATAAGAAGCCGATCTATATGGCGTTTGAAAAGATCAAGCCCGCGGCCATGCGGCTGAGAATGAGCCTGCATAAGAAATAATCACAGCCGGACAGCGTAGATGATCGACGGGCTTGTTTGAGAGAACCGGGCAGTCATGGATACGGTCTGTTTCTGCAAAAAAGTGAAACAAGAAAACCAAACCATTCCGGGCGGGATTGGTTTGGTTTTCTTGTAAAGCGCAGCTTTCGGCTGTTGAGACTGGGATAAAAACAGGAAAATGTGTGTTGCTGCTGTTTAGCACAGCGGCGGCATTGGAAAGGGTGTAAAAAATATGGCATCGATTACAAAAACAAATGCGATGCGGATTTTGGAAAAGGAAGGCATTCCTTATCAGCTTTATCATTACGATGGCGATACGTTTGTCGACGGCGTTTCGGCGGCGGCCAAGATCGGAAAGCCGTGTGAGATGGTATACAAGACGCTTGTGACCATCTCTGCCAATAAGAACATCCATGTCTTTGTCATACCGGTCGGAAAGGAGCTGCATCTCAAGAAGGCGGCGAAGGCGGTCGGGGAAAAATCCATCGCCATGCTGCCGGCAGCGCAGATCACCCAAGTGACCGGATATATCAAAGGAGGCTGTTCGCCGGTCGGCATGAAGAAGCGGTATGCCACCGTCATGGATCGTTCGGCGCAGGCGCTGGATACGATCATCTGCAGCGCAGGTAAAAGAGGGATGCAGATGGAGTTGTCGCCGCGGGCGCTGGCCGGTTTGATCGGCGCCGGTTTTGCGGATGTCGTCATCGGGGACGAAACGGGAAGTTAGCAGAAAGGAATGGTTCCAAATGATTTCAAAAAGTCACATCACGGTGCGTTATGCGGAGACCGACCAGATGGGGATCACCCACCACAGCGTGTACCCGGTCTGGTATGAGGTTGCGCGCACCGATTTTATCAAGCAGGTCGGCATGCATTACAGTGAAGTCGAAAAGGCCGGCGTTATGATGCCGCTGGTGTCGCTGGATGTAAAATATATGGGCTATACAAAATATGAAGACGAGCTGACGGTCGAGGTATCCATCACGAAGCTCACCGCCGCCCGCATGGAATTTGAATATAAGGTCTATCGCAATGGCGGGGACAAGCCGGTCAACATCGGCCACACGGCGCACGCGTGGACCAACAGGGAGATGCGCGTCATCAATCTCAAAAAGACGCATCCGGAGATCTATGCCATCATGGAGAAGGCGATGCAATCAGTCTGATGCAGTCCTTCTGACGGACAAACAGCGAGGTCGTGTCGTTTTCGGAGAGATCGACAAAGGCTTCGGCCGTGAAGTTCAGCTGCTGCTTCAGCGTCGCCCTTCTTTCCTGTGAACAGATCAGGACCTGTTCACAGCGCAGCTTGTCGATGCTTCCGGGAAGCTGGTCGTCAATGATCAGCGTTTCAATCGGGCCTTTGACCAGCGCGTCATAGAGATCCGCCCCGCCGAAGCTGAGCAGCGTGAGGTCGCCGCGGTTTGAAATCAGGACGGCCGCGCCGTCTTTCTGTGCGTAGAGGTCGATGACAAAATCGCTGGAAAGCGCAATCTGCAGATTGTTCAGTTCCTCCACCCTCCGCGGCTGCTCAGGCTGATACAACTGAATATCCTTTGGAAGAATCCAGGTATCCGCTTCAAGTTCTGTCCGACGGAACACGGCGGATTCTTTGCTGTGGCTGCCGGAAACCGGGAGGATGATGAGGTCCAGCTTTTTGATGCCGACATTGGCCAGATGGTTCTGGATATGGATGACGGCGGCGTTGTCTTCCAGCGTACCGATCAGGATATGCTTCCCGCTGTGGCTGACCAGCACATTCTCTCCATAGATCGTATTGAAGATGGTGTAGGTGCTGACATCCCGCATCAGGAGCTGATAGGAGAGGATGCCGGCGCACAGCACGGTGCAGGACAGCAGCAGCGCGCAGACGACGGTTCTGGCTTTCCGGCTGCGGAAAATCGCATAGAGCATCATGATGAAAAAGCCTATTAAGAAGATTTTGACGAAGCCGTAGTCGGCGTTGACCCTAGCATACGGGACCGACGCGATCAGCTGGCAGACGGTGGTGCAGATTGTGACAAAGAAGCTGCCGGCAAATCCGCAGATTGTGGAAAGCAGGGAGAGGAACGGGACAAAGGAAAAGATCAGCATCAAAGCGCCGAAGGCCAGTACATACGGCATCAGCGGGATGACCAGCAGGTTTCCGAACATCGCCAGCGGCGTGACGGATCCGAACTGAAAGATCAGCACCGGCAGGGTCAGAAAAACCGCCGACCAGGTGCGCGCAAAGCTTTCGGTCAGAATCCGAAGTTTGGACGCGATTTTGAACCGCTGTGTCAGAAAGTCAGTGATCTTGCCGGGAAACAGGATCAGGCCGAGCGTGGACAGAAACGAAAGCTGAAAGCTGGTGCTGCAGGCCGCGTAGGGATTCGGCAGGCAGAGCAGCAGCGCGGCCAGTCCAAGCGCGTTGAGCGTGTCGTTTTCCCGGTTCAGCAGGATGGACAGAAAATACATCGTCGCCATAATGCCCGCGCGCATGGCGGAATACCGGAAACCGATCAGCGTGATATAGAACCACAGGATCAGAATGGAGATCAGTGCGGCCGGCTTGCGGCGGATTCGGCACAGGCACAGCAGGGAGAACAGCGTGATGACAAACAGGTTGATGTGCAGGCCGGAGATGGCAAGAACATGGTAGACCCCCGCGTTGGAATAGGCGGTTCCGACATCGTAATCGAGCTGGTCGGTCCTGCCGAGCAGCACCGCGCTGAGTACACCGGCCTGATAGCCCGGAACCGTATCGTGGATGCGCCGATTCAGTTCCTCGTTCAGATCATAGATCCATTTGCCCATAGAGGGCTTGGCAGCCTCCAAAACCTGTGCATCGGTGATGGTCCCGCATACGCTGATGCCGCGTGAACGGTAGTATGCTTCATAATAATTGCTCTGCCCGCGGACCTTGGCGGTGGTTTCGATCTTCTCGTAAGCATCGATTTCCAGCGGTCGGTAACAGCGCAGCAGCACGGTGTCATTCGATAAAACATCCTGATCCGGGTCGATCTTTACAAGATAATCGGTTGCGTTTCCCTGTTTGGTGATGTCTTTAACGGTTCCGACGACCGCAAAGGTGCTCCCTTCCTTTGGTGAAACCGGATCGAACCGCAGTGTTTTGCACAGGAAGAACGAAAGAATCGCCGCACAGACCGTGATCAGAACAGCGGCGGCGGTGATCGCGCGCGGGCGCAGGACATCAAAGGCGGGGTCTTTGCGCTGGAACAGTACATACAGTCCCAGAATGGACAACAAAACAAGTCCCAGTACGCCCAGGGATAACCCCAGACTGACACTGAGACAGCTTACAATGGCAAGGGTGATAAACCAGGTGCATCCGATCAGGGCGAGCGGCCTTTTCATGGATGTTCATCCTTTCTGTTGGGCTCGCGGATAGGCGTAGAAGGTTGTACTTGATAAGGAGACGGAACGACGATTGTACCAAGATGATATTGGTATGCAGAAGGAAACAGAACAGCGGCTGTATCAGGAAGATATTGGTATGTAGAAGGAAACAGAACAGCAACTGCATTCAGATGATATTGGTTATGCAGGAGAAAACGGAACGACAGCTGTATTAAGATAATATTGGCAACGCAGAAAAAAGGGGTATGGCGAAGCTACGATAGACAATAATGCGCTTGAAAGGGAACTGGTATGAAAACCATCCTATTGACGGGAAAGCCATTCCATTTTGAAAAAACCTGTGATATTGTTTCGGGAGAAAAATATCACAGGTTTTCTATACAAATAAAGGAATATCTTCATTACTATACAGGTTGTAAAGCTGTTAATCGAAAAACAGCGGCAGATATTCAAGATAGATGATGTCGCCGCGTTTTGCCGCGTCACCCTCGGCCAATACAGCCGCCTTGCCGGCCACCGTGCCGCCCGATGTGTGAATCAGCTCCTCCATGGCGGCAAGGCTTTCACCGGTGCTGATGACATCGTCTACAATCAAAACGCGTTTACCCTTCAAATAATCAACCTCGCTGCCTGCCAGATAAAGCGTTTGGATATGGTCGGTTGTAATCGATTTGACCTTGACGGAGATCGGGTCCTTCATGTACAGCTTGACGCTTTTGCGCGCCACAATGTACCGTTCGTCCAGATTGCGGGCCATTTCATAGGCCAGCGGAATGCCTTTGGTTTCGGCTGTCACGATGACATCGTGTTCCGGACATTTTTTAATCAGCTCTTTGGCGCAGACGACGGTCAGCTCCACATCCGAGAACATGACAAACGCCGCAATCGACATGTGCTCGTCCGCCTGACAGATCGGAAGCTGACGGGTCAGTCCCGCCACCTCCAGCGTGTAGAAGTCCTGCATCATAATACCTCCCCAGCCGCCCAAATTCGACAGAATTTGCAGGAAAAAGACCAGACAGCCCCTTTCAATCTGTCGAATCAGGCGGAATTTTTCTATTAAAAACCAGATATGCGTTTTGGTAAACGCCAAAACACCCCGAAAAGGCGGATCATCCGCCTTTTCGAAGTATCCTGATCAGCCTGTCAGCCCGGAGGCCAGGCAAGGTTGCGTTTTGCCAGCACATGGAAGTGCATGTGGTCAACGGTCTGTCCGCCGTCCTCTCCGACATTGGTCACGACACGGTAGCCGTCTTTAACATCCAGCTCCTTCACGAGCTTGGCAATGACTTCATAGATATGCGCGACAACGGCGCTGTTTGTCCCATTGATTTCCAGGACCGAACGGATGTGTTCCTTCGGGATGACCAGAAAGTGCACCGGCGCCTTCGGATCGATGTCGTGGAACGCATAGACCAGTTCGTCTTCATAGATCTTGTTCGACGGGATTTCTCCGGCAATAATTTTACAGAAGATGCAGTCCATGAAAGCCGCTCCTTTCCTTTTGCTTTATTTTTTCATGCTGCGGATGATTTCCGGCAGCTTTTCAAACAACTGTTTCGGCGGGAAATCCTTCGGGATGCCGCCCATCGCGCTGTCCGGACGTCCGCCGCCGCTTCCGCCGGCGATGGCGCTGACCTCTTTGATCAGCTTGCCGGCATGCATGCCCTGCTTGATGGCGTCCTTGCCGCAGACCATCATTAAGGACGGCTTGCCTTCATAGAAGGAACAGAGCAGCGCGACCATATCCGGGCGGTTTTCTTTGATGCGGTCACCGATCTTGCGCAGCATTTCCGGTTTGGTTCCGGTAAAGACCGTGCCGGCAAGCTTGATGCCGTCGATGTCCATGGCGCTTTCCATCAGGCCGTCCAGCTTGGTATCCGCGAGTTTTTCGTTCATCTGCTCCAATTCGCGGTCCTTCTCTTTAAGCTGTGCGGTCAGTGCGGCCGCTTTATGAACCAGCTCGTGCGGGTCGCCCAGCTTCATCGCGTCGGCGGCCTGCTGAATCGTGCTGTTGGCTTCGTCCAGCAGTCCCAGCACGCCGAAGCCGGTTGTGGCTTCGATGCGGCGGATGCCGGCTGCGACCGAGGATTCCGAGATGATCTTGAACAGACCGATCTGCGCGGTGTTTTGGATGTGCGTGCCGCCGCAGAGCTCCACCGAGTAATCGTCAACGCCGACCACGCGGACGACATCGCCGTACTTCTCGCTGAACAGCGCCATTGCGCCGCTCTTCTTCGCTTCGTCGATGCTCATTTCGCGGGTGGACACATCGATGGCTTCCAGAATCTTTTCATTGACCAGGAATTCGACCTTCCGGAGTTCTTCCGGCGTGACGGCAGAGAAATGCGAGAAGTCGAAGCGCAGGCGGTCGGGTTCAACCAGCGAACCAGCCTGATGGACATGGTCGCCGAGCACCCGGCGCAGCGCCGCCTGCAGCAGATGCACCGCGGTATGGTTGCGCATGATCGCCTTGCGGCGGGCCATGTTGACGATGGCCTTGACCTTGTCGCCCTTCTGCACGACGCCGGTCTTCATGCGTCCGATGTGCATATAGTGGCCGGTTGCGGACTTCTTGCAATCGAACACCTCGAAGACGCCGATATCGCTTTCGATGGAACCGGCGTCGCCGATCTGTCCGCCGCTCTCCGCATAGAACGGGGTCTTGTCGAGCAGGATGATCGCCTCGTCTCCCTCTTCGATGGAATCGACGATTTCTCCATTTTTGACCAGTGTCTGCACGCCGGCCGGGGTTTCAAGCGTCTCATAGCCCAGGAAATCGAAGCCGAATTCATCGATGCCGGCAAGCACATCATCCGACCAGCCGACCGAATCCAGATCGGCGCGCGCGTTTCTGGCGCGTTCCCGCTGTTCGTTCATCAGCTCAAGGAACCGGTCCTCCTCAAAGTCGACGCCGCGTTCCTCGATGATCTCCTTGGTCAGGTCGACCGGGAAGCCGAACGTATCGTACAGCTTGAACGCCTGCTCACCCGAGAGTCTGGCGTTCTCGACTTCCGAAGCGGAAAGCTCGTCGAGGATGTGGTTCAGCAGCTCCATGCCCTGGTCGATGGTTTTGGAGAAACGCTCCTCCTCCACCTGCACGACCTTCTTGATGTAGTCCTGCCGCTCCACAAGCTCGGGATACGCGGTCTTATTCTCCTGGATGACGGTATCCACGACCTTGTAGAGGAAGTTTTCCTGGATGCCCAGCAGCCTTCCATGGCGCGCGGCGCGGCGCAGCAGCCTTCTGAGCACATAGCCGCGTCCCTCGTTGGATGGGATGACGCCGTCACAGATCATGAACGTGGTGCTGCGGATGTGGTCGGTGATGACCCGCAGCGACACGTCGGTCTTTTCGCTTTCATGGTATTTCACGCCGGCAATCTCCATGATGTGCTTCATGATGTTCTGCACGGTGTCGACCTCGAACAGGTTGTCGACGCCCTGCATGATGCAGGCGAGGCGTTCGAGTCCCATTCCGGTGTCGATGTTCGGGTGCTCGAGCTTTGTATAGTTGCCGTTGCCGTCGTTGTCGAACTGGGAGAATACGAGGTTCCAGAATTCAACGTACCGGTCGCAGTCGCAGCCGACCGCGCAGTCCGGCTTGCCGCAGCTGTTTTCGGGGCCGCGGTCATAGTAGATTTCGGAGCACGGTCCGCAAGGACCGGTTCCGATCTCCCAGAAATTGTCCTCCTTGCCGAGACGAACGATCCTGTCCGGCGAAACGCCGACCTGCTTCGTCCAGATGTCGAACGCTTCGTCGTCGTCGAGATAGATGGTCACCCAGAGCTTGTCAACCGGGAGCTCCAGCACCTCTGTGACGAATTCCCAAGCCCATTTGGTCGCTTCCACCTTGAAGTAGTCGCCGAACGAGAAGTTGCCCATCATTTCAAAATAGGTGCCGTGGCGGGAGGTTTTTCCAACGCGCTCGATATCCGGCGTCCGGATGCATTTCTGACAGGTGGTGACGCGCTTGTTCGGCGGCGTCGCCTGTCCAAGGAACCATTTTTTCATCGGCGCCATGCCGGAATTGATCAGCAGCAGGCTGTTGTCGTCGATTGGGACGAGCGGGAAGCTCGGCAGCCTGGTATGCTGTTTGCTTTCAAAGAAGGATAAAAACTTTTCCCTGAGTTCATTGAGGCCTGTCCATTGCATAATGTTTACCACCATTTCTCCGTGCGGCCTATCAGTCAGAATCTATGCGGCGGCCCCCGCACGGCGGGCCTTTATCATGTTCTTCAAACAGCAGAGGGGGCTTTCAAACCGGATATGCGGTTTTCTTTCTGCAGGCGGATGAAGGCCGCAAAAAAGAAAAAAGCCTTCCTCCCACCTGCCAAACCGGCAGATATGGGACGAAAACTTCTCAGCTCCGTGGTACCACCCAAATTGTGTTTTGCAACACCACTCGTACCCTTTAACGCAGGAATTACGCCGAAACTTCATGGGGCTTCGGGACTCCGGGAGCAGCGGACCAACGGTCTTTGGCAGAAGGGCCTTGCAGCCTGCGGACCCTCTCTCTGTGCAGCCTTGTACCGGTCTTTCCCGTCACTGTCTTTGAACAAATTAACCTAGCATAAGTATAATACCTGCCGGCGAAAAAGTCAACATACCTTCGGCATCTTTTCTGGAAAACACGCCTTTTTCGATTGTTTATCCCATCTGCTGATGCGTTGACCGCTCAAGGTCAGATGATTTTACGCGCACATGAAAAAGTATCTGTGCGGATATCCCGCTGTAACCCGGTGGAGCAAGTAGCAAGCTTATTCCGATCGATACGGCTGCCAATGGGACAGATGGATTTTCTGTGTGACAATTCCAGTTCAGACAGCGACGATGCGTTTTATTCAGGCGCCTGTCAGATGAATGCGGTGTTCCTGCGCGGCAGAGACAGTTTCCGCGGCGTCCTATTCGTGACCGAGCAGTTCGAGAACATCCATCGGGTGCATGACAACAGCGTCTGCGCCGGCGTTTCGGAGTTCCTCTTCGCCGCGGAATCCCCAGGCGGCGCCAATGCAGCGGATACCGGCATTCTGTGCGGTCTGCACGTCGACATCCGAGTCGCCGATGTACAGGCATTCCTCTTTCGGGACACTCAGCCGTTCCAGTACCTGGTTTACGCCGGTTGGATCCGGCTTTTTGGGAATCGCTTTGCTTTGGCCGATAACGAGGTCAAAGGGGATGTCGGTGAACAGCTGGGATACAATTCTCTGAACAAACTCGTCAGGTTTGTTTGAGACAACGGCCGTTCTGATATCCTTCTCCCAAAGCAGGCGGATCAGCTCGGGTATGCCTGCGTATGCCCTGGTTTTATCCAGATAGTGCTTTTCATAATAGGCGTCAAACAGCTTTTTGACCGACTTTGCATTGATATCGTTCCGCTCATGCTCAGGCAGGATCCGTTCCATCAATGTGAAGATGCCGTCGCCGACAAAATGCTTGTAGGACTGCACGTCATGCGTGGGAAATTCAAGCACCTCCAGCGCATAGTTACAGCTGTCGGCAAGGTCGTCCAGGGAATTGATCAATGTTCCGTCCAGATCAAAGATGCAGCATGTTTTCATAAAAATCCCTCCTGTTTTAAGATCATCTCATCATAGCATACCGATATCACAAAGGTATCAGGAGATATGAGATATTTCTTGAATTTCTCTGTTCGCTGGCGCATAGATGACCGGGGATAAGAAAACCGATTCATGTATGGCAGCAATCCGGTCAATGGTTTGCGCGCCGTACCGATGGTGCGGCTTACCTGGTGAACCTTGAACCGTGGAACTTACCGCAGACAAGATTCAGGCGTCCGCGCAGCGGCAATGATTTTGTTCAAGCAAGCAGATAAAGCCTTGCGGACAGCGGTTGAAATCGGATGCCTGAATTTTCTTTGTAACCGGCAGAGATCATTCCCCGTAAAATAGTATGGACAGGGAAACTATGAATCCAATTAAGGGAGGGGATGGATGAAATGTTCAGTCAGCAAAGATTCAGTGAAGTTACAAAGACCTATCTCTGCCGTTATTATGAAATCCTGAATGAAATGATTGCGGGCATGACGGAGGTCCGGCTTACAGACAGCCTTTCGCACAACTTTATTGTACAGATGATTCCGCATCACAAAGCGGCCATTGAAATGTCGCGCAATCTTTTGCAATATACGACCTTTGTCCCGCTGCAGAATATTGCTTTGGGTATCATAGATGAACAGACGAAGAGCATCGCGGATATGCAGGGCATCCTTACGCGATGCGCCGGCCTGAAAAATTCGCAGCAGGATCTGTGTCTTTATGATAAGGAATTCCAGCGCATTACGCAGACGATGTTCACACAAATGCTGAATGCCTGTACCACAAATAATATCAACGCCAGCTTTATGCATGAAATGATCCCCCACCATGAGGGCGCCATTCGTATGTCTCAAAACATACTTCGCTATCATATCTGCCCGGAGCTTCATCCGATCGTTCGGGCCATCGTCGAATCGCAGAAGAAGGGCATACAAAAAATGAAACGGCTTCTGCAGTGCGGTTCCATGATATCATAAAAGCAGCGCAGGTCCGATGAGCATCGGACCTGCGCTGCTTTTGGGTTTCGGCTTACTGGGCGCTCTGTGCCATGAATTTCTGTTTTAAGGAATTCACCTTGTTCTGTTCCACCTGTTCAGTGGGATACCAGCCTTTGGCAGCCATCTTGTCGTAAAGGGTATCCTGCATGCACAATGCGTCATTCAGAGCGGTGCTGAATGCCTGGTGCACATTGTCTGTGGGGGATTCGATGGTTCCGTGCATAAACAGGTCGCAAACGCCTTTTTCCAAAAGAAGAATATTTTCCATCAGATTCTTATCGTCCATTATTCACATCTCCTTCTATTATCCGAGTAATCCGTAAAAGCTCTGGAAAATCTGCTGATGTTTCTGCGCCATCTGCTCAACGCAGTTTTTCAGCTCCATATCCTGAATCTGGCCGGCGGTTTCTTTGCACTTGGTCTGAAAGTACGTTGCATGGCCCAGTGCGTCTTCTACATACAATAACTCTTTGGTTGTCATGAGTACCAAACCTCCTAAAATTTATTTCAGTGATAGTTTTGGTAGTTATCATGAGAATATACATTTATGGAAATTATTTTGGGTGCATCAGGATGATTCCCGCTCGTCATACAACCTATAAAGTACAGGGTAAACTGGCAGGAAAGGGTTCTGCCAGCACACAGCGGCGGCGTGATGCGCAGGCAGGCTGGCCCTGCGGTGGCATTCCGGCCAGTCGGCATGTGGCTTTAGGGGCGTTACGATGCGGTTTGCGCATTGCTTTCCCACGGTGCAAAGTATCTGCCGAAGTGTATTTCAAGCCAGGGAATTCTGCCATACGGTGCAAAGAGTTTGCTGTAAATGTTGGATGTAAATAAGATAAATTGTGTACGGTCAAAGGTGTTCAATTCGCACAATTATTGATTAAATGTATATATTAAATATAAAATATTAATATAGTTTCGAAAAATACTTGAATTGCCAGAAAATATATGGTAGAATTTTGTTAATCTCAGACTTGCTGTCGATCTTATCATATGATGTCCATCAACGTGCCTGTGTAAACGCCCGCGGATCCCGTGTATTCGCAGCGAACGAAACAAAACCTGCGGCCAATAAACAGGCTTGGGTGGAAAGGAGGAAAAGTACCGCAGGATACGTGATATGCAGCATCCATCGTCGCGGATACAAAATGAGGCAGTGTGTCCGCCCGCTGGCCGGAATTTTGACGGAAATATGGATTCTGCGTAACAATGGCATCCGCAAACGTTTCAGCAGATGCAAGTCGGAGTAATATGAGAGAAAATGAGGGATCAAAAATGAAAAAAAAGAGATGGTTCACAGGATTACTGGCACTGGCACTGGTTTTAACCACTATTCCGTTCGGCAGCTTTGCGGCCGATGATGGAATTGTCCGGGAGGAAGGCGTGGAATGGGACAACAACCCGACCGTATTTCAGGTCAACAGAGAGGACGCGCATACCAGTTTTATTCCCTTCAATACGGTCGAGGAGGCATTGACCCGCGATAAAACGGCATCACAAAACTATCAGCTTTTAAACGGGACCTGGAAGTTCGAGTGGGTCGAGAGCCCGACCAAACGGAATCGGGAATTCTTCCGGGATGACTACGACGTGAGCGGCTGGGATGACATCACGGTGCCGCGCAACTGGCAGACCGAGGGCTACGATGTGCCGAAGTACACCGACACCGAGCTTCCGTGGAAGGGCGTCGAGAATCCGACCCCGCCGTATGCTCCAATCATCTACAATCCGGTCGGCTCCTACCGCCGCACCTTCACAACTCCGCGGAACTGGGACGGCAAGCAGGTGTTCGTCTCATTCCAGGGTGTCGAATCCGCCTTTTATGTATGGGTCAACGGGGAATATGTCGGCTACAGCGAGGACAGCTACACCGCGGCGGAATTCGACCTCACCCCTTACCTGAGAGCACCGGGCGAGGAGAACAACATCTCGGTGCAGGTGTTCCGCTGGTCGGACGGAAGCTATCTCGAAGACCAGGACTTCATCCGCCTGTCCGGTATCTTCCGGGATGTGTTCCTGTTTGCAAAGGACAAGCGGGCGTCCCTGTTTGACTTCAATTACACAACCGAGCTGGATGAGAACTATGAAGACGCCGTTTTCCATTGGGACGCCACGGTCCGCAGCTATGACGATGCGGCGGTTGAGGGCTACCGGGTCGAAGCCAGACTTTTTGACGCCGATGGAGAAGAGGTCTTTTCAGAGCCGCTGTCGCAGGCAGTATCGTTCGACGGCCCGGAAACGACCGTCGAGATGTCCACGCCGGTGGAGAATCCGGCGAAATGGTCGGCGGAAAAGCCGAATCTTTACCAGCTGGTCCTGGCGCTGAAGGATCCGCAGGGCGGCATAGTCGAAACCGCCGGCTGCAATGTCGGCTTCCGCAAGGTCGAGGTGGTCGGACGCGGCACCAACCAGTCCCAGGTCCTGATCAACGGCCAGCCGATCATGTTCCGCGGCGTCAATCGGCATGAAACCATGCCGTCAACCGGCCGTCACATCACCGAGGAAAGCATGATTCAGGACATTCTGCTGATGAAGCAGCACAACCTCAACGCGGTGCGCAACTCGCACTATCCAAACGAGGCAAGATGGTACGAGCTGTGCGATGAATACGGACTTTACATGATCGATGAGGCGAATGTGGAATCCCATGGCGTCAACCGTACAATTCCGGCCAGCAATCCGGACTGGTATCCGACCTGTCTGGACAGGATGCGCAGCACGATTGAACGCAGCAAGACACATCCGAGCATCCTGATGTGGTCGCTTGGCAATGAGTCCGCAACCGGCGAAACCTTTAAGCTGATGGCGCAGCTCTGCCATGAGCTGGATGCGACCCGACTGGTCCACTACGAAGCGGACCGCGATCTCGAAGAGGTCGACGTCTGGTCCAGAATGTACCGCCGCGTCAACAATCCGGAAATCGGGCCGACCACCAATCCGATGGTCTGGTGGGGTATGAACGGCACCAAACCGGCGCTGCAGTGCGAGTACTCCCATGCGATGGGCAACGCCATCGGCAACCTGAAGGAGAACTGGGATGTCTATGAGGCGTTTCCAAACCTGCAGGGCGGCTTTATCTGGGACTGGGTGGACCAGTCGCTGGAGATCCCGACGCCGGTGGACAAGCTCCTGACCGACGAGGGAAGCGGAGACATCGAAGTGATCTTGAAAGGTGAACTTGTGGACGGCCGTGAAGGAAGCGCAATGAGCGGCTACGCGAACGCCTACAACGACAAATCCTTACACATCACAGGCAACAACCCGATCACGCTTGAAGCCTGGGTCAAGCCGGAGGCTTCGACGACCACGGATCCGGTCATCACGCGCGGCAGCGAGTCCTACGGCCTGCAGCGGTATATCCGCCGCACCACCGACACGCTGGAATTCTACATCTACAACAAGAACGGCCGCAAGATCTCCGCAAGCATCCCGACCCCGGCGGACTGGGCAGGCCAGTGGCACCATGTAGCGGGAAGCTACGACGGGGCGGTTCTGCGCCTTTACTATGACGGCAAAGAAGTCGCGTCGGTTGAGGACGCCAACGGCATCCTCGGCGGACCGGATCCGGTCGGCGTCGGCATCGACTCCACCTTCGACGCGCAGAGCACGGCGATCCCGGCGGTTTTCAAGGGACTCATCGACAATGCGCGGATCTATGGACGCGCGCTGCCGCTGGACGAGCTGAACGACGTTTCCCGGAAGCCGGATGAAAGCACACTGCTCTGGCTCGACTTCAACGAGACGACCGATAAGGCCTATGAGCAGGAAACCTACTTCAGCTTTGGCGGCGACTGGGAAAACGCGCCGCAGAACTCCCCGAACAACAAGAACTTCTGCGCAAACGGCCTGGTTTCCGCCGACCGCACCGTACAGCCGGAACTGGTCGAGGTTAAGAAGATTTACCAGGATATTGCCATCAACGAAGCGGATACTCTCGGCGGCACCGTCGAAATTCAGAACAAGGCGCTGTTCACCAACATCAATGAATATAACGGTGAATGGGAGCTGGTGGAAGACGGAAAGCCGATTCAAAGCGGCGCTTTCACGGACGAGCAGCTGGACATCGGCCCGCTGAGCGCCAAAGAAATATCCGTACCGTTTACAAAACCTCAGCTCAAAGCGGGCGCGGAGTACTTCCTGAATATCCGTTTCACCCTTAGAAAGGATACGAACTGGGCGCAGGCCGGCCATGAGGTCGCGCGCGAACAGCTTGCGGTTCTCTATGAGACGCCGGAGGCTGAGGAAACCGACAAGGACGACATCCCGGCACTTGATGTCGACGATGCCGAAGACCAGACGGTTGTCAAAGGCGAGGACTTTACGCTTACCTTTAATAAGGAAGCCGGCACGATCGAACGCTTCCAGTACCAGGGCACCGACCTGATCGAACAGGGGCCGACCCCGAACTTCTGGCGGGCGCCGACCGACAGCGACCTGGGCTTCTATTCCGCATCCAAGCTCAGCACCTGGCGGTATGCCGGACAGGACCGGGCGGTCGTGGATGTCAAGGTCGAACGCTTCGGAAAATATGCGGTGACCTTCACAGTGGAGGCCAAGCTGCCAACGTTAAGCGAATCCAGTTACCGTCAGCGGTACACCGTCTACGGAACCGGCGACGTCAGGGTGGAAAGCTCGTTGGAGCCGGGAGAAGGCCTGCCGATGATTCCGGAGGTCGGAAATCTTTTGAAGCTTCCGATGGAATTTGACCAGGTTACCTGGTACGGAAAAGGACCGGATGAAAACTACATCGACCGCCAAACCGGCTACGATGTCGGCGTCTATCAGAGCACCGTTTCGGATTTCTTTGTGGACTACATCAAGCCGCAGGAGACCGGAAACCGCATCGGTACCCGCTGGGTCAGCCTGACCAATGCGGACGGCATCGGGCTGCTGGCCAAAGCGGAGGACACCATCGAATTCAATGCGCTGTATTACTCTCCGGAGGATTTGAGCAACGCGCTGCATTCTTACCAGCTTGAGAGTCCGCAGAACATCACGCTGCGGCTGAACCAGCGGCAGATGGGACTCGGCGGCGACCAGTCCTGGGGCGCAATGCCGTTTGAGCAGTATCAGATTCCGGCAAACCAGACCTATGCATACAGCTACACGCTCAAGCCGGTTTCCGGCGACGATGTCGATGCGCTGATGGCGGAATCCAAGAAGGTTCTGCCAGCCCCGGCCATCGATTGGAGCGATCTGGAAGACGCCGTCGAGAAAGCACAGAAGATCGACCCTGAGCTGTATACCGAGCAGAGCGTTCTGGCATTCAGCGACGCACTGCAGAAGGCGCTTGACGCGCTCGATGATAAATCGTTGAAGCAGGATGAAATCGACGCGGCCGAAGCGGCCCTTCTGAAGGCGATTGACGATCTGGTACCGCTGGTGCAGCCCGACAAGCGTCTGCTGGTCAGGACGATCGAGTATGCGAAGGAACAGATGGAGAAGGACGACTACCAGTATGTGGTGGAAGACGTCCGCATAAACTTCGAAAAAGCTCTTGCGGCGGCTATTGCCGTCGATGAGAACCCGAAAGCCACGCGAGAGGAAATTCTGGAAGCCTGGACCACATTGGTCAAATGGATTCATGGACTCGGCCTGCAGACCGGCGACAAGACCCTGCTTCTCGAGGCCATTACAGAGGCTGGCAGCTACAACCTGGACAACTATGTCGAACAGGGTAAGCAGGCATTCCGAAACGCCCTCAAGACGGCGCAGGAGGTCTATGAAAGGGACTTCGTCTCCCAGGATGAGATCAACAGCGCGACCGACGCATTGCTGGATGCCATTCTGGAACTGCGCTTAAAGGCGAACAAGTCCAATCTGGACGCACTGCTCAAGCAGGCTGATAACCTGGATCTGTCCCAGTACACCGACGCGTCCGCCGCGGTTCTGATGCTGGCTATACAGGAAGGCCGCTCTCTGATGGAACAGGATCTGAGCGTGGAAGACCAGCCGAAGATCGACCGTGCGGAACAGCGTATTCAGCGTGCGATGGACGACCTGGAACCGAAGGAGGACAACCCCTCAGGCCCGTCCGGCGACGCTTCGGACGATACCCCATCGAAGGACGATCCATCGGTCAGCACACCATCCAAGGACGAAAGCGGTTCGGGCAGCACTGCCGGCACATCGTCGAAGCACTCCTCCAGCAGCAAGACCAGCTCGAGCGGAGGAAAGAACAACGTCTTCACCGGCGACACCATGCCGATCATGCTGCTGCTGGCGCTGGCGTTTGTCAGCTCGGCGACGGTGGTCTGCTCCAAACGTAAAAAGACCAAATGATACGCAAAGCATATGCCAAAAGATGAGTTTGGGACGCAGAGCTATAGGAGCTGATGGGCTCATCCAGTGCATAAGGACGTCTGTACCAGTGACATGGCAGACGGATGTTCTTGAGTTCTGTAGCAGCGGGATCCCATGATTCCCGGCGGATGCGTGGGATGAGGAGGTCCAAATCTTAAGTTGGCCGATAAGCGGGTACTCTATATCCAGAGCTAGGCCAGTTATGTGCGGATCAATAAGCGGCGTGCTTCTTTGGAGGCGCGCCGCTTCAGTTTGTTCCAGAATCCATGAATGACGGCGGCGGTTCTTACCTGTTTTTTGGATTTTAACTTAGGCGATTGATCCACTTCAGCCCGGAAATCATATGTGCTTATCAGATGGCACGCAGCGGAGTGCTGTTGTTAACATTCAAAAAAATGATCAAGAACGCAGGATGAAGAGAAAGAACGGATAAAGTCCTGAAAGGGCATAATTTTTTGGACAAGAAAACCCGTGTTTGCTGATTCTGGACATGTAAAGAATGATGTGTCCCAAAATGTCAGGTACTGTCCATGATAAAAAATTTTCGATGCGGTGTTTTGGCATGGATGAGCATGCCGCCTGCCTGTTGGATTTACGCAGTGACTGCAGATGGAGCCGTTTGGTCCTATGCCAAGTGTACCATGTTAAAAAGTATAAAAAATCAGTTTTGATTTTATGGTAAGGTTTTCTTGAAACTTCTTACAGCTCACTGCGGCATTTGGGGAAAAATCATAGATGCAACCTAAAATAACCAGTATTACAGCCATTTTTTTTCGGACGGGATCTCACAACGAGAATTGGGCCGACCCAATACCATCAGTTGTACAGATTTTCATTTTTCACAGAACCGTCCAATGGTTAAAAATCTTTTAAGAGCTTTTTTTAAGGTGTAGAGCCATTCTTTTTGTTTTTTCCAAATAAAATTGGATCAAAACGGAATTGTTTTAGACAAACTGTGAAAAATGAAAGGACATACTATATATGCTGAAAAAATGTGCATATTTTTGCATTAGTATGATAAAGCGATAAAATGCCAGTTATTTCTGTCGTTAAATTTTCATGCGTTTTATAGATTTCTCTTGCTTTATAAGTCAAAATTCGTTATAATGTAGTCACATGGAGAGCGGATTATTACCAAATCCATGGAAAAACATGAATGAAATTTAAGGAAAAACAGGAGGGATCAAATGAAAAAGCGCATCATGGCTTTGGCGCTCAGTTTGACAATGGCGGTAACCAGCACCGGTTTCACGGCTTTTGCGGCTGACGCTCCAACCTCTGACACACAGGCACAATATGTTTCCGAAGAAGCAGCTTCCGAGAGAAGCACCCTGTTTAACGACGACTGGAAATTCATTCTGGGCGACCCGGTGGGCGCACAGAATACAAGCTTCGACGATTCCGCTTGGCGGAACCTCAACCTCCCGCACGACTGGAGCATCGAGTTCGATTTCAGCTACTCCTCGCCGGCAACCTCCGAGTGCGGTTATCTGGATGGCGGTACCGGCTGGTATCGCAAAACCTTTATTCTGCCGGAATCGATGGCGGGCAAGCGCATCACAATCGACTTCGGCGGCGTGTACATGGACTCCACCACCTATGTAAACGGCACACGGCTTGGCAACTATCCGAACGGATACATGCCGTTTTCGTATGACATCACCGATCAGGTGATCTGCGACGGCGTGACCGAAAATGTGGTTGCGGTCAAGGTGGTCAACCAGCTGCAGTCCAGCCGCTGGTACTCCGGATCGGGCATCTACCGCGACGTGCATCTGACCGTAACCGACAAGGTCCATGTGGACCGCTATGGCACGATGATCACGACGCCGGATGTCAAGGATACCAAGGGCAACGGCCCGACGGCGGTCAATGTGAAGACCACCGTTGCGAACGATACCGGCGCGGCTGCGGATGTTGTGGTCCGTTCCACCGTGATCGGCGCGGACGGCAATGCCGCAAGTGAGCCCGTCAGCTCCGAGGCGTTCAGTGTCGCGGCGGACGGCAAGACCGAAACCGAACAGAATCTGTCGGTCATTGATCCGAAGCTTTGGGATGTCAAGGATCCGAACCTCTACACGCTTCTCACCGAAGTGCTGATTGGCGGACAGGTCGTCGACACCTATGAATCGACCTTCGGCTTCCGCTGGTTTGAGATGACGACCGACAACGGCTTCTATCTGAACGACAACTGGATGAAGCTGCAGGGCGTCTGCATGCACCATGACCAGGGTTCTCTGGGCGCGGTAGCAAACCGCAGCGCGATTGAGCGTCAGATGCGCATCATGAAGGACATGGGCGTCAACGCCATCCGCGTCACTCACAACCCGGCGGATGACAAGCTGATCGAGATCTGCAACGAGATGGGCTTATTGGTCATTGAAGAGGCGTTTGACACCTGGTCGGGCAAGAAGCCGTATGACTACGGACGTTTCTTCCAGCAGACCTGCACCGACCCGAACGCAAACGGCACCGAGACCTGGTCGGAATACGACCTCAAGATGATGGTCAAACGCGGCTACAACGCCCCGTCCATCTTCATGTGGTCGATCGGCAACGAGATCACCAACTCCCTGCCGACATCCTCCTCAGCAGGACTTGCCATGGCGAAAAAATTACATAATATCGTCAAATCGATCGACACGACCCGCTACACCACCATCGGCGAGGACAAGTTCCGCGGCAACATGAGCGATACCTCCTCGAATCTCGGCAATGCGAACATGGTGGGCGTATTCGACACCGTCGACGTACCGGGACTCAACTACAGTGAAAACCGCTACGATGCGATGCATCGTGAAAAACCGGACTGGATGCTGTACGGCTCCGAGATCGCATCCGCGACCAGCAGCCGCGGCATCTACTACAACGAAGAGAAGAACCTTTCCAGAAATTATCAGCAGTCCTCCTACGACAACGACCATGTGGGCTGGGGCAGAACCGCGACCGACTCGATGCTGCGCGACCGCAGCCGCAAATTCATCGGCGGCGAGTTCGTGTGGACCGGCTTCGACTATATCGGCGAGCCGACACCGTGGAACCAGAGTACAACCACCCCGCCGAAGAGTTCCTATTTCGGCATCGTGGATACCGCGGGCCTGCCGAAGGATGCGTTCTACCTGTATCAGAGCCAGTGGACCAGCGTAGAGGAAAACCCGATGGTTCACATCTTCCCGCACTGGAACTGGGAAGACGATGCCCTGCGCAACCAGGCGAGCGCAGCGAACGGACAGATCCCGGTCCGCGTCTACACCAACGGACGCAGTGTGGAACTCTACTTCAAGCCGGCTTCCGACACCTCTGACGGCATCGGAGAGCAGGTGGGCGCACGCAAATCCTTCGAGGTTGTGACCCCGTACAAGGATGTCGCGGAGGTCAAGGACAACCACGACAAGGAATACCAGCAGACCGCCGACGGGAAACTCTGGCTCGAATGGAAGATGGACTTCACCCCGGGCACCCTGACCGCGATTTCCTATGATAAGGATGGCAACGAAGTGGCGCGTGAATCCATGACGACAGCCGGAGAAGCCGCAAAGGTTTCGCTGGTACCGGAAAAGAAGGTCATCCAGGCCGACGGCTCTGAAATCTCCTATATTGAAGTGGACATCACCGACAAGGACGGCAATCTCGTGCCGACCGCTGACAACGAAGTCTTCTTCAACGTGACCGGCAACGGCAAGATTGTCGGCGTTGACAACGGCAACGCGGCCAGCTGGGAGCGGTACAAGGATACTGACGGCGTTTGGAAGAGAAAGGCGTTCAGCGGCAAAGCGATGGTACTCGTACAGTCCACCAAGGATGCCGGCAGCTTTACGCTGACCGCGACCTCCGCGGGACTGAAAGCCGACAGCACCAAGGTCTTCACCATCGATGAAAACACACCGGAAAACAGCATCGTCGGCTACAATGTCCGCGATATCGATGCGGTCATCGGACAGGAGCTCGTTCTCCCATCCACCGTCGAAGCGATCCTCAGCGACGGCTCCACCCAGCAGAAGAATGTCACCTGGGATGCGGTCGATCCGGAAAATCTTCAGAATCCAGGCGTCTTCACCCTTGGCGGAACCGTGGAGAACGGCGACAGAGTGGAAGCGCGCGTGATCGTGGTGGGTGTCATCGGTGTCAAGGAAACCCGTGTCACCACGGCGGTCGGTGAGCTGCCGGTACTGCCTTCCAAAGCGACGGTCGTCTACAGCGACGGCAGCGAGAACGAGGCCAATGTCACCTGGCCGGCCGTCACGGCGGATCAGGTAGCGGAAGTGGGACAGCTTACCATTGAAGGCACCGTTGAGGGCTATACCCAGAAGGCGAAGGCCGTCATCCGCGTGACCGACGAGATCGATTACACGAACAACATCGCGACGAGGGTAGGCGCGGCGCTCTATCCGAAGCCGAGCGCTTCCTACAACAATGTCGATGATTACACGACCAACCATACCAACAACATGTCCTCGAACTTCAATGACGGACAGGTAGTGCGCACCCCGTCCTGGAATAACTGGGTGAACGGCTACGGCAACGCGGAGGACAGTTGGATTCAGCTTGAATTTGAAGAAGCCGCGACCATCGGCGCGATCGGCATCCATTTCTATACCGACAGCGCCACCAGAAAACCGCGCGAACTGATCGTCGAAACCAGTATGGACGGCGTCAACTTTACGCCGGTTGAAAACCAGGATCACATCGATGATTTCGGCGATGTGGCGGAAGACTGGGCAAAGGAATATCCGGTCAGCTTCACACCGGTCGAAATGAAGTATATCCGTGTTTCGATGAAGGGCCAGGTCACTGGTAACCGGTTTAAACCGGTCGGCGTCTCCGAGCTTTACGTTTATACCGGCGTGCCGACCAAAGGCAGCAATGAAGCGAAGCTTTCCGATCTGCAGGTGAACGGCGAAACGATTTCCGGCTTCTCGGCCGATACGATGAACTACACACTGCCGGTCGAATATCCGTATGAGATTCCGCAGATCACCGCAGCCGGCGCAGACAACGCGTCTGTAATGGTGATTCCGGCCATGACCATCGACGGACAGACCATGATCCGGGTCACTTCGGAATCCGGCGAGACCGAAGCGACCTATGTGGTCAGCTACGAAAGGGTCCCGCTGCGGCTTGCAGGGGCGGTTGTTTCCATGGAGAACCCCGAAATTCAAGAAAACGACATCGCGGATTTCAGCACCGTTCTGAAGCTCGAAGACGGCTCGGTGCTGGACAATTCGCTGGCAGAGGTCAGCTACAGCCTCACCTCTGAGGACGGCGGACTTGCGGAGATCGTGAATGGACGCATCAACGCGGTGAAGGCCGGTACCATGCAGCTGGTTGCGCATGCATCCTACGGCGGCGTTTCGGTTGATTCCGCACCGCTTACGATCACCATCACTGAAAGTGATCAGCCGATTGTGGTGGAGTCCTATGAGCGTGTCAGTGTGACCGGCAAGAAGGGCGAAGCGCCTGCGCTTCCGGAAACTGTCAAAGCCTATGTCAAGGACAGCTTCCCGAGAAACCTTCCGGTTGTATGGGATTCCATCCCGCAGAGCAACTACGGCGGATACGGTACCTTCACGGTGTCGGGATCGGTTGAGGACCAGACACTGCGCGTGACGGCGAATGTCACGGTCAAAGACGCGGTCGCGGCCGGCAGCTTCTCCGATGCCACCCCGATCGGCGTGATGCCGAAGCTGCCTGCAACGACCACCGTTTACTACAGCGACGGCAGCTCGATTGCGAATATCCCTGTCACCTGGGATGAACTCAGCAAGGATATGTTCACTGGAAATGAAGGCGACATTGTCAAGGTCAGCGGAACCGTCGACGCGGACGGAACGGTCCTTGATGTCACCTCTACCATCCGGCTGACCGATGTCGATGCGGAGAGAAGCGATAACTATTATAAGCTGAGAAACGGCTATGAGCTTCCGTTCGCCGTCGCATCCTTTACGAACGACGGCTCCGCCTCGACCGATAAGATCACGAAGATCAACGACGACATCATCTCATTTGCTACCAGCGACAGCGCGGGCAAGAACGTCTGGACCAACTGGCAGAGCAGCGCGCGTTCCGGCGACTGGGTCGGCGTTGTCATGGCGGATGAAGGCGTTGTCACCAACAAATTCGTCGATACGCTGTCAGTCGGTTTCTGGACAGAGGGCGAAGCGAGCGCAAGCGCTGGCTGTAAGTTCCCAGCCAGCTACAAGATTGAATACTATGTCGGCCCGATGGACTTTGAGCTTCCGGATGGCAGCGCCTACAACAATCCGCGCGGCAGCATCTCGAAGATTGCAAACCATCCGTTCAACGATGACGCCAACTGGCAGGAAGTCACCTATATCGGCGAGAAGCCGGCACCGAAGACCGGTGAGATGACCGAAATCAGCTTTGAACCGGTTTCCACCTGCATCGTCAGGGTCAACATGGTCGGCCAGTCCGGAAAATCTCTGGGCCTCACCGAAATCCAAGCCTACGGCAAGGTTGCAATCGGCAAGGACAGCTACCAGCCGACCGGCATCAGCCTCGGCGGACAGGCGCTTACAGGCTTTGACGAAAGCACCAATACCTATGAGGTAAATCTGGACAGCGGCGTCCTTCCGGAAATCACTGCCGAAGCGACCAACAACGCTTCCGTCACGGTGATCCCGGCAGCGGATGCCAACTCGACCGCAAAGGTTGTATTCCGCGCAGAGGACGGCGCGGCAGGTTCTGAGAAGGTCTATAACATCAAATTCCGCTATAAAGGAGACCTCGATTACAGCGGAATCGCCAACGTTACCGACCTGATCATCATGAAGAGCTATATCCTCGGCAGTTATCCGCTTGCATCCGGCCAGCTTGTCGCTGCCGATGCAAATGATGACGGCAGGATCAACATCTTTGACCTGCTGCATGTCAAGCTTCAGATTCTGAATGGCTGACCAGCAATTGCGTTCTGAGAAATAAACAACCGCCCGCATCTCCGTAGCTGGAGATGCGGGCGGTTCAGTTTGTCAAACGGCACTTGGCGTAGCGGGGATTGTTCCGCTGTGGCGCAGCGGTTCTACTGTGTTTGTTGGACACTTGGCATTGTGGTTGTTACTTCCGCTGTAGCGCGGCGGCTTTACTTAGATTGCCAAGACACCTTGGCTGTGTGGTCATTGTTTCGCCATGGCGCGGCGGCCATGCTTTGTTTGCCAAGTGACACTTGGCAATGTGGCAGTTACTTCTTTGCCGGCCAAAGAAGTAACCAAGAAAGGCCATTCAAGGGGGGCCATGCACAGTGCCGCTTAAAGCCAGATGGCCCCCCTTGAAATCCCCCTATAATATCCCTCTTTCTTCT
>NZ_CCYH01000019.1 GCF_000820765.1 Candidatus Soleaferrea massiliensis AP7
CCCCTTGAAAATCCCCCTATAATATCCCTCTTTCTTCTTCGGCCGCCTGCGGGCGGCGTTTGGCTTTTGGCAGGGTGGTTGGGCACAGCTAGTAGCGGACGCTTCCCCGGTTTCAAGTTTCTTTCATGGTACCCCGATTCCCGTAACCGCTGCGTAAACAGTCCTTTGGCCGAAGAACGCCGTAGGCGATTGCTCCACCGCAGGTGGTGCGGGCGGCGTTTGGCTTTTGGCAGGGTGGTTGGGCACAGCTAGTAGCGGACGCTTCTCCGGTTACAGGTTTCTTTCATGGTACCTCGATTCCCATAACCGCTGCGTAAACAGTCCTTTGGCCGAAGAACGCCGTAGGCGGTTGCTCCACCGCAGGTGGTGCGGGCGGCGTTTGGTTTTGGGCAGGGTGATTGGGCACAGCTAGTAGCGGACGCTTCTCCGGTTTCAAGTTTCTTTCATGATACTCCGATTCCCGAAGCCGCTGTGTCAACAATTCCTTGAAGGGACTTGAGCGTTGAGCCATACAGCCGAACGTTGATGAACAAGGGCATAAGCAGACCACATTGACAATAAAAAACGATGCCCATCAAGAGAAGATGAAATCCTCTTGATGGGCAACGTGATCATCCGCGCAGCTTCTTTAAATTCAGATACTTCGCGATAAACAGCATGAAAATGGAACTGATGATCAGTTCGCCAATCATATAAGAACCGTTATAAAGCAGGGAGTACAGCCAAACCGGCTGGCCTTCGGGTGCGAACGAATTCCAGATCAGAATGCCGGCAATGAAGTGGCAGATAAACTGGATGACCATGACAATGACGGTTGCGCCGACCATAGCGCTCGCTTTTCCTTTGAACAGCTTGCCAAAGACACCGGCGAGTCCGGGCACGCCGAATACGATGATGTATTCCAGCAGGATGAGCAGGAAGAACGACAGGAAATCCTGCGATGGCGGCGGATAAAAGCCGATGACAAGCTGTATGCCGGCAAATACCAGGGAGACAAGCAGTGACCATTTGACGTTATACATGAATGCATAGACCATCAGCGGAACCATGCTGCCGACTGTGATGGCGCCGCCGTTCGGCAGCTTGAACACAGCCAGCGTATAGAGCACCGTTGCGAGCGCGACCATCAGCGCGCCGTGGGTCAGTTTTTTTACGGTGGGATTCATAGATGCAACCTCCTATAGATTGTGTTGGTGAAAAAGTATCGAACAAACGCTTTGGAATCGCGTATTGGATCAGGTAAAAAAATCCTGTACTGGATAGATTTCTATTTCTCCGAAGCCGGGGATTGGCGGATGTGACAGTATGAAAATTCCTTTTCCGGACCATACTACCTTATGAAAATCGCTTGAAGGAAAAAGGGGTTGTAGCAGTGTATATCAACAAGGTGGAAATTTGCGGCGTCAACACGTCCAAATTAAAGGTTCTCAAGGAAAAGGAGAAAGAAATCCTGCTCAGAAGGGTTAAGGATGGGGATAGAAGCGCACGGGATGAACTGATCAACGGCAATCTGCGGCTGGTTTTGAGTGTGGTTCAGAAATTTTCAAACCGCGGCGAAAATCTGGACGATCTGTTTCAGGTCGGCTGTATCGGACTGATGAAGGCCATCGACAATTTTGACATCTCACAAAATGTGCGGTTCTCCACCTATGCGGTGCCGATGATCATCGGTGAAATCCGCCGCTATCTGCGCGACAACAATTCCATCCGTGTCAGCCGGTCGATGCGCGATACGGCCTATAAAGCCATGCAGGTCAAGGAACAGCTCACCAACGAGCATTCCAAGGAGCCTACCGTCGAGGAGATCGCCCACATGATGGGCGCCAAGCGCGAGGATGTCGTATTGGCGCTGGAATCGATCGTCGAGCCGGTGTCGTTATACGAGCCGGTCTACAGCGATGGCGGCGATACGATCTATGTCATGGATCAGGTGGGGGACAACAACGACGACAGCAACTGGCTGGAAGAGATTTCACTGAAAGAAGCGATTGCCAAGCTGGGGGACCGTGAAAAGAAAATCTTGTCCCTGCGATTTTTTGAAGGAAAGACGCAGATGGAGGTGGCCGGTGAAATCGGCATCTCGCAGGCACAGGTTTCACGCCTTGAAAAATGTGCGCTCTCCCGCATCAAGAAACAGATTTGATAGCAATGAATCATATAAATTGCCGGCATTCCGTGTGAAGGATGCCGGTTTTTCTTCGTACGGAATTTCACCTTCATGACAAAAGTATCAGGCAGGGCATAGGGGAGAAGCCTTTCATGGGGGATGTCCAAATTCTTACCGGATGATCAGTCCCAGAAAACGTGCCAGGTCGCTGGCCTGATAGGCTGAGACGATGGCACCCTTGAGATCGCTTGGAGCAAGACGGATGCCCTCAAGCTGGCAGCTTCTCAAATCCATCCCGGCGAGCGGCGTATTCAGAAACTGAACCGCTGTGAAATCACAGTTTTCGAAGGTGACATGCTTGAGCGTGCAGTCCCCGAACACAGCTTCCGCAAAGCTTCCCTGTACAAAAGCCGCGGATTTGAATTTTGATCCGCTGAAATTGGCATACCGGCCGTTACAGCCTTCCAGGATGACGTCCTCCCAGATCGATTCATAGAAGTTGGTTCCCATGATGCGGCAGTTGTCAAAGAAGACCCGATGGAATTTGTTTTCATTCAGATAGATGTTGGACAGGTCACAGTTTTCAAACCGGACGTCCAGAAAGTAGGATTTTTCAATGCGACATTCCGAAAACCGGCAGTTTCGAAAGATGCAGCCGGAGAATTTGATATCCTGCATGCGGATATCTGTTATGGCGCCGTCCGCAAACAGAAGGGAAAGCAGATCGGTCTGATCTTCGGCGGCCTGAAGCATGGCTCTGTCGATATCGTGACAGGTTTCCGGCTCGTTTGGCAGGATGGGCGTCATGATTTTCATCAGTATTCCTCCGTTTCGGCAGTCACTGCGTAAAAAATCCCCGTCTTTAACGGAAAGACAGGGAGCACTCAGTCTTGAAGAACCTCTTTGAGAAGCATGCGGGAGGTCTGCACATCCCGCAGAATCCCTGTTTTGAGCGCGTCAATCGAATCAAATTTCTTTTCCGGGCGGATGAATTCATACAGGCGGACCGGGATGTCCTGTCCATAGAGATCCCCGTCATAGTCGAAGATATAGGTTTCAGCCAGCGGCGCTTGGCTTCCGACCGTCGGCTTGATGCCGATATTCGTGATGCCGGGCTTCCAGGCGCCGTCCACCCAGGCTGTGGATGCGTAGACGCCGAATTTCGGCAGGATAAAATAGTCCGGGATCAACTGGTTGATAGTCGGCGATTCGAGCGTACGGCCAAGCTGCCGGCCCCTGACCACCGTAAAATCAATGGTGAACGGACGTCCGAGGAGTTCCCGCGCCTTCGGCATGTTGCCGCTTTTGACCTCTTCACGGATGCGCGAGGAGCTGACCGGCTCACCGCCGCGTTCGAGACGTTCCACGACATGAACCTCAATGCCATATGTCTGGCCGAGCCTTTTGAGGTCGTCCGTGCTGCCGCTGGCGTTCCTGCCGAAATGGAAGTTGTATCCGCAGTATACGGCCTTTGCACGCATCCGCTGGCAGAGCACCTGCTCGACAAACTGTTCGGGCGTCAGGCCGCGGAACATCTCGAAATCCGGGCAGACCATACAGGATACGCCAAGCTGTTCCAGCATGGATTCTTTGAACGCTTCCGACATCAGCCCGGCATGGGCAGGCTTCGAAGCTGGACGGGATGTCCGCGTGGAGAAGGTGAAGACAGCGGAAAGAAGGTTCCCGCACTGCTTCGATGCTTGGATGACCGCCTGATGGCCCAGATGTACGCCGTCAAAGTATCCCAATGCGACCGAAGTGTCCCGCTCCATCTGAAAGGACAGATCATAGTAGCTGACCAAATGACATTCCCCATTTCGTGTATGTAGGCGATTTCAGGATGTATCCATCCCCAAACGACAGAAGATCATCTCACGCGGTTTTAGATGATGTGACCGGACAATCATTCAATCACCATGGTGGTGAAAGGACCATCTTGGTCTGTTCAGTCCTTATAGCAATGAAAGATTCTCGCCCTAATAGCGGCAATAGATCATCTAAATCTGCTTCATCCACATAGAAGTGAAGGATTTTCTAAATCGGCTTAGTCCCGATAGCGATGAAAGATCTTCTAAATCGGCTCAGTCCTCATAACGGTGAAAAATCTTCTTAATCCGCAGCTTGCGGGTATTCAGATCGATATATCCAAGCCCCAAGAACTGACCGGATTCATCCAGAACGGAAACAAGATCATCGGCATCCAGCGAACCAAGCTGATCGATATCCAGCTTGACGCCGTTCTGGAATTTGAGCGCGTTGGCTTTGGTGAGCACCAGCTGTTCATAATCTGAAAATGCCGACTCGATCGGCAGAAGCACCTGCTGGAGCGTGCCCGCGTCTCTTAGTTTCTGAAGCTCGTCGAGCGTATAACACTGCTCGATGGTATAGCCGGCCGCCATCGTGCGCCGCAGCGCGACCAGCGTAGCGCCGCAGCCAAGACGTTTTCCAATATCGTCACAGAGCGTCCGGATGTAGGTACCTTTGGAGCAGAACACATCGATTTCAAATTCCTGCGCGGCTTCATCGGATGAGAGCAGCCGCAGTTCATAGATGGTGATGGTCCGGCTTGGACGGCTGACCTCTTTTCCCTGTCTTGCCAGTTCATACAGCCGTTTTCCATCGATTTTGACCGCTGAGTACATCGGCGGCGTCTGCTCAATGGAGCCGAGGAAATGCTGCAGCACCTGTGCAAATTCTGCCGCGGATATGTGGGACGGCTTCTGCTCCAGGATTTCACCGGTGATGTCCTGTGTCGTTGTGGTGATCCCGAGCCGGAGTCTGGCGGTATAGCGCTTGTCCTGATTCGACAGCAGGTCGCAGCAGCGGGTGGCCCGGCCGATAAACGCTGGAAGAACGCCGGTGGCCATTGGATCGAGCGTACCGGCATGTCCAATCTTTTTGGTGCCGGTCATGCCCCGCAGCACGGCCACAACATCAAATGAAGTGAAATCCTGCGGCTTGTCAATACAGATGATTCCGCTTAGCTCGTTCATGACAATTCCCCCTGTCGATCGTTGGATGAATACAGCATGCCATATATCGGTACGTTCTATGGTGAAGGATGCGTCATCGCATCTTCCGGTTAGAAATATGCCTGGTTTCCATAAACAACATGGTTTTCCGCTTATGCTGTCCGGCATTGGATTGCTGGAAGGCTACGCTGTCCGTTGCACAGGATGCCGTTCCCTGATGCCGAACGTTTTATCAGGCATCATACAGATTCAATACGGTTTCATGCATCGCATAAGCCCCGTCAAAGAGGTCTTCTCAGGAGAAAAGCGGCTCGGATGCCTTTAAAAGATCCTGTTTGACCGATTCAAAGTCCTTGTTGATGGTACAGCCGGCAGCGCGCGCATGTCCGCCGCCGCCGAACTGGCTGCAAAGCTTTGATGCGTCGATGCCTGCGCCGGTCCGCACCGAGATCTTATAGCCTTCGCCGGGTTTTTCCTTGATCAGTAGGCCGAGTTCGACGCCCTCGATCTGGCGCGTCATGGCGGCAAGGCCGTCCAGCTCGCTTTCATCGACACCGGTTTTCTGCAGCATATTGGTGTCGTAATGGATGACGGCGCAGCGGTTGTCGAAATAAAATTCGAGGTTGTTGAGCACCATGCGTTCCATCTGGATGCGGGCAAGCGACTTGGTTTCAAACATCAGTTTGTTGATGAATTCGTAGTCGGTGTCCAGCTCGATCAGTTTGGCCGCGATGATGTGGGTGCGCGCCGATGTGTTCGAGAATTTAAAGCAGCCGGTATCGGTCACAATACCGGTGTAGATGCAGTTTGCGATGCGCTTGTCAAACGCAATGCCCATCCGCTCGATGATCAGGTAGATCATCTCAGCGGTTGCGGCGGAGGTGTCCTCCAAATAGGTATACGCCGCAAACATCGAGTTGCTGGGATGGTGGTCGATTGCCAGGTCGATGCGGCCCCGATAGGCCTCCATGCTTTTGCCGAGCAGGCTTTCATCGGCCACGTCGACCGAGACAAGCAGGTCCGGTTCAAAATCCGGACAGTTGCCCGCTTCATCGATAAAATAACCATATTTGGCGGGAAAGCTGTCATGGCAGACCACGGCAGCTTTTTTGCCGATGCCGTTCAAGGCATATTTGAGCGCGAACGAGGAACCCAATGTATCCCCATCCGGGCTTTGATGCGAAAAGATCAGGATGTTCTGTGCGCCCTGCAGCAGTTCGCAGGCTTTTTCCAAGTTGACTTTCATCTCTTCTACCTCAATGATTCCATATCGGAAAGTTTGATGCTGTATGCAGGACAGGCCGTGTCATCCTTTTAAAGATCTACAAACCGGCCTGCCTGAGAATTTAAAGTACATCGTTCAGGATTTTTGCAATCTCTGCGCTGTGTTCAATCGAGTCGTCCGCAATGAACGAAACCTCGGGAGAACGCCGCAGCTTCAAGCGGTGATTGAGTTCCCGGCGCACGTATCCGGCGGCGTTGTTGAGCCCCTTCACCGCCTGCTTGGTGGCCTCGAAGCCCTCCAGGGAACTGACATAGACCTTTAAATAGGAGAGGTCCTTGGACAGGTCCACCCGCACGATTGTCAACAGTCCGGTGATGCGCGGGTCCTTGAGGGTCCGCATGATATCGGTGAGTTCGCGCCTCGCGTCTTCGCTGGCGCGGTCCACTTTAAAATTTGCCATAGCTGCTCCTTTATCTATTCCTTTGCAGTAAAAGAAGAAACCGGCGCGCCGCCCCCGAAACATCGGCGACGGCGGCTTTGGGGATGGAAGGAACAACGGATTATTCGCGGTACTCCTCCATCATATAGGCTTCAAAGAAATCGCCCTCCTTGAGGTCGTTGAACTTCGTAAGTCCCATACCGCATTCGTAGCCCTGGGCCACTTCTTTTACATCATCTTTGAATCGTTTTAAGCTGTCCAGCACGTCGTCGGCGACAATGATGCCGTCACGCACGATGCGGATCTGTGCGTTTCTGGTGATCTTTCCTTCGGTCACGTAGCAGCCTGCAACGGTGCCGACATTCGAGATCTTGTAGACCTGGCGCACTTCTGCGCGGCCAAGCTCGACCTCGCGGATCTTCGGCGCCAGCATGCCCTTCATAGCCGACTGGATTTCCTCGATTGCATCGTAGATGACGCGGTACAGGCGAATTTCAATGCCGCCCAGTTCAGCGTTGTTCTTTGCAACCGGATCCGGACGGACGTTGAATCCAACGATGATCGCGTTGGACGCGTCAGCCAGCATGACATCCGATTCACTGACTGCGCCGACCGCGCCGTGGATGACCCGTACGCGGACCTCTTCATTCGAGAGCTTCTCAAGCGACTGTTTGACCGCCTCGACCGATCCCTGTACGTCGGCTTTGACGATGATCGGCAGTTCCTTGACGTCTCCCTCTTCAATCTGGGAGAACAGGTTATCCAGTGTGACCTTCTGATAGGACTTGAACTGTTCCTCTTTGATCTCCGCTTTGCGCTCCTCGACAAGCTCGCGCGCAAGCTTCTCATCCTCAACCGCGTTGAAGATGTCGCCTGCGGACGGAACCTCCGCGAGTCCGGTGATCTCGACCGGGATGGACGGGCCGGCTTCCTCAATGCGGTTGCCCTTGTCGTCCAGCATAACCCTGACGCGTCCGACCGCTGTGCCGGCGATGACGACATCGCCCTGCTTGAGCGTACCGTTTTGAATCAGGATGGTTGCGACCGGTCCGCGGCCGATATCGAGCTTCGCCTCGATGACGGTGCCCTTGGCCAGCCTGTTCGGATTGGCCTTGAGTTCCATGACATCGGCGGTCAGCTGAACCATCTCCAGAAGGGTGTCGATGCCGTCCTGCGTCTTTGCGGAAACCGGTACGCAGATGACGTCGCCGCCCCATTCCTCCGGAACCAGCTCATATTCGGTGAGTTCCTGCTTGATGCGGTCCGGGCTGGCGCCTTCCTTATCCATCTTGTTGATGGCCACAATGATCTGGACGCCGGCGGCCTTTGCGTGGTTGATGGCCTCGACGGTCTGCGGCATGATGCCGTCGTCCGCCGCGACAACCAGGATGGCGATATCGGTGACCTGCGCGCCTCTGGCACGCATCGACGTGAACGCCGCGTGTCCCGGCGTATCCAGGAAGGTGATGGAACGCTCGCCCACCTTGACGCGGTATGCGCCGATGTGCTGCGTAATGCCGCCCGCCTCGGTGGAGGTGACGTTTGCATTGCGGATGGCGTCGAGCAGGGAGGTCTTTCCGTGGTCAACGTGTCCCATGACGACCACGACCGGGCTTCTCTCAATGAGATCGTCGGAATCATCCTCACTGTCGTCTATCAGGCGTTCCTCGGTGGTGATGATGACCTCTTTCTCAACCTTGGCGTGGAATTCCTCCGCGACCAGTACAGCCGTATCGAAATCTACGGTCTGGGTGATGGATGCCATCACGCCCAGCATCATCAGCTTTTTGATGACCTCAGCGGCCGTGACCTTCAGGCGGGCGGCCAGTTCGCCGACTACAATTTCCTCCGGCACGGTGATCTTGAGCTGTTTTTTCTTTCTTTCAGCTTCCAGACGGCGCATCTTCTGCGCCTCAGTCTCGCGCTTGGCGGAACCGAAGCGGCCGCGGCGCTGGCTTCTCTGGTTGAGCTTCTGCTTTTTCTGGATATTATCCTTGTTCATCGCGTTGCTCGGAGCAATCTGCTCGTAACGCTCATTGTATTTATCGAGTTCAACGTTGGCCGCGCGCGTATCGACATAGCGCACGTTCTTGTTGCCGATGGTTTTGGAATCCGCCGCGTTTTCACCGGGAGCCGATGTGGTCGGACCCATATTGGAGCGGTTGATGATCTTTTTGGCTATTTTATTGTGGGACGGCTGCTGGTTGTTCGGCTTGCCGCCCTGACGGTTCTGGCCGAATCCGCCTTGCGGACGGTTGCCCTGTGCGCCCTGCGAACGGTTCTGGTAGCCGCCCTGGCCGCCCTGCGCATTTTGTCCGCCTTGGTAACCGCCCTGACGGTT
The DNA here is from genome assembly GCF_000820765.1 of Candidatus Soleaferrea massiliensis AP7. Classification (GTDB taxonomy): domain Bacteria; phylum Bacillota; class Clostridia; order Oscillospirales; family Ruminococcaceae; genus Soleaferrea; species Soleaferrea massiliensis. The sequence goes on from NZ_CCYH01000019.1 coordinate 9,085, forward strand.
CTGATTGAATCCGCCCTGCGGACGACCTGCCTGCTGTGAACCCTGCGAACGGTTCTGGTAGCCGCCCTGACCGCCCTGCGCATTCTGTCCGCCCTGGTAGCCACCCTGACGGTTCTGATTGAATCCGCCCTGCGGACGGCCTGCCTGCTGTGAACCCTGCGGACGGTTCTGATAGCCACCCTGGCTGTTCTGACCATTTTGGCTATTCTGTCCGCCCTGGTTACTCTGGGCGGTTTGAGTGCCAGGCTGGCGGTTCTGGCCGGACACATTGGACGCGGCTGGTGTATGTCCCGCATTTGTAGGATTTGCATTCTGCGGCGTTTTATGAGCAGCAGCTTCGGTTGCAGCCGGTTTTGTTTTGGTATCGGCCGGTGCAGCCGCCTTTGGCGCGGCCTTCTGCGATGCCGGTGCGCCGGCAGCTGTCTTCGGTGCGGATTTCTCCGGCGCCGGTGTGCCGGCAGCCGCCTTCGGCTGTGTTTTCGGCATTTCCTGCTGCGCGGCGGCTTTTGCGGGTTCCGCCTTCGGGGCTTCCTGCTTGGGCGCATCCGTTTTCGGCGCATCCTCCTTGGCAGCCGGTGCTTTGGCTTTTTCAGGCGCCTTTTTCGGCTGCGGCTTCACCGAATGAAAATACGTATCGAATTCCTTCACCTCATTTTTCTGGGTGTAGTGTTCAAATACCACATTGAGCTCATCCGGAGTCAGTGCGGTCATATGTTTTTTCGGCGTCTCAAAATGCTTTGCCAGCAGATCGATGACATCCTTGCTGGGTACGCCCAAATCCTTGGCGACTTCGTGTACTCTATATTTGTTATTGATCATATTCTATCTATTCCTCCTTGTTTGAAGCGGCGGCCATTATCGCAATTCGTTCGGCAAAATTCGGGTCTGTCAAGGCTAAAACTCCCGCTTTTCTCCCGGTTACCTGTGCAAGCTCCGCCATGCTTTCCATCAGCTTCAGATGCGGAACCTCGTATTTCTCACAAAAATAAACGACTTCCTTCAATGTTTTTGCCGACACATCCGCCGCGGTCAGCACCGCTGCGGCTTTGCGCTCGCCGGCCGCCTGTTTTACCGTATCAAAACCGGCAATCAGTTTACCAGCTTTTCTGCTCAGCGAGATCATGCCCAATGTCCCATTACTCACCTTTTGCTAATTCCTCCTCCATCTGGTTGTAAACCTCATCCGGTATACGGCAGGAAAAGGTACGCTCCAGCCGACGGTTTTTGCGGGCCTTTTTCAGGCACTCCAGATCGCAGCATACATAAGCGCCGCGTCCGGGCTTGCGTCCGGTCAGATCCAGAGATAAATCGCCTTCCTTGCTTTTGACGACCCGAACCAGATCCCGCTTCGGCTTCATTTCACCGCAGCCTGTGCACATGCGCATAGGGACCCGTTTGTTCTGCATGACAATTCACCTCTTTCTGAAATCGTACGTTTCCTCTTACCAATAGAATCTATATAAAAGACTGCACATGCAGCCTGTGCTTACAGATTGGCCTCGATCAAATCCTCCTGCATCGGCTCGTCGGAAAAATCCTCAAGCTCCTCGCCTTCGGGATGAATATCGATCTTCCATCCGGTCAGCCTGGCGGCCAGACGGACGTTCTGTCCCTTATTGCCGATGGCCAGCGAAAGCTGGTCGGCGGGAACAATGACCCGACAGGCGCGGGCAGCTTCGTTCTCAATCTGCACCGAGATGACCTCGGAAGGGGAGAGCGCAGCGGCGATGAACTCCTCAGGCTTTTCGCTGTATTTTACAACGTCGATCTTTTCGCCGCACAGCTCGTTGACGATCTCCGCGACGCGCGCGCCCTTCGGTCCGATACAGGCGCCGACCGCATCGACGTCCTCATTTTTGCTGTAAACCGCAATCTTGGTGCGGGAACCGGCTTCACGGGAAACCGATTTGATCTCGACGGTGCCGTCGTAAATCTCGGGTACCTCCATCTCGAACAGACGCTTGACCAGTCCCGGATGGGTGCGGGAGATCATGATGCGCGGCCCCTTCTCGGTCTGAACCGCTTCAGCGACGTAAATCTTGACGCGGTCGCCTTCACTGAGCTGCTCGCCCGGAATCTGTTCGGATTTTGACAGGACGGCTTCGGAATGTCCGATTTCCAGCGTCACAGATCCCTTGCGCGGATCGGTGCGGGTGACAAGGCCGGTTGCAATATCCTGCTGACGGCTCTGGAATTCCTTCAAAAGCTGCTCGCGCTCCGCTTCACGGATGCCCTGGCGGATGATGTGTTTGGCCGTCTGCGCCGCAATGCGTCCGAACTGCTTGGTTTCCAGCTTGATGTCGACCATCTCGCCGATTTTAGCGCGCTTGTTGTACTTGAGAGCTTCTTCAAGATAGATTTCTTCAGTCGGATCCTCGACCTCTTCGACAGCCATCTTGCTGATATATACGTTAAAGGAGCCCTTCATTGGATCGATATCCAGAACGACGTTCTTCGGATCCTGATAATCGCGCTTGACCGCCGTGGTGATGGCGCTTTTGATCTTTTCGAGAAGCTCATCCTGCTCGATGCCCTTCTCCTTGGCGATCATGGCGAGCGCTTCAAAAAATTCGGTGTTCATGTTTATTCAATACCCTCCAGTTCTATCTCTTCATCGGCCAGTTTAATAAAGGCGGCCTCTTTCTTCTGGAAGCACACCGCCTGATTTTCATCGGTTGTGATGGTGATGGCGTTATCCGCAAAGGTTTCCAGACGGCCCGTAAATTCACGCACCCCGTCGACCGGACGAATTAATTTCACCTGAACGCGGTGCCCGATATACTGGCTGAAATGCCATGGCTTCACAAGTTCGCGTTCGATGCCCGGCGAGGACACTTCAAAGATGTAGCTCTGATCGATCGGATCGGCTTCATCCAGCATTTTATCAAGTTTGCGGCTGACATTCTCGCAGTCATTGATATCCACGCCGCCCTTCTTATCGATAAAGACGCGCAGATACCAGTTCGCGCCTTCCTTTTCGAACCGCACATCCCACAGGATGAGTCCCATTTCTTCCAGGGCGGGTTTTGCAAGCTCCGTGACGATGGACACGGTATTCTGGCCGTTTCTGCTCTTTGACAAATAAAATCACTCCAACATAAACGAAAGAGTGGGAACTTCCCACTCTTTCATCCTACTTTATATTACAATAAATACTATACCATATCTGGCGGCAAAATGCAAGGGAATAGGCGAAAAAATGTAATAATTTTCTGTCTTCGTTACTATCTATAGAAAAAGGAAGATTGGTTATAGTTTATGAGTGAAAATCCCGATTATGCGGTCAATTCGCATGAAACGTCATCGGGATCAACTTTTATCGTTAAATTCACATAATACTGTTTGCACGGGAAATACAAATATGATATGATATAAATCAATTGTCGGTTAAGGTCATCCATAAAAGTATTGACATCGCTGAGGCGCAGCGGTCTTTCGCTGTTGCCAAGTGATACTTGGTACAGTAGTCGTTACTTCCGCTGTAGTTCAGCGGTTTTCCTGTGTTTGCCAAGACGCCTTGGCGAGGTGGTTGTTACTTCTTTGCGCGGCCAAAGAAGTAACCAAGAAAGGCCGTTCAAGGGGGGCCATGCACAGAGGCGCTTAAAGCCAGATGGCCCCCCCTTGAAAATCCCCCTCAGATATCCCGTTATCTGCTACGGCCGCCTGCGGGCGGCGTTTGGTTTTGGGCTGAGTGGTTGGGCAGGGCTAGCAGCGGAAGCTTCTGTGGTTAAAGGCTGTATTCATAGTACCTCAAGACCAAAAGCTGAGAGATAACTTAAATTCCATATTGGGAAGCAAGTTCGTTTGAATGAGTACGATTCAGATTCCATGCAGATTTATCCTGAAAAGAACAATGCCCGCTATGGCGTGGTGGGGACAATGAGGCTAGACGAGAGCTGAGCATGGATGGAAGATAAAGCTGACAGCGACAGAACGGAGAAACGGGAGAGCGCCGCGCGACATGGGGCCTCTGAGCCGAGCCATTGCGGGAATCCTGCCGTCATCTGGAAGCAGGAACTGCCCAATTCCGGAAAAGCTGCGTGATTGGGGGATTTTTAAGGGGGCGGCAGACCCCTTGAATGGCCTTTTCTGGTTACTCTTTTGGCCACGCAAAAGAGTAACTGCCACTTGCCAGGGCTTACCCGGCAAAACAAAGGAGACCACTTGCACCTCCGTGCAGGAATGCTGCCATCCTGCCAAAGCGGTTAGACAAAAAAAGTCTGCTGCGATACAGCGCAAAGCGGTCTAAGCAGCCAGATAACCCATAACCTTTAATACAATCCGATCTTCATGCAACATGTTGGATGATAGAGATCAATTGAGAGAATCAAGACTTCGATCCCAATGGGATCAATACCATATAGAAAGTAGTGACCTGTGTATGGCAAAACAAACCGTAGCCGTCATCTTCGGCGGTGTCTCCTCCGAATACAGCGTGTCGCTGGTTTCGGCATCATCCTGCCTGGAGAATATCCCAAAGGAGAAATATGACATCATTATGCTGGGCATCACCGCGGATGGGCGATGGTACCTCTATGACGGCCCCATCGACAGTATCCGGAATGACAGCTGGCAGAACGAAGCATATATCACCCCCGCAGTCATCAGCCCGGACCGCCGGGTCAAGGGAATCGTCGTCTTCGAAAAGGGCGGATTCCGGGAAATCCAGATTGATGCTGCCTTTCCGGTGCTGCACGGCAAAAACGGCGAGGATGGAACGATTCAGGGGCTGTTCCAGCTTGCGGGCATTCCGTTTGTCGGATGCGACATGCTGTCCTCCGCCATTTGCATGGATAAGGAGTACACGCATACCGTGCTCAGCCAGGCGGGAATCCGCAACGCAAAGTACATGGCTGTGCACAGAAATGAAATCGGGGAGTTTGACCGGATAGAAACGCTTTTAAAAGAAAAGCTGTGCTATCCGATGTTTGTCAAACCGGCCAACGCAGGCTCATCGGTCGGCGTGTCCAAGGCGAAGGATTCGGCTGCGCTCAAAGCGGCGCTCGAGCTTGCCTTCCGGCACGACGGCAAGGCGATTGTCGAGGAGACCATCGTCGGCCATGAGGTCGAATGCGCCGTGCTTGGCAACGACAAGCCGTTCGCATCGGTGATCGGCGAAATTGAGTCCTGCAACGAGTTTTACGATTACGAGGCCAAATATGTGGCCGATTCCAAGCTGCAGATTCCGGCAAAGGTGGATAAAACCATCTCAGACCTTGTGCGCGATACGGCTGTCAAGGCCTATCAGGCACTGGGATGCGCGGGACTCAGCCGGGTAGACTTCTTCATCACACAGGACGGCGGGGTGATCCTCAACGAGGTCAATACGATTCCGGGCTTCACCTCGATCAGTATGTATCCGAAGATGATGCAGGAAAGCGGTATCCCTTATGGCGAACTGCTCGACAGATTGATTCAATTCGCTTTGGAAAGGGCTGAAGTACATGGATAATCGTCCAATCGGCGTGTTCGATTCCGGACTGGGCGGACTCACCGTGGTCAAGGAGCTGAAAAATATCCTGCCGGATGAGCAGATCATCTATTTTGGAGACACCGGCCGCGTCCCGTATGGGAACCGCAGCCGCGAGACCATCCGCCGCTACACGGCGCAGGATATCCGGCTGCTGCAGAGCTTCGACGTCAAAATGATCGTCGCCGCCTGCGGCACCGTCAGCGCCAACGTGCTGGAAAAGGAAATCGAAGGTTTGAAGGTCCCCTATACCGGCGTGCTGCTGCCGGCGGTGCAGAGCGCCTGCGCGGTGTCGACAAACGGCGTCATCGGCGTCATCGGTACAACGGCGACCGTGCGTTCCGGCGCATATGGCAAGGCCATCCGCGGCATCCGGCCGGATGCGAAGGTCATCGGGCACGACTGCCCGCTGTTTGTCCCGCTGGTCGAAAACGGCATGGTTGAACGCGGCAACCGGATCACGGAGCTGACAGTACAGATGTACCTGACCCCGTTTCTTACGGAGGATATCGACACTTTGATCATGGGCTGTACCCACTATCCGCTGCTGTACGGCTTCATTTCGGATATCTTCGGAAATCACGTTACCCTGATCGATCCGGGCAAGGAGACGGCGCATTATGTGCAGAACTACCTGACCAGCAGCAATATGCTGTTTGAAGGGGACGACCCGCAGCCAAACCGCTACTTTGTCAGCGATACGGTGGACGGCTTCTGCGAAACCGCGGAGAAGTTCCTGCAGCGTGACCTGAACGGGCAGGTCGAACGCATCATGATAGAAGATTATTGACGGTCAAAGAAAGAGGAGGCCGGGGAAGTTGAAGAAAGATGTTTTGATCACCATCCGGGGCGTACGCGGCGCGGATGGTGAAACGGACTGCATTGAGCTGACCACCGAGGGCAGTTTCTATAAAAAGGCGGACAGCTACTACATCCGCTATAAGGAGAGCGAAGCGACCGGGTTTGAGGGCGCGACCACGACACTGAAGGTGGAAGGGGACCGCAGGGTCACCATGACGCGTTCCGGCCCGGCCCGTTCCCAGCTTGTCATTGAAAACGGGAAGCGGCATCTCTGCCATTACGGCACACAGGTGGGGGATATCATGATGGGTATCTTCTGCAACAACATCAAGATGGGGTTGTGTGAGGACGGCGGGCAGCTGAATTTCAAATACACGATCGACATCAATTCCAATCTGGAAAGTGAAAACGAGATCTTTATCAATGTAGAGGAGTGTAAGAATCAGGATGTCTAATCTAGTGGAAGTTGCACAGACACAGTTAAGAGAGATCATTTTAAACGCATTGTCGTCGGCGGTGGCGCAGGGCCTGCTTGCCGCCGAACCGATTCCGGCTTTTCTGATTGAAATCCCGGCGGACAAGTCCCACGGAGACTTCGCGACCAACGTCGCGATGGTATCCGCCAAGGCGTTTCATATGGCCCCGCGCAAAATCGCGGAGATTATCCAGGCAGAGGCCGTTCTGGACGGCAGCTATTTTGAAAAATGCGAGATCGCCGGCCCGGGCTTCATCAATTTCTTTCTGTCCCAGAGGTGGTTTGCCGACACGGTGTCCACCGTGGAGCAGGAGGGGGAGCGTTATGGAAAGAGCGATTTCGGCGGGCATCAGAAGGTGATGGTCGAATTTGTCTCGGCAAACCCGACCGGCCCGATGCATATCGGCAACGCGCGCGGCGGCGCGCTGGGCGACTGCCTGGCCGCGGTGCTGGAGAACGCGGGCTACGATGTGACCCGCGAATTCTATGTCAACGACGCCGGCAACCAGATCGACCGGTTCGGCCTGTCGCTGGAAGCCAGATATCTGCAGCTCTTTAAAGGCGAAGAGAACGTCGCGTTCCCGGAGGACGGCTACCACGGCGAGGACATCAAGGTCCGCGCGAAGGAATACGCAGACTTGCACGGCGACGCGCTGCTGGACAAGCCGTCCGAAGAGCGCTGCCGGGCGCTGATCGAATATGCGCTCCCGAAAAACGTCGAAAAGCTGAAAACCGATCTTGAAAGCTACCGCATCCTCTACGACGTCTGGTTCATGGAAAGCACGCTGCATCAGGAGAAGGTTGTGGACAAAATCGTCTGCATTCTTTCATCCAAGGACTTGACCTATGAAAAGGACGGCGCGCTCTGGTATCAGGCGACCGCGTTCGGCAGCGAGAAGGATGAGGTGCTGATCCGTGCGAACGGCAACCCGACCTACTTTGCGGCCGACATTGCCTACCACTACAACAAATTCGCGGTGCGCGGCTTCGACAGGGTCATCAATGTCTGGGGCGCGGACCATCATGGACATGTCGCGCGCTTGAAAGGTGCGATGGACGCCATCGGGCTGGACGGCTCGAAGCTGGATATCCTGCTGATGCAGCTGGTCAAGCTGATGCGGGACGGCGAGGTCGTCAAGGTCAGCAAACGGACCGGAAAATCCATCACGCTTTCGGACCTGCTCGAGGAAATCCCCATCGATGCGGCACGGTTCTTCTTCAACCTCAGGGAACCGAACAGCCATCTGGATTTTGATCTGGATCTGGCGGTGGAGGAATCCTCCCAGAACCCGGTCTACTATGTGCAGTACGCGCACGCGCGCATCTGCAGCATCTTCAAGAAGCTGGACGCTGAAGGCATCAAGCTGCGGGACTGCACCGGCGGGGAGCTTCTCAGGCTGACAGCGCCGGAGGAACGCGAATTGATCCGGCATCTGGCGCTCTATACCAACGAGATCATTGACGCCGCGAAAGCCTATGATCCCGCGCGGATGACCCGCTATGCGATTGAGCTTGCGACACTGTTCCATAAGTTCTACAACGCCTGCCGCGTCATGGGCGAGGATGAAGGCCTGATGCAGGCGCGTCTGAACCTCTGCGTAGCGGCCCGGACGGTTCTGCACAATGTGCTGACCCTCTTGAAGGTGGATGCGCCGCAGAGCATGTAACGAACCAAACAAAAACACGGATCGCGGCAGATAAGCCGGGGTCCGTCTTCAGCTTTCATAAGACAGCCGATATGCATCAGACCGAAAACCGCAGAATGGCGATTGCTACACCGTTCTGCGCTTTGGAAACCATTCTTACACAAAGCCGTTTGCACCACCTGCGATAGGGCATCGCCTACAGCCACCTGCGGTGGGGCAATCGCCTACGGCGTTCTCTGATCGAAGAATTGTTTATACAGCGGCTTCGGGACTCAGGGTACCAGAAAAGACTGTCACAGGGAGCGTTAGCGTCCGCTGCAGCCATTCAGCTACCCAGACCAAAGCCAAAAGCCGCCCGCAGGCGGCCGCAGCGGATAAAGGAATAGCGGTGGGGCAATCGCCGATGGTGTTCTCTGATCGAAGAATTGTTTACACAGCGGCTTCGGGAATCGGGGTACCAGTAAAGACAGTCGCAGGGAACGTAAGCGTCCGCTGCCAGCCATTCAGCCACCCTGACCAAAGCCAAACGCCGCCCGCAGGCGGCCGAAGCGGATAGCGGGATATCAGAGGGGATTTTCAAGGGGGCCATCTGGCCCTAAGCGGCACACTGTATGGCCCCCTTGAACGGCCTTTCTTGGTTACTTCTTTGGCCGGCAAAGAAGTAACGACCACAATGCCAAGTGTCACTTGGCAAACAACGTGAACCCGCTGAGATACAGCGATACAACTATCACAATACCAAGAGTCACTTGGCAAACATCGTGAAACCGCCGGGGTACAGCGGTATCATATCCACATAATTGGTACCTTGGCAGACAGAAACAGCGTTTATCGCTTTTTCGACCTACAAACGGGGACATATGCGAACGGATGTCCGTTCCAATCAGAACAAGGGGGTAACAGTCATGGCATTTCCATTCAAACTGCCGCTGCTGCTGGACGGCGCAGCCGGTACAAATTTGATCGCGGCAGACATGCCGCAGGGAGTCTGCGTTGAAGACTGGGTGAAAGAGAATCCGCAGGTCATGCAGAGGATTCAGGCCGCTTTTCTGGAAGCGGGAGCGGATGTCCTGTACGCGCCGACCTTCGGCGCAAACAGGGAGAAGCTGTCCCATTATCTGCTGGAGGATCAGACACAGCAGATCAACAAGGCGCTGGTTTCGATGACAAAGGAAACGGCGGAAAGCGAAGCGCTGGTGGCCGGAGACATGTCCCCGACCGGATTGTTCGTCGAGCCGTTTGGCGAAGCGTCGTTTAAACAGCTTGTGAAGGTCTATGAGGAGCAGGCCGCCTGCCTGAAAAAAGCGGGCGCCGACCTGCTTGTGATCGAGACGATGTTTTCCCTCGCCGAAATCCGCGCGGCCATCCTGGGGGCGAAGAAGACCGGCCTGCCGATCTTTGTCACCATCACCGTGGATGACGACGGCCGCACCATCACCGGACTGGATGCGCGCACCGCACTGCTCACCGTGCAGGCGATGGGCGTTTCGGCCTTCGGACTGAACTGCTCGGAGGGACCGCAGAGCATGGCGGCGAACATCCAGAGGATCGCGCCGTATACAGAGATTCCGCTGATCGGCAAGCCGAATGCGGGACATCCGGACCCGGAAGACCCGTCGAGATACGACCTGTCGCCCGAAGCGATGGGACAGGCCATGAAGGCGCTGTTCGAGGCGGGTGTTCAGATCGCGGGCGGATGCTGCGGCACCACGCCGGACCATCTGGCGGCGATCCGGAAGGCGATGGATGCATTCGATTTCAAGGCTGTAAACATCCAAAGGGAAGAACCGGCCGCTGTATTGCTGGCAAACGAATCTGAATCGTATTTTCTGAGCCGAGATACGATTCGGTTATCGGAACCGGTCACATGCGGCGAGGACATGGAGGACGCGTTGCTGGATATCGATGAGGATGCATGCGATGCGGCTCTCATTATGATAGAAAATCCCGAGGATGGTTACGAATTCAGCCTGAATGCACATATGCTTCATCTGCCGGTTGTTTTCAGGGCAAAGGATGAAAAGGCGCTGGAGCGGGCACTGTTCTATTACCAGGGTATCGCGGGCATCGATTCTGCCTGCGGGATATCAGTAGAGGCGAAAGAACGGCTGGCACAGCGCTATGGTTCAGCGATTCTGTAAGAAATCATCGGGAGAGAAACCGGACATCGGTTTCTCTCCCATTTGTATAATGGAAAATCGGTTTCTGGGAGAAGCATTACCGGGCGGAAGCGTTTCCAGTGGCACTGTTTAAGATAACATGAAAGACCTGTACAGTGACTTTTTTTCCCGCCTGCGGCGGAGGAGAAAAGACGGATATCTGATGACACAAGTGTCGCGTCAGAACTTTTTTATATGACATGAACGGTGTCTTCATGGGAAGTAAGGGGGAATTATATGAAGATTACAGATGAAACCGCGTTTCATAAGCATCTCAAGGAGGGCAGTCTCCTGCCGGTGTACCTGTTATGCGGAAAAGAACAGTATCTCAAAAAGCTGTATTTGGAACGGATGATCGATCAAGCGGTGGACGACCGCAGCGGCTTCAATTTCCAGAAATTCGACGGCAAGGAGCTGCGCGTCGAGACGCTCTGCGACGCGGTGGTGAGCCTGCCGGTCTTTGCGGGCCGGAAATGCGTCGTGGTTTCCGATCTCGATCTGGAGAAGCGCGGCAGCGGCGAAATGGATCAGTTAAAGGAGCTGCTCGCCGACCTGCCGGATACCACGGTGCTCATCTTCTGTTATTTCGGCATCGAAGCAGATATCAAAAAAAACGCCAAGTACAAGAAGCTTGCGGCGCAGGTGGACAAAGCCGGATGCGTTGCGGAGCTGAGTCCCCGCACCGGGAGCAGCCTGATCAAATTTATCCGCGACAGCGCGGCGCGGGCGGGATGCTCGATGCAGCCGGCAGCGGCATCCTATCTGGTGGAGCGGTGCTCCGGCGATATGCAGGCGCTCAAAAATGAGATTGACAAGCTGTGCCATTATAGACCCGGCGGCGAGATCACCGAAGCGGATATCGACCTGCTTTGCTCGCGCGCCGTACAGAGCTCGGTATTCGAGATTTCCAAAGCCATGCTGAAGAACGATTACACCCGCTGTATGCAGATTCTGGATGACCTGTTCTATATGCGGGAACAGCCCGTCGCCATTCTGGCTGTGCTGTCCACCGTTTTCATCGATCTGTACCGTGCGGCGGTCGCGAAGAAAAACGGCATCCCGGTGACCGACCTCATCGGATGGTATGACTACCGCGGCAAGGATTTCAGAATTAAGAACGCATACCGCGACTGCTACAAATTCAAGGAAGCATTTTTAAAGGGCAGCCTGCAGCTGCTGTTGGATGCGGACCTCAGGCTGAAAAGCTCCCGTGCGGATGGACGCGTGGTACTCGAACAGCTTGTGACCGATCTGATTATGCTGCGCAGCCAGGGTTAGGAGTGACAGTATGGAAGAGAACAGGAGCCAGCCCCCGCGCATCCATGTTCGGCAGGCGGTGATTGTCGAGGGGCGTTATGACAAGATCAAGCTGTCCTCGATTCTGGACGCGACGATCATCGAAACGCACGGCTTTCGCATCTTCAAGGATCGGGAAAGGATGCAGCTGCTGCGCGTTCTTGCAGAGAAGAAAGGTTTGATCGTGCTGACCGACAGCGACGCGGCCGGCTTTAAAATCCGGCATCATATCGCCGGGAGCATCGACCCGAAGCTGGTGAAGCACGTCTATATCCCGGATGTTTACGGCAAGGAACGGCGCAAGGAAAAGGCGTCCAGGGAAGGGAAGCTCGGTGTGGAGGGCATCAGCCGGCAGGAGATTTTAAAGGCATTTGAGAAGAGCGGCGTGCTGTGTGAGGAAAGCGGCGGCGAAACAGCGGGCCGGGAGATCACCAAAATCGATCTGTTCGAAGACGGCCTGACCGGGACGCTCAACAGCGCGGCAAGGCGCGGCGCGCTGCTGAAAAGCTGCGAGCTGCCGGAATATCTTGGCACGAACGCAATGCTTGTCGTCCTGAACGTCATGATGTCATACGACGCGTACAAGGCAAAGATAGCGGAATTATTCGATGAAGAGCGGACAGCGCCGTAGAGGTTGACAGCTATGACGCGACGATTTTTTCTGCGCGGTTTGGAGCGGAAAATAAACGAACCCTGCGGAAATCCGGCGCCGGATGTTTTGCACCAATATCCTGCGCTTACTTAAAAAAGTAAATATACATGCGGGTTTCAATATGCTGTACTGATTCACAGAACACGGATCGTTCCGAATCGGCGACGCCAATGGCATATGAAAGGTCATAAACAGATCTTTCATATGCCATTGGGGTTGCTGTAAAGAGCGATTCCGACTGTTTGAGATATCTTTTAGCGGGACCGCATGTTTGACAAGGCAGCAGATGCTTTGCACCAGCGTCTGTTGTTCTGCATCCGGTTTACCCGGCGAAGCGACGGTGTTTTCCGATGGCCCTTGGAAAGCGCCATATAAAAAAATAACGATGCTTTAAAGGGGTGACCGGAGCAGGAGAGAACCTGTTTGGATGTCGCTGACAAGATATTGCAAACGAAAAGGAACCCTGCCTGGTACGTTCGGCAGGGTTCCTTTTATTGTTGTTTTTTGCGCTTGGGCGGCGTGGGATCATCTGTCAGACCCAATAAATAATCGATATTGGTGTCGTAAAGAAGGGCTAGCCTGATTAATGCTTCAGTTGGAATGTTGTTGCTGCGTTCATAAGTGGAATAATTTCTCTGGCAGACACATAAGTATTCAGCTACTTGTCTTTGCAGCAGGTCATGGTCTTCTCGAAGATCGCGGATTCTGTTGTACATGTTATCACCCTGCTACAGTATAACAAAATACTCAAAGCGGAGTTGAGTTTCACCGGTATATCCGTTAGGCGTAAAATAATCGTTGTTTCACTGTAACACAGTGGTCCCTCTATGTTTACCAAGTACCACTTGGCAAGTGGCAGTTCTTCTTTGCGCGGCCAAAGAAGAACCAAGAAAGGCCGCCAAAGGGGGAATGCCGCTTCGGTACAGTGAGAATGGACGTCATTCCCCCTTTGGAAACCCCCTCAGCCCGTCCGAATCTTTTTTGGGGCAAGGAAACACAGCGTTCGCTGGGTTCGAACGTCCGCAGCATCGATAATGATGTCTATACATCTGCTCGCTCTGTGTTCCGAATCCATTGAAACAATTGATCTGCACTATGCTGTGTGGTAAAGGTTTCGTTTTGTGCTTTAAATAGACAAGGTGGTTGCCCGACGTGCCTGTCTAAGAGAGTTGAATCCCTGTAGATTTCCGGTAAGATGCTTGATCGAAGATTGAGGGTATTCATCACTGCTTAATGGAAACCCTCGCAGATAGAGGGAAGCCGACGCACCAGCCAAGGTATTGGGGTACCATAAAAACAAACTGTAACCGGAGAAGCGTCCGCTGCTAGCTGCGCCCAACCACCCGGCCAAAAACAAAACGCCGCCCGCAGGCGGTCGAAGCAGATAATGGGATATCT
>NZ_CCYH01000020.1 GCF_000820765.1 Candidatus Soleaferrea massiliensis AP7
CGACCACATAGCCAAGTGTCACTTGGTTAACACAAGAAAGCCGCTGTGCCACAGCGATACCCCCTGTCATGCTAAAAAATTCCGGCATGGCGGGGGATACTGCGTTTATAAGAAACAGCAAGATGCAGCATGAAATGAAGATTTCATGCTGCATCTTGCTGAAATATTTAAAGCGTAAAGTCCGCGGCATCGAAGGAAGGCAATGCGGGACTTTTGGGCGGAATCCGCTTGAAAGGGGAATAGCGGTAATGCCGGCAGCTGAAAGCGGGAGAGATCTCCCGTTTATATTTGCAGTGGAGATGCTCCTCTCCCTGCTGGGAATGAACGCAGTAGGCGCACTGTGGAGGATGCTCCTGAAACAACAGCTTAAGTCGCATGGAATCACCTAATTTACTATAATTTCCATTTATAGTATAGCCGATGCTCATTGAGAAAGATGTCGATTGCTGTTCTTCTGTTCGATTTTTATTGATAAAATTAAAATAACCCCCATGCAGAGCAGACAGACCGATGCGAATACACTGTACGCGCCGGTTGTGAAGATCGGATGCACCAGGCTGACCGCGGTTTCATACGCCTGCGGGAACAGCCGAATGCATAAAAATGTGAGCGCCGCCGTAAGACCGCCGTGAACGACGCGGGACAGCAGAAATGGCTTCAGATTGATCTTCATGCCATAGAACATGTTGATGATCTGAAAGAGGATGGATATCCCGGCAAACGAGAGAAAGAAGGCGGTTAAAAGCAGTGCGTTCGACCCGCCGAGCGCGGCGGAGACCTTGCAGCCGTTGGTGACCTCCAGAAACCCGGTGATGCAGATTTCCACCGTCTGCTTGTCGAGGAACGCGGAGAACAGACGGATGACCGCATCCATGATGCCGCTGGCCTTCAGGAATTCGATGACGCCGGAAAACAGCACGACAAACGCCGAAACGCCGAACAGGCTTTTTGCGGCGCTGTTGACGCTGTAGACAAAGGCGTTCGGTACGCTCATGTTCCGCTTGGGCGCGGCGGTCCTGGTTACGGGCTTGGAGCACCGGCCAATCACAATGCCCATGATGACCGAAGAAAGAATCTGTGCGATGAACAGAAAGAAGCCGGTCGTCAGGCTGTGAAACATGCCGACGCCGACCGCGGTCACGATGAAGGCGGGACCGGCGTTGGTACAGTAGCACATCATGCGGGAGGCGGTCTTCTCATCCAGCGTGCCGGCGCGCAGCATATCGGAAATCAGCTTGCCCCCAACCGGATAGCCGCCGATCATGCTCATAAAGATGATGAACCCGGCATTTGCCGGCAGCCGGTACAGGTGCACCACCACCGGCCGCAGGATGCGGGAGATTACATCCGAAACAAAGGTGTTGGCAATAAAGACGGACAAGGCCATAAAGGCGAACAGCGACGGCACAATCACGCCCAGCACCATTTCGATGCCGTTCTGAATGCCCTTTGAAATATCCTTGGACAGCATCAGCATGAAGAAAGCCAGCATCACTACCGCCAGCACCGCAGTGGAACGAAGCGCCTTTTTAAGCGGTTTCATGGACATTCCTCCTTTTCTTCATCTATATGCGCTGCTTTCTGCGTTCATACGTCGGCTCAGCAGAATAAAGGATAGCTGGTCGGAATATACATGATATGAAAAAGATCTGCCGCAAAGGAGGCGTTCATCGGTGAGAAGACACAGTCAGAGAAACCGAAACAGAACAAATGAGGAGCAGACGCCGAAGCAAAGCGCGGCTTCAAAGATTGCAAGGGTGCTGGATGTGCCGCAGAATGTGCTGAGCACCATGCCGACCATCGAGCTGATGGGGAATAAAGAAGCGATTGTCGAGGGCTGCAAAGGCGTGCTGGAATACGACGAAGAAACCGTACGGCTGAACCTTGGAGAGACGATTTTAAAATTTACCGGCCGGGATCTGGCACTGAAATGCATGACCAGCGACGGCGTGATTGTGGAAGGCTATATCCTGTCCATCGAGTTCCAATCTATCTGATACCACAGTATTTACAGGCTGTCCATGGCGGTGCGATTCGCTTTCGGCAGTTTTTGTTTTCCTGTTCATTTAAGATTCAAACATGGTCAGGATATGAGCGTGTAACGTATCCCCAATGGCTTGGGGATACGTCCAGTTTAGGATAATCAGTGATTCTGTAAAGCGTCTTTGAACCTGCCGGCCGTCAACCCCATCCATTCATGTCTGAAGCGTGCGCCAGTCCGGCGAGATCGTTCAGGTATCTTTGATATGAAAATAAATTGATGAAACAACCATCTGCTGCATAGAATTTTGAAGTGACCGATATTGAACAAAAACCCGAAAGAAGGGGATCAGGATATGATAATCGTAAAATTCATCCGATGGCTGCGGGGATATGTCCGGTTTACGGCGACCGGCGGCTTTGTGGAGCGTTTTTTAAACCTGCTGGCCGTCAACTCCATCAATGTGTGGGGTGTGCGCCGGTCCGGAGAGGTGTTCCAGGCCTATATGCTGGCATCAGACTATAAACGCCTGCGCTGCCTCAAACGCCGCACCGGCGTGCGGCTGCGGATAACTCAGAAGCGCGGCATGCCGTTCGGGGCCAGAAAATACCGCAAGCGCATCGGCGTGCTGGTCGGTATTCTGTCCTGCCTGATCTTCCTGGGAATCATGTCCAATTTTGTCTGGGAAATCGAAGTGACCGGAAATGAGAACATCGAACCGCAGGTGATTCTGAGCCAGCTGGAAGAGATGGGACTGAAGAAGGGCGTTCTGAAGTCCTCCCTCGACACGCGGTATATGGAAAAGAAGGCGCTGGTGGATATCGAGGGAATCGCGTGGATGGGCATCTCGGTTCAGGGAAGCCGTGTGGTCGTCGATGTCAAGGAGAGTACCGAAGCGCCCGAGATCATCCCAATGGATCAGCCCTGCAATGTCGTCGCGTCCAAATCCGGACAGATCGTCTATCTGGAGGTCTACGAGGGGCAGGCGGTACTCAAAAAAGGGGACACCGTCAAGGAGGGCGACCTGGTGGTCAGCGGCATCACGCAGGATAAAAAGGGCGGCAACACCATCAAGCACGCCATGGCGAAGGTGATCGCGCGGTACACCACGCAGATTGAGGTGAAGGTGCCGCTGAAGCAGACACTCAGGAATTACACCGGCAATGTGGTCAAACGAAGCTCTGTGGACCTTTTCGGCGTAAAGATGCCGCTGTACATCGCGACCAAGCTGGAGGGGCAGTACGAGCAGAAAACAAGCCGCAGCCAGGCCTCGCTGTTCGGCATCGGCCTGCCGTTTGACGTCATTGAAAACGAGTACGCCGAGTATACCGAAAGCAATGTCACCTATACCGAGGAGCAGGCGCTGAAGCTGGCGGAAGCCGAGCTGAAAAAGAAGCTCGAGGCCGATTATAAAGACAGCGAGATCGTGTCGAAGGACATCACCACCGGCATCGAGGGCGAAACCTTTGTGCTGCGCGCAAAGTGCGTGTTTGAGGAGGACATCGCAAGGAGCGAGGAGATTTTGATGAATGGATCGTCCGGGGAATCATCCGGCGATGCATCCGACGGCGCTTCGGACGAAAAGTCCGGCAGTCCGTCCGATGAAGCGCCGGAAGGAACATCCGATGAAGCGCGGTCAGAGTGACGGCCGACCGGCATGGGTTTGCCCGGATGATTCCCACAGCTTTACAATGATGTAAAAATCCATATGATAGAATTCCCCGCCGCATCCTTTTTTGCGGCGGGGAATTTTATGTGATGGATGTTTACGATGCGGACAAGATAAAATGGAAGAAAATATCGCCAAAAATGAAGAAAAATTTATAAATAAATAGTGCAAAATTAAAAATATGTGATATAATAAACTTGTATGCTCATAACCATGCACAGGAAATCGGGATGAAAGGGCGTAAGGTGTGTGTTCTTTCCCAGAGGATGAGCAGAAAGGAATACCGCGCGATTGTGAGCCGGACTGGGAACCCAAGGTCCGGCGGCATCATACTGGAGGTATCAAAAAGATACATGATTGAACAGATGATCAACATCGACCGTATGGAACATACGCTCGAACTGTTCGGCAGCTTCGATACGAACATCAAGCTGCTGGAGGATGAATACGGCGTCTCCATCACCAGCAGGGGAACCTTTATCAAGGTCTGCGGCGAGGATGAACGGGTGCTGCTTGCCGTCAAGGCGATTGAAGGCCTGCTGAACCTGATCAACAAAGGGGAAGCCATCTCCGAACAGAATATCCGTTATGTGATGTCCCTGGTCGAAGAAGGCAACGAACAGAAGATCGAGAATATGGCGAACGACTGCGTTTGCATCACCGCGAAGGGCCGCCCGATCAAGGCGAAGACGCTGGGCCAGAAAAAATATGTCGAAGGCATCCGGGACAACACGATCATGTTCGGCGTGGGTCCCGCCGGCACCGGAAAGACCTATCTGGCGGTGGCGATGGCGGTCAAGGCGTTCCGCGCGCATGAGGTGAACCGGATCATCCTGACAAGGCCCGCCGTGGAAGCCGGGGAGAAGCTCGGGTTCCTGCCGGGCGATCTGCAGAACAAGGTGGACCCTTATCTGCGTCCGCTGTACGACGCGCTGTTCGACATGCTGGGCGTTGAAAACTATCAGAAATACATCGAGCGCGGCAGCATCGAGATTGCGCCGCTGGCCTATATGCGCGGCAGGACCCTGGACGATTCGTTCATCATCCTGGATGAGGCGCAGAACACGACCCCGGAGCAGATGAAGATGTTTCTGACGCGTCTCGGCTTCAACTCCAAGGCGGTCATCACTGGGGACGTGACGCAGATCGACCTGCCGAACGAGAAGAAGTCAGGTCTTGTCGAGGCGGTCAAGATACTCAAGAATATCAGAGATATTGGCATCGTGAACTTCACAGAGAAGGATGTTGTGCGGCACCATCTTGTACAGAAGATCATCAAGGCCTACGAAGCGTATGAAGAGGAGGGCAAAAGAAGAAGGTAATGGAAGGGTTAAAAGTATACATCTCAAATAAACAGAAAGATGTAAAGATTCCAACCGGCATCCGGCTTCTGATCCGGCGCTGCTGCAATGCGGTGATGGTGATGGAGGAGATGCATGAGCCGGCCGAGGTCAGCGTCAGTTTTCTCAACAACCAGCAGATCAAGGAGCTGAACGCGCAGTACCGCGGCAAGGATATGCCGACCGATGTGCTGAGTTTTCCATTGGGGGAGAACGGCGTGTATGACCGCAACGAGGAAACCGGGGCGGTCATGCTCGGCGACATTGTGATATCCATTGAAAAGGCGTTTGAGCAGTCGAACCTGTACGGCCACTCGCTTCGGCGGGAGATCGGCTTTCTGACCGTGCATTCCATGCTGCACCTGCTTGGCTACGACCATGAAAACGGCGGCATGGAGGCGGTCAAGATGCGCGAGAAGGAAGAGTTTGTGCTCGCGGAGCTGGGGCTTACCCGGGACGAGACGTTCGAAGTAAAATAAAAAAGGAAACAAACGATGAAAACAACTGTGAGAAGTCTGATCAAAAGCTTCCGGTATGCGCTGCGCGGCCTTGCGCTGACAATCTCCGGGGAACGGAATATGCGCATCCATCTGGTCATGGCGGCCTATCTGCTGTTTTTTTCGCTCTTTTACCGGTTTTCCTGCGTCGAGTATGCAATCCTGCTGATTGCCTTTACGCTGGTGTTCGTGAGCGAAATCATCAATACGGCGATCGAGACGCTGGTCAATCTGCAGACTTCCTCGTACAACCACCTGGCGCGCAATGCAAAGGACATCTCTGCGGGAGCGGTGCTGATCTGTGCCGTCTTTGCTGTTCTGATCGGCATCTGCCTGTTCTGGAACCCGGATGTGCTGTTACATATCCTGCGGTTTGTTTTCTTAGACCTCTGGCATCTGCTGGTGTTTTTACTGACACTGGTCTTGTCATTGATCTTTATCTTTATCGGTCCCAAAAAATTGAGGACATATTTTCGATTTAAACACGGAGGAAACTAAATGGAGCAAACAAAATCCGCTTTTGTCGCCCTGGTCGGGCGGCCGAATGTGGGAAAATCCACGCTGCTCAACGCGCTTGTCGGGGAGAAGATCGCGATCATCTCGAACAAGCCGCAGACGACGCGGACAAGGATCACCGGCGTGCTGACCAAAGCCGAAACGCAGCTGGTGTTCATCGATACGCCGGGGCTTCACAAGCCGCGGACCAAGCTCAGCGAGTACATGGTCAAACAGGTCAATGAATCGGTCGCCGATGTGGACGTCGCGATTCTGGTCACCGAGCCATATGGCAATGAGATTTACAAAGCGGAGCTGGAACTCATGGAGAGCTTTAAACGGCAGAAAATTCCGGCCATCCTGGTCATCAACAAGATTGACACGCTCTCCAAAAAGGAGGAGCTGATGCAGCGTATCGCGCTGTTCTCCGAAGCGTATGAATTCGACGCGGTGATTCCGATCTCCGCCTTTCAGGAACAGGATGTCGCCATCGTGCTTGAGGAGATCATGAAGTATGCCGAAGAAGGCCCGCACTTCTTCCCGGACGATATGCTGACCGACCAGCCGGAACGGTTGCTGGTCGCGGAGATCATCCGCGAGAAGATCCTGCACCATCTTTATGATGAAATCCCGCATGGCACGGCCGTTTCCATCGAAAAGATGTCGGAACGCGAAAGCGGCAATATGATGGACATCCACGCCACGATTTTCTGTGAGCGGAACAGCCACAAGGGCATGATCATCGGCAAAAACGGCGCGCTGCTCAAGCAAATCGCATCTGAAGCGCGGCTGGAAATCGAAAGCTTCCTGGGCATCCGCGTGAATCTGCAGTGCTGGGTCAAGGTCAAGGACGACTGGCGCAACCGGGAAGGCATCATCAAGACGCTTGGCTTCAGCTGATGCGCCCATTATTTTCTGGAAGCGCTGGTGCAGTTTCCCGCTCATAGTTCGGCAGCCATATGGGGAGAATATTTTTAGAACCCCATTGAGGGCAAAACTGTGACTGGGAGGCGTTCACATTGAGCAATCAGGAAATTGCATGGAAACAGTTTATTGAAACCGGCAGGATCGAGGCCTATCTGCGCTACCGCGGCATTCAGGATATCCTTCAAAACCAGTATCCGCAGCAGTACGGCCATGTGCAGCAATACAGCGCACGCACCGGAGATCCGGTCGTCAGGGGAGACGGGGAACCGACCTTCGGCGGTGTTCCGGGCGTGCCCGAACAGAGAAATTCCATACAGGGTTGATGTAAAGGGGTCTGTTCCGGAACCATTCCGGGCCGGCCCCTTTTGGGACTTGACGGCGGTTTGCCGATAAAGGGGGGATGGGCTTGCATGTGACGACCGACGGCATTGTGGTCAAGCAGACCGCGATGCAGGAAAACAGCCGGCTGCTCACCATTTTGACAAAGAAGCACGGCCTGATTTCCGCCTACCAGAACGGCGTGAAGAGCTTGAAGGGCAAGGGCATGTCAAACGTCGATCTGCTGAGCTATTCACGCTTTGTGCTGTTTCACGCGAAGGAAAAGTATGTGGTGGACACCGCGGACAGCCTGCATGTCTTCTTTAAAATCCGCGGCGACCTGGGAAAGCTGTCGCTGGCATCCTATTTTGCCGAGCTTTGCGCTCAGCTTGCGCCCCGCCGGGAACAGGCGCATGAATTCCTGAGACTGATGCTCAACACGCTGTACCTGCTGGAGGAGGACCGGCGTCCGCTGCTCTTTTTAAAGGCGGTGTTCGAGCTGTCCGCGCTGTCGCTTGCGGGGTACATGCCCAATCTGGTGGGATGCAGGGTGTGCGGGAGCTATCACCGCGAGCAGATGTACTTTTCGGTCAGGGATGGGGAACTGATCTGTTCGGTCTGCCTGCAGAACCATGCGCCGGACCTGCGCCCCGTTTCAGCCGGCGTCCTGCATGCGATGCGGCATATCCTCTATGCCGACCGGGAGAAGCTCTTTTCTTTCGCTCTGCCGGATGACGCGCTCAGAGAGCTTTCTGGGATTACCGAAGCATTTATGATCTACCAGACCGGACAGAAGCTCAGAACGCTCGACTTTTTAAAGTCGGTTCTGGATGTGTGACTGATTCTTATACATAAGCATTCCGGTTGAAATCTTTAAAATGTAATGGTTTCATACATACGGTTCTATACGCGGACATCTGTCGGACATCATCATGCCGAAGTCTGAATCCATTGGCCGTTTCAGCAGATTTTATTTTGCAATATCACCGAAGGCGCTGTACCGGCGGACTGCCTGTGCGCCATCCGGCTGTCAGGGCGGATGGGTTTTGCTTTACCAGGCCTTACCGGGAAGCACCGGAAGCGGCTGTATATCAAAGGATGTCATTTGAATGAAAATGTCGTTGATGTCCAATGCCGCTGCAGCTCAGTATTTCTGAAACCCAATACTGTTGCAGCCCGAAATCGTTATAACCCGAACCGTTGCAACCCGAGACCGTTATAGCCCAAAAACATTGCAACAACAGCAGAATCATGAACAACAACACCTGTAAACCAAGAGAGGTTTTTCATATATGAGAACACTAAACAGACATGAACGCGCGCTGGAGCTCGACAAGATACTGCAGAGGCTTTCGGAATGTGCAAGATGCACCGACACGAAGGAACTTTGCCTGGAGCTGCGGCCCGATAACGATTATGAGGCGGTAAAACACAACATGCAGCGGACATCCGATGCATTTACGCTGTCCGCAAAATACGGCAGTCCGACCATCATGCCGGCCAAGAACCTGAAAAGCGCGCTGAAGCGGGCGCAGCTGGGGTCTTCGCTGGGCATGCGCGAGCTCCTGGACGTCGCGAACCTGATGCGCACCATCCGGGCGCTGTCCGACTGGCGGCGGCACTGCGAAGGGGAGAGCACCACATTGGATGTCCTGTTCGATTCATTGGTGCCGAACAAGCATATCGAAGAGAAGATCACGGCCTGCATCCTGTCCGAGGATGAGATGGCGGACCACGCGAGCTCCGCGCTGGCCGACATCCGGCGCAAGATGCGTTTCCAGGCCTCCAAGGCCCGTGAGCAGCTTGAAAAGATGGTGCGCAGCCCAAGCTATCAGAAATATCTGCAGGATCAGATCATCACGATCCGCGACGGCAGGTATGTCGTGCCGGTCAAGAGCGAATGCCGGGGCGAGGTCAAGGGCCTGGTGCACGACACGTCCAGCGGCGCAACGCTGTTCATCGAACCGATTTCGGTGGTTGAGGCCAACAACGAAATCCGCATCCTGGAGAACAAGGAGCGCGAGGAGATCGACCGGATTCTGGCGGAGCTTTCGGCGGAGGTGGGATCCTTTGCCGACGGCATCATGGACAGCTACGATGTGGTCATCGAGCTGGACTTATACTTTGCCAAGGCGCGGCTGGCCGTCAATATGGACGCGTCGGTGCCGGAGATCGGCCATGAAGGCTATCTGGAACTGAAAAAGGCGCGTCATCCGCTGATCGATCCCACGCAGGTTGTGCCGGTGGACATCCGGCTCGGCGGCGAATTCGATGTGCTGGTCATCACCGGCCCGAACACCGGCGGCAAGACGGTTTCGATCAAAACCTTGGGGCTTCTGACCCTGATGGCGATGTGCGGACTGATGATCCCGGTATCGGATGGCAGCACCGTCAACATCTTTGACAGGGTGCTCGCCGACATCGGGGACGAACAGAGCATTGAGCAGAGCCTTTCAACCTTCTCGGCGCATATGACCAACATCAAGGTCATTCTCGAGCAGGCTTCGGACAGCACGCTGGTGCTGCTGGATGAGCTTGGCGCGGGCACCGACCCGATTGAGGGCGCCGCGCTGGCGGTTGCCATCCTCGATTTTCTGCGGGAGCGTGGCGCAAGTATCGCGGCCACCACCCACTATGCGGAGATCAAGATGTACGCGCTGGAGACCGACCGGGTAGAAAACGGCTGCTGCGAATTTGACGTCTCCACACTTAAACCCACCTACCGGCTGCTGATCGGCATCCCGGGACGCTCCAACGCGTTCGCGATCTCCGAACGTCTCGGCATCGCTTCCGAGGTGGTGGAGCGCGCAAAGGGGCTGGTGTCCAGCGAGAACGCGCGGTTTGAGGATGTCGTCGCGGGACTCGAAGCCTCGCGCCAGAGCCTGGAGCTGGAGCGGGAAAAGGCCGCGATGTTCCGCATGCAGGCGCAGAAGGAGAAGCAGGACATCGAAGCGTTTAAACGGAACCTGGAGAAACAGAAGGAACAGGAGATCGAGAAGGCGCGGCTCAAGGCGACGCGCATGGTCGAGCAGGTCAAGTTCCAGACCCAGAAGCTGATGGACGAGGTCGAAGAGGTGCGCAGACAGAAAAATTCGAAGGATTTCGCATCGATGGCGCAGAAGGCCAAGAACCAGTGGCGCAGCCAGATCGGCGATCTGGAAGCGATGGCCGATCCGGTCGTACAGAAGAAAAACAGCGGCTACAAGCTGCCGCGCCCGCTGAAAGCGGGGGATACGGTGCAGATTGTGGATATCGACAAGCAGGGAACCGTGCTGACCGAACCGGACGACAGGAAATTTGTCATGGTGCAGGCGGGCATCATCAAAACCAAGGTGAAGCTCGACAACCTGCGGCTGGTTGAGGATGAGCAGAAGCGCGTCCATATTCCGAAGATTCAGCCGCGCAGCTATCAGCCCAGAGCGGGTGGATCCGAACGGGATTCCTCCACCGAAATCGACCTGCGCGGACACAACATAGAAGAGGCGATCTCCGAACTGGATCTGTTCATCGACAATGCGCTGATCCGAAACATCCAATACATCACCATCATCCATGGAAAGGGCACCGGCGTGCTTCGCACGGGTATCCAGACATATTTGAGGAAACATAAGAATGTGCGGTCCTACCGGCTCGGCGTCTATGGCGAAGGCGAGGCCGGCGTGACCATTGCTGAACTCAAATAATCGGAAGGGGAACAAATGATATGGGGAAAAAACTGCTGCTGCTCTTGTTGCCGCTGGGCATCCTGATGGTTGTAGCGGCCACGGTCTGTTCAAATTGCCATTGGATCGGGGACTTTCAGAAGGGCTTTCTGGAAGGGATGGGCGCGGTCTCGATGCTGATCGGCACCGGTTTTCTGGTCTGGTTTTTTGTCAGGAGACGGAAAGACAGAGCGAACCAGCATAAAAAGGTTTAAAAGCGGGCTTCAAAACAAAAAAGGTCCCGTGTTTCCCCGGCTTTATCGGTTTATCGGAATGCCCAACATATCCAACTTATTGGGTCAATAGATATCACCGTATCTCAGACAGTCCATGATCGTATCTTAGAAAGTCCATTGCGGATAGAGATCAAACGTTTTATCAGGCAGTCTGAGAATGCGGAGTATGTAATTTTTCCATGATACAGCAGGGCATTTTCATGATGCCATAGTTTTCCAAAAAAAGCAGGTACTTTTCCATACGGTCGCAACGGAATCGAAATCTATTGGAGATGTCTCTGCTGGGATTCCCTATACTCATATCATAAAAAAACGGCTGTGTATGTGCAGCCGTTTTTTCAAAATCCATCGGAACAAGCTGCTTTTTAATAATAAGGCGGGCGAATTTTTCTGGATAAGGTTTTTGCGGGCCTTTTTAAGAGTTGATTGACGGCCTTTTTTAGAGCCTGAAAACCGTTAAAACAAATGTAAGGTTTGTCCATGCCGCACCGAAATATGCTGTGGTGAAGACAGGCAGACGGACATGTTTGGCGGAATGGTGTCGAATCCGGTGTATAGATCGATGAATCAGCAGGAAAAATTTTAGAAATTATTTTAGAAAACATCTTACATCTTCCTGTGTATTTGATATAATATCTATTGTATGCATCTAAATACCACGCAGGATGAAGGAAACCAGATCTAAAGACAGGACACTATCGATGCTTTTAGCGATAGAAAAGAAATGGGGAAGACAAAAAAGATGAATCGATATCAAAGTCTCATTAAAAATATATTTGTATTTGGAATCGGTACATTCTCATCCAAGCTGCTTGTATTCCTGCTGATGCCGTTCTATACCAGAATTCTGACTACGGCAGATTACGGCACAGTCGACCTGATTGTCAATACTGCGACTCTGCTGTATCCGGTCATCTCGGTCAGCATTGCCGACGGTGTGATTCGTTATGCGCTGGAAAAATCCGTGGATAAAAAGGATGTGTTTTCAACCGGCATTACAACCGTATTGGCCGGTTTTTTAATATTCCTGCTGTTTATCCCGGTCTTCATGCAGATCAAGATTATCTCGCAGTATACGGCGCTGATCTATCTCTATGTGCTGATGGCGTCGCTCAACAGCGTCTGCATGCAGTTCACGCGCTCCATCGGCAAGGTGAAGCTCTATGCCTATTCCGGATTCCAGAGCACAGCGGTTTTGGTTATCCTGAACGTCGTTTTCCTGGCTGTGTTTCAATGGGGGATTGTCGGCTATGTGCTGTCCACGATCATCTCCGATTTTGTCAATACAGTTTTCCTGTTCATAGCCGCGAAGCTTGGACGGTACTTAAAATTCCGCAAAATCAATCCAAAGGTACGCAAGGCAATGATTGCCTTTTCAGTTCCATTGATCCCGAACTCGCTGTTCTGGTGGGTCACCGATGTTTCGGACCGCTATGTTGTTACCTTCCTGTGCGGCCTCGGGGCAAACGGCCTGTACTCGACGGCTCATAAGATTCCGTCGATGATCGCGGTGCTTTCTACGATCTTCATGCAGGCCTGGCAGATTTCCGCCATCACCGAGTATTCCAAGCAGGATAAATCCCGCTTCTATACCAAGGTGTTCTATTATTACCAGTCAATCATCTTTGTGGCTTCTTCGGCGATCATCATGTGCATCAAGCTGATCACCACGATTCTGGTGAGCGACGCGTACTATGACTCATGGCAGTATGTGCCGCTTCTGATTCTGGCGGTCGCTTTCCAGTGCTTCGCGAATTTCTGGGGAAGCATCTTCATGGCGGCAAAGAAGAGCCGGACCACCATGGTCACGACGCTGATCGGCGCGGGCATGAACATCGGGCTGAACTTTGCGCTGGTTCCATTCTTCGGACCAAACGGCGCTGCGTTTGCGACCTTCTTCAGCTTTGTGGTGGTCTTCTTCATCCGCGTGATCGTCAGCCGGAAGTTTATCCATGTGGATATCCGTCCGCCGCTGTTCTTCTTAAACTTCGCGCTGGTGCTGGGCCAGACCGTCCTGATGATCCTGGAACCGCCCGGATGGCTGATCTACCAGATGGCCATCTTCGGCGCCACCGCCGTTATCAACTTCAAACCCATTTTCACCAACATCCAGAACCTGATGCAGAACCGAAAGAACAAACAGTTGAAATAAAGAAGGGACGCCCATGCAAATTGAACGATTTCATCCGAACTGTGAAACAGGACTGACAAAGGGCCAGGTGGCGCAGCGGAACAGCCAGGAGCTTCTCAATGTCCAGCCGCCGTCCCCGTCCAAAACGGTCAAGCAGATCATTTTGGGCAACCTCATCACACCGTTTAACATCCTGAACCTGATTCTGGCCGTGCTCGTGCTATCGGTCGGCTCCTACCGCAATGTGCTGTTCATCGGCGTTGCGATCTGCAACACCATCATCGGCACCTTTCAGGAGATCCGATCCAAACGAACTCTGGATAAGCTAAAGGTCATCTCCGCGCCGCAGGTCAAGGTCATCCGGGACGGAAAGGAAGAGCAGATCGGTGTTGAGAAGGTTGTGCTCGACGACATTATGTCGCTGCGCGCCGGCAACCAGATCTGTGCGGACAGCATCGTGGAAGCCGGAAGCGCCGAGGTGGACGAATCCCTGCTGACCGGCGAAGCCGATGCCGTACAGAAGAATCCCGGCGATATGCTGCTTTCCGGCAGCTTCCTTGTATCGGGAAGCTGCAAGGCCCGCGTGGAGCATATCGGCGAGGAGAACTACGCCGCGAAGCTGACTTTGCAGGCGAAACAGCATAAAAAGGTCCATTCCGAGCTGATGGACTTCATCAATAAGATCATCAAGATCATCGGCGTCACGATTGTGCCGCTCGGCATCCTGATGTTCTGCACCCAATTCTTCGGGTCGGACCTGACCTTCGAGCAGGCCATTGTCAACATGACGGCCAGCATCGTCGGCATGATCCCGGAGGGGCTGGTTCTGCTGACCAGCGTCGCGCTGGCAATCGGCGTCATCAACCTGGCGCGGCGCAAAACGCTGGTGCAGGAGCTTTACTGCATTGAAACCCTCGCGCTGGTGGATGTGCTTTGCCTGGATAAAACCGGCACGATCACCAGCGGAAAAATCCATCTTGAAGAGGTGATCCCCGTATCCGACCAGCCGGTTCCGGAGATCATAAGCAGCTTTGTCAGGGCGAGCGGAGACAGCAACGCAACCTTTGAGGCGCTGCGTGAGGCCTATGGCGCTGAGGGGGCCTGGCAGGCGCAGGCAAAGATTCCGTTTTCCTCATCCAGAAAGCTCAGCGCCGTACAGTTTGAGGGAAAGGGAAGCTATGTGCTGGGCGCGCCGGAATTTGTCCTGAACGGCCGCTATGAGAGCACCACGGTTGTCAGCAAAGAGCATGATGTGTCCGGCAGCCTGAAAACGCTGGTCGAACGGTATTCCGCCGAGGGCTTCCGCGTGCTGGTGCTCGCGCACTCCGATAAACCGCTTCGCGGGAATGAGATTCCCGACGACCTTTCCCCGTCGGCCATCCTGCTGATGTCCGACACCATCCGCGAGAACGCGCAGGAGACGCTGCGGTATTTCGCCAGCCAGGATGTGCAGCTCAAGGTCATCTCGGGCGACAACCCGATCACCGTTTCGCAGGTCGCGAGGCGGGCAGGCGTACAGAACGCCGAAAAATACATCGATGCGGCCGAACTGAAAACCGAAGAACAAATTGAAGAAGCGGTCGAGAAATACACCGTGTTCGGACGGGTGACGCCTGAGCAGAAGCGTTCGTTTGTGAACGCGCTCAAAAAGCACGGACACACCGTCGCCATGACCGGGGACGGCGTCAACGATGTGCTTGCGCTCAAGGACGCGGACTGCAGCATCGCGATGGCGCAGGGCAGCGACGCGACCAAGAGCGTCGCGCAGCTTGTGCTGCTCGACTCGGATTTCGCTGCGATGCCGAGGGTGGTTGCCGAGGGACGCCGGGTCATCAACAACATCCGCCGGTCCTCGTCGCTGTTTCTGGTGAAAACCCTGTTTTCCTTTATCTTGTCCATCCTGATCATCATCCTGAACCTGCCGTATCCGTTTATCCCGATACAATTGACGCTGGTCAGCACCCTGACCATCGGCTTCCCGGGCTTTATTCTGTCGCTGGAGCCGAACGAGCGGCGGGTATCCGGCAGCTTCTTTGCCAGCGTGCTGCAGCTGTGCGTGCCCGGCGCCGTCATGATTGTGCTGAATGTGCTGATGACGATGGGCGTATCCTACACCTTCTCGCTTGGCTTCGACACGATGTCCACGATGGCGGTCATCCTGACCGGCTTTGTCGGGTTGCTGGTGCTCTGGCGCACCAGCCTGCCGTTTACGCTGATCCGCCGCATTCTGCTGATTGCAATGGCCGTCGGCTTTGTTCTGGCCGTCATCCTGCTCAAGGAGCTGTTCATGCTGGTCACGCTGAACACCTATGAGTTGCTGTTCGTCATCTGCATGATCATCGCATCGGTCCCGCTGCTCCTGCTGCTGGAAAAGCTGGTGACGATCATCACCGTCAAGCTCGATGCACACCAGAGGAATCGCCAGGCAAAAAAGGCAAAGGCATAAAATCATAAATTTAGAAGCTGGCTTTATGGCGTGACAGGCCCGCCAGTGATCAAAAACCGGTTTCCGTCCCAGGACGGAACCGGTTTTTGTCTGACTGCACGTTCCATCCGGGTACTCCTGACCGGATAGAACGTGCAGTCTTTTTGTGCATCTGAGAACGTTAGAGTTTGCTGGAACGATAAAAAATTCGCCTGCTTTCAGTTGACAAAATCTCAATAAAATATTAAAATAAAGATATATATATATTCTTTGTTTATAAAAATAACAAATTTCACAGCATGAAGAGGAGGAGCATGATGAAACTGAAAAAAAGACTCAGCAAAATTGTAAGCGCCGTTCTGGCGTGTGCAATGATCTTTGCAGCAAACGGCATCCATGCAGCGGCTTTGGCTTCAAGGACGGAAGACATGCAGATTTTCGCCTCCGCGGACGGCGAACGGAGGGTCGAATGGGGAGATTCCTGGAAATTCCATTTGGGTAATCCGGACGGCGCACAGAAAAACAGCTTTGACGATTCCGGCTGGCAGGATGTCACGCTTCCGCATGACTGGTCTATCTATTTTGACTTTAATCTAAGGTCCTCAGCGGGACAGACAGCCGGATTTTTGGACGGAGGCACCGGCTGGTACCGAAAGTCCCTGGTTGTTACGCCTGAAATGCAGGATAAGCGCATCACGCTGAATTTTGACGGCGTTATACAGGTATCCACCGTATACGTGAACGGCCTGAATGTCGGCAAGCACTTTAACGGCTACACATCGTTCAGCTACGATATCACCGACCAGCTCCACAAGGATGGCAGCGCCAACGTCATCGCCGTCAAGGTGGAAAACACTACACCGTCGGAACGCTGGTATTCCGGCTCCGGCATCTACCGCAACGTTTATCTGACCATGACCGAGGACATCTATGTCGGGGAGAACGGAACCTATCTGACCACGCCGACGCTGGAGGAGGATATCCGGAAGAACATCGCCCGCGTCGAGGTGAAAACCCATGTGGTCAACGCTTCCGGCCGGGAGCAGGACATCACGCTGCAGACCAGGATTCTCGACGCCGACGGCGGCGAGGCGGGCCGGACGGAGTCGACGGTTGCATCGGCTGCCGGCGCGGCCGACTTTGAACAGGATATCCAGATTGAGAATCCAAGACTTTGGTCGGCAGAGGATCCGTATCTGTACACCGCGGTCAGCACGGTAATGGCGGGCGGCAGGGTGGTCGACCGCTATGAGACGACCATTGGCCTGCGCTATTTCAAATTTGACAGCAACGAGGGTTTTTCGCTCAACGGCGAGTACATGAAGCTGCGCGGCGTCTGTATGCACCATGATCTGGGCGCGCTGGGCGCGGCGGTCAACTACCGCGCGACCGAACGGCAGGTCGAGATTCTGAAGGAGATGGGCGTCAACGCGATCCGCACCTCCCACAACCCGGCATCCCCGGAGCTCATCGAGATCTGCAACAAGATGGGCGTCATGGTGATGGAGGAGGCCTTCGACATCTGGACCATTGCCAAAAGCTCCAACGACTATTCGAACTACTTTATGGCCAACGCCGAGTCGGACATCAAATCGATGGTCAATCGGGACAAGAACGCGCCGAGTGTCATCATATGGAGCATCGGCAATGAAATACCGTATGACAGCAACGGTGTTCAGATTGCCGAGAATCTCAATAGATGGGTCAAGGAGGTCGATACCACCCGGCCGACCACCATTGCGGAAAACAAGCACAACGATGCGACGGCAAGGCAGATTTTCAACATCGTGGACCTGGTCGGCTTCAACTATCCCAGTTCGGGAACCTACAGCGACAACCACCGCGGCAATCCAAACTGGATTGTCTACGGTTCGGAAACCTCATCCGCGATTCGCAGCCGCGGCGTCTACTACGATCCCAACAACAAGCATGTCGGGGACAACTGGACGACCCGCCAGTGCTCCTCCTACGACAACCAGCATGTCTCCTGGGGACGCACCGCGCAGGAGGCCTGGCGCAACGACCGCGACCGCAAATATGTCGCCGGCCAGTTTATCTGGACGGGCTTTGACTATATCGGCGAGCCGACCCCGTACTGGGAGTCCCCGAAGGCGGACACCACCGAAATCGCGAAGAGCTCGTACTTCGGCATTGTGGATACCGCGGGCTTCCCGAAGGATACCTATTATCTGTACCAGAGCGTCTGGACCGAGGAACCGATGGTCCATCTATTGCCGCACTGGAACTGGAACGAAGGGGATACCGTACAGGTTTGGGCCTATTCGAATGTAGACACGGTGGAGCTGTTTCTGAACGGCGAATCGCTGGGCGAGAAACGCTTTATCACCAAGACGACCGATTATGGCATGCAGTATCTGGAAGCCGAAAACGATGAGATGTACTTGAAATGGGATATTGCGTTTGAGCCGGGCGAGCTCAAAGCGGTCGCGAAGAAGGATGGCCGGGTTATGGCAACCGATGTCGTCAGGACAGCGAATTCCGCCCACAGCGTCAAGCTGACGCCGGACCGCCGCGTGATCGACGCGGACGGCAGGGACCTCTCCTTCATCACGGTCGATATCGTGGACAACCAGGGCACGCTGGTGCCGGATGCGGACAATCTGGTCAGCTTTGAGGTGACCGGCGGCGTCATCAAGGGTGTGGATAACGGCAACGCCATCAGTCTGGAACGGTATCAGGACGACAAGCGCAAAGCCTTCAACGGCAAGGCGCTGCTGATCGTCGCGTCGGATGGAAGCGGCGGCCCAATCCGGGTGACCGCAAAATCCGCCGGCCTTGCAGCGGGAACCACCACCGTTTATGCGCAGGACAAAGGGGAGGAGCAGGAAATTCTGGGCTTGGAACCGGTCCGGATCACCCAGCATGTCGGACAGCGGCCGCAGCTTCCCGAGACGGTGACGGCGGTCTGCGCGGACGGCTCCGAAAAACAGCTCTCCGTTGTCTGGGAACAGCTTCCGGAGTCGCTGCTGATGAAGGCCGGCAGCTTCCAGCTCGCGGGAACGGTCGATTCCACCGCATATAAAGCCCAGGCGAATATCACCATGATCGCTCAAATCGGCGTCATTCCGTATTCCGCCGTGACCGCGCTGGGACAGGAGCCCAAGCTTCCCGCTGAGGCCGGCGTTCTGTACAGCGACGGCAGCACGGAGAAGTCGGCGGTCGTGTGGGATGAAATCGACCCGGAGCGCTATGCGTCGGAAGGCGTTTTCACCGTGACCGGCGCGGTGCAGGGAACGGACTTCCCCGCACAGGCGAGCGTGCGGGTCAAGGCGCAGGGCGAGCGAACCAACATCGCGCTGAAGGAGCATTCGGACGCGAATCCGACGGCGGTCGCCTCCTACACCAACGGGGACGACAGCGCCGCGCATCTGAACGACGGCGCGATTTCCTATCGGAACAGCCCGAAGAACCGCTGGAGCAACTGGCAATGGGATGTCAGGCGCAGCGACTATATCGGCATCAGCTGGGATACGGCTCAGAATATTTCGGAGATCATCGTGCATTTCCCGGGCGACAGCGCGGGTGGTGCGATGCCGGCGACCATGACGGTTCAGTATCTGGACGCCGCGGGCGCGGTACAGGATGCCCAGAATGTCCAGATGAGCGATGAGGCGGTCGCGGACGACACCAACGCGCACAAGATCACCTTTACCTTCGATCCCGTAATAACCAGGCAGATTCGGCTGCTTATGACCAATGATACGGATAAATGCCTGTGCGTCACCGAATTCGAGGTGATGGGCTCGGTGGTTGCCGCCAACACATCGGCGGCGCTCGACTCCCTGCTTATCGATGGCGAACCGCTCGCGGGCTTTGACAACAGCACCCCGGTTTATGAACTGCTGCTCGAATACGGCGGCGAGATCCCGTCCATCACAGCCATGGCAAAGGACAACGGTAGCGTCTATGTGGTGCCGCCGGTTTCCCTGCCGGGCGACGCAAGAATCGTTGTGACATCCGAAAGCGGCAGCACGCAGAAAACCTATGTTGTGCAGCTGTACGTTGAACCCGCGCCGCTTGCGGAGGTGACAATCGAAACGCCGTCCGCATCGGTCACAGAGGACGACATCCTGCCCATCACGCTGACGGCGCGGGATATGGACGGCACGCTTCTGGCGGAGAACCAGTATACCGTGTCCTACACGGTTTCCGATGAGGACGCTGTGAAGATCCGGGATGGCAGGGCCTATCTTTACCGGGAAGGCACGGTGGATATCACGGCGGCTGTGACCTATCACGGCGAGACCAGGCGGTCCAACACCATCACGCTCACCATCGGGAAGGCACCGTATGAGCGGGTGATCACCGGGTTCGAGCCGATTTCCGTGACCATGATGAAGGGGGCGAATCCGGTTCTCCCGGAGAAGGTCACCGCCGTCTATGACAGGGGGCTTGCACGTGAGCTGCCTGTGACATGGGACGTGGTTTCGGATGAACAGTGCCGGACGCTGGGAACCTTCCAGGTGGCCGGAACCGTGGAGGGCACCGGCATCAGGCCGGCCGCGTCGGTCTTTGTCAGAGGCGTTGTCGCCGTACAGAGTATTTCGACAGGCGCGATTATCCATGAAAAGCCAAAGCTTCCGGAGACGGTCGCCGTCTACTACAACGACGGCATCGAGGCGGAGACGGCGGTCGTCTGGGACGATATCCCGAAGGAGCAGTATGACACAGCCGGAACCTTCACTGTGGAGGGTTCGCTCGACGGCCTGACCGAAAAGGCGAAGGCCACGGTTCGCGTCACCGACCAGTATGAGCGCGGTATGGACATCTCGGTCACAAAGAACGGATATTATCTGCCGAAGATCGAAGCGTCCTATACCAATGGGGACGACAAGCTTTCTGCGGTCAGCGACGACATCATCTCGTTCAATGACAATCCAAAGAACCGCTGGAGCAACTGGAAAAACACGGCGGATGAAACCGCCTGGATCTCCTACATCTTCGGTATGGAGGATGAAACAGTCTATTATCTGAACAACGCGGCGGTCTATTTCTACAAGGACTGGGGCTGCTATGTGCCGTCCAAGGTAGAAATCCAGTACTGGAACGGCGAAAGCTGGGTACCGGTTCCGGGCCAGCAGCAACAGGAGGAGACTGTCAGTGACGCCGGCAGCATTATCCGCTATACCTTCGACAAGATCTACACCTCCCGCATCCGCTTCTTCATGACGGCGCAGCCGGAGAAGAGCATCGCGATCACCGAAATCAAGATGTATGCGGATTCTTTGACCCTGAACACAGGCGACACGCTGTCCGATCTCAAAATTGACGGACGAACAATCGAAGGCTTTGACCCGGAAAAACTGGAATATACCGTACGTACGAAGGACGGCCGCATTCCAGAACTGACGGCCTTTGCGCAGGACAATGCCGCGGTCACCGTTATCCCCGCGCTGCAAACGGGGGACACCGCCCGCATTCTGGTTGTGTCGGAGGGCCGTTCCAGCAGCAGGACCTATCAGGTGCATTTCCTTGCGGAAAATCTGCTGACCGTCAAGGAAGGCGGAACCGTCCAAATCGACAGAGAGCACGGATATCTGGCGGAGGTCGGCGCGTCCACCACGGCGGCGCAGCTCTCAGAGCAGCTCACCGCTTCCTCCGGGGAAATTGTATTGACCGATGCCGCAGGCAATGTGCTGGAAGAAGACGTTCTGGTGCACACCGGTTGTACGGTCAAGTTGATGGAGGGCGATGAGGAAGCGGATTCCCTGCGGGTCGCGGTCAGAGGCGACGTGAATGGAGACGGCATCCTCAACATCACGGATCTGATCATGACCAAATCCGCTGTTCTCGGCAGAATACAGCTTGACGGCGTTTATCGCCGTGCGGCAGACTGCCAGAACGACCAAAGCATCAACATCTTCGATCTGGTAAAAATGAAGCTGGAGATTTTAAGCTAGCTTCCAGAACAGTTGAAAAGGCCGTGCCGCCCTGCTGATGAGGGCGGCGCGGCCTTTATGTTCGGATGAAGCGTGCGCTGGTGTTCCCATGAAAACGGATAAGACGTATCGTTACAGCTGTTTCATGCGGCTGGGGGACAAGGATATCTGAGCGGTGGCGGATGTTTTTTCGTCTTTACAAAATTTTAACGGCAAGCAGCGAATCCTTGCACCATATTGACAGACGCCTCTGTATAATGGCCTTAAACATCAAAAACTGATGATGGCTTCAATTTAAGGAGGATATATCATGAAAGATGTGATTTTCACCGGCGCAGGCACAGCGGTTGTGACGCCGATGAAGGAGGATGGCACAATCCATTATGAGATGTTCCGGGAACTGCTGGAGATACAGATTCGGGAATCCGCGGATGCGGTTGTCGTGGCAGGCACCACCGGCGAAGGCTCGACGCTGAATGATGCGGAGCATATCGAGTTGATCCGGTTTGCCGTAAAATGTGCCGCGG
This sequence comes from Candidatus Soleaferrea massiliensis AP7, assembly GCF_000820765.1. Lineage (GTDB taxonomy): Bacteria > Bacillota > Clostridia > Oscillospirales > Ruminococcaceae > Soleaferrea > Soleaferrea massiliensis. The sequence goes on from NZ_CCYH01000020.1 coordinate 22,148, forward strand.
GCAGAATCCCGGTCATCGCCGGGGCCGGCAGCAACAACACAGAGCATGCCGTCTATCTGTCCCGGGAATGTGAAAAGGCGGGGGCAGACGCGCTGCTGCATGTGACGCCGTATTACAATAAGGCGTCGCAGCAGGGGCTGTTTCTCCACTTTTCAGCGTGTGCAAAGGCGGTGAAGCTGCCCATCATTCTGTATAATGTCCCGTCGCGGACCGGGGTGAACATCTTTCCGGCCACTTACAAGCGCCTGAGTGAAATCGACAACATCGTGGCGGCAAAGGAGGCCAGCGGCAACTTCTCACAGATGGCGAAGATCGCATCGCTGTGCAAGGACGACCTTGCCATCTATTCCGGAAACGACGACCAGATCACCTCTGCGCTTGCACTGGGCGCGAAGGGTGTGATCTCGGTGCTTTCGAACATTGTGCCGCGGGATACGCACAAGCTGTGCGCCGCCTATTTTGACGGAGACCGAGAGGAAAGCGATAATTTGCAGCTTCATTATCTGGAACTGATTGAAGCGCTGTTTCTGGATGTGAACCCCATCCCGATCAAACAGGCCATGCGCGCGATGGGATATGATGTGGGGCACTGCCGCCTTCCGCTGTGCGATATGGACCCAACGCTTGCGGAGAAGCTTGAGGCCGCGCTGTCCCGCTATGGCTTGCTGAAGGAAAGAAGGCCGGTAGGGTCGGTTACCATCCACCGTCCAGGAAATGCGGGTATTGTGCTGGCAAGGAATTTATAGCATTGTGATATCTAGATGCCGCGCGGTATCGAGGCTTTTCAATGATATATTCAGGTATAATGGATGTTTAGGCACATTGGCAGGATGTTGTGGACACTGAAACACAGCGGTTTCGCTATGTTTACCAAGTGACACTTGGCAAAGTGGATGTTCTTCTTTGCGCGGCCAAAGAAGAACCAAGAAAAGCCGCCAAAGGGGGAATGCCGCTTCGGTACAATGAGAATGGACGTCATTCCCCCTTTGGATTCCCCCTCTGCCCGGCCGCACCACATTTGGGGCAAGGAAGCTCAGCGTTCGCTGGGTTCGAACGTCCGTTATTCTGGCGGTTATATCTATATATTCCGCTCGCCCTGCATTCCGAATCCATAGGAACAATTGATCTGCTCTATGCTGTATGGTAAAGGTTTCGTTTTGTACTCTAAATAAGCAGGGTGGTTGCCCGACGTGCCTGTCTAAGAGAGTTAAATCCCTGTAGATTCTCTGTAAGATACTTAATCGAAGGATCGTGATATATCTATGACCAATGAAACCTGCAAGAATCGATGTCAGTTCACGAACCAGCTAAGGTATTGGGGTACCATGAGTACAACCTGTAGCCGGGGAAGCGTCCGCTGCTAGCTATGCCCAACCACCCTGCCAAAAGCCAGACGCCGCCCGCAGGCGGCCGAAGAGGAAAGCGGGATATCAGAGGGGATTTTCAAGGGGGCCATCTGGCCCTAAGTGGCACAGTGTATGGCCCCCTTGAACGGCCTTTCTTGGTTACTTCTTTGGCCTCGCAAAGAAGTAACTGCCACATTGCCAAGTGTCACTTGGAAAACCGGGCATAACCGCTGCACATCAGCGGTACAGCAACCACCTGGCCAAGTGGAATGCTGAACATAGATAGAGTGCACTTCACTTATTGACAAGCGCAGCGTGAATGTACCGACACACCGGTACGCTCACGCTTTTTTTATGTTGCTTTCTTGTACCGTCAGTAGGGGTAATCCAGATATTCCATCAACATCCAACATTTTGCGCTTTTCAGGAGTTAGAGACAAGATATCGGATAATAGAGCCCCTATGGTTGTATGGGGCATCATCCATATTTCTCTTCTATAATAACAAACAGGACAGAATGAAATGCGGTATGGTATCTTTCATTTTAATGAAAATACAATATTGTATATTGCATTTTCATAATTGTAACAATCAGTCAAATAAATGCGCCATCCATCCAAACAGATGGGCGGTATACACAAGCAATAATATGAAATTCTATACAAATCGTCGAAAGAATCATAAAAAATAGAAAAAAGTTGACACAAATTCTTCATGGTTGTATACTGAAACTGGCAATCAACTTGATCCGGACCGGGCTGAGGACGTTCACCGCTCGAAAACGATTTCAGTCCTGAAAGAACAGAAGGGATTCTACAGACAAAAGGAGAGAAAAAGATGAAAAGAAAAAAGACCAGCAGAATACTGGCGATTGCGCTCAGCGCCATTCTGGCGGCAAATTCCTTCGGCTTCACAGCATTTGCGGAAGATGCTTCCACTGCCGGGTATCCAGAACTCGAGACCAAGGTCAATGAGGTGCTGTCCCAGCTGACCCTGCGCGACCGTTCCTACTTCGCGAACGGCGTCGTAAACCGGAACGCTCCCGGCCAGAACCCGAATGTCGGCAGCCAGACCAAGGCGTTCCCGGAAGCGGGGCTGTCCTATATGTCGGTCTGCGACGGCCCAACCGGCGTCAACCAGGGGGGAAGGGCGCATACCGGCTTTGGTTCTGGCATGATCATCGCATCGACCTGGAACCGCGACCTGACCTACAAGGTCGGCGAGGTCATCGGCAAGGAGTGCATTGCCAAGGATGTGCAGTATTTTCTCGGTCCGGCGTGCAACATCAACCGCGACCTGATCAACGGCAGAACCTTCGAATACTACAGCGAAGACCCGTATCTGTCCGGACAGGTGGTCACACCGTATGTCAAAGGCGTGCAGGATCAGGATGTCGCGACGACCATCAAGCATTACCTTGCGAACAATCAGGAGAAGAACCGCAACTTCTGCAGCTCGAACGTCAGTGAACGCGCGCTGCACGAAGTTTATCTGCCCGCCTTCAAGGAAGTCACCGAAGAGGGCGACGCGTGGGGCGTCATGACCGCGGCGAACCGCATGAACGGCGTGTTCACCAGCGACAACCGCTACACCATGACCAACCTGCTCAAGGATGACTACGGTATGCGCGGCATCATCATGACCGACTGGTGCAACACCAGGACCGACATCATCGCGGCAAAAGCGGGCCTTGACCTTGCCATGCCGGAGAGTAACGGCAGCCTGTTCGCGCAGGCAAGGATGGAAGAATACGTCCGCAGCGGACGGCTGGATGTCAGCTATCTGAACAATCTGTCCCAGCGGCTGATCCGCGCCGGCTATCTGACCAAATCGATGATCACGACCGATGAGATCGACAACACCGGCTACACCGCGGCCGACCGCAAGCCGGGCGAGATCAACACGCCGGAAAACCAGGCGGTTGCCCGTCAGGTCGGTGAAGAGGGCATCACGCTGCTCAAGAATCAGGATAAAATCCTCCCGATCAACAAGGATGAAGTGAAATCCATCGCCGTGCTCGGCAAATATGTCGACTACAACTTCTATGGAAACCACGGCGGAAGCGGCGTCAACTTCCCGCCGTACCAGATCACCAATATTCAGGGCCTTAACAATAAACTGGCCGGCAGCGATGTGACGCTGAACCGCGCGGGCTATGATGAAGGCAATGCGGACAAGACCATTGCGGATGCAGTGGAGGCCGCGAAGAAATCCGAAGTTGCGATTGTCTATGCGGGACTCAACAGCACCTCGACGAACGACCCGAACGTGGCGGACACCGAGGATGGAGACCGCGGAAATCTCGATTTCCCGGAATTCCAGAAAAACCTCATCAACGCGGTTGCCCAGGCGAATCCGAACACCATCGTCGTGCTGTCCGGCTCGATGTATGAGGTGCGCGACTGGGTGGACAATGTCAAAGGCGTGGTGCAGACCTACTATGCGGGCATGGAGGGCGGAAACGCCGCCGCCGATGTCCTGCTTGGAAACGTCAACCCGTCCGGCAAGCTGACCAACACCTGGCCGAAACGCTACGAGGATACCCAGGGCTATGTCCCGGGCCACGAGGGCGAGGACCAGCGCGATGTCAAATACAACGACGTCTGGTACAAAGAGGGCGTCTATGTCGGATACAAATGGAATGACAAGATGGGCATCGAGCCGGAATTCCCGTTCGGCTACGGCCTGTCCTATACCGATTTCACCTATTCGAACATCCGTCTGAGCGCGGATGAGATGGGCCCAGAGGGCACCGTCACCGCAATGGTGGACGTCACCAACAGCGGCGATATGCCCGGCAAAGAGGTTGTGCAGATGTACATCCACGACCCGGCAGCCAAGGTGCAGCGGCCGCTCAAGGAGCTCAAGGGCTATGAAAAGATTTCGCTCGATCCGGGCGAAACCAAGACCGTCAGCTTCACGATCGACAAGGACGACCTGTGCTACTGGGATGTCGATTTCCACAGCTTCATGGCGGACGCCGGTGAATTCCAGGTTTGGATCGGCTCCAACAGCGAAGACCTGCCGATGAAGGCGTCCTTCAACCTGACCGCCGGCACCGCGCCGGATGAGGATTATCAGGTCATACAGGCCGAGAGCGGCACCGACAAGCTCGACACGCTGACCCTTTCGAACGACGAGGTCGACGCCGAGCTGACCGGCTCCCCGAAGACCCAGTACCTGAAGCTCACCAACGCGGGCGCGACCGCGAAGTGGAAGGTCAGCGTCCCACAGGACGGCAGGTATTCGATCATCGTGCGCTATTCGAACGCGGGCTTCAACGGACCGAGCGCGAACAGCTACGGACCGAACAAGATCAGCGCCCTGACCGTCAACGGTATGCCGTGCGGCAACTACGACTTCCAGAACACCCGCTGGGAGAACGTCTGGAACTTCGACAGCATCGACGTCGAGCTGAAAGCGGGCGAAAATGAAATCCAGATCACCGCAGGCGAAACCGCGGCGGATCTCAACATCGATAAGCTCATTGTGCAGACGCTGCACGACGATTATCCCGAACCAGCTCAGTGCGCGCCGGACAGCGGTGATGTCACGCCGCCGGAACCGGGCGAGGACGGCGATGTCTATCAGGCCGAAAACTTCCGCCTGGAAAGCGGCGTCTCGGCGCAGAGCAAATATCCAAACTACACCGGCGACGGCTACGCGGCATTCGAAAAAGCGGGTAGCGAGGCTTCGTGGGATATCATCTCGCCGACCTTCGCGGAGGGCTTCCGCGTGGCGGTGACCTATGCGAACGGCAACGACACCCCGAGCGCTTGCGACATCTATGTCAACGGCATCCACTATGGCAGCTACTATCTGCCGCCGACCGGCAGCTGGGGCAGATGGAAGACCGAGCAGTCCCCGATTCTGACCTTCCGCACCGGACTGAACACCATCCGCATCGTTTCAAAGGACGGCTCCGTCAGCATCGACAAGCTGATCGTTTCGGGCGGCATGGTGGACAACGAGACCACCCCGCCGGTGATCAACGCCACGCTTCCAAGGGAGGGCGGAACCCTGACCGGTGTCACCGGCACGGCGATCGCGGCATTCTCCGAAATCATCCGTGAGTCAGGCGGCTTTGCCAACATTTCGATGAAGGATGCGGACGGCGACGCGGTCGCGGTCTCCGCTTCCATTGAGGGCACCAAGGTGCTGATCAGCCCGAAAAGCCCGCTCCAATATGACCACACCTATACGGTCACGATTCCGAAGAACGCCGTGACCGATGAAAAGAACAACCAATTTGCGGAGGATTACAGCTTCTCCTTTAAGACCCCGATGGCATACATCTTTGAAGAGGACGGCGCGGCCATCGACTTCGGCGGAAGCTGGACGGCCGATGAGAACGACGCGTATTCCGGCGGCAGGGCGAGGGTTACCTCGACGGCCAACGCGACCGCGAACTTCTGGATTGACGGACCGAACGCGGTCATTTACGGCACCAAAGGCCCGGACATGGGCATTGTGGAGATCAAGATCGACAACGGCGACATCGTCCGCACGGTCGATTTATACAGTCCGGAAGTACAGTATCAGCAGCCGATCGTGGACACGGGCTCGCTGACCTCCGGCATGCATATGATCACTGTCCGCGTGACCGGCGATAAGAATCCGCAGTCCTATGGAACCGGCTTTGCATTCGATTATGTCAGCGTCGTCGGTTCGATGGCCGGACAGTCGCTTTCCAAGCAGGGCTGGGATGCCAGAAGCTTTGCGGCGGACGACACCGCGGGCGGCTACGGCAAGCCGGAAGGCCCGGCCGCGGCATTCGACAGCAACTCGTCCAGCAGATGGGTCTCCTGCAATATGCAGAGCCCGGGACAGTGGTATATGCTCGACCTCGGCAAGGAGGTAAACTTCAACACGCTGGCAT
>NZ_CCYH01000021.1 GCF_000820765.1 Candidatus Soleaferrea massiliensis AP7
GAGGTAAACTTCAACACGCTGGCATCCTATACCCCGAACGCCGACTATATCCGCGGCTACCGCGTCTATGTCTCGAACGACCCGTCGGTCTGGAACAATCCGGCCGCCGCGGGCTGGGGTTCGGCGGTCGCCTCCGGAAACGGCAGACAGGGCATGACCACGATGAGCATGGGCCCGCAGAACGCGAGATACATCAAGATCGAGCAGACCGGAACGGCATCCGGCAACTGGTGGTGCGTGCATGAGTTCGACCTGTTCAACCATGAGATGGTGGACGGCGAAGCGCCGACCGTACCGGAATTCCTGTATACGCAGGGCTACAACTCCCAGATCCTGGTGAACTGGGACGCCTCTCATGACGACATCGGCGTAGCGGGCTACAACGTTTACCGTGACGGCGTGAAGATCGGCACCTCCGACATCAACGCCTACACCGACGGAACCGCGGTCAACGGCAGAACCTACACCTATACGGCCGAAGCGTTCGACAAGAGCGGCAAGGTTTCTGAGATGAGCGAACCGGTCGCCGGAAGGACCGACCCGACTCTCTCCAAGCTTCCGCGCGACAACTGGACCGCAAGCGCTTTCCAGATGCCGCCGAGCGCATCGGGACTCAGCGATGCCCCGGCCGCAACGCTGGACGGAAACATGAACAGCCGCTGGACCTCCAATCAGGGCCAGTCCGGCGACGGAACCGAATGGTATCAAATCGACTTCGGCGCAAGGATCGCATTTAACAAGATCGACGTCTACTGTGGGAACGCAGGCGACTACATGCGCGGCTACAAGGTGGTCGTGTCCAACGACGGCATAGACTGGTCCGAACCGGTGGCAACCGGCAGCGGCGTGCCGTCTCCGGCTTCGACGGTCATCAGCATCCCGGAAAAACAGATCGCCCGCTATGTGCGGATCATCCAGACCGGAAGCGCGCCGGGCAACTGGTGGAGTATCGGCGAGACAAATGTCTATATGGAAACCCCGGTTCTGACCTCGAACACGCCGGACCTGGTCATCGAGGATGGCGTGATCAGCGGAAGCACCGAGGAGATGACGTTGAACGGTCTCCAATCCATGCTTGCGGATCTTGGCAGTGCCACGCTGCGCGCGTTGGATGCACAGGGCAGCGAGCTTCCGGAGGGCGACTATCTCGGAACGGACTGCACCGTGCAGCTTCTGCAGGGTGGCAGCGTTGTAGAGGAAGCGAAAATGCTTGTCATGGGCGACGTCAACTCGGACGGCAGGGTCGGCGTCATCGACCTGCTCCAGATCAAATCGATGATTCTGGGCAGAGACACGGCTGCATCTGAGCTGGTTGCCAAGGCGGCGGATTACGAAAAGGACGGCAAGGTCAACATCTTCGATCTGGTTCAGATCAAGCTGCATATTTTGCACGGCTAGAAATTAGCGGAATAATAAATGCGCCGTGAAGCGTTCGCTTCACGGCGCATTTCAGCTTGTGCGTTCAAGTGATCCGGCGGTTGAGAAAAAGCACAGGGTTCGGTGGGAAGGGGGAACGGAAGACAGCGGCAGCAAAACTGATATTTCATCTGAAATGAAGAAAATTTGACCGCAGAGGGCACACCTTTTTGTCCACGCGGATGCACCTGCATACACTTTCGGAATCGAATGCATATAATGAAAATAAAAACCCGAAACCGAAAGGATTTTTTTTATGCCAACAATCTACTTAAGCCCCTCCACACAGGAGTGGAATCAGTATGTCACCGGCAATTCAGAGGAGTATTACATGAACCTGATCGCCGATGCCATGATCCCGTATCTGCGTTCAAACGGCATACAGTATGTGCGCAATACGCCGCAGATGACGGCTGCTTCCTCGATCCAGGCGTCCAATGCGGGCAATTATGACCTGCATCTGGCGCTTCATTCCAACGCGGCGCCGGAATCGCTGTCCGGCAGGATTCGCGGTACCGACGTTTACTACAATCCGAGCAACTGGCGCAGCCGCCGCGCGGCGGAGATCATCGCAGATAACCTGCGAACCATCTATCCGCTGCCGGACCGTGTGCAGGCGCGGCCGACCGACTATCTTGGAGAGGTCATCCGGACGCGGGCGCCCGGTGTGCTGATCGAGTTTGCTTACCACGACAACGTCGATGACGCAAACTGGATTATAAACAACATCCAGCCGATTGCTGAAAACGTTGTGATGTCGCTGACGGAATATTTTGATATCCCGTTCATCCAGCCGCAGGCCCCGCAGATCGGCGTTGTGAATGTTCGGGGAGCCAACCTGAATGTCCGAAGCCGCCCGAATACCGGCGCGCCGATTGTCGGCCGTCTCGCGAACGGCCAGACGGTGACGGTCTGGGGAGAATGGAACGGATGGTATGTGATCGACAGCGACGGCCTGGTTGGCTATGTCGCAGGACAGTACATCGACCTGTAAAGGCTGATAATCTCTGCCATATCCTGCAGCAACGCAAAAAACGGTATCGTCCGGCCGGACGATACCGTTTTTTTCTATGAAATTTTTTGTTTGGTATTGCAGTCTGACTCGAAATAAATCTCAATATTCAGGTAAAATGTACAGGACAAACCGTATCACTTGCTTGTATCTTTCAAAAGGATAAGGGACACTTCTTTTTTGAAATGTCCCTTATTTAACGAGATATAATTAAAAATCGCACGTAGAGTGGGAAAGAAAAGATTTGAAAAAGCATGAGGCAGTAAAATTTATTCAGCGTCGGCCAGCTCGATGCCGTAGGTCAGCGTACCGGTATAACTGCCCGGGACGACATTAAAAGCCATGACCGGCTGGATATGATAGCTTTGCGTACCGTCTGCGGTGAAGGAAACGATCTCCTTGCCGTTCATCTGATCCTTATCACCTGTGGTCTCAAGCGTCTCGCCGGCCGGTGTGATGACCTGGTAACGGACAGTTTTACGGGTATCGGGATCAACCAGAACCATCTGGTTGCGGTAGTAATCGGTTCCTGCAATGGTGACGGAGATTTTCTGGCCGTTCAGATCGCTGACATCGGATGCGGAAACCGAGACGTCAGTCCCGTTCTTATCCATGGAGATGGAGGAAGGAATCGTGACGGTGTAGGTCGGATCGTTGACAATGCTGCAGTTGATGGTGCTGCCGATGTTTTCCGTGCTGTCCTGGTCATAGCTTGTATCTGCGGCCAGGCAGGTCATGGCGCCGCCCGTTACCAGTGCCAGGGATAATAAAGAAGCGATAACTTTTTTCATGAGAATCCTCCTAAATCTATCGTTTTCATCGATTGCTTGCACTCCCTTGGTGCTGTATCCAGTATAACAGTTCTAACGTAAAGGTGACAGGCTGGCTTGGTAAAACGACAGAAGGAGGTCTGTAAAGGTTTGGTAAAAAGAGTTTTGCTTGTGAGAAACAATGCCGGCATACAGGGCCGGAGAACCGCTGTAAAGGTCAGTCGTGTAAAGAATTGTTTTGGCATCGGTACAGGATATGGGAGACAGGCTTACCTCTGCAGGTACGAACGAAGCGTTTCACAGCGGACATGCCAAGCCTTTCGGCAATCCTGATAGAAGATGGGTTGTCCGGTCGGATTTGCGCGGTGAGAAAAGGGATGTGCAGCATATGAAAAGCATAGTTTTTACAAGCCGCGGCACACTCAAACGCAAAACCCTGATGCCAAAAAGCTTTGTGAAAGATATATCCAATGCCAATATACTCCTGGCCGTCCGCATCTTCCTTGAAAATGCCGGAAACGCCAATGATCCTGCCCGTGTCTTTTAAAACCACCGCCCAGTAGCTGTAACCATCTCTGCTGTAGCGCAGCCTGTTTTCCTTTATCCAATCATAGATTTCCTCATCAGTAAAAGCGTGTTCCCAAGCATACATGACTTCGATGTTTCCCAGGATGGCGGCAATTTCATCAAAATCATCCTGGCAAATATTCCTCAAATATGTTCTTGGCGTTTCTAAAATACGATTCTGATTCATAATAAACCTCCAATATTTTGATAAGTGAAAAGACTGTTTGAAGCAGGGTCAGCTTCATATAGCCTGTTTTTTCTGCGGATTGCAGAAAGGATGCTCACATTTTACGGGCAGCTGATTCAACGGCAGTTTGGCGCTGTTTCCCTCACGCTTTCTGGGGAATCATACACTGACAGGATGGGTTCACAAAAGGCTGTTCTTTGAACGATAAGCCCAACAGTCCGCCGCAGGTGTGTGGAAACACACTTCTTTTGCATGTAAAACTATTTTATGGAAGTTAAAGTGCGGCACCCTTTTGCTGATTATGTCCATTATCCCATATCCGTCGCAGGATGACAACTTTTTTGCACTGTCTTTGTCAAAAGCACAGTAATTTTTATAGGAAGAGAATCGTATATTCAAATCGGAATGCATCCATTGCTGACAAGAATGCGTGAATGGTAACGCATCTCATATACGGGCTGAGCGCGCTGCCGATATGACAGAGGAAACGGTGACATGAAAGCTTTCATAAATGATATCTTTTCCGGCAGCATCGGGATGGGCTGCCAGCGTATGAATGGCATATAAAAAAACAGCCCGCCGGGGCACCACTGACCCGAGCGAGCGGATATAATTTAATCAAGAACATTGTTATTCTACATGGAAATTTAAAAATAGTCAATATCTATAAGTAAAAGAAAAAAGATAATGAAATTGTTCTTTTGCAGGTCCATAGATACAGGTTGGCAGAGATCATGACAATCCATCGCCTGCAGTCTGACAGGAATCCGCAAATGGGTTACTGAGGGGACATGGTCATCTGTTAGAATAAGGCCATCGGTTGATTCTGTGAAAATCTGAACGGATAGGTGTGGATGGATTTCCATGAATATCCGCAAGGGAGGTGCGCAATTTCGGTATGTATCGAAGCTGCTAAAACAATCATGAAAGAGGATGAGAAGTATATGGATACAGCGGGAATAAAAACAGCCATTCTGACAGCTCTGGGAATCCTCGGTGGCTTCCTGTCAAATCTTTTCGGCGGATGGAGCGCGTCGCTCACCACGCTGCTCATCGTGATGGGGATGGATTATCTGTCCGGGCTGATTGTGGCGGGTATCTTTCACCGGTCGGATAAAACCGCAGACGGGACACTGAAATCGGGAGCCGGGTGGAAGGGGCTCTGCCGCAAAGGAATGATGCTTCTGGTCGTGTTGGTTGGCGCCAGGCTTGACCTGATCATGGGAACCAGCATTGTCCGGGACGGAGTCATCATCGCCTTTGTTGCAAATGAATGTATCAGTATCATTGAGAACGCCGGTTTGATGGGAATTCCCATTCCGGCCGTGATCGCCAAAGCCATATCGGTGCTGAACGGAGGTGACCGGCCGGGAGATGCGGATTGACGGAAAGGAGAAATTTTAATGAAGATTGTGCAGAAACCCACCTCCAATAAATTCAATGGACGGGATGGATGGAACCCCGATATGATTGTCTGTCATATCACCGAGGGCAGCTATGCGGGCGCGGTCAGCTGGATGTGCAATCCGGTCTCTCAGGTATCGGCCCATTACTGCATATCGAGAAAAGGCGAGGTCACGCAGCTGGTTCCGCTGACCGACGCTGCGTGGTGCAACGGCACATCTGCCGACGCCTCATCGGGCGTTTACTATGGCAAGTCCACACTGAAAACTGTGCGGGACCGCAGAACCAATGCAAATTACTATACCGTTGGCATTGAACATGAGGGCATATACAGCCAGACTTATGGCGCACTGACCGACGCGCAGCTTACAGCAGCGGCAGAGCTGATCGCATACATTCGCAGTGAGGTAAAGCGCATCTATGGCACAGATATCCCTGCGGACCGCAGCCATATTGTGGGGCATTCCGAGATCGCCCCGGTGGCAAAACCGCACTGTCCGGGTTCTGGATATCCATTTCATGAAATCATCAGCAGGGTGAAGGGGGAAAAAACAGACGAAACATCGTCCGGACAGCCTTATCGTGTACAGACAGGGGCGTTTTCCAATCAGGAGAATGCCGGACGGCTGGAGGAGAAGCTCCAGAAAAAGGGCTACAGCACCTATACCGTGGTATCTGACGGGCTGTACAAGGTGCAGGTTGGCGCGTACACGGAGAAGAAGAATGCTGAAGCGATGGCAGAAAAACTCAAAACAGACGGGTTTGACGTCTATATCACACCGGGGAAAGAGCGTGCCGGAAACGCCGACACAGCGGAAAAGGCGATTCAGGTTGGCAGCCGGGTAAAAGTGAAACCGGGAGCAGGGACCTATGAAGGGGACGGTCTGGCAGGCTTTGTCTATGAAAACACTTACGACGTACTTGAAATATCGCAGGACCGTGTTGTGATCGGTGTGGGTACCGCGGTGACCGCAGCGGTACGGATAACCAATTTGTATTTGGCATGACAATCAAGACACATCTGCCGGACGCATCGGCTGTCCGGCAGGTGTGTTTTTGGAAAGCATCCACATTCTATCGTTGTTTGGCGTTTCACGCAGGATACAGGTATATCCGATTTTAACAGATATCCGGCTTGACTGGAGGCGCCGAGTGAAACCGCCGCTTTCGCCATCCGCCAATGCGCACAGCTTCCCGCCAATTTTATGGTCAGCACCGTTAACTGCATGCTGATAAAAATATAACATGTACAGCATATGTCTGGCAGGTTGGCACCAAAAACCTGCCGGCTGTAAAAATTCGTTTGCAGATCCGGTTGCATAGGGCATGAAGTTCAAAAGATACGGTTGCTTTCTTCCTGAAAAAATGTTATCATGGATAAAAGTCTTCTACATGAGACAGGGACTGCCGGACAGAGATATGAGGTCGCTTCATATTCTAAACGTCCGGCTTAAAAGTGGTATGAATTTTCCAGATGCTTTGAGCGTTGTAGCGGCTTCCCAATCGGCGGGATGCCGCTGTTTTTAAATCTGTCTTTGGGCGGTGCGGAAAAGTATGGAACGGCGTCAGAAAGGCTGCGCCTGTTTGGTTTTTGGAATGCCGCGCCATCTTTCATCTTCCTGGCTGTCGATGAAAAACGGCACCATGTTCAGGGATGCTTGATCATGCCGGAACATAGGCAAGTGACAGTGAAAAGCCTCTCAGAGATCATCACGGTCCCGCGGAAGATGAAAGATCAGACAAAAACAGGAGGAATCCGATGTGAATAGAAGGGATACAGTTTTATTGGTGGATGATGTGGCCATGAACCGCGCCATTCTCCGCATGCTGTTTGAACGGGAATACCGGCTGCTGGAAGCGGAAAACGGGGAACAGGCGCTGGAATTGATCCAGCGGCAGCATGACCGCATTGCGGTGGTGCTGCTGGATCTGGTCATGCCCGTCAAGGATGGGTATCAAGTGCTGGAGACGCTTGGCACCGAGCATTACCTGACAGAATGTCCGGTCATAGTGATCACGGCCGAGGACACTGCGGAGAATGAGGTGAAGGCCTTTGACCTCGGCGCATCGGACATCATCATGAAACCGTTTGAACCCCACGTCGTCAAACGCCGGGTTCAGAATGTCGTGGAGCTCAATCTCCACAGGCTGCATCAGCAGGAGCTGATTGACGAGCAGGCGGCGAAGCTGCGGGAGTCCAACACCGTGATGGTGGATGCGCTCTCTTCGATCATCGAGTACCGCAGCTTGGAAACAGGACAGCACATCCAGCGTATCCGCCTGTTTACCAAGGTGCTTTTGGAGGATATCGCAGAGCGCAACCCGTCTCTGGGCTATGACAAACGCCTGATTGAGATTATATCCAGCGCTTCCTCCATGCATGATATCGGAAAGATTGCCATACCGGATTCGATCCTCAACAAGCCGGGACCGCTCACCCGTGAAGAATTTGAAATTATGAAGACCCATGCCAGCAGGGGTTGCGAGATGCTGGCGACGCTGAACCGTGTCGGTGACCGGGAATATCTGGAGTATGCCTATCGCATCTGCCGGCATCATCATGAACGATGGGACGGCTGCGGTTACCCGGATGGGCTCAGGGGGGATGAGATTCCTCTGTGCGCACAGATTGTCGGTATCGCGGACTGCTATGACGCGCTGACCGTGGACAGGGTGTATCGGGAAGCGCTTCCAGAAGAGAAGGCCTTCTCGATGATTATGAACGGCGAGTGCGGTGCGTTTTCCCCGCAGATGCTGGAAAGCTTTCTGCATGTACGAAGCGCCTTTTGGCAGCTTTCCAGGGAGTACACGGATCATGAGAGTCCGGATGCAGCCTGTGATGCAGATAAAATTGGCTGACCGGTTTCTCTATGAAAAGGCTGCGTCGGGGACGTACCATTCATGGATGCGGCATTGGAAGCTGGAGCGCAGAGGCGGTTTAAAGAACAGACTCCAATCATCCGCCGGTAATAGAACAGAATATTGACAAATATCAGCCAGGCCTGAAACCGGCGGGGATATCCCGTGCGGTTTCAGGCCTGTTTTGGTACTGCCGTTTATGAGAGACACTTCGGCCGGGAGCTGTTCCACAGCGCAGAACCGGTCTTTTTAAACAGGATTTGATCCGGTCCGCCTAAAAGATGCTTCACAGGCGGATGTTCCGCGTGAAAAAGAAGCGTTGCCGCTTTCGGATCAGCTGTCCGACTGCGGCGGCCAGTAGAAGGCTTCGTTCCAGACTCTGCCTGCCTGCAGCGTGCTGATGTTGCGCGCGTAGTAGAAGGTGTGCGTCATATCCGAGGTCATGGAATCTACTGTGAATTCGGGCGCGGAGACCACATGATATCCGGCGAGGGCCGGCGCGTAGACCGTAAAGCTGGAGAAGGCCGGAACAAGATAGCGGTTCTGTCCGAGGATGTTGCCGAATTCATCCTCATAGTAAACAGTCAGGACGTAATACCGCAGGGTATTGGTGATGATGGTGCCCTCAACGGTCTTCTCATAACCGGGATAGGAACTCACCTCGTCGACCGTATAGTCATACGGCACGCCGTTTTCATCATATATCGGCAGGTCGGTGAATTCGAAGTCGGTCTGCGTGCGCGGATCCAACAAAATCGACGCATATTCCACACCGTTCTGATACAGGACGATCCGCACCTGCGACGGACGGTGATCCGGATTCCGATCCACCCAGCGCTTCTGTCCAGTGATGGTCAGGGTCTCCGGGTAGTCGACGACGATGAACGGATCCTGCTCGATGCCGTTAAAGTACACGTGTCCCAGCTCGTCGACATAGACCTCATATTCTGTCGGATCGGGACGGTATCCGGCCGGCGGCACCGACTCGACCAGCCTGTAGAAGCCGGGGGGGACATCCTCAAACTGAACCAGCCCGTCGGGACCGGTCCACTGAACCTGTATAATCTGTCCGTTCTCCAACAGCTGGAACTGAGCATCGGGCAGCGGCTGGCCGTTTTGATCGACCTTCAGCACACGGAACGAGGGATATCGGAAGTTGCGCGCTTCAAAGATCTCGGACGGCTGGCCGTTGATCAGCACCTGCCCGCCCTCCAGAACCTCGACGTCATACCGGTAGGTTTCCGCCAGATATCCCGGCGGCGCGATGATTTCATCCATCTGGTAGTAGCCGGGGAGGACGTCGTCAAACCGCACAAATCCGCCTCCATCGGAGACTGCCGTGTAGATGGACGGTCCTATGAGTTCAAACCAGGCGTCGGGCAGACCGATTCCGGTATCCCGGTCGATCTTCCTGAAGTAGAAGGAATAGCCCAGGCGTTCATTCAGCAGCGAAAGAACCGCCGGCGTGCCTGCTGTTACCGTGACCGGCCAGATGGTGGGATCGGGACGGTATCCGGGAGGCGGCTGGATTTCGGTGACAGTGTATTCGCCCGGTTCCAGATCGGGAAGTTCGATGAGACCGTCGATATTGGTTGTATATTCCCCGACGACCGTTCCATCCTGCCGGCGCACCTGATAGACGGCGCCTTCCAGCGGTCTCAGGTTATCCCGGTCATATTTGCGGATCGAAAGGGCGAAGAGCGGCTTGTTCTGCACAGAAAAGCGGTCCGGCGCGGCCGAATCGATGGTGATGTCCCCGTAGATATCGACCACAACCTGATAGATCTGCCCGTTCTCTGCAAAGCCGTCCGGTGCCCGGGTCTCGCGCAGCGTGTAGGTTCCCGGAGCAAGACCGGCGCCGAAGTCCACCACGCCGTTTGCGTCCGAGACGGCCTGGCGGACAGCCGTGGTGCCGTCATACAGTGTGAATTCGGCGGAAGCGAGCGGCTGGCCCGCGCCATTCAGCTTGACAAACCGCAGCACGTCATTGACCGGACGGTTCTCCAGATTTACCGCGGCGACAGGAACGCCGTTTTCCGCAATGCTTCCGTCGTCAAGAACCGTGACGTTGGTCACCGGGGTGACCGGCATATAGCCGGCCGGCACAGAGACCTCCCGAAGCTGGTAGTCCCCCGGGCGAAGGCCGGTGAAGACCATCCTGCCGTCCTGATCGGCCGTTTGGGTCGCGATGGGGACCCCGCCGAGGGTCAGCTCGTAGACCGCGCCTGGAAGCGGCGCTCCCAGAGCATATTTGAAGGCGGTCAGCGTCGCCGACACAAGGTTTTCTGCCCGGTACTGCGACGAAGGGATGCCGTCGATCGTGACGCTGCCGTCGGTTCCGATCAGCACGGTCCGGTCGGCGGTGTCGGCGGAGAAGCCTTCCGGCGGCTGTGTCTCGCGCAGTGTGTAGGCTCCGGCCGGAAGGCTGCCGAAATCGACGAAGCCGTTCGCGTCGGAAAAGGCGGATGCGATTTCGCTGCCGTTCTGGTACAATGCGAAGCGCGCGCCGGCAAGCGTCGCGCCGCTGTCCGCGTTGATTTTCAGGAAGGAGAGCGCATACAGAGAAGGCGTGTTGGTTACCTGCAGGATATCGGCCGCTGTGCCGTCGATCGTGATGCTGCCGTCCGGGCCGACTGTGACGGTGTACACCGTGGGATTCGGATCGAATCCGGGCGGCGGCGCGGTTTCCATGAGCGTATAGACGCCCGGCTCGAGCTGATCAAAGAGCGCGTTGCCGTCGACGCCGGTTTCAAGGACCTGTACCGGCGTCCCGCCGCGGTACAGTGTGAACTGAGCGCCCGCAGTCGGGACACCGGCGGGATCGGTTTTGTGCACGGTGAAGGAAGGCAGTATACGGTTGCCGATCACAAAATCCTCGGCGGCCAGACCGTCAATGGTCACGTTGCCAAGCTCGTCGACATACACGTTGTGGATGTCGGTATGCGGCAGATATCCGGGAGCCGGCGACGTTTCGGTCAGGGTATAGAAGCCGGGAAACAGTCCGCCGAAGCGGACGTAGCCGAAGGTATCCGAGACGGCCTGGTAGGCGCCGCTGTCTGAACGCAGTTCAAACTGCGCGCCGGTCACCGGGGTTCCGGTTACGAAGTCCCGCTTGGAGAACGCTGCGTCAAAGAGGGTCGGAAAATTGGTCACGGTCAGCATATCAGTTAAGCTTCCATCCACATAGATGCTGCCGTCCTCACCCACCGTGAGCGTGTAAACCGTGCCGTTCGGCTGATAGCCGGGCGGCGGGGACAGCTCGGTCAGGGTGTAGGCGCCGGGCGCGAGAGACGGGAACCGGGCGTAGCCGGATGTATCCGAGACGGCCTGATAGACGCCGCTGCCTGAACGCAGCTCGAACCGCGCGCCGGCAAGCGGAAGGCCGTTTTCGTTCACCTTGTAGACCGCGAAATCCGGATACGGCGTGTTGCCCGCTACGAAGGTTTCCGCCGCGGCGCCGTCGATGGTGACGCGGCCGTCCGCGGACACTTCGACGGTGTGAACAACGGAGTAGGGAAGGAATCCAGGCGCGGCGGCCGTTTCCCGCAGCGTGTAGCTGCCGGGCGCCACGCGTCCGAGATCAATCCGGCCGGCACTGTCGGATGTTCCGGACGCGATCAGCATGGAGCCCTGCGAAAGTTCGAACTGCGCGCCCGCGACCGGTGTGCGGTCTTCGGTGCTGCGCTTGGTGAACGAGACTTCATACTGTGAGAGCAGGTTTTGCGCCGTGAAATCCGCGGCCGGGGTGCCGCCGATGGTGACAGATCCATCCGCCGACACAACGACCTCGTAAGTCGTCGGGTCCGGATCATAACCGCTGGGCGGGGTCAGCTCGCGCAGCAGGTAGCTTCCGGGAGCGACAGCGCCGAAATCCACGGCGCCTTCATTGTCGGAAACAGCCGTGCCGATCGGGCCCGCCGTTGTGAACAGTTCAAACACCGCACCGGCCAATGGATTGCCGGAGAGCGCGTCGCGCTTGATGAACCGCACATCGTACAGGATGCGCCGGTCGGATACCCGCAGTGTGGAGGTGATCTGTCCGTCGATTTCAATGACGCCATCCTCGCGTACCGTGATGCGGCGGACCGTCGGATCCGGTTCGAACCCATTCGGGGGAGAAATTTCTGTGAGGGTGTAGACGCCGGGGGAGAGGGACGCAAAGGTCAGCGTACCGCTGTCATCAGTTGCAAGCTCCGTGGAGCCGGAAGGGCCGGACAGCCGGTATCGCGCACCGGACAGCGGCCGGCCCTCCCCGTCGTCCTTGTTCAGGGTGAGGTCGGGAAGCGGGGTATTGTCCAAAACGTACTGCTCTGCCGGAATGCCGTCGATGGTGACCGAACCGTCCGGCGCAACCACGGCCGTCAGCTCCCGGGAAAGAGGCAGATAGCCCGCCGGTGCGCTGAGTTCCCGGATGCGATAGGTTCCAGCCACAATCGGGCCGAAGTTCACGATGCCGTTTTCATCGGATACGGCGGAGGCATACGCCGTGCTGCCTGCGACCAGCTCAAACCGCACGCCGGACAGCGGAAGGCCGGTCGCGGCGTCCCGCTTTTGGAAGAGTACCTCGGCGGTCCGCGGCGTGTTGCCGATGGCGACTTCGTCGAACACAAACCCATCGACCGTGACGGTGCCGTCCTCGGCGACCTCAACCAGATGGCTTGATGCGACCGGAAGGAAGCCCGAGGGCGGCTGGGTTTCCACCAGCGTATAGCGGCCTGGGGAAAGCGGGCCGATCGAGAAACGGCCGTCCTCTGAGGATACGGCGGTTGCAACGACGCCGGAAGCGTTCCGCAGCTCAAATACGGCGCCCGACAGGCGCCGGCCGTCAACGGTGCTGAATTTGACGCCGCGCAGCGTGCCGCCGGGACTCGTTGGGGTGTTCGGTATCGAAAATCTGCAGACGGGCCTTCCATCGACAAACAGGCATCCGCAGCAGTCCACGGTCACGGTGAACACCGTCTCGATGCCTGTATATCCGGGCGGCGGCGCTGTCTCAGTCAGCTGATAGGTACCGGGACGCAGCGCCGGAAAGCGCACAACGCCGCATGGGTCTGAGGTTGCGGACCATCTATATGCATTGCCCTGCAGTTCGAATACAGCGCCGGCTATTCCACAGCGGGTTTCGGCGTCGATCTTGCAGAAACAAAACGGCGGAGAGCACACCGGCTGGCAGGCGGCGCAGGGTTCATAAGAAGCGCATATTTCATTGGTATGCACAGCTTTTCATCTCCTTTGGAAAAACATGGAATACAAATAGGAAAGTATCCCATTCCATTCTATGGGACATGAAAATTTCTGTGACGGAATCAGCCGGATATGCAGGCGGGAGCGGGCATCGGGTGGAAAAAGACCGCCGCGGACAACAGAAAATGGATGCGCTTAGAATGTTAGCAGCAGGCTGACGATAGGAGCAGACAGACCCCTTCGGATATCTGAAAAAAGATGCCTATGGAATGCCAGTATGCAGGTTGATAGGCAGGAGACGGCTGTGGACTTCGGTAAACGATATCTTTAAAATATGGATATGCAGGTTGTTGGATAAGGGAGACAGACTGCAGCAGGTATCAGGAAGCAGCCGCCGTTTTTCCCGGGAAAAACCATTGACCAAATACCATCCGTTGTGGTATCCTTAATGATAGCTTTAAGTTGATGCGATGTGGGTCAAGCGGATTTGATTTCTGCGTGCACATCAGGCAAGGATTCTATCTGCCATGTGTGAAAAGATGAATGCGACGCACAGATCGTAAGCACTTGTGAAGGAATACCCTGCAGACGGGGAACCGGCGGATAGGCCGGAATGAGCGAATTTGACAGGCATGAATGATTGTCTTGCCGGGCTTGCGCCAAGAAAGCGGCACAGAACGGGATAGCAAAGCAGAGGAAGAAGACTAAAAACGGGGGAATCGGGTTGAGAAAAAGGGGAAACAGGATTCGAAGGAAAACGGTGCGCCGAACCGTCATATCGGCGGCATTGGGATGCACGGCCATATTGGGGGCGGTTCTGGCGTTCAGTATGGGGCTGCATATGGGATCTCCCGAGCAGGAAACGGCTGTAGAGCCGGCGCTCCTGACGGCAGGGCCGCGTCAACTGACCGTGCATGTGCCGGAAAAGAAGGAACGGCCGGTGCCGTCCTTCAGCTTTCCCACCATCTACAGCCCGGCAGCTATTCTGGTACGGGAAGAGGACGGGGCTGTTTTAGCTCATAAAAATGCGGACCAGGCTGTCTATCCGGCGTCGCTGACCAAGGTGATGACCTGCATCCTGGCGATTGAGAAGCTGGGGGACCTGGACCAGACGGTCACACTGCCGGAATCGATGTTTTACAGGCTGTACGATGAAAATGCCTCCATGGCGGGCTTCCAGCCCAATGAAACCGTGAAGGCCATAGATCTGCTGTACGGCGTGCTGCTGCCGTCCGGTGCGGAATGCTGCATTGGTCTGGCAGAAAAGATAGCCGGTTCAGAGAGCGCCTTTGCCGATATGATGAACCAGAAGGCCGCCGAGCTTGGCATGGACAAGACACATTTTGTAAACACAACAGGACTGCATGATGAGAAGCATGTTTCCTCCGTGCGGGACCTTGCCGTCCTGCTGCAGTATGCGATGCAGAACGAAACCTTCCGGGAGATCTTCACGAGCAGCCAGTACCTTTCCGGGACGACCGACCAGCATCCGGAGGGCCTGATGATCTGGAGCAATGTGTTTGGATATGTGGGTTATCCCGCGGAGGTGACCGGAGGGGAACTGCTTGGCGGAAAGACCGGGTACACCAGCGAGGCTGGACTGTGTCTCGCGAGCGCCGCAAAGGTGCAGGGGGAGGATTATCTTCTCGTAACGGTTGGCGCACAGGGTTCCACCTGGCCGTATCCGCCGCATATTCTGGATGCGCTGACGGTGTATAACGCCCTGGGCAAAGAGCTTGGAAAGTCATAAGCTGATTGATGATCATTTTAAAGGGCACATTCCGGCCGGAATGTGCCCTTTTTGCTGTACAAAAGGCTGAAAGGGGCGGTAACGTGTCCTGACCGACTGCTGCGGACCGGCCGAATGGTTGTCTGAATCACATAGGGTCCTCAATCCCAGACCACATTGAAATCATAGCTGACGGCATGGACAGCCATGATAAAAGTTCTTTTTGTTTATCAGCCGACTGATGTCAGTATGCGGCTCTGAGAGGATAGATGCTTCAAGAGAACATCTGCCGGCAATCGTGAACGATATCCTGGAAAAGCCCCGGTGTCATTTGGCATCGGGGCTTTTGATGCGCACGGTTTACGCTAAGGGATGAAACACATCTGCAGACCACTGCGTGGCTATCATGTCGAACATTTAATGGCCTGTCCTGCGTTTACGGGCGGCGAATATGGTTATGACGGAGCCGCCGGCAAGCAGTACGCCGAGCAGAAGCAGGCCGGTTTGCAGCGGGTCGCCGGTAAAGGGGGAATCGCCGCTGGAGGAACTGCCCGGGCTCTGATCCGGGCCATCCGTGCTGTCGGAACCGGATGGGCCGCCTTCCTGTACCTTTACAAATTTCGCGGTCAGTGAACGATCCGCGACAGCGCGGAAGGCATACTGCGCGTCACTGGAAACAATGCTGCCGTCCTCTTCCCAGCCTTCAAAGCGGTAGCCCTCATCGGCCGATGCGCGCAGGGTGACCAGATCGCCGTTGAAATAACTGCCGGTTCCGTCGACGCTTCCGCTGTCATGGAGTACCTCAATGCTTCGCAGGTTGCTTGTGACCGGCATCATCATCAATGCCGGTTCGCCGTCTTCATTTAAGCCGACCATATAATAGGTGTCGTCCATCACCGCCGAGGAGAGGGCCGGGACATCTTCACCCGGCGCGTAGTCCATGGCGGACCATTCGTTTCGCATCGGGTCAAAGCCGTAGCAGTTGCTGTAACCGTCCAGACGGCCGCCGGCATAGATCAGCTTGTCGCCGCTGGCGGCAAAGCCGTCTTCCATCATGCCCCAGACGTCGATGGTCAGCTGCGGCTTGGTCGAGGCCATCGCGGTCCAGGAGGTTCCGTCGAAGGCATATGCCTGCAATGCCTGTCCGCTGTTTTCCTGTGTGTCGTCTGTGGCATACGGGACGACTGCGATCAGCTTGTCGCCGACCTGTCTGGCGGATACCTTCAGATTGAAGCGCTGGTCAGACTGTTTTTCAATGGTGGGCATCCGTTCAACCAGGCCGGTCCGCGGGTCATAGCAGGTGACGCCGGAGCCCCAGGTTTCGGAATCATCCGAAAGCTTAGCCCAATCCCCGAAGAAGTAGATTTTGCCGTTGTATGCAGCCGCCGAGAACGCATCGATATGCTGTTGGGTATCGGCAAAGCCCCGGTCCTCCCAGACGCCGGAATCGATGTCGTACCGTTTGAACTGGCAGGTGGTGTCCGCGCTGCTGTGCGAGATCATCCAGATGCCGCCGTCCATGTATAAAAAGCTGTTGACGGCGGAGGCCACGCCGGGTCCGGTCAATGCCTTCCATCCGTCATCGGTCTGCGCAAAGAAGCATTCTCCCAGGCTGCCGATATAGAACAGCTGCCTGCCGTCGGAAACCAGCTTGCCGCCCATGACGGTTTCGCCGGGAAGCGTCGCGCCGGTCAAAAACGGCTTCGGCGCGTTCGGGATGGAGAGCTTAGCTGAGAAGCTGCGTCCGTTTCGGCTGACGGTGAAATCGAGATAATCGCCGCGTGTAAACGCCGACGCGTCGAATCGGATGGTTTCGTCGTCCTGTGAAATGGGTGTGACCGGTTTGCCGTCCACATACAGCGCCGCGCCGGTGAGAAAGTGGCCTGAAACGGCAGCCACGTCGCCGGACGCGCTGACCGATTCAATGACCGGGTTCGGGTTGCTAAGCGCAGTGCCGAGGTCCAGGCGTCCGCCGCTTGCAACCTTGCCCGCGTCGGCTTCGTTCAGTGGGAGCGTACCGCCGAGCATGCGCGCGCGCAGCTTGGATGGGCTTTCATCCGGGTATTTTGAGGCGACCAGGCCCAGTGCCCCGGCGGCATACGGCGTGGCCATCGAGGTGCCGCTCATGAAGCCGTATTTGCCGGTTGCGGCGCCGATGCCGAATTCGTCAAACGAGATGTCGGTACGCTCTACATCCGGGAAGGAAAGAATGACATCTATGGAGATGGTTTCCTGATCGTTCGATGGAGCAACCGCGGCCATCGGTGTGTTCCACGCGTTTGGAAAGGAGCCGGTTCTGATGGAAAGCAGTTCCTCCTGTCCGGTCTGATGCAGGATTACACGGTTCTTTATATTGAACTTGTCCGCGCTTTCAGAGATGGTCATCAGGCCGGTGTAAAGCTGTTCCTCCATGGCGTCGGTGTTGTAAAGCGGGTTTTTGCAGGTGATGGTGAATTTGATCTGGCTGTTGGATTCCATCCGTTCGGGGACGGCCAGCGTCAGGCGTTTGCCCTTGTAGCCGCCGCCGGTCAGCCGGAACCATTCGTCTTCGGTGCAGTGTACAGGCGCCCAGTCGGCTTCTTCCCCCTCGTCCGCCGGACCGGCAGACATCAGACCGCCGATGGTCAGGCTGTCCGCTTCGGATGCCCCCCGCACCGTCCAGCTTTCCGTCTGCGGATTGTAGGAGAGGTTTTCGAACGAGTTGTACACGCGGTTTTTATCGAGGCCATAGGTGTTTGAAAGGGTCGGCAGATAGTATTCCATCGCGATGGTGGACAGCACCGATGTTCCCGGCGCCGCCACATCGGTGGAGTAATGGCCGTAGCAGCTGAACGGCGCAATGCCGTTGTCCGGATGACCTGCCGCAACCGCAATGATGTATGGGCTGTCGAAGGCGGCCGGATAGGAGCCCATAAAATCGTTGTCACTGGTTTCGTTGCCGGCTGCGATCACCGAAAGGACGCCGGCCCGTCCGACTTGGTTGATGGCATAGAGCTCCAGCTGGGAGGCGCCCGATCCGCCATACGAGTTGCTGGTTGCCACAATCGGGACGCCGGCGCGCTTGGCCTGATAAACATAGGAAAAAGCGCCCAGAATGCCGATGAGGCTCATTGAGCCCGCCGTATTCTGAATTTTGAGCGCCATGATCTTGGTATTGGGGGAGACGCCCGCAACGCCCTCGCTGTTATTGATCTGTGCCGCGATGGCGCCGGCGCAGTGGGTGCCGTGCGAATTTGCGTATTCGGTTTCCACGAGATCCGGCATGGGATCCTCGTCAAAGTCACCGTAGTCGAACCCGTATTCTCCCGGCAGGCCGATGTCACCCGGATTGTGCCACATCACGCTGGCAAGGTCCGGATGGTTGTAATCGACGCCGGTATCGATTACCGCAATGACGTTCCCCGTATCGCTGCCGGTATCGGTACTCCAGCCGGTTTCGGCATCCATGCCGGTATTGCCGTCCAGCCCCCACAGGTCGCCGTAGAAGGTGTCGTTTGTCTCCATAGCAGTGGGTTCATAGAGATAGTTGGGTTCCGCGATCCTGACGCCGTCGCGCTGTTCCAGCTCGGCAATAAGTTCACCGGTGGTCATGCCGTCCTTTGTGACCAGCGCAACCTTTTCCGTCGGCGCAACGCTGCGCATCATCGGCGTCTCGGTAAAAGAAAACTCCTGCTCGATGTTCATGCCCGCAAGCGGACCGGAGCTGCGCAGAAAAGGACTGCTTTCGTACAGAACCAGAGCCTGTCCCTCCACATAATGGCCGGAAGGCTCTGTGACTTCAGGCTGCGAGGCAATGGAGGCCGGTATGAGAGAGGATATAACACCCAGTGAAAGCAGTGCTGAGAGCCAGCGTTTACATGTTGTTTTCATGCTCTTTCTCCTTCTATATCTTTGTTGATGAATCCAAAAGTCCTATATCCTATTATAGCACAATCATTTAACGCATCATTTGCCGTTCAGCACGATCTTTTGCCTTTTATCCCGCATGTAAAGTCTGATGTACTATCAGTCCTGATTGGATCAATTCTGCGGGATGAACGCAGGGGAAAACAACGCGGGATATTGTCGATTGGTAAAAAAGCTTTATTTGCGTCCAGGACAGCCGCATGGACACAATAGAATGAGCAGCTATGAAAAGCGTCCGATTCTGCGGAATACGGAATGGCCGGTAAACAGGCACATGTAAAAACAGCCAAAGCCGGATGAATTGAAAAAATAACGGTATTTTACAACAAATATGGAAGCTTTACATCATGTTTCTACATTATTTGCACATAAAGCGCGTTACAATAGAAAGAAAAACAGGCTTTTTTGCGAATCACACAGCCTTCGATCTCTGTGATTCCATGACAATACCATGGTTGCGGAAACGAGCCATAATGACAGGCAGCATCCAACCGATGATGCCGATTATTCATAAAGTTCCGTGAAAGGCAGGCGAAAGGATATGACACAGTCTCAGCGGCTGCAATGGCTGCTTGAATATCTGCTGAAAGAGAATATACAATACCGGAACACCACGATTCCGAAGAATGAAGAACGGCGTTTCAGGATGTTCCGTTCCCTTGTGAATATCCGGCCGCCGATTCCTGTGCCGCAGCCGTTTCTGGAGATTCAGGATGCTTTTCTGAAAGAGGAAATACGCAGAAAAGGGATTACCGATGTGCGCAGCATTCAGCCAATCCGGGACGGCATGTGCATATGGCACGGAGATATCACAGCGCTGCGCTCGGCAATCATTGTAAACGCCGCGAACGAACAGCTCCTTGGATGCTTTTCCCCATGTCACAGCTGTGTGGACAATGCAATCCACACCTATGCCGGCGTGCAGCTGCGCCGCATCTGCCATCAGCTGATACGGCGGCAGGGCGGGCCGGAACCGGCGGGAAAAGCCAAGATTACAAGCGCCTACAACCTGCCCAGCCGGTTTGTGATGCATACGGTTGGCCCGATTGTTGATGGGACGCTCACCGAACAGGATTGCGAAACCCTGACAAGCTGTTATCGGTCCTGTTTGTCTTTGGCCGACAAAACCCGCTGTAAATCCATTACCTTCTGCTGCATTTCGACCGGTGAGTATCATTTTCCGGCTCGAAGAGCGGCTGAAATAGCGATCAAGACGGTTTCAGAATATCAAGCCGCTCATCCGGACCCCAAACGGAAGATTGTTTTCAACGTGTTTAAACAGCGGGATGAAGCAATTTATCGGGAACTGCTTGGATGAATCTGCCCGGTTTCATATGTATTTTTTCATCATGTAATAGCTGATGCGAAGGATATCGGCCCGCTGATTTTGAAGATGCACAGATGTTTGGTCCAGCGTTTCCAAATAGGATAAACAGGAGAAATGCTTTGAGGTATCGGAATGGATGGCATCGTGCAGTGCCTGAAGAAAACCGAAAGGATACAAAGCGGAGTACGGTTTATTTGAATAAAGGTATGTCATGGATAGAATTATAAAATGCCTGTTGGCTGTCCTTTGCATCAAAGGCGCCAACAGGCATTTTTACGGGATATTTTTATGAGTGATAAACAGTGAAATATTCTGGACAGCAGAAGCTGGATCTTGGGCAGCGCTGCCCGAGATGGCACCGGGACTATGAATGACAGCGGCTGTAATACTGATCTGCCTGCGCCCAGTTGGCAACGCGGAACCAGTTTTCCGCATAATCGGCCCGGCGGTTTTGATAAAGCAGATAGTATGCGTGTTCCCAGACATCCATTGGTATGATCGGACAGAGCCCCTGCTCCAGCGGCGTATCCTGGTTGGCGGTGGAAATGATGCGCAGCTTTCCGTTTTCATCGGATACAAGCCAGGCCCAGCCCGAGCCGAACCGGCCCAGTGCGGCGTCCTTGAGCTGTGTTTTCATCGCGTCATAGGAGCCGAAATCCCGGTCGATGGCTTCGGCCAGCCTGCCGGTCGGTTTCTGATCCTTGTTGGGACTGAGCGTCTCAAAATACAGATAGTGATTATAGACGCCGCCCGCATTGTTGTGAACGGCTGTGCGGATATTTTCGGGAAGCTTGCATCCGTGCTCGATCAGTTCTTCCAGTGTCCAGCTGTGGTAGCGGGGATAATCCTTAAGTGCCTTATTCAGATTGTCCACATAGGTTTGAAAGTGCTTGTCGTGATGAATCATCACGGTTTTTTCGTCGATGTAGGGTTCCAGCGCGTCATAACTGTATGGAAGCGGCGGGAGTTTAAACGGGTAACGGTCATTGAACAATGGTTTCGCATCCTTTCCTTGACGGCCGTGGTTGGCCGTTGTTTCCTTTCTAGTATATGCAGGATATGCAGAAATTTTCGGAATAGAATGAAAAAAGGCAGGTTTGCATATACTAATGGTAACAAATTGAAGGGGAGCGATTCGATATGTCAAAAAGCGTCGTGTTCCGTTTAGGCCCGCTGGCAGTCAGCATTGTCATTCCACTGGCGTTGGGTGCCCTGTCGGGATTTATCACATCCGGCAGCATGCAGCAGTTTGAACAGCTGCTGAAGCCGCCGCTCTCACCGCCGGGTATCGCCTTTCCGATTGTCTGGACGATCCTCTATGTCCTGATGGGAATCGCGTCCTATCTGATCTGGCAGAGCGCAGACCGTGACCGCGGGAAGGCGCTTGTTCTGTACGGCATCCAGCTGGTGGTCAATGTTTTGTGGCCGATCCTGTTCTTCACCCTGCAGATGCGGCTGCTGTCCTTCTTCTGGCTGCTGCTCTTGATTGTGCTGATCATCTGGACGATGGCGCGCTTCTCGAAGATCAACAAAACGGCGGCGTGGCTGCTGGTTCCCTATCTGCTGTGGACCCTGTTTGCGGGATATCTGAACCTGGGCGTCTACCTGCTGAACCGGTGAGTACGCGTTACAGGATGTGCGCGTTCTGCTCGCATGCCGGATGTGTGCTGCACTACCATCGGATTGGCGGCGGCAGGCGGATGCGCGAGCCCATTCTCCACTGTGAAAAATATGGCTGCGCGGTGCGCGCGACCGAGCAGAGGCCGTGCTTTGTGCCGGAACAGCAGGGGGCGGCAGATAAAAAGGCATCGGATAAAGAGTAGCTTTGTAAAAACATTGATATCTCAGAGGGAAATAAACGCTCTGCCCATCGGCACGGATTTATAAACGGGTTCGCGCGCAGATGGTTTCTCCGCGCGCGGTATCCCGGAAGGACTGTTCTGAGCGATGCCGAAAAAACAGTTTCCGACCGGTAAATACCAGTGCCTGTAAAAACGATTCTCCTCCCTTTAAATAAGATGAAACCGCGGATTTCTGACTGCCAGGAATCCGCGGTTTCATTATTTGTTCTTGTCGGAGATGTTCCCGGTCCTGCAAAAAAACGATTGTACAGGGCACAGCTCATCTGGGATGGATCATTCATTGCATATGATGCGGCTCTTCGGATAAAATGAAGCAGCAGTTGTACAAAATACAGCGCTTCCCATGAAATAACGGAGCCACGTAAAATGTTAAAGGGATTTTATGGTTTCATCCAGCCATTCTGGCCGCTTTTAGAAATAAAGGATTGGCCATGCGGGCTCAAAGTCCCTGTGGAATTAGGCGGTCCCTGCCCGTCAGAAGCCCTGTACGCCTGCGCTTTACGGCGGCCACATGCTATCCCTTGACTACGCCGATGGTTTTCAGCTTGCGGACCGGTACGACAAGATCGGATTGGTTCTGCATGACCGTGTCGATATCCTTATAGGCAAAACGGCTTTCTTCCGCCACGTCGTCCTTTCGGCGTTTGCCGAGCACAACGCCCTGCGCCTTGAGGTCCAGTATGACCTGTTCGCAGGAGAACGCCTGCATGGCGCCTTTCCGGGAATAGCGGCGTCCTGCCCCATGCGACGAAGAGCAGAAGCTCTCAGTATTGCCAAGGCCCATCACAATATAGCTGTAGGAGCCCATCGCGCCCGGAATGATGGCGAGTTCGCCGTTCTGCGCGCTGATGGCGCCTTTTCGATGCACCCAGACATCCTTGTCATAGTGGCGCTCGTATGCCGCATAGTTGTGGTGGCAGTTGATGGTTTCGGTGTATTCAATGGAAAGACCGGTGTGCTTGCCAATCCATTTTTCCAGAACGGCTTTCACCGTCAGCAGCATCTTTTCGCGGTTTTCATAGGCGAAGTCAAGCGCGAGGTTCATCCAGTGGATGTACTGGGTTCCTTCGGGGCTGTCGACCGGCAGAAAGGAAAGGTTGTAAGAGGGGTCCACCGAGGAATGCCATTTCTGGTTGCATGCGCGCGCCTTGCTGTGAAAGTAGTCACAGACCGTCTTGCCGATGTGCCGCGAGCCGGAATGCAGCATGACGCACAGGTATCCCTCGGTATCCTCCTGCAGTTCGATAAAGTGGTTGCCGCCGCCAAGCGTGCCGACCTGATAATGGCCGCCCTCCAGCTGGCCAAGCAGTTCAGTGTCCGCCTCGTATTTGTCCAGTTCATTGACCGCGCGTTCCATGGTATAGCAGGGCTGCGGACTTTTGTGATGTTCAAATCCGACCGGTACGTTGCGCAGGATATCCCCGACAATCCCCTGCAGCAGGCTTCCGTTGCCGGTCCCAATATCGCGGATCTCCCCGACGCGGATGTTGGTTCCGACGAAGGCCATGCCGCAGCCGATATCCACGCCGACCGCGTTCGGGATGATGACGCCGTCGGTGGCGATCACGCCGCCAATCGGCATGCCTTTTCCTGTGTGGGTATCCGGCATCAGGGCCACCCATTTGTGGATGAACGGCAGATCCGCAAGATGATGCGCCTGTTCCAGGCAGCTCTCCTCGATGGCATCCTTTCCCTCCAGCCAGATTTTGATCGGTGATTTTTCACCATTTATGACAAACATCATCTCACTTCCTTTTCTATCAATTTTGGTTGTTTGTCATGCAGAGCTTTGTGTGTAAGCTCTGATGTTATTGTAACGCCAAGAGGAAAATTTATCATGTGAAAAAAGCTGCGACCTTGTTCCGTTTGATGATAGTACCGGGACAGGCGCCGTTTTCCCGTGGCAGATACCGGCTTTTAAGCGGCGGATGTTATCATTGGAATAAATCGACGGTTTCTATCATGCTGAAAACCAGCGGCTGTCATGGTAAAAATTTCTCCGTCAGCTTCAGGACTCGAGTGAAGCGAACCGCTGATAAGAAAGGCCAACCATCTCGAACGGCAGGCGGCCTGTTGACGAGCGAGGCAGGCGGTGCAGGAGAAAGGCTTCTTCCGTTCATCTTGTGACGCTCGCCGGTAACAGGTATCTCTTATATAGGACTTGGCCAAGCCGCCAGCTGTGCAGGTGATGACGGCTTGTAACTCTACCAGCTGGATTTGCTTGACAGATTCGAAGACTTTTGTTATAATCCATATGCGGTTAGTATGATTTCGGACTATTGTGGTGATTGATCGTTGATACAGACAGTCTGATGACCAATTTGATAGGAATCATGGAGGAGTGCATAAAAATGGATCGATTGCTGACCGAGCAGTTAAAACGGTACTATCAGCTTTGGCGGGAAACCAATGAAATATATGAGGAGTGGGCGAAACGGTACGGCCTGTCCTATTATGAACTTTTGATTCTGCTGTCGTTGTGGGAGGAAGCGCCGGACTGCACACAGAAAAAGATCTGTGAGCAGTGGCTTCTGCCCAAGCAGACGGTGCATTCCATCCTGCAGAACTTCTGTAAAAAGGAGCTTGTAAGCTTTCGGATTCTGAAAGCCGACCGGCGCAACAAAGCCGTGCTGCTGACAACGAAGGGGAAAGCCTTTGCGGATGACGTCCTTGAAGGGCTGCAGGAGCACGAACGGCAGGTGCTGCAGCGTCTCGGGCCCCGGCGGGTCGAAGCGCTGATCGACAACACGGCGCTCTTTATCCAATATTTCAGAGAGGGCGGCGAAGATGAACATACGTAAGCGTTTTTTCCAATCTGTTCTGCCGTCCATGCTGGCGTTTGCGCTGTCCGGCGTCTATGCGATTGTCGACGGCTTCTTTGTCGGGAACAGCATGGGGGACAGCAGCCTGGCGGCCATCAACCTGGCATACCCGCTCACCGCGCTGATTCAGGCCATCGGTACCGGCATCGGCATGGGCGGCGCGATCCAATACGCGATCTGCGACGGCATGAAGCAGGAACAGAAGAGAAACAGGAGCCTGAGGACGTCCGTCTGGCTGCTTGCGGCGGCGGGCGTACTTTTTACGGTGGTTCTTCTGCCCTGTGCCCCGATGGTGCTGCGCGCGTTCGGCGCACAGGGGGAAATCCTTACGCTTGCATGGGAATACACCCGGCTGATCGCCATGGGAACGATGTTTCAGGTGCTGGGCACAGGGCTGGTGCCGTTTATCCGAAACATGGGCAGCGCCGTATTCGCCATGTCCGCGATGATTGCGGGATTCCTGAGCAACATCCTGCTCGATTATCTTCTGGTCTGGGTGTATGAATTCGGTATGGCGGGAGCCGCTGCCGCTACGGTGATCGGGCAGGCGGTGACACTGCTGTTCTGCCTGTGCTTCCTCTTCGTCAGGAGAAGCGGGCTGCGCTGTACCCATGAAAAGGGGGAGCGCGGCCCGGCAAAAAGCATTTTGATGACGGCGCTTTCTCCGTTCGGACTGACCTTCGCGCCGAATATCACGCTGATCCTGGTCAATAAGAGCGCCATGATCCATGGCGGGGAGAACGCGGTAACCGGTTTTGCCACGATCGGCTATATTTCCGGCGTGGTATTCCTGTTGCTGCAGGGCATCAGCGACGGAAGCCAGCCGCTGATCAGCCTGCTGTATGGACAAGGCGATGCGGCAAATGCAAAGAAGGTCAGGAACATGGCCTTTCAGTTTGCCGCGGCCACGGCAGGGGTCTGTATGGCCGTCCTGTTCCTGCTCAGAAACCGGGCGGCTGTCCTGTTCGGCGCATCCGAACAGGTGGTTCGGATGGTGGGGGGCATGCTGCCCCTCTTTTTGGCCGGGTATCTGTTTGTGAGTTTTTCCAGAACTGCCGTCTCATACTTTTACGCCACCGAAAAAAACCGGTTTGCTTCCTGCTTGATTTATGGGGAACCGGTGCTGTTGTTCCTGCTTTTATCGGTTCTGCCGGACATCATCGGCATCTTTGGAACGTGGCTGTCGGTGCCGCTTTCCCAGGCGCTGGCCGCGCTTGCGAGCCTGGTGCTTCTGCTGTCACACAAACGCCCGCCCTCGAAAGAACGGCTTCCCGTACTGGAAGGGTCTGAAGCGAAGACCGGTAAATGAGCGCCGTTCAGATATGTTATCCATAACCGCTTCGCCTTCATCTGTGCGGGAGATCCTTTGCTTTGCCGTTGGCGGCCGATGGTTTCCAGTACAGATTTGATTTTTACAGCCGCCTTTGCTATAATATAGGGAAATTGGGGGCGGGAGCATGGCGCAGTTTTCGGAACTGATCAAGAATTTCGACAAAATCCGCGAATATATGCGTGGATTCTATATCTATGGCTTCAAGGTGCGCGGCGATTACACCGAAAAAAGCGCGCGTACCTATGACAATGAACGGCGGCGGGTTGCCTGCTGGATGGATGACGCGGTTCGCTGGGAGTACTCCCCGAAGGGCAAGCGGGTCTTTTTATCCTTGGACAGCTCGCAGGTTCGCCAAAATCCGCTTTATGCGGCCTGGAAATCCAAAAGCTTTACAAAGAACGATATCATGCTGCATTTCTTCCTGCTGGATCTCATGCGGGACTTAGAGCCGCATGGCGTTGACGAGCTGACCGACCTGATTGCGTCCCGATACGGTGTCCTGCTGGATACACAGGCGGTGCGCACAAAGCTTCGGGAATATGAACGGCTGGGCGTCTTTACGGTGGAAAAAACCGCGCGCGCACAGCGGTATCGGCTGAATCAGGATGACGCGCTGCGGCATTGGAATGCGGAAGGCTTGCTGGACGCGGTGCGCTTCTTTCAGGAGGTGGCCCCGTTCGGCTTCATCGGCAGTACCATCCTGGAGCGGTTTGACGCCGAAAACGACCTGTTTCTGTTTAAACATCACTATATGGTACATACTCTCGAAGACGGCGTGCTGTACGACATCCTGCAGGCCATTTATGAGGGGCGCATGATCCGGTTTCAGAATCTCAGCCGGCGGTCCGGCAGCGTCCATACATTTCAGGGAGTGCCGCTGAAAATCCTGACAAGCCTCAGAACCGGACGCCGCTACCTGTGCCTGTACCGTGCGGATGTGCGGCGTTTTACAAACCTGCGGCTGGACAGCATCGGCAGCGTGGAGCTTCTGGATGCCGCGGATGATCTGGATGATCTGCTCGGGAAGCTCGAACATAATCTGCCCAAATGCTGGGGCGTCTGCTTCGGCGGCAGGAAGAACCGTGAAGAACAGCTTATCGTGAAGCTGTACATCGACGAGCAAAAAGAACAGCATCTTTTAAAACGGCTGTATGAGGAGGGCCGCGGCGCACAGATCCTGCATATCGGCCGCAATCTGTATCTGTACAGCACCGTGCTGTTCGACGCCGGCGAAGCGATGCCGTGGATTAAAACATTTATCGGGCATATCGTGTCGCTGGAATGCACCAACCGGGAGGTCACCCAGCGCTTTTACAGTGACCTGTCGGCCATGAAGCAGATGTATCTGGACTGCAGGTAAACGGAAAAGCGCTGGGGAGAACGGATAGCGGACGCGGACATTGGACATTGGACATATCGTATTGCTGGATTGCATCGACCAGCAGGTCCATTGTTTTTTACGGGACCTGTCAGCAATGAAGCAGAGGTGTTTGGGCAGCGATTCATCAGGAAAGCTGTGAGGGCGACCGTTAAGAGGATTTCAGATACGCGCAGACAAAAGAAAAAACACCTGCGATGGAAAAAACGCGGTTCTGCGCCTGAATATTTATAGGCCCTGCGGAATAATAAATATCATATAGAGATGGAAGTGAACGCAGATGGAGTTGTTTTCGGAAGTATACAGCGCCTACTACCGTGCGGTGGAACATCTGCTGGCAGCGGCGTGTGAAAGGCCGCTGACCGCGGCGGAGATGGAGCGGATGATCGGTCAATACGCCTTTTCGGAAAGCGCAATGTTTATCCTGCCGAAGATACAGAGCGGAGAGTGGGCGCTGTTTGAACCTCAGGGAGCGGGATGGAGGTCCAAGACCGGAATTCCGCCGCAGATGCCCCTGACGAATCTGCAGCGCGCCTGGCTGAAAGCGATGCTTCAGAATCCGAGAATCCGGCTGTTTCTGGATGATGATGAGATACAGAGCCTTTCCGGGAGTTTCGGCGGGATGGAACCCATGTATGGACAGTCGGATTTCTGCAGCTTCGACCGCGGGCTGGACCCGGACGACTTCGATGCTCCGTCCTATATAGCGAATTTCCGTACGCTGCTTCATGCGGTGCGCACTAGGAAAATGCTGGAGCTTTGCCATGGGGAGAAACATTATCCGTCCTGCTGTGCGCTGCGGCTGCAGTATGCACCCAAGGAAGACCGGTTCTATGCCTATCTGGCCGTGATGGGGGAGGATGAACCAACCCGGATTCATCGATGTGCCCTGCTGGAAATTACCAAACTCGAATGGACAGGCCGGACCGCACAGGAACCGGTTGACCTGGAAGCGCATCTGCTCGCGGGGAGGGCCGAAGATCCGGCCCTTTTAAGAATTTCCGAGGAGCGGGGCGGCCTGGAACGCTGTATGATGCAGTTTGCAAGCTATGAAAAGCAGACCGAATTCGACGAGGAATCCGGCCGTTACCTCTGCAGGATCTTTTATGACCGGACAGAGGAGGACCAGCTGCTGGACGAAATTTGTTCGTTTGGAAGGGTGGTGCGGCTGCTTGGCCCCCCGATGCTGCTGGAGCGGCTGCGGGAACGCCTGCGCAGGCAGTGCGGGCTGATGGAACGCGCAGAAACCTTTTTACCATACACCGAAGAGGAGGCGGAAATATGTTAGCGATGATTACCGGAGCGAGCTCCGGCATTGGCCGGGATATGGCGCGGGAGCTTTCGCGCCGCGGATACGACCTGATTCTGGTGGCGCGCCGCCGGGACCGTTTGGAGATCCTGCAAAAGGAGCTGAAAACAAAGGTACAGATCATACCGTGCGATGTGTCAAAGAAGGAATCCTGTTTTTCGCTCTACCATCAGGTGGAGGATCAGGATATCGATGTTTTTATCAACAATGCGGGGTTCGGGCTGTTCGGTGCGTTTGAAGAAACCGATCTGGAACGCGAGCTGGAGCTGATCAATACGAACATCCGGGCCGTACACATCCTGACCAAGCTGTTTTTGAGAAAATTCATCAGGCGGGACAAAGGGCATATCCTGAATGTCGCGTCGTCCGCGGCGTTCCTGCCCGGTCCGCTGCTGAGCAGCTACTACGCCTCCAAGTCCTATGTGCTGCGCTTGAGTGAGGCAGTCTATGAAGAACTGCGCCGGCGCGGCAGCCATGTCAGGATCAGCGTGCTGTGTCCCGGCCCTGTGCGCACCGAGTTTGACCGCGTGGCAGATGTGCGCTTCAGCGTAAAGGGGCTTTCCAGTGAAGCGGTGGCGCGCTATGCGATTGAAAAGATGCTGCGCGGAAAACTCATCATCACGCCGGGCGCCATGATGAAGGCCACGCGGTTTGTGGAACGCTTTGCATCCGAGAAGCTCCTACTGCGCTGCTGCTACCATATGCAGAAGCGCAAACAGAGCTGATTCGATGAAACGCAGATGACATGGATGGGAACAGAGGGTTTCGAATCTCTGTTCCTTTTTTTGTTCAGCCTCCTTGAAAAGCAAGGATCATCTATGGTAAAACTGCCGGCGGGAGATTGCCTTGCCGGTCCGCGATAAACTGAATTTAGACGACCGGGCTTGCGGGGAGTTATGCAGACGGTTAAAAAACGGCGCGCACATATTTTGTCGAATGACAACAGGACATTCATGAAATCCTGTTTACTTTTCGCAGCCGGTGTATTATAATAAAAGCAAGAATTTTACAGATGACCTGGAGGCAATCATGAAAAGAATGTTGTTATTGCTGCTGAGCGTATCCATGACGTTGGTCTTTTCGGCGTGCGCATCGAGCGGCAGGTCCGGCCAGGATCAGGATCTGTCCGATTCAGATATTTCGATGAGCGGGGACGTGTCCGCGTCTTCCGGTTCATCTGAAGCCGATGAAAGCATAAGCGGCACGCAGAGCGCCGAATCCGGCTCGACCGGCGGCACAGCGAGCGGTAAAACACCGTCGGATAACTCTGCCGGCACCGCATCCGAGAAAAAACAGAATGATTTTGACAAAACGTTTACCTTTGACAACATCGAGATAACCTTAAGCTCCGCCTTACAGTGGAGCAAGATTGACAACAAGTTCGCGGAGGAAAACGGCGCGGAGGTTGTGAAGATACCGGCAACCATCCGCAACAAGAGCGACAAGCCGCACAGCTTCAACATGTTCAACTACACGGCCTACGGGTCGAAGGGGACAATCCTCAATATCATCAGCGGATATTTTGACGACGACATCGGCGAGCTCGGCGAAATGGCCGCCGACGCCGAGCAGCATGGATATCTGTATCTGCTTTACGATGGGGACGGCGACTATACTCTGGTTTTTGACGACCAGAAAAACCGTATGGAGATTGTTCTGCCTATTAAAAGGGATCAAAAAACAGGATCAGTCCCAACGGACTGAAGAATGGTAAAAAAGGCGGCATGTATGGCACATGCCGCCTTTTTTCTGCATATACATGGAAAGAGATCAAGCAAACAGGCTATTTTTCAGCATGAGAAGCAGGATGCGTTTATCTAATTCATAGAAAAAATAGAAAATACATTTACTTATAGATGTTTTTGTCATATAATGTCGAAAGTGTTGCACATCAACGAAACATTTTTCTGGAGGAAAAAGATGAAAAAAATTTTAGCAGTTATTGTGGCGGCTATGATGGCCGTTTCCCTTTCAGCCTGTGCGGCGAAGCAGAATCTCGACGATGCGGGGGCATCGGCAGAAAGCCAGACGTCGTCTGCGGCTCCGGGCGGGGACTCCGGCGAGGGAACCAGCGAAGAGCCGTCCAAACCGGCCGAGCTGACCTATGACACGCCGTTCGCATTCGACGGCTTTGAAATTACCTTTGGTTCCGGTGTGGAATGGACGAAGCTCGACAATCAGTTTTCAGATCTGGACGGCGCCGATGTTGTGAAGATCCCCATGAAGATCACCAATAAAAGCGGCGAAACCAAGGCGCTGAATCTGTTCTATTATTCCATTTACGGTTCTAAAGGAACCAAACAGGATTCGATCAGTGTGTACTTTGATGACGACATCGGCCTGGCCAGCGATATGCGGGACGGCGCGTCGCAGGATTCCTACATGCATATCCTCTATGACGGGGACGGGGACTACTTTGTTGAATTTAACAACTTCACAGAGAAGCTGGAAGTAAAGCTGCCGATTCAAAAACAATAAGATATGTCCATGGAAAAGAAAAGCTCCGGACGCGGCTGCGTCCGGAGCTTTTTGTATGCAGGTGATTGTTGCGGATATGCGTAACCGCGTTATTCGGAAGCGGATGGCGTTTCCTGCGGTGTGCCGGTATCCTGCTTCTGGTCAAACATCCGGTTGTCAAAGGCGGTAGCCTGCTGGATGCCGGAAGCGGAATCCGCATATTCGATCTCGACCGTGTCGCCCGGCTGGGTCAGGGCAAGCTCCTGGCTCAGGTCGGACGGTACGACAAAGAGGCTTTGCGGATGCTCTTTCAGGATAATCTTGTAGCTGAGCAGCTCGCCGTCAAATTCCTGCCCGATGCGTTCCACCGTGCCGGTGACGTTTTTGTTTTCCCCGTCGGCAGGCAGGTCATTGGTGATGCCCGCGCCGCGCAGGGTCTGTTCATAGTTTTTGGCCGCGGCAGCCTGCGTTTCCCCGACGCCGACGATCGAGTAATCGGTGACCGAGACAAAGGCGTACTGCTTGATGAGTCCCGCGTTGTCCTTCAGCGGCATGAAGTAGGTCGGTTTTCCATCCATGTTCAGGATGATCGGGAAGGAGGCCTGGTAGTTCAGGTGCTGCACCTTGCCTTCGGCCGACCGCATGGCGGATTCCTCAGTCGCACCCGGCAGGGCGTATTTATGCACCTCTTTGGTCACCATGTCCACCATCATGAAGCCGATCGAGCTTTCATCCGAACCGACGCTGGTCAGCCCGGTGAACAGATAGCAGCGGTCGTCGTTGTAGATGATGATATGTCCGTCTGAGGAGGTGAATTTGTCCTTGTTGGCAAAGTTGAAGATGCCGTGGACATATTCGCCCTGGTTGTCTATCTGGTTGATGATGAAATCTTCGGGCTGTACGCGGTCGACCCATTCCGGGATTTCATCAATGGCATACTGTTTGGCTTCGCCGGTCGTCGCGTTGACCAGGATGATGCCGGTTGCCTCCGGCAGGTTAAAGCCCCAGGTGTTGTGATAGGTTGTCATGACCCAATACGGGTTGCCGTCGTCGTCGATTTCAAATGAATAATCGGTGATGCCGCTCAGCGGCGCATTGGTAAAGCGCACATGCCGCAGCAGGTCGTCGAAGAAGTAGCTGTCAGGCTGATATTTGATGTAGTGCTCGTCCACATACTGCACATCGTTGACATTGGTCGCCGAAACGACGATGTAGCCCGGCGTACCGCCCATGTTGGTCAGCCATTTGAAGAAGCCGGAGTGGTGCAGCGGCACAGCCCAGACGAGCTTGCCGTTTACCTTTTGAATGGTCGGCTCGCCCAGCACCGCCTGGCTGCCGAGTGACGGGCGTTCCCCAAGCTTCTTGTCGGCCAGCTTGGATGCCAGGTCCTTGTCCACAATCGGAAGCTGGCTGACATCGACCGGCTGGACGTCATCGGAGAATTCCATGACCTTCGGCTCCCCGAGCTGGTCCCGGTAGGCGCCGGAATTGAAGATGACGCTCGAGCCGATCATGACCAGAAAGTATACGATCCATGGAATGGCCACGATCAGCAGCATCTTTTTCGGAAATTTGCCGCCGTTCGGCACATAGTTGAATGCGGCGCCGCTTTCGGCCTTCTTCCCAAAGGTCAGCGTACCGAAATGGAAGATCAGCCAGAGAGCGAAATAAACCGAGATGACAACGCAGTAGAAGAAAGCGCTGTCAGGATATAACGGATTGAAATTGACCGAAGTCGTAAAGGCATACAGGATAACCAGAATGGTTGCAATGCCGAAGGTAATCCATTTTGTCTTTTTCAAGTAGTTCACCTCTTTCGTGTTGGCGCATGACATAACTGCGCCTTCGTGCATTATAGCATATTGTCAGGCGCAATTCAATGTTTCGCCTGTAACATGCCGGCGAAATATTGTCAGCGAATCCTGCGGCCGGAAACCATGGGACGGGAATGCAGGGGAATGCAAAGGGTGCCTACAGCAGATCTTCCATTTATACAGTAAAGAAGTCCTGTTATATCTGCAAGGTTTTGCACTGCAGGGAATAAAGCCGCACAATCCCCTATGCAGGAGTGCCCCAAAATGCTCATGACCCGGATGACGGAACCGCTATAAACAAGTATCTGCTTGCATACCAATACAAGATGGGGCATCGTTAGATTATCGAAAGAAATGAGAATGATCGAATCAATGACGATGGAATAGATGCACTGTCTAAATAATGGAAAAAAGCGGACAATCCCATGAATTTTGGGTTTCTCAGGGTTTCCATCAGCCGAAATTTATGGTATAATATCCGCATAACAAACGCCTTCGGCGTTTGCGGACCGGCGGGGTATACCATAGCAGCAGTCCCTTATGGGCGTACACGCTGCGGTGTGCCGTAATAAACGGTTTCGCAGGTTTTAACCGTGGTACAGCATGCATACCACCGGCGTTTTATGTCGGCCTGTCACAGGCTTATTGGGTAGAATCCCCATACGGATGCAAAACGGCTGCGTCATATTTTTGTTCCTCCATTCATAGGCTCTAGTATGGAATCTTCGAAAATGAGGTATCTGCCTATGAAAAGGATTGTGACGGCATTTCTGCTGATCGGTATATTACTGTGTGGTACAGGCTGTAACATGGATGAGCTCTTTCAGGAGGAAACGGGCAGCGGCCCCGGCATTACAGAGCAGGACTACTCCTTTTCCCCGGAAAAGCCCAGTCCGGACTTTGACCTTGAGACGGAAAAGGACCGAGAAGCTTCGCCGGATTCGGATGAAGTGCGGGCGCTCTGGCTCTCTTACCTCGACTTGACGCCGATACTGAAAAATAAATCCGAAGCGGATTTTACAGCCGCAGTAGCCGGATACTTCGAGAACGCCGTACAATATGGCTTTAACGATATCATTGTACAGGTGCGCCCGTTCGGCGACGCGATTTATCCTTCAAAGTATTTCCCATTCTCGCATATTCTAACCGGGACGCAGGGGAAGGATCCGGGATATGATCCGCTTGCCATCATGGTAAAGCTGGCGCACGAGAAGCATCTGCGGATTGAAGCCTGGCTGAACCCATACCGTGTGCAGACCTCGTCGGCCGACGCTTCAAAGCTGTGCGATGCCAATCAGGCAAAGACGTGGTATGAGCAGAAAAACGGCTGCGTTGTTCAGTCCGGAGACGGGCTTTTCTACAATCCGGCCCAAAAGGAAGTCCGGGAACTGATCATCAACGGCGTGCGGGAGATCGTGCAGAACTATCAGGTGGACGGCATCCATTTCGACGACTATTTTTATCCGACCACCGACACGGCATTCGATCAGGCGCAGTACAAGGCGTACAGGGACGGCGGCGGAAAGCTGGAGCTGGCCGACTGGCGCAGGAGCAATGTCGATGAGCTGGTCAGCGGCGTGTATCAGGCTGTCAAAGATGTCCGCGCGGATGTGGTTTTCGGCATCAGCCCGCAGGGAAATCTGGGCAACAACTACAACACCCAGTATATCGATGTCGAAAAATGGGTCACAACGCCTGGTTACATCGACTACATCTGTCCGCAGGTGTACTATGGGTTTGAAAATGGCACCTCTCCGTATATCGACACGGTGAAGAAGTGGAACGATATGATCACACTGGACAGCGTCAAGCTCTATGTGGGACTCAGCGCATACAAGCTTGGCCGCGAGGACACCTTTGCCGGGGACGGCAAGGAAGAATGGATCACCTGTACCGATATGCTGAAGCGCCAGGTGGAAGAGGCGAGAAAAAATGGAACCTACGGCGGTTTTGCCATCTTCCGGTACGATTCGTTTTTTACCATTTCACAGGCTGAAAATAAGGAACAGATCCAAAAGGAGATGGATAATCTGAAAGGCCTGCTGGAACCCTAGGTTGCTTATCACCTGTCAAACAGCGGGCGGACAAAAACAGATGCTGTGCGCATGCTGCATGGAGGCATATTCCAGTATTTTGGTAGCGCACGATCATTCGAACATGCGGCGGTTTGCCAAATGACCGGGGATTGATATATGTGCGGTATAAAAGCAGATTGTTTTTACACAGTCTGTCTGAGACCGTATTTCAATGTACCAAGCGGTCTTGGCACTGAGATGAAGAGAACCCAATAAAACTGACAGTTTAGGGCTGATAAAAACAGCATGTGACATCAAATCAAAATGAGTGGAAGAAAAATGGAAAGGGATGTTTCATGATGATAATCCTCAAAAAGCCCATGCGGCTTGCTGTCAGTGTTGTGTTGCTGTTGTCAATTCTGCTGGGCGTGCTGCCTGCAGGCGCTTTTGCTGCGGATGCAGTTTTCGAAAATCCAATCACCCCCTATGCGGCTGCCGCAAACATGCCAAAAGAACTGGATGTCGCATATATTAAAATCGGGACGACGGTTTCGGAGTACGAAGCCAGCCTGGAATTGGAAGAAGGCCAGTCGGTCGTTGTCAAACGTGGCGGCAATGGACTGGACCGGGAAGACCCGATTGGAACGGGCAATATAATCAGCGTCATGAAAGACGGGAAAGAAGCCTACCGCAATCAGGCGCTGGTGCGCGGCGATATGGATGGAGACGGGATCATGGGCATACGGGATCTTTTGATGGTGAAGATGGTGATCCTGAACGGAGGCCCGGAGGATATCTATGAATGGATGGGGGACTTCGAGGAGGATGGAAACATCGGCATACGGGATCTGATCTCGATGAAGATTTACATCCTGACTGCGGGGGAAACTGTTCCAGTTGAAAGCGTGTCGTTTGAAAATGAGGAGGAAAGCCTCTTTGTAGGGGAATCCGTCACGCTGCGGCCGATCATCCAGCCGGAGTACGCGAGCAACCGGTCGGTGGTGTACTCGATCGGGAACAGCAGCGTCGCATCGATCACGCAGGATGGCGTGGTGACGGCAAAGCGGGCCGGAAACACCTGGGCGACGGTGCGGACGGTGGACGGCTCCAAAACCGCGAAATGCCTGATCCGCGTTCAGGAAAAATCCCCTCAGCAGGAAGAGGTGCGCGCGGTGTGGCTCTCCTATATCGATCTGACGACGATTATGAAGAACAAATCCAAAGCGGAATTCACGGCGGCAGTGAACCGGTATTTTGACAATGCCGCACAGTATGGATTCAACGATGTCATCGTACAGGTCCGGCCGTTCGGGGACGCGATCTATCCTTCCAGGTATTTTCCGTATTCGCATATTCTAAGCGGTACGCAGGGAAAAAATCCGGGATACGACCCGCTTGCCATCATGGTGCAGCTGGCGCACGAAAAAAATCTGCGCATTGAAGCCTGGATCAACCCATACCGCGTACAGATCGGTTCCGCCGACGCCTCAAAGCTGGCCGATTCCAATCCGGCCAAGGCGTGGTACGCACAGAAGAACGGATGCGTCGTGCAGTCCGGCAGCGGGCTTTACTACAATCCGGCAAAAAAAGAGGTGCAGGAGCTGGTCATCAACGGCGTGCGGGAGATTGTGCAGAACTATCAGGTGGACGGCATCCATTTCGACGACTATTTCTACCCGACCACTGACGCCGCGTTCGACCAGACGGAATATCAGGCCTACAAAAACGGCGGCGGAAAGCTGGGACTGGCCGACTGGCGCAGGAGCAATGTCGACCAGCTGGTCAGCGGCGTGTATCAGGCCATCAAAAAGATCGATTCCACGGTGCTCTTCGGCATCAGCCCGCAGGGCAATATGCAGAACAACTACAACACGCAGTTCATCGATGTGGAAAAGTGGGTCACGACACCCGGATATATCGATTATATCTGTCCGCAGATGTATTTCGGCTTCCAGAACAGCGCCTGTCCGTTCAGCGAGACCGTGAAGAAATGGAATGACATGATCACCCTGGACAATGTCAAGCTCTATGTCGGACTTGCCGCGTATAAGATCGGCAAGGAGGACACCTACGCCGGGGCCGGCAAGTTTGAATGGATTTCCGCCACCGACATGCTGAAGCGGCAGGTCGTTGATGCCAGGAGAAACGAGCATTACAGCGGCTTTTCCGTGTTCCGGTATGACTTTTTCTTCAATATTCCGCAGGATTCAAACAAGAGTCAGATTCAAAAGGAGATG
This sequence comes from Candidatus Soleaferrea massiliensis AP7, assembly GCF_000820765.1. Classification (GTDB taxonomy): domain Bacteria; phylum Bacillota; class Clostridia; order Oscillospirales; family Ruminococcaceae; genus Soleaferrea; species Soleaferrea massiliensis. The sequence goes on from NZ_CCYH01000021.1 coordinate 37,589, forward strand.
GAGAATCTCAAAAGCGTTCTGAACTGATCAGCATAGACAGCCAATATGAAATCCAACGGATTTGCAACCGCACGGCCGCCATCTTGATCCAGTACCAAGCGGTTTTGGTGATCCGTCAAAAAATATTCAGGTACACCTAGGGGCTGCCGGACGGCAGCCTGTGACATAAAGCCCCAGGTGTTTGAGAAGAGAGAATTGAAAGGGATGTGTATGATGTTTATCCAAAAAAGAAAACCTTTGCAGCTGTTCCTCAGCATTTTACTGGCCTTTTCGCTGCTGATGGGCGTATTGCCGGCCAGCGCGTTTGCGGTGTCCACCGCAGCGGCAGAATCTGTACAGCTGGAGCACGATGAAATCACGCTGGCTGCAGGTGAGGACTTCCAGGTGAAGGCCGCCGTTCTGCCGGAAGGTGCGGCGGATCAAACGGTCTATTTCAGAACGGACGACAGCGCCGTGGCCGAGGTGTCATCCGACGGTGTCGTGCATGCGCGCGGCGCAGGTTCCACCTGGCTGGAAGCCGGTACGAAGGGTTATGAGAAATCCGCACGGTGCCTCATCAGGGTGACCGGTACGCAGTCTGAGGACAGCAGCTCCGACGGAGACGCGTCCGCCGAGCAGCCCCGGCAGGAATCCGAGTATCCGGCGGCGCTTTCTGTGATTGGACACGCTGTATGTGTCATTGAAGCGGAAAGCTGCCAAAGTTTCGGCGGCGGCATGGAGTCTCAGGCTGTATCGGCAGGAAGCGGTCATTATCTGAGCGGCTTTTCCAACGGGGACTGGATGCGCTATGATCTCGATGTCCAAAACAGCGGCATCTATGAGATTGCCTTGAGCGTGGCGCATGACGGGGAACAGACAGAAGCCCTCCGGATTGAACTGCCTGATGGCAGCGTCCAGACGCTGACCGTCCCGCAGACAGCCTCGAATGAAGCTTTTGAAGAGATTGTGCTCGCAGATGTCGCACTTGAACGCGGCATCCGGGCAATCAAAGTGACCAGCCTGACAGATGGCTGGAGCTTCGACCGGATGACCGTTACGCCAAAAGAACTGGATGTTGCATATATTAAAATCGGGACAACGGTTTCGGAGTACGAAGCCAGCCTGGAATTGGAAGAAGGCCAGTCGGTCGTTGTCAAACGCGGCGGCAATGGACTGGACCGGGAAGACCCGATTGGAACGGGCAATGAAATCATCGTCATGAAAGACGGAAAAGAAGTCTACCGCAATCAGGCGCTGGTGCGCGGCGATATGGATGGAGACGGAGTCATGGGCATACGGGATCTTTTGATGGTGAAGATGGTGATCCTGAACGGAGGCCCGGAGGATATCTATGAATGGATGGGGGACTTCGAGGAGGATGGAAACATCGGCATACGGGATCTGATCTCGATGAAGGTTTACATCCTGACTGCGGGGGAAACTGTTCCAGTTGAAAGCGTATCATTTGAAAATGAGGAGGAAAGTCTCTTTGCAGGGGAATCTGTAACGCTGATACCGATCATCCAGCCGGAGTACGCGAGCAACCGGTCGGTGGTGTACTCGATCGGGAACAGCAGCGTCGCATCGATCACGCAGGATGGCGTGGTGACGGCAAAGCGGGCCGGAAACACCTGGGCGACGGTGCGGACGGTGGACGGCTCCAAAACCGCACAGTGCCTGATCCGCGTCAGGGAACCGGTCAGCGAAGTCACGCTGGACAGGACCGAAATAGAACTGAAAAAAGGCGCCCAGACGACCCTGGTTGCAACGGTTCTGCCGGAAGACGCGCCGGACAAATCGGTGGTGTGGTCGGTTGGCAACGCGGGCATCGCAACCGTGACACAGGACGGCGTGATCACGGCAAAGGAAATCGGAAACACCTGGGTGACGGTCCGCACAGCGGTGGGATCGAAAACGGCGCAGTGCCTTGTCCGGGTTGTTGAACCGGATATCCCGGTCAGCGGCGTCACGCTCAATAAGACCCAGGCGCAGCTCGAAGCGGGCGCGACGCTGCAGCTGACGGCCACGGTGTCCCCGGCTGACGCGACCGATAAAAGCGTGACCTATCAGTCCGACGATGCATCGGTGGCATCGGTTTCCGCCAGCGGGCTGATCACAGCGAAGAGCGCGGGCAGCACGACCATCCGCGTGACGACCAACAGCGGCGGAAAAACGGCCGCCTGCACCGTGCAGGTCCTGCCGTCCATCCAGAGCATCACACTGAACGGCAGCTCCAAGGAGCTTGCGCTGAACGGCAGCTTCCAGCTCAGCGCAACGATTACGCCGTCCAATGCCTACAATCCCGGCATCCAGTACACGTCGAGCAACCAGTCAGTTGCCACGGTCAGCGCGAGCGGTCTGATTAAGGCGAGACAGGCCGGAAGCGCGACGATCACCGCGTCGGCTGCGACGGCGTCGGGCACCAAGAAGGCCACCTTCACCGTGACCATCCGCGCGCAGTCCATCTATCCGAACGGACAGCAGATTGTGGTAACCGCCAGCGAAGCCGAGGTCTTCCCCACCGACACCTATGACGACATGTCCGACGGCAGATGCTACCCGCTGCCGAAAGGAACCGTGGACTATGTGACCAAGGAGGTCAGTTATGTGGACGGCGGACAGCGCTTCTATTACTACCTGCTGGCATCCGGAAAGCGCGTGTACCAGAAGGATGTATCCAAGGTGACCAACAGCAAATACAACCTCAATCGGATCACAAGCTTCAAGATGACAGCCAGCAAGGATTACACCGATATGGTCCTTGCGACCGACTGGAAGGTTCCCTACAACGTCACGCCGGACGGCAGCAAGGTGACGATCGTCTTCCCATATACCGGTCAGGTTCCGGCAAATCTGAACCTCACCCAAAATCCGATGTTTACGAAGGCGACCTGGAGCATCCAGACCTCATCGGACAGCAATGTGCGCGCGAATGCGGTATTGACCCTGACGCTGCGCGCTTCCAACGGCTTCCGCGGCTTTGAGGCGTCCTACACCTCCGAGGGCCTGCGCTTCCGCTTCACGAATTACGCGCAGATCTCCAAAAACAGCTCAAAGCCCTATGGCTACGATTTGACCGGCATGACCTTTGTCATCGATCCGGGACATGGGCTTGGCGATCCGGGCGCGATCGGCTACGGCGGCGTCAATGAGAATACCGTCACCTGGCAGATTGCCAGCCTGGTCACCCAGAAGCTCAAGACCAGCGGCGCGACGGTGACCCAGATTGACACCAAGAATAAAGACGTTTCACTGGATGAGCGTGTGTCCATCACCAAAAAGATCCGGCCGGATGTCTTCCTGTCCATTCATGCGAATTCCTCGACCGTCAGCTCCGCGACGGGAACCGAATGCTATTATTTCCATCTGTTCTCACGCAATATGGCGGACAGGATCGCCTCCAATGTCAGCAGCAGCCTGGGGCTTTCCAACCGCAACAACAACGGCAACAAGATGTATCCGTATAAGGTGCTGCGCATGTCCTCGGCTTATCCGTCCGCACTGGTGGAAACGGCGTTCATCAACAACAGCAAGGATTACCTTCTTCTGACAAACTCCGTTTCGCAGAACAAGTTCGCGGATGCGATTGCCAAATCGGTTGTACAGTATGCTGCGGATACCGGCGCGCTGCAGAGCATTCCGACCGGTACACAAAGCAGTGTTTCTTAAACGAGGATGCAAAGCGGTTCGCATCGCGGATAAGGTATGCGTTATAGTTTTTAGAGTAAAACGGCTGGCCCGATCGGGCCAGCCGTTTTGGCTTGTACTTCAGCGTTATAAAACCCACCGGCTCTGCTGGAGAGAATAAAAAGCTTTAACTTTCAGGATAAAGAGCAGCGAATGACAACGATCATTTCGCACAACGTGAAAAGCTATAGAGATATAACTGCTTTAGCAGTTGCGGTGCGTTTGATGTCATGACAGTTTTTCAGTGTCTCTTGAAAGACGAACCGGTATGATGCCCTTCCAGGGCTGGCGCATACCACCATTTCAACGGAGGGGTTAATTGTCGGAAAATCACGGTATGGCGGCTTCCTGATTTTAAATAATGGATCATTTCATGCGGATGCTTTTTATCTGAACTGCTGGCAATTCTGATTTTGCCGCTCTTATATGCCTTATATTCCCTTGAAATGGTTGGCAGATGACAGCCTGAATAAAACGTCTGCCAGTCTTATTCAAATAAAATTTCAGCGGTTTTAAATCGAGACACACATCTGGCACCGAAAAGAAAACTGAAACATATTTAGTTTTTAAAAATAAATATAAGAATTCGATTTTTACACATTATAAACAAATTATTCGATAGTTGATTGATAAAAAAAGATAATTTGTACAATAATCCATAATGAAGAATAATAAATCCATTTACAGCGGTTTGTTTTCTACATAAAATGAATAAAAGTAGATCAATTTTTATATCAAATAAAGGAGGTGTGAACAAGCTGTCCCGTATAGAAACGATGTAAAAGCTAGATTAAGAGAGGATGTAAACAAATGAAAAAGGCATTATCCCTGTTTCTCGTCGCAGCAATGGTTCTCTTAGCGATCCCGTTCGCTTCCATCGCATTGGAAGGCGAAGCGGCATATTCCCCGGCGGAGAGCAATATTTCCGGTAAGTATTGGGTATCCGCAACCGCATCGGAGGGCGACGCGGCTTTGGCACTGGATGACAAGCTCGATACCGCCTGGATTGCGAAATCCGCGCCGGCATCCATTACGGTGGATTTCGGCGGCGCCTATGACGCGGTCCGCAAGGTGGAAACCGTTTTTGCAAGCAATGATACCGTCTATACATACACGTTGGAAGGCTCTGCGGACGGTGAAAACTGGTCCGTTCTGGCTGACCGTTCGGAAAACAGCCAGCTGGGCGGCATCTTCACCGATGTCTTCAGCTTCAAAGGCCTTCGCTATGTCCGGCTGAACATCACGTCCGGCAATCTGGTCGGCATCCGCGAGCTGCGCGTCATCAACTACCTGCGTGAGGACATGAACAACGGTTCCGATACCTCCGAGCAGGGAAGAAACACGAATGCGTACTACTACAATGCCGGCAACAACCCGCCGGTGGAAGGCATCCGCGGCGGAAAATTCACCGATGAAAACTCCATCAAAACCGGAAACAACTTCTTTGGTTTGACCAAGGACCTGGGATGGGACACCATCCGCCTGCGCATCTGGAACGAGCCGAAGAGTGAAACAAACGGAAATCCGAACAACAATGCAGGAAACTGTTCTCCGGAGGATACTCTGCGCGTGGCAAAGGCAATCGCGGGCGCAGGACAGAACCTCGCAATCGATTTCCACTATTCCGACAGCTGGTCCGACCCGCAGAACCAGCCGAAGCCATACGCATGGGCGCCGCTGACCTTCGAAGCCCTTGTCGACGAGGTTTACAGCTACACCTATGACACCATCAAGAGCCTGGTCGATCAGGGCACCGCACCGTCCATCGTGGCCATCGGCAACGAGATCACCAACGGTATGATGTGGGGCAAGGAATATGATCTGGTCACACCATATGTCCATCACCACGATTACTACAACAAAGGACTCCATGAACTGGCCGAGGGCGGCGGCATCAAATGGATGAAGTACGAAGAGGCGAACGGCGACAAGAATTCCGCAGCTTATAAAGAGTTCCTCGGATCGGTGGAGAACCTCTCCAAACTGGTCGACGCAGGAAACCGCGCAATCCGCCAGCTCAACAAGGACATGGATCTCAATATCCAGACCGAAATGCACTTTGCATTCAACGTCTTCGAACAGCCCACCTCCGGAAAGGTCGAGCTTGATCCGGACGAAGTGTTTGAAAAGGTTATGACTCTGATCAGCGGCCTGTCCGGCAATCTGGATCAGATGGGCGGCATGGTCGACCGTATCGGCGTGTCCTATTATCCGGACTGGCACGGCACCTATGATCAGGTACAGCGCAACATCGTCGAAATCTCCAAGATGCTTCCGGGCGTGAAGTTCAACATCGCGGAGTGCTCCCCGAAGGCGAGCGGTTCTGTAAACAACTGGATGGACAATCCGAACCATCCGGTGGGCTTCCAATACAGCGTCCAGTCGCAGGGCGACGACACGATGGATATCATGAAGACCATCAACGATGTGCCGAATAACGTCGGCATGGGCGTCTGGCCGTGGGCCGGCACCAACGTATACGGCACCGGCCGGGGCGACAACGCGACACTGTTTGCGTCCTTTAAGGTGTGGAACGACGCGTTTGCAAAGAATGTTGTGGAAAGCTCCGTCAGCGTGGCGACGCCGGTCGGCAAAGCGCCGGCACTGCCGGAAAGCATCCAGAGCCTGGATGTCGCGACCGGAACCGTCTCCAGTGTACCGGTTAAATGGGATGATATCGACGCTTCGGCTTACGCGCAGGCCGGCGAATTCACCGTGTCCGGCAAAGCGGATGTCACCGTACCAGGCGAAGGCAGGGGACAGGCGATGACCGCGGTCACCGCAACCGTTGTGGTTCTCGACAGGGCTGACAAGGCGCTTCTGGAACAGGCTGTCGCTGAGGCTGAAAAGTATGAAGCACGCAAAGCGGAATTCATTCCGAGCACCTATGCACCGTTTGAAGCGGCGCTTGCCGAAGCACGCGATATGCTCGCAGATGAAGACCTGATCAATGCGGGGGCCATTACGGCAGCGATTGACAAGCTGCAGAGCGCCATCGACGGACTCCGGCAGATTCCGGACAAGAAGATGCTTGAAAAACTGCTGGATGAAGCAAAGGGATACGATCAGACCCAGTATACAAAAGAAACAGCGGATGCGCTGCAGGCGGCAATCGATGCTGGCGAAGCCATCCTGAAGGATGACGAAGCGACACAGGCACAGGTTGACGCAGCTCTCAACGCGCTCAAATCCGCCATCGATTCCCTGAAGAAACCGGGCGAAACCAGTACACCGGGCGGTACGTCGAGCGGCAGCTCCACCGGCGATAAGGGCAACCCGAACACCGGCGGTATGCTTCCGATGATTCCGCTTGCAGCACTGGCTGTCCTCTGCGGCGCTGGCGTCGTTCTGGCCAGAAAACGCAGATAAAGCTTGTCCTGTAAAATTTCGTAACATTTTTAGAACACCCCTTCGAAAATTTCGAAGGGGTGTTCTTTGTATACAGTGCCATCTCCTTTGGGAAGAGCACCAGCCAAGTTCCTATCCATATCCAATAAGATAAAACCCTCCTGGCAGGAAAACGGTAAGAAAACGCAGCGGAAGGAAGGCCTGCCGGCTGAACGCGTTATTTTCGGTATGACGGCCTGTTTTTTTGCGGCTGCGTGACATCGGGAATCGATGCGCCTTGCACCGGCATACAGTTTTTCTGCTGTACAGCCGGTTCAGCGCTGTGCAGCGTGCTCCACGAACGCTCTTTGTCTTTCGTGCATTTCGGAAATCCCATGTCGTCGATCTGTAAATACCATGTGTGCGGATGCCCGGGACAGCAGGTTCTGTTTGGGAAAACATTCTTTTTTCCCGGCTGGCGCCGGCACAGCTTCAGAAGATGGTTCCGGACGATGAGCAGGCAGAGAATCAACAGAACTGCAATGATGACGGCAATATCCATACGGTATCATCCTTTCTTGCAGTATGTATAATCATGTACCTGTTACATGATATGCAAAGCGGTCCGCACTGGCGACCATGAGAAAGCGTGCAGCAAAAATCCCCCGCCCCAATATGATGGCGGGGGAGAACGGTATGCATCGGTTAAAGGGTGTCCACAATCTGTCTGCAAAGTCCCTGCATGTCGGAGAACTGATCTTTTTTCAGCGAGGACTTGATGGTAACGCTCGTTTCCAGAATATGCATGTCCTTCATCTGTCCAAGCATCTCGCGCATCAGCCTGCCGGACTGCGGCGCCCACGAGCCGTTCTCGATCAGGCCGACCGTGCGGTTCTGCAGGTTCAGCGCCTTCATATCCAGAAGCAGCGTCTCCATTGCCGGGTAAAGCCCATTGTTATAGGTGGGCGCGGCAAAGACCAGATGGCTGCAGCGGAACGCTTCGGCGATCAGGTAGGACACATGCGTGCAGGAGACGTCGTAGACCCGCACATCCTTCACACCGGCTTCGGCGAGCTGCGCCGCGAGCAGGTCGGCCGCGTTTGCCGTGTCTCCGTACATCGAACCGTAGAAGATCGCCACACCCCGGTCCTCCGGCTCATAGCGGCTCCAAAGGTCGTATTTGTTCAGGAAGTAGCCAAGATCGCCGCGCCAGACCGGTCCGTGCAGCGGACAGATGGCCTTGATGTCGAGCGCTGAGGCCTTCTTTAACACCGCCTGCACCTGCGGCCCATACTTTCCGACGATGTTGGAGTAGTACCTGCGCGCGTCGTCCAGCCAGTCCCGGTCAAAGTGCAGCTCATCCTGGAAGATGGTGCCGCCTACAGCGCCGAACGAGCCGAACGCATCGGCGGAGAACAGGATGTGCTCCGAGGTCTCATACGCCATCATGACCTCCGGCCAGTGCACCATCGGCGCAAAGATGAACTGCAGCGTATGCGTTCCAAGGCACAGCGTATCGCCTTCCTCAACGCAGTGCACATGCGGCTGTACCTCAAAATCGTAGAACTGCTTGATAAGCTCGATGGTGCGGCGGTTGCCGACGATCTTCATGTCCGGGTACCGCCTGGTAAGCTCTTCGATGTTGGCACAGTGGTCCGGTTCCATATGGTTGACAATCAGGTAATCGAGCGGACGTCCCTGCAGGGTCTGTTCAATATTCTCGAAAAACTGCCGGCCGATGGAGGCGTCCACCGTATCCATCAGGGCGGTCTTCTCATCCAGAATCAGATAGCTGTTGTAGGAAACCCCGCGCGGAATGGGGAAGAGGTTTTCAAACAGCGCCAAACGGCGGTCATTGCCGCCAATCCATACGATATCCTTTGTAACGGGTCTTGTGCAGTACATAAATGTATACCACCTTTCGGGTTCTGTGAAATGCAGGTCGCTTTTCCATGATTTCTTTTCTGCCTTCTAGCACCGTTCCGTTGGATGCGATACCAGGTACCGTTCCAGCAGATGTGATGTTGATTCGGCAGAAATTCTATACGCTCCTTAGTATGGGAATTTTTCTGAGATGATATGCTTCGCCGAGCGGTCAAAACGGAAAGATTCTTAAACAAGAGGAGATGGAGAGATACATCGCATTATTTTTTTGGGGCCAAAACAAATGCAGAGGGTGAGGACAAAGAGAAAAACAACGGCATGAAACCTTTCATATGATGATGTCCCATGCCGTTTTGAGCGGTTATCAGAGGTTGTTGAGCTCCGCGTAATTGAGGATATCCCTGCACAGGAAGGCGATGAGGCCGGACAGCAGCAGGTTCCAGCCAAAGGTACAGAGCAGCCCGACCGAAACGCCCAAAGCGCCGGGAATCAGGATGGACACCATCACACCGAGCACCACGCCCGGCACCGCAATCAGGATAATCATGATGAAATAGAAGAACATGATGAACACCTTGTTGGTGAGCGAGCCCAGCACACGTTCGATCAGGATGTTGCCGGCGACGAACAGGATGCCGAATCCGATGCGGGCAACAATGCAGGAGAGAATCTCGGGAATCGAGGACTGCAGGATGATGCCGACCGGAATGAAGATGACGACGGCTTCCACGCAGGCCTTATAGAGAACCTCTTTGCAGATATTGACCAGCTTTTTAAACGGGCTCTGCGGTAGCAGGTAGACATAGGGCAAGAGCAGCTCCCGGGTCCAGCGTCCCATGGCGGTGGAAAACACCTGCATATAGACCGAAAAGATAAAGATCGGGAGGATGCCGCTTTCCCGCATGAAGAAGGCGAAGCCGATGCAGGTGACCGCAAAGATCAGGCTGGTGCGGTCCAGGATGAACAGCCGGTTCCGGCGGTTCTCCAGCATATGCTTGTGGAAGAACACCGACGGCCCCCAGCCTTTTCCAATACCGGTTTTGCCGACCTTGACGTTCATCGGCGTATCCTGCACCTTGCCTTCCTTCCTGGCCGTGATGGCGCTGTAGGAAACCTCGGTCGCCTTCAGGACATCCTCGTAGAAGTCCGCGTGCGTGCCGGTGATCAAAAGCAGGACGGCCGCCACAAACAGGATGACAAGCCCAAACCCGGCGGCGATACCGATAAAGTTCGATGATATGATGCCGACCACGCCCATCTGCAGCCAGCCGAATACCGGCAGATAGCTGGTCCAGGGCGCGTTCACGGCGGTAACCAGTCCGCCCAGAATGTTCTGCCGATCCGAGAAGGCCGCCGTCAGCAGATAGACCGCCAGCAGAAGGACAATCAGGTAGATGCCGTACCGCACGGCGCGCTTTTTGTTTTCGCTGCTGCTGGTCATCGAGTAGATGAACATGGCGGTCAGCGAGGAACAGAAGACCGTCAGGCAGTACCCGAGGAAGATGGCCGCCATCCCGCCGAAGGACAGATTATAGGTGTTGTTCAGCCATCCGTACTGGAAAATCAGGAACAGACCGACCAGACAGGAGACCTGCAGCTGCCGCAGCAGCCCATAGATCAGGATCTTCTTCGAAGAGATGGGGGAGGCGAACAGCAGGTTGACGTCGGCCATCGAATAGAAGCTGGCGCCGGAGTGCAGGCCGTTCATGCAGCCCATGATGTACATGGTGCCGTAGAGCGCGAGGATCATTGCGTACAGCTCGCGGATATCCCGGAATTCGGTCTCGGTGTTAAAGCCGGAGGTGATGACCACCATCACCATGATCGCAACAAAGAACAGCACGGCGATGAGCTTGGCCGGATGCTTGACAAGCTGCTTGATGGAGTTTTTAAGATTGGTCAGAAACAGATAGCTAAGCGATTTCATCGGTACCGACCTTCCCCTCTGTGATCTCAAAGAACAGCTCCTCCAGATCCTTTTCATCCCCGTCGTCACTGCGGTTGTATTTGGTCGCCGCGAAGGAGCCGTGCATCATGATGTGAGCCACATCCCAGTAGTCCTCAACGCTGTCCAGCATATGGGTGCTGATCAGAATCGACGCCCCTTCCTCCTTGAGCTCCCGGAACATCAGCTTGAGCTCCTTGATAGCGTGCGGGTCGAGGCCAACGAGCGGTTCGTCGAATACCACAACCTTCGGTTTGTGCAGCAGCGCGCAGCAGATGCTCAGCTTCTGCTGCATGCCCTTGGAAAGCTCTTTGCCGAGCTTGTCCTTCTTGTCCAGCAGCTCGAAGCGTTCCATCAGCCGCTGTGCGTCCGGCTCCCAGCCCTCAAGCTCATATGCGCGGCCGATAAATTCCAGATGCTCTCCGACCGTCAGCAGGTCATAGACCGCGGGCATTTCGGGAATATATCCCAGCAGCTTTTTCGCTTCCAGCGATTTGTTCGGATGCCCGCCGATTTCAATAGCGCCCTCAAACCGCAGCAGCCCGCAGATGCATTTGATGATGGTGGATTTTCCGGCGCCGTTCGGCCCGAGCAGCACGGCGATTTCACCGTCCCGCACCGTGAAATTGATATCCCGATTGGCCACAACCTTGCCGTAGCGTTTGGTGACGTTTTGTACACTGAACATTCAAAGTTCCTCCTGATATGTAAGATGTATGGTAACAAGGGTGATGCTGATTGACATGTTTCATTTTAGGGTACTGTCATGTTAAAGTCAAGCAAATTTATGAAAGCATTGTGTCGCCGGTCGAAATATTGAGAAAATAGTCTCAAAAGGGGCTCTGAGATGAAAACAGGGCATATTTTAACAAAACGCTTCGGATGTCCTTCCCAGCGAACCTGTTGGACGCACCGATCATCATATCTCAGACTTTTGTGCGCTTTGAGAAACGTGAGGCGGGACTGTATCAAGAACACGAAGGTTTGAAAAACATCTGGGACGTTAAAATGCCCGGACAACCTCAGCCGCATACGGACCGTATCGAGGATGCAGTTCTGGCATACGGCGTTTGCAGAACGCCGACGATACGCAGAAGAAAACAGCCCGTCGGGTGAAGACGGGCTGTTTTCAGGGGTAGGGTAAGGGTATAAAGGGATTTTATACAAAGTAAGATGTTGGTAAGTTAAAGCGTGACGGTTACGATGAAGCCGTCTGCGTTGTTGCCGCTAAGGGTGTATTCCCGGTTGGACGGCACAGGTACGGCGGTTTCCCCGGGTTCTGCCGCCACATAGTAGATTTCATACCGCTGCCCGGACTGTGTCCGGACCTTGAGATGCTGTTTTTCATACGGGTACTGCTTGAGAAAGTCGATGTACTCTTCCAGGCAGATATTTTCCTTCTGCATGATGCCGGCATGCGGCACGCCGACAAAACGGTAATGCCAGGGCTCGTAGTCGTAGCCGGTGGTCTGTGTTTTTTCCTGCGGGTACCGCAGCACAAAGCCGTACCGATACGCGTTTTCACGGATCCAGTGGTATTTGCCCTGTCCAAGAAAATCATGGGTGATGCCCATGTCGGTGTAAATCGAAAGGTCCAGCGCCATGCCGGTTTCATGCTCGCTGTAGCCCGGCGCGGCGGCAAGGCTGGATACATTCTGAAGAAGGGTTTCGGATTGCTTTTCCTGCACGATCCGGTACTGATCCTCCGAGGAGCGGTATCCGCTGACCACGTTGACGTCGTGGATGCCGGTCGCGTCGTAAAAACCGGCCAGCATGCCGTTGAACGCCTGGACCACACGCCGGTTCAAGGAGACCTCCATGTCCTTGACCTTGTACATGTTGTTCTTATAATCGTAGACGTAGGTAAGCGGGGTGCTGTCCTGTCCGCGATAGGGATATGTCTTGTTGACAAGGACCAGGTCTCCCTGATGGATGCCGTCCTCTCCTTTGACAACCGTGGTGTACTGTGATGCTTCCCGGTGAGAAAAGGCGGCGACATCGATTTCAGGCGGACGCATACCGAAAGCCGGGAACAGGCTTCCGCGGATGCCGTACAGCGCGCCGGCAATTAAAAAGATGACCAGCACAAGGCACAGCAGCATCAAAGCCCGGTTACCGGATTTCAGTTTCACGTCTTTCTGGTTGTTCATATAGACCACCCTTTCTGAGGTTCAGTTGTCTGGGGAGAGGGGACATCGGGCATGGTGTTGTGAATCGAACTTTGTGTACTGTGTACTATGGTTCCTAGTACACTTGTAATATACAACCTTTTGAAGAGTTTGTCAAGTCTTTTTTCAACATTTCGGAAAATATTTTTACAACAGGCGGCGTTGTCCCAAAAAGTGCGGAGATTCGGCAAGTTTTTCTCAGAACGATTGCGGCGCGCCGATTATACACTTTATCAAGGAACGCTGTGCAGAATCCTGCGGTTTTTCCTGGGGTGCGGAACTTTCAATACCAGGAATGTATGAATTTGTTCTGCGGGCATCCTATCAGATGTTTCAATACCTGGAGTGTATGAATTTATTGTGCAGGCATCCTGCGGGCTGAAAAAATTGTTTCGAGAGGTGATAACAGCCAGCGCAGCCGAATAAAACTGGGATAGACAGAAATATAAGCATGCGGGTTTCAAACCCTTATGCCGACGGATCACCGTCTGGTACACTGGACATTGAAAATCCAGAGTGGTATAATGATAGATGAAAAAAAGTATGAGGGAGAGTGTATCTATGCAGCTAGTATTCATCGTGCTCAACAAGACGGAGTATCTCGAAGACCTGCTCATGAGCCTTGCTGAGAATGGAATCAGCGGCGCGACCATCCTGGACAGCACCGGCATGGCACGCGTCATCGGCAACAATGAGGACCTGCGCATGTTCGGCGCGCTGCGCATGATGTTCAACCCGGAACGGGAAGAAAGCAAGACCATCTTCACAGTTCTGGATGAAGCAAAGGTGCCGCAGCTTAAAAAAGCGGTTGGCAGCGTCATCGACCTGTCAAAACCGGATACCGGCATCCTGTTTGGCGTTCCGGTCAGTTTTGTAGAGGGAATTGGAGGCATGCAGAGTGGAAAATAATGTCCTCCTTTACCTTGGCATCATTCTGTTCTGCGGACTGCTGTTTGGCCGCTTAGCAAAATTGTGCAAGCTGCCGAATGTGACGGGATATCTGGTTGGAGGACTGCTCATTGGCCCCAGCTTCTTAAATCTCATCCCAAGCGGCACATTGCAGAATTTTGACATCATCAGTGATGTGGCGCTTGGCTTCATCGCGTTCGCGGTCGGCAGTGAGTTCAAGTTTTCCTATTTGAAGAAGGTGGGCGTCGGCCCGCTGATCATCGCGGTCTGCGAGGCGTTCGGCGCGATTCTGCTGGTCTTCGGCGGCCTGCTGCTTGCAGGATTCCCGATGGATTTCTCAATCGTGCTGGCGTCCATCGCCGCGGCGACCGCGCCGGCGGCAACCATCATGGTTGTACGGCAGTATAAGGCAAAGGGACCGGTCACCGACACCCTCTTAACCGTAGTCGCGTTGGACGACGCGGTGGCCCTGATGGGCTTCGGCATCGCGGTGGCCATCGCACAGGCCATGAACGGCGCTTCCACATCGATCATGATGACCATCCTTGACCCGCTGATCGAGATTGTGGGCGCGCTCGGCATCGGCGTCGTACTCGGCTTCCTGTTCCTGCTGCCGATGCGCTTCTTTAAAAAGGACGGCAACCGCCTGATCATCGTCTGCGGTTTCATCTTCCTGGGTGTGGCGATCGCCGACTGGCTGGGACTTTCCTCCCTGCTTCTGATCATGGCGATGGGTGCGACGCTGATCAACGTCGCCAAGGGCAACAACACGATACCGAAAGTCGCGGACTTTGTGACGCCGCCGATTTTTTTGATGTTCTTTGTGATCTCCGGCGCGGAGCTGGACATCTCTGTGCTGCCGACCATCGGGCTTGTCGGCGTCATCTATGTCGTGCTGCGCGTCGCTGGAAAATGCGGCGGCGCGGCGCTCGGTTCGGTGATTGCAAAATCCCCGCCCGCAGTTAAGAAATATCTCGGCCCGACACTTCTGCCGCAGGCCGGCGTCGCAATCGGCCTGTCGCTGCTCGCGACGCAGATGTTCCCGGATTACGGCGGCCAGATCCGCGCGGTCATATTGTGCGGAACGTTTATCTATGAGCTGATTGGCCCGGCCATCACCAAGCTGTCGCTGAAGGCGGCAGGGGAGATCAAGGCCCAGCCGTCCAAACACAAGCACAAATCCCCGCCGGCGGAGCTGCCGGTGCAGAAATAACCCGTTTTATCGTCCAGGTATCAGACAGTATCCCATGAAATGGGACAAGCCGCCGGCCGCAGCATTAAAACTGCAGCCGGCGGCTTTTTGATGCGGATATCCTGAAGCAGATGCGGCGTTATGAAGTGGAGAAGCACCGGTTTCCAGGAAGCTGTTTTATGGGAAGGCAGACGCTGAGGAAATTGGCATGGCAGAACCGGCGCATCATCGATATAAAATCAATGATCCCTGCGCATGATATGTCGTATCGGCGAATTTATGAGTGAAAATGGGATAACCATGTCATAAAACGCGGAATCTCAGGAAAATATTTGCGGATGCATGGAAATAAACAGCGCGCATGTGGTATAATGAACACAAAGAGATCACTGCGGGGAGATGATGGGGTGCTGGGCAGTGCAGTGTTTGAGATCGATACGGAGAACGGCAGGCTGCTGGTATGCAATGCCGGTATGCTGGAGAGAGAACTTGAGACCGGCAGAATCTACCCATATGAAGGCTGTCTGAGAAAGCTGCTGGAGGAGCACGTATGGGAGGAAGACCGCGAACGGCTGTGGCGCGCGCTGAATATGCATGCCCTCCATACGGCGATTCGCGACCAGCGGATAAGCCTGAAATGCGATGTCCGCTTTACCTGTGAAGATTATGCGGGATATCGGTGGGTTTCGTTCGGCGTGATGCTGCCGCATGGGCCGCACAAAGCCGTGGGTTCCATTCAGGATATCCATGAACAGAAGCTGCGGGAGCTGGAGATGCAATATCAGGCGTCGCACGATCCTCTCACCGGCCTTTACAGCAGAGCGGCGTTTGAAAAGGCCGTATATGCGTCCATCGAGAAACCGGGCGGATGCGCCGCGTTCTGTATCGTGAATCTTGACAACTTTAAAAAGGCCAATGAAGCGGAAGGTCATGATTACGGCGATCAGGTGCTTGCCCAGGTTGCGGGCCTGCTGCGGGAAAACGCGCCCCAAAATGCGCTGATCGGTCATCTGGGCGGGGATGAGTTTGCCCTGTTTCTTCCGGGCGTATCGGATGAAGCGACGCTGTCCTCCTTCTACGAGCGCATTCTGCAGCAGGTTCGCCGGCTGGAATGCGGCAGGCTCGGCGTGTCGGTCAGCATGGGCGCGGCGTTTTATCCCAAGCATGGGGAACGGTTCAAACGCGGATTCTATGAATGCGCGGATGCGGCGCTCTGCCGCGTAAAAGAAACCGGCAGGAATGGTTTCATGATCTATGACCCTCAGCTGAGCCGGAAAACCCGGTATAACCGCCGCCGTACCAGGCAGGAGCGACGGAATCGACCGCTGCCAAGGCTCAAAGCGTTCTTAAAAGAAAATATCTCGTTTGCTTTCCCGATCTTTGTATCCATCCTGCTTTCCGTTGTGATACTCGCTTACTTTGCAAGCTCCTACATCAGCGGTCTGCAGAGGGTGATAGACAATGAAAGCTATGAATACCTGCATGAAATTTCCAGCCAGATCAACCTGAACATCACCAAGCTGCTGGACCGCAATTTTGCCACGCTGGACACACTCGGAAGGGTGGTGGAACGCAATGCGCCGCTTGGGTTTGAGCATGTCGAAGCGCTGCTTGAACGGGAATGCTCGTCCTACGGCTTTTCCGACATTGCGCTGCTGGATGAGGACGGCGGCTGGCACAGCGCCAACGGCCAGATTCGCAGCCAGGATATCCGTTCTTATTATGACCGGCTGCGTAAACAGGGAAAGGCGTTTATGTCCCAAACGGTGCGGGTGGATGACACCGACTGCGTGATCTTCTTCGCGCCGCTTCCGGCAGACCGGATACAGGTTGGATCGGTATCGGCCACAGGGCTGGCGGCGGTGATTCCCATTGACAGGATGAATCAGCTGCTGCCGCTCACAACCTTTGACAACAAGGGCTTCGCACACATCATCACTTCAAATGGGGATATTGTGGTGCGCTCCACCCATCCGGATTCCTGTTACAGTGGGTACAATCTGCTGTCGATGCTGCGCTGCAGCGAGCTTAACGACGGCGTTGCGGTGCAGGATATCCGAAAGGACCTGGATGCAGGCCGCAGCCGCAGAATCCTTTATCAGTATCAGGAGAAGAACTATCTGAGCATCTATATGCCGCTGGACATGGAGGACTGGTATCTCTTCTCAGTCGTCCCGCAGGATATCCTCGCGGATAAGACGGCGGATTTCTATCAGCTGACCATTGTTGCCTTCTGTGTCATGTCGCTGTTGCTGTTTGCCATGGTTGTCATGACGGTTTCGGTGCAGATCAACCGCCGCAGGGCTGTCAAAGAGGCCTATGTGGACCGGGTGACCGGCGGACGCTCCAAACGGGGATTTGAAAGCGATGCGGCCCGGACGCTTTTGCAAAAGCCGGGAAAATATACGATGATCTATGCGAATATCGAGCATTTCAAGCTGCTGAACGACCGGCTCGGCTGGCAGTCTGCGGATGAGATTCTCAAACAGATCTACGACGTGTTTCAAGCGGATATGGGCGCGGGAGAATGCGCCGCGCGCCTGATGGCGGATCAGTTCGGCATCCTGCTTGCCACGCAGAACATCCCGCTGATCGGCCGCAGAATCGATTTCTGGAACCGGGAGATCGAGCGGCTGTCGTCACAGCATGCGGAGATGGAAGGGCTCAGTGTGACCTATGGGCTTTATCCGATCGATGAGCCCGGGCTTTCCGTTCCGCTGATGCTGGACAGGGCCAATCTGGCAAGGCGGACGCTGGATGCCTGCAGCTATGACGGCGGATGCTTTGCGGTGTACGACCAGACCATCAAGCAGAGGATGCAGCAGGATCGGGATTTTGAAAAACGGCAGGAGAAGGCGCTGCAGGACGGCGAATTTAAGATGTATCTGCAGCCCAAATACCGTGCTTCTGACGGCCTGATTGTCGGCGCGGAAGCGCTGGTGCGGTGGGAGACAAAGGAGCAGGGTATCATCTATCCGGACCAGTTCATCCCGCTGTTTGAGCTGAACGGCTTCATCACGCAGATCGACCTGTTTATCTTCGATCAGGCGTGCAGATTCCTCTGCCTGCTGCGTGGTTTTTCCTGCCCGCCGCAGCGCATCTCCGTGAATCTGTCCCGCGCGCATTTGAAGAAGCCCGGTTTCTTTACGGAATACCTGACCATCTGGGAGAAATACGACCTGTCGCCGTGGCAGCTGGAATTTGAACTGACCGAATCGCTGTTCTTCGACAATCTGGAGCTGCTCAACCAGGTCAACGACCAGATTCACAGCCATGGCTTTAAAACCTCTATGGATGATTTTGGAAGCGGATATTCCTCGCTGAATATCCTCAAAAATGTGCAGATCGACGTGCTGAAACTGGACCGGGAGCTGCTGCATTTTGAACAGCAGGACAGCCGTGCCGTCGAGATCATCCGGAGCGTGGTTTCCATGGCACATGCGCTGGATATGGAGGTGGTCGCCGAAGGCGTCGAGCATGGGTACCAGGTGGACTGCCTGAAGGAACTGGAATGCGAATACATCCAAGGGTACTACTATGCGAAGCCTCAGCCCGCTGAGGAGTTTCTGAAACGGATTGCGGTGCAGTACCGCCACAAACGGCCTTATAAGCTCTGATAGATGAAATTGGTGGCCATCCGGCAGTTGATTGCCGGATGAACCTTTTCGTGCGTTTCAGCCGCAGAATATCTGATTGGAATAAAAATGCATAGGGTAGAAAGTTTCATAAAAGAACGGCCTGCATCTGTTGGCAATATATGAAGATAATTAGATGTTGGCGTATCAAAGAACGATAGATAACGATTTTCACACCGTTTTGAATCGGAGATAACCCGTGATGGAACCCTGTGTAGCGGTGAAGCAATCGTCTGCGGCTTTCTATGGATGAGGAATGATTTACACAGTAGCTGCGAGCCACATATAATGAGGCAATTGTTTACGGTGTTCTTCGTCTGAGGAATGTTCCACGCAGCGGCTACGGGAATCGGGGTACCTGTGAAGACTGTCGTAGGGAACGTTAGCGTCCGCTGCTAGCTATGCCCAACCACCCTGCCAAAAGCCAAACGCCGCCCGCAGGCGGCCAAAGAAGAAAGCGGGATATCAGAGGGGATTTTCAAGGGGGCCATCTGGCTTGGGGCGGTACAGTGCATGGCCCCCTTGAACGGCCTTTCTTGGTTACTTCTTTGGCCGGCAAAGAAGTAACAACCACCTTGCTAAGGTCCCTTGGCAAACATAGTAAAGCCGCTGCGCTTCAGCGCCTCAATAGTCACATAGCTAAGTATCGATTGGAAAACATTGTGAGTGTACTGAATCACGTCGATACAACAAGCACCATGCTGATGTATCTCAATAAGTGTAAAAACCGCCGTGCCGAAAAACACATATACCCAAATGGACAAAAATAGCGCTTTTTACTTGTTTGAAGCTTAAGGCCCTCCCATCATGGGAGGGCCTTAAGCTTCTATAAACTAGACCTGCCAGACATATTTGCCGCTTGTCTCATCGAATCCATAAAACTCAGCAAATGAGAGCCGGAACAGCTCCGAACCGGTATAGGGCAGCCGAATCCTGTTTTTAATCAGATACTGGTAGATGCCGCCGCCCGAAATATCTCCCTGCAGCAGAATGCTTTTGAGGACGCCGTCTTCGACGACCGCCTTGCGGTAGTTGAGATGGTCTTCCTCGATATAGACATCTGCGTTCGGTCCCGGAACATTGATGTTGCCGATGCACAGCGCGGTCAGCCCGAAGAAATTGATGGTGTTCTTCATGGCATAGAGATCGGTGTAGCATTCATCTTCGCCGCACATATTCCTTGCGGCGGTGATGCCCTGTTTCATCGCGTTTGGCCAGATACCGGACAGCCCGGCCGCGTCCCCGGCGGCATAGATATCCTCGACAGGCGTGCGCAGATGGTCGTCAACCCGGATGAGCAGGTCCGGCTTGACCGGCGTCCCGTCCAGGAAGCCGACCGCCGGTTTGACGCCCGCCGCGATAATCACATAGTCGCAGGGAAGCCTTTCTCCGTCGTCCAGCACAATGGCGGTGATGTTCGCGTTTTCGTCAACCTCGGCGGATGCCGCTTTCGCGTTCAGGCGGAACGAGCATCCGGCCCGTTCGAATCTCTCCTGATAGGCGGATGCGGCGTTGTCGTCGAGCTGCAGCGGCAAAATGCGCTCGGCCATCTCGACGACGACCGGCAGGATGCCGCGGTCAAGCAGCGCATACGCGGCGTCCATACCGACAAGCCCCGACCCGATGATCACCACCCGGCTGCCGGGCTGTGAAGCGCGGTCGATCGCCTCGGCATCCGACAGATCGCGGAAGCCGTAGAGATTGGCGGCGCCCCTGAGCCCCGGCACCGGCGGCACGACGTACTGCGCGCCGGTGGCGATCAGCAGCCGGTCAAAGGAGAGCGTACGCCCGTCGGCGAGCGCGGCGGTTTTACCGACGGCGTTGACCGTTTGCACCTCGGCGCCGGATATCCATTCTATGCGGTTTTCCTGAAAGAAATCCTCCGGCACGAAGCTGATGCCTTCGGCGGTGCGTTCGCCGCTTAAATATTTGTGCAGCATACAGCGGGAATGGACCTTGTCATCCTTTGAAACCACGGTGATTTCGCAGTCGCGGTCGATGGAGCGGATGGTCTTGGCGGCAGTCAGGCCCGCGGCCGACGCGCCGATGATCAGATGTCTCATGCCTGCACCTCCTCTACCCAGATGGCCTGCTTGGGACAGGCTTTGACACAGCTGGGTTCGCCGCCCAGCTCCTTGCAGAAATCACATTTGATGACTTTCGTGCGGCTTTGATCGTCCGGCTTTAGCACGCCGAACGGGCAGTTCATCACGCACATATAGCAGGCCGCGCACTTTTTTTCGTCGTATTCGACAATCCCGGTCTCGGGATTTTTGTGCAGCGCGCCGCTCATACAGGAGTTGACGCATTCAGGTTCTGCGCAGTGGCGGCAGAACACCGGGCGGTAGCTGCCGTCGGGAAGTATATGGATAACATTGCGGCTCTCATTTTGAAGATCGGTCAGCCTGAGGCTGCAGATGTCCCCGCCGTCGGCACGGTGGGCGTTCATGCAGGCCAGCGTGCAGTTCAGGCAGCCGTCGCATTTGTCAGCGTCGATCATGATCTTTTTCACAGCGTTCCCACCCCTTTATATCTTCAGTTCGGCTCTCTTCTGTTCGATGATGCCGTCCAGAATGCCGGCGGAAGCCTTCGCATCCGAATTGATGATCACCTGTCCGCCGGTCAGTTCCTTCATGTCCTCGGTCAGCACCTTTGTGACAAGCTCGCTGCCGGTGATAAACGGCGGCAGTCCCAGATGCAGCGGCAGCCCGAGCGCAAGGCCGAACGCGCCGTCCGCCAGCGCCTGTTCTTCCAGCCACTGTGCTGCCGACAGCACCAGCGGAAGCTGTGGAATGTCCACGCCGATGGCTTCGGCAAGCTCGGTCGCAACCATCTCCAGCCGTCCGATCGCAAGGCAGGGGCCGAAGTTGAGCACCGGCGGGATGCCGAGCTTTTCGCAGACCGCCCGAAGCTTTGGTCCGGCCAGCTTCGCGGCCCCCGGCGTCATCAGCCCGCAGTTTTCAAGGCCGCCGGACGAGCATCCGGCCGATAGGACCAGAATGTCTTTCGCGATCAGCTCCTTCGTAAGCTCAACGGTCAGCACATCGTGGCCGCCCGCGGTCAGGTTCGAGCAGCCGACCACACCCGCGATACCCTTGATGTCGCCGGACACGATCAGGTCGATCAGCGGCTTCCAGCTGCCGCCCAGGAACTTTTTCAGGGAGCCTTCGCTGACGCCGGTCACGGTATGGCGGTTGCCGTGCTCCTCCATCAGGTTCAGTTCCACCTTGCCGCGGCGGGCTGTGTAAGATTTGACAATTTCTTCGATGATTTCGTTGCAGATGTTTTCGCGGTCCTCATAGACAAACGGCTTAAGCTCGGCATTGGCTTTTTTGGCGACGTCGTCCAGACAGATCTGCTTGATCTGCAGCTCGTCGCAGATCGGCTCAATGCCCGGGAGCGTACAGTTGAACTCCGAGAGCACCGCGTCGATCGCGCCGGTGGCGAGCACCGCTTCACTCGTGTAGTTGTTGCCGGCGTGCCCGCTGAAGATGTCGGCGTAATGCACGCCGCGCAGCTGCAGGTCCTGGCCGACACAGGTACATCCAACCAGCTTGAAACCCTTGGCCCCGGCCTTCTTCGCCAGCGCCTGGACGTCCTCATCCCGCAGGCGTTCCTGCAGCGAGACAAACATCGAATGCTGATGTCCGGTGATCATGATGTTGATATAGTCGGGATCGATGACGCCGAGACCGACCGGCGCTTCCATGATCTCGGGTTCGCCGAGCATCACGTCGTTGAGCAGGTTGGTCAGCATCAGCCCGTAAACGCCGGTGGAGATGCCGAGCTTCAGGCAGTGCATCAGCATATCGACCGGATCGGAATTCAGATTGGTGGAGCACTTCACAACGCCCGCGAACACCTCGGATTTTGCGCCGCCCGGCAGGATGCCGAGCGTCTTCCATTTCTGGAAGCGCGGCGCGTACGAAAGCTTTTCGAGCAGCCGCATCTTTTCATCGTCCGGGCGGTACAGATCGTCCAGCACGGCCTGCGCGACGGCTTCGGCCCGTTCGTGAACATCCCCGCCGATAATGCCGAACAGCTCGCAGAGATGGTCAAGCGCGTTTACACCCTTGATCTCGCCTTTTGCACGCGCGGTGTTTTTCAAATTTTTTGCGGTGTTCTCCACAACGTGGATGTAACAGCCGGATCCGGCCGCGACCGCGCGCAGGAAATTGCGGGTCACAATGACATCGGCCGTCGCGCCGCAGATTCCCTTCGGCGCTTTGGGCGTGATGCGGCAGGGCCCGTTGGAGCACAGCCGGCAGCAGACGCCCTGCAGGCCGAACCCGCATTTGACCGACTGGCCTTCCACCCGGTGGTGGGATGTCTCCATCGAAAGACCCGCAATATACCCTTCCAGCGGTTTGTCCGCGCTTTTGCAGGTTGTGCAGCTAAAACAGTTGTTCATATCAGTACCTCCCAATTAACATCTCCATATTTTCTATGCCGCCCAATGGCTGAAAAGACCGGCAGCGATTGTTGATGAAATTTATCCACTTTTGAATCATAAAAAACAGCAGCCGCTGAAATGGGAATACGCACGGCGAACCCGCGCATGTTCATGACCGGTTCAGCAGTTCCTGCATCGTATAGCGGGAAAGCTCCTGCTCCAGCACTTCCTGAACCCGGTGCAGCTCCTGATGTACGCTGCAGTGTCCGCAGGATTCGCGGTAAGCGCATCCATATGCGTGCTGCAGGCAGGGACCCAGCAGGAAGTTCTCGTCGGTCGCCTGCATAATCATCAGCAGGTTGATCTGCTCCAGCGGCTTTTTGAGACGGCATCCGCCCGAGGTTCCGCGTTTGATCTCGACCAAATCCGCATCCGACAGCTTTTTGAGGATCTTATACGCGAACTGCTTCGGCAGCTTTTCTTCATCGCAGATTTCCTGAATGGTGCGAAGCTCGCCGCCCGACAGCGCGCGCACAATGCGGACTGCATAGTCCGATTCCCTGGTGATCAGCATGTTATTCCCTCCCTATGGGACCATTATAACAAAGTGGATAATAATAATCAAGTATATTCGAGCAATTTCTCCAAAGAAATTTATCAAAGGATTGATTTTGGGATTCAGCGGCGTTATCATACAGAAAACAGAGCGGCGTTCTTTTATCGATGTTTTCTTGTCAGAGAAGGCGGCGTCGTGCTCCATAATGATATTCTGGAAAAGGACATCCGGTCTGCGGCGGGTTTCCATATGGTTGAACAGCCCTGAACGAAAAGCACATCCCCATATACCGCCAAAAAGTATAGTTTGATGCCGAGGTGGCAGAATATGAGAGTAAGCCCATCATCTTATCTGACGAAGTCCTGTTTCAGGATTCGTTGCGCAGAATGAAAGGAGGTGGTCCTGTGGACAATCAAACAAACGTACCCAATAGGTTGATCGATGAAAAATCTCCGTACCTGCTACAGCATGCGTATAACCCGGTGCAGTGGTATGCGTGGGGAGAGGAAGCGTTCGAGAAGGCAAGGCTTGAAGACAAGCCGGTCTTCCTATCTATTGGGTATAGCTGACCTGTCCGCAATGATGTACCTGTCACTGGTGCCATGTCATGGCACACGAATCATTTGAGGACAGTGAAATTGCAGAGATTTTAAACCGGGACTACATCAGCATCAAGGTCGACCGGGAGGAGCGCCCGGATGTCGATGCGGTGTATATGGCGGTTTGCCAGGCCATGACCGGTTCGGGCGGATGGCCGCTGACCATCCTGATGACTCCGCAGCAGAAGCCGTTCTTCGCCGGAACCTACCTGCCGAAGACCAGCCGCCGCGGCATGGCGGGGCTGACTGAGCTGCTCGAGCGGGTCGCGCAGATGTGGCGCACAGAACGGGACGCGCTGCTGGACGCATCCGAACAGGCGGTGGATTATCTTCAAAGGGAGATGCAGCAGCAGTCCGATGCCGTGCGGCCGGACCGGTCGCTTGTGCGCCGCGCGGCCGGGATGTTTGCGCGCAGCTATGACGGACAGCACGGCGGCTTCGGCGGCGCGCCGAAGTTCCCGACGCCGCACAACCTGCTGTTCCTGATGCGGTATGCGCAGCTGGAACAGGACGAGTCCGCGCGCCATATGGCGGAGCACACCCTGACGCAGATGGCGCGCGGCGGCATCTTTGACCAGATCGGCGGCGGATTTTCCCGCTATTCGACCGACCGGATATGGCTCGCGCCGCATTTTGAAAAGATGCTGTACGACAACGCGCTATTGAGTACAGCCTATCTGGAAGCGTACCGCCTGACTGGAAACCGGTACTATCAAAGGATTGCGGAACGCACCATCGGCTATGTACTGCGGGAGCTGACTCATGAGGACGGCGGCTTCTTCTGTGGTCAGGATGCCGACAGCGAAGGCGTCGAGGGGAAATACTATGTCTTCACACCCGAAGAGGTGGTTTCCGTATTGGGAAAGGACGACGGACAGCGGTTCTGCGATTGGTTCGGCATCACGAAGCAGGGGAACTTCGAAGGGAAGAGCATCCCGAATCTGCTTGATAATCCCAGATTTGAAGAAGAACCCGAAGAAATCGTCAGGATGTGCGGACGGATGCGGGAATACCGCGTCACGCGCACGAAGCTTCATCTGGACGACAAGGTGCTGACCTCGTGGAACGCCCTGATGATCCTTGCGCTTGCCAAGGCCGCACAGGTCCTGGGGGATGCGCCGTATCTGCAGGCTGCGGAGCGGGCGGACAAGTTTTTACAAAAGAATTTGACCGATACATCCGGCAGGCTGTATATTCGGTGGCGGGACGGCGAAGCTGCGCATCCAGGCCAGCTTGAGGACTACGCGTTCTATGCGCTCGCGCTGCTGGAGCTCTACGGAGCGACGCTGGATGCCCATTATCTTCTGCGTGCCGAGCGTTTATCCCAGCAGATGATTGCGTATTTTCTGGACGAGGAGCACGGCGGATATTATCTCTATGCTTCGAATGCGGAGCAGCTCATCAGCCGTCCGAAAGAGTCCTATGACGGTGCGCTCCCATCCGGAAACGCCGCAGCCGGCATGGTGCTGGCTCGGCTCGCGCAGCTGACCGGAAAGACGCATTGGATCGAGCAGAGCGACCGGCAGCTGCAGTTTCTGGCCGGCGCCGCGAGATCCTACCCGATCCAGCACAGCTTCGGCGTACTGGCCATAACGGCGGATGTTTACGATTCGGCCGAGCTGGTCTGCGTTTCCGCTGGACGGGATGTGCCCAAAGAACTGCTCAAGCTGCTGGAAAGGATAACAGTCCCCAATCTGGCGGTGGTGTTTAAATCATCTGAAAATGCGTCAATCCTTGAGGAAGCGGCGCCGTACACTGCGGACTATCCGATCCCGGAGCATGGGGCACGCTATTACCTCTGCAGGAATGGTTCTTGCTCATCACCGACGCAGAGCCTGACGGAGATTGAGAGGCTGTTGTCCGAATCAACAAAGCGGGCGGAGAATCTTTGAGAACGACACGGGACTTCGTGTGAGTTCTCTGAGGATTCAGTACGGAAACGACGGTATCGCCGGAGGACCTTATGAGCCGTTTATGATACAGGGCTATTCGTTTCTGTATGGGTAAATGGCAGCCATACAAAAAAACGGCAGGAAGTCTTTTGAGCAGCTTCCCGCCGGTTTTTTGTATTTTGATGACGACATGGGTTATAAAAACGCGACGCGCGCTATGCAAAGGATATCAGGGATTAAACACTCTGAAAAAGAAATCAGAAAATTGGGATGCCGATATCCGTTTATAAAGGTTGCTCAAGGAACCCGATGCCCTGCAGCATGATCTGTTTTGCGGTCCGTCCCAGTTCCTCCGCCGAACTGACCATGCCCTCGTCCAGCCACTGCCGCAGCAGCCCGATGCTGCCGGAGCTGGCGAACGCATAAAAGTATTCGATCTGCTTGAGGCTGGCGCGCGGAAATCGCTTGGTGTAAATGGCGATGCATTTTTCCTTGCCAAGCCCCAGCAGCTTGGAGACAAACTGCTTGTCGCTGTAATCGCCGAGCATGATGATGCACATGTCGGAGTTGTCCTTTAGAAAGGCAAAGATCTCCATGCAGATTTCGACCGGATTCCCCTCCATCGTCGAACCGGTCAGCAGCGGCTCAAGCGCCTTCTTGAAATCGAGATACATCTCCTCCTCGATCTCCTCGAGCAGCGCATAGATGTCCTGGTAATGGGCATAGAAGGTGCCGCGGTTGATGCCTGCCAGCTCGCACAGCTCCTTGATCGAGATGCTCTGTATCGGTTTTTTGCTCAGCAGGCTGGTAAACGCCTTGCGTATCATCAGCTTGGTCACGCGGATGCGGTGGTCGTTGCCGCTTTTTTGCATGGGGATTCCTCCTTATTGAACAAAATCTGTTCGATCTGTCCGGTATGCTTGCAGATCGAACAAAATTGACGATTGCGTTTCCGCTTTCCCTTTATTATAATACAGTTAGAGAGGATAATCAACACCATGTATGATAAGTTTCAAAACTGTTAAAGGAGTGTGACGCCATGAAGACTCTTTATATTGTCACAGGTGCGAACGGGCATCTGGGAAGCACCATCATCCGGATCCTGCGCCGTCAGCACAAACAGGTCCGCGGCTTGATTCTTGATGGCGAGGACTGCCGGGACGGCCAATATGTGCGGTATCTGCATGGGGATGTGCGCAGCAAAGCGTCGCTGGAACCGCTGTTTGCGGATATACAGGCCGCCCGTGTGACCGTCATCCACACAGCGGGGATCGTTGACATCGCAGACAAGGCGTCCGAACAGATGGTTGAGGTCAATGTCCGCGGCACGCAGAATATGGTTGAGCTTTGTTTGAAGCATCGGGTTGCGCGGCTTGTATACGTCAGCTCGGTTCACGCCATCCCGGAGAAGGACGATATGCAGGTGCTCGAAGAGGTTGGCCGCTTTTCCTCCAGCGCGGTGGTCGGCGGGTATGCCAAGACCAAGGCGGCCGCTACCCAGATTGTGCTGGATGCTGTGAAGGAAGGCTTGGATGCCGTTGTGGTGCATCCATCCGGCATTCTGGGGCCGTATGATGAATCGGGAAACCATCTGGTCCAGCTCGTCAAAAGCTATGTGCAGGGCAGACTGCCTGCCTGTGTGCGCGGCGGCTACGATTTTGTGGATGTGCGGGATGTCGCGGCGGGCTGCCTGACAGCGGCGGAGAAGGGAAAAACGGGCGAATGCTACATTCTGTCCAACCGCCACTATGAGATCAAAGACCTGCTGCGGATGGTTCGGACGGTGCAGGGCGGAAGAAAAATCCCGACACTGCCGGTTTGGATGGCGAAGGCAGCCGCGCCGATCATTGAGTGGCGGGCGAGGAATCAGCGCAGTAAACCGCTGTTTACCCGTTATTCCCTCTATACCCTGACCAGCAACGACCGGTTCTCGCACGACAAGGCCACCCGTGAACTCGGGTACCGGCCGCGCGATCTGTATGAAACCATCCGCGACACAGTGCGCTGGATGCAATCCCACAATCCTTCCGCCGCACCGTCCGCATAGCGGATAGCCCCGCTGGGACGGCGCAAAAAATTTCCCCCTTTGACGTATCCGTCCCGCTTGAATGGACGGCATCCATGCTTTTTGGATGCCGTCCGTTTTGCTGTTTTTCGCATATTTCCGTGTACAGGTCCGGTATTTCCGAGACATATTCTATGTGGGCGCTTGATGAAACCAGGAAGCTGTCTTTGAAGCGGGAGCGTGTCTGAACTGCCGTCGACGAGAACATACGGACGGTGATACTTATGTACAAACGAAGATGCGTGTGAGTCTGAGTTTCAGAACGTGACACCCTCGGATGACACGTATGAATCTGGCTCTCGGGACTTGACACCCCGCGTTCAAGATGGTACGATGGACAGGAACAGCCCCGCCTCGTTTTGCAGACAGCTCTGCCAAACGGCTTTTGATCTGACTGGTTTCAGCTTGAAAGGATGGGGCAGAAGGATCAGTTTTTCTGGTCTGTAAACAGGGGGTAAACGCGATGAATCAGAAACAAGCTGCGCTGAAAGCCATGAGCGAATGGCTGGCCGATGAGCGCGAGCTGGGCCGGAAGCCTGCACAGATTGCATGCGCAGGAGAATTTGACCGGCATGGTCTGCATTACTATATCTTTCAATACAAGAAGTTTCTGCCTGACAGCTGGATGCTCGGCGTCTGCGGCGGCTATGAGGGGGATTCGTTGGAAAACTGCGGACATGTGTTCAGCAGAATGGAGCCATATGATCCCAAGACAGCCGAAGAGAAGGCGGCCGAGATGGTCGATATGATCCGGGAATACTGGATGCAGCAGGCTGGGCAGGCCGACGGCAGGGGAACTGACGAACCCCAAAGCGCCGGACCGTTTGCCGGTTTTGTGCTGCTGGATTCCGCTGAATGGGACCCGCATCAGATACTGGCGGATCTGCGGGAGGACTGGGGCGTTCAGGTAGCGTCACAGGAGCGCGGAAAGTCGGGCGGCGATTCGCTTGTCTGGGAGGTGGACGGCTGCATGATGGCGGCAAGCCTGATGCCTTCTCCGGTGCCGAACCGTGAAGCTGAAGAGGCCGCGCAGGGAAACTATCTCTGGCCGCAGGCCGAGGAGACGGCGGCGTCCCATAAAGCGCATCTGGTGCTGGCGGTGCTCGGAAAGGATCAGCCGGCGCTGCTGGTCGGACAGCTGTTTGTCATGCTCTGCTGCGCCTGCCTGAAGCTTAAAAATGCGCGCGGCCTGTATGTCAACGGCACCGTATACCAGCCCGGCTTCTATTTGGAATCGGCCGCGATGATGAAGGAAGGCAACCTGCCGCTGTTCAATATGGTGAATTTCGGGCTGTACCGGTCGGAAAAAGGCATCAGCGGCTACACATACGGCATGACGGCATACGGCAAGGATGAAATCGAGGTGCTCGACAGCACACATACGCCGGAAGAGGTGCGGAATTTCCTGTTCGACGTCTCTTACTTTATCCTTGCGCAGAACGCAGTGCTGCGTGATGGGGAAACCATCGGCTTTACCAAAGAACAGAAGTTCAGCATCACCCGCTCCGAGGGTGTTTCTCTGGATGGGGAAACGCTCAAGATTCAGTTCTGAGCAGATTGCATGGTATGGATGACTGGATGGTCTGATCATCCTGATCGAGCTGGTATACGTTACTGCGGCATAATCATATGCGGCGCCTGGGTGAACAGCTTCAGGCGGGAAACAGGGACCGCCTGTTCTGCAGGGGTTCTGTCTGTCCGGTTATAACGAATACGAATAGGAGAACACACATGAGCGATTTTAAAGTGAGCAGCCCGGACTTTTGTGAAGGCGGATGGATGCCTAAAAGGAATACGGCGCGCGGCGAAGACCTTTCGCCATGCCTGCGGCTCGAAGGAATTTCCGGGAAAGCGTCATCCATTGCAGTAACTATGGACGACGCTTCGCATCCGATCTTTCCGAACTACAACCATTGGGTTATATGGAATATCCCGGTGCAGCCGGAGATACCGCCTGCGGTTGCGCATGAAAAGATTGTGGAGGACCTCGGCAATGCGGTTCAGGGGATGGCCTATGGAAGGCACCGTTATAAAGGCCCGAAGCCGCCGCTGAAAGCCCTGCACACCTATGTGTTTACGGTCTATGTGCTGGATTGTTTGCTGCAGCTGCCGCCGGACAGCAAAAAGGCCCAGCTGCTTGCGCATATGCAGGGGCATATCCTGCAGCAGGCTGCCCTGTCCGGAAAATATCAGAATGGACATTCATGAAAGAAACATCGGTAAAGCGGTATCTGGAAACAGTCAAAGGAGTGTGAGATATGAACAAAGTGAAGATTACTGTGCTCAAGACAACACTGGATAAAGAGCTGGCGAGGGAATATGGAGCCGAAGGGCTGACAGCCTGTCCCATGATGATGGAAGGCCAGGTTTTGTATGCGGACTATGCCAAACCAGAGGGTATGTGTGACGAAGCCTGGAAGGCCATGTATCAGTATGTGTTTGCGTTGTCGCACGGAGCGCCGAAGGAACTCTTTTACTATGGGGACTGGATCAGAAAACCGGGCGTCGCGATCTGCAGCTGCAATGACGGACTGCGGCCGGTCATCTTCAAGCTCGAAGCGACCGATGAAGTGTCAGAAAAAGATGATACACCGGTACGCTGAAAGCAGACAACGTATCTGTCAAGGTTTACAGTGGAGTTTATATATTTATGATGACAATATCAAAGAGCCGCATCCTTTTTTGGGATGCGGCTCTTTGATACTTGAATGAAATGGGGCCTTTGCGGTGGAGCAATCGCCTGCAGCGCTATGGTCAGGAAATCATTTACCAAGTGGCTATGGAAGAGAAATTGAGGGTGCGGGTATACTATGCGTATACGCATAGTCCATGGAAAGGGTGGGAGCAACGAGAATATAAATGGGTTGATCAGGCAGTACATCCCGAAGAGAAGGTCACTGGCAGAGTATACAGAAGAAGACATTCAGCAGATCGCAGCGCTGATCAATCTTCTGCCCAGGAAGTGTTTAGGCTGGAAAGCTCCTTATGAGGTTTTTTATAACGCTTCTGCACTTCTATTGACAATCCACCCACGCAAAGATCAGGGAACATTCCAAATCGCTGTTCGTTGTACTTTATTGCTTTCCGAATGATACGGATAAGCAAAGAGGGTAGTGTCCATTGTTATAACATACAAGCGGGATGCCCTTTTTTTCTGTTTAGGTGAAAAAGTCCTGCCTGCCGGCATATGAAACATTTTTAGCGCATATGATGGAAACAAGCGATTGCACGCCAAAATCCGGAACGAAAGGAGCGTTTGCAGTGGCGTTTTCTGATTTGGAAATCCTTGCACGGATTCTGAAATGCGAAGCGGGCGGCGAAGGTGAGAACGGCATGAAAGCAGTTGCCTGCGTCGTGATGAACCGGGTACAGGTCGATTATGGGGAATATGGAAGACTGCAGCCGACAATCCGGGCGGTCATCTACCAGCCGGGACAGTTTGACTGTGTCCGGGAGGAGATTCGGGGCCGGTACAATATGCAGAATATCTATAACATGCGCCCGGAACAGGTACATTACGACATTGCCAACTGGGCGATAGCCGGAAACCGGCTGACAAACCTTGGTTTTGCGCTGTGGTACTTCAATCCGTTTCGTCCTCAATGTCAGCAGTATTTCCCCTCGAATGTCGGACAGTTCGTCATTCGAATCGGCGATCACTGCTTTTATAATCCCACCGCGGCTTACGCGGAAACTTAGATCACAGTTGGAGGTAGGTTATGGATAACAATAGAGACAACCAGGAATGCGAATATGAAAGAATGAGAGAGGATATGTCGGAACCCAAACGCACCAGCCCTTATTACCGGGAGCTGCCAAATGGAAACAGCAAGATGCTGAATTTTACCACACCGCCCCAGCCAAACTTTGACAATGAGGAGATGCGCGGCTCCATGCAGCATATCCTGTCAGAGAACATCGGGGAATATGTGGTGGTGGAATTTCTGATCGGCACAGAGCTGATTGTGCGCAAGCAGGGAATTCTTTACTTTGTCGGCAGAAGCTATGTGACGCTCTATGATGATGTGCTCAAGAACTTCATCGTCTGCGACATCTTCTCGGTTAAATTCGTGTATTTCTACCTGCCGGGAGACCGTCCACGCAGAAACTTCAACAATCTGCCGCAGAACAGCATTGGTACGGCCAATCGGAATTATCGGAACGACCGATAAAATCGCAGCGGGTTCAGCCATCTTCGAAACGGACAGCACCCCGCCGTACAGAAAACAGCAGAACCGTTTCCCGTGTGTTTTGTCCAATCTTTCAAAAAGCCCGCGTAGCAGTAAAACGTTACGCGGGCTTTTTTTCGGGAAAATGGAGCTGAACAGCCGCGCGGCACGCGGGGCTGTATGCGCAAACCACATTTCACCCAATGGCAGGGAAGACTGGAGACTGTAAGCTGATTATGTATACGGTATGGAAGCCTTCGCCCCATACCGCTGACCATGTTTGATCAAACAGAAAGCAGGTGTAATCATGCTTTTGCCGATGCAATCCGCAAAGAACTCCAAATACCGAAAATGCTCAGGTTGTTGGGATATCCAGCTCCTCTTCCTCGGGAGTCTGCAGGTCTTCCTCCTGCTCGGAGAGCGGGAGACCTTCCGCTTCTTCAGATTCGGATTCCGAAAGGTCTTCGTCGGATGACTGCAGCTGGGCCTGAGACGCCTGCGGAGACAGCTGGGCATTCTGTTCCGATTCGGTTTGAACAAGCTGAAAAAGCCGAATCAGTGCGACCAACAGGATGGTAGCGCTGAGCCTGACATCCCGTGTGAGCTTTGTGTCACAGTTGCCGGCCTGTGCAGCCTCGCAAGCAATCTGCTCTGACTGGTTGTAAAAACCGAACAGCGCATAGATCGTAATCAGCGATGCCAAAAGCTGAAGCTTGAAGGTGTCCGGATAGCAGGCTTCATCGAAGCATTCCGGATGGAGCGTACTGCATAGAAGCTTGTCGCGTTGAACATCCAGAAATTGATACTGGATTGCAAGCGCGCCCATAATCATCCGAATGTAATACTGGGAATTGTCGAGCAGGCTCAGTTGTGAGAGCACCTCGTCGGGAAGATCGCAGAGATCAAACCCGTCTGACCCGTTTGATTTGTTCATGGGTATCACCGCCTGTTCGTATTGAAAATGAATAGGCCGAAAAACGGTTCCCTATCATCCTATGCAGAAAAGCCGGTTGAGGGAACAACCAAACATGATATGATGTAAACGAAGGAATGTGCATGTACCGATAAGGAAGATACAGCGGCGGATATACAGCATGAAGAGCAGTTGGTATTTACACGGAGAATGGTTATCAGCGTTAAAATTGAGAAAAAACATCCAAAGAAAGCGCAAAATAATATGCGGTACCGCCAATGTCTGAAACGAAGGCAGATGGGCAATCTCCAGCGGGACAGCCGATGATTTCTCCCGTGTCAAAAACTTCCTGTCGTCTTTAGCAATGCGGTCGCCAAACCATTTGCTATTTTACGTCAGCAGGTTTTTATTTTCTAAAGATTTTTCCTGCTATCAGAAGAACAGGAGATTTTATCAAGATAAAGCTGCAAACAAAAAAACCGCCGGTTTCGTCGAACCGGCGGTTATCTTCGAAATACTACTGGTTGAGGCTGTCTACAATCGCCTTGGTATCGCGCGCGATCATCAGCTCTTCGTTGGTCGGAACGATCCAGATCTTGACTCTGGACTGCGCAGAGGAAATTTCATGCTCGGTGCGGTTGAACTTCTGGTTGATCTCTTTATCCAGCTTGATGCCGAAGTAGTCCATGTTTCTGCAGACCGATTCCCTGGCGGTATAGGAGTTTTCACCGATGCCGCCGGTGAAGACCAGCGCGTCGAGTCCGCCCATGACGGCCGTATAAGCGCCGATGTATTTGCGGATCTGATAGTAGAGCATATCCAGCACCAGCTTGGAGCGCTCGTCGCCCTCGTTGGAGAACTGGATCATGTCGCGGTGGTCGCTGGATCGTCCGCTGATGCCCAGGAAGCCGGATTTCTTATTCAGAAGCAGGCTGAGCTCGTTGCCGCTCATGTTTTCTTTCTCCGCGATATAGGTGATGACCGACGGATCGACGTTGCCCGAACGGGTGCCCATCAGGATGCCGTCCAGCGGGGTAAAGCCCATGCTGGTATCGACCGATTTTCCGCCGTCGATGGCGGTGATGGAGGAGCCGTTGCCCAGATGGCAGGTGATCATCTTGAGGTCTTCGACCTTTTTGCCGATCAGCTTGGCAAAGCGGCGGCTGACATACCGGTGGGATGTGCCGTGAAAGCCGTATCTGCGGACATGGTATTTTTCATAATATTCATATGGAACGCCAAACATGTAGGCGGTTTTCGGCATGGTCTGGTGGAATGCGGTGTCAAACACGACGACCTGCGGGACATGCTTGTCAAACACGTTCATGCAGGCGCGGATGGCCAGGACATGGGCCGGATTGTGCAGTGGGGCCAGATCGGCGATCGATTCGATCGTGTTGACCACCTCTTCGGTGACCAGCACGGATTTCGAAAACTTCTCCGCTCCCTGGACGATGCGGTGGCCGACCGCGGAAATCTCATTGACGTCGTCAATAACGGCGTATTCTCCCTTGGTCAGAACGTCGATCAGTTCAACGAAGGCCTCCTTATGGGTTGGGAAATCCTTTTCAGCCTCCATCTTCTTCCCATCATGGGTCTTATGCGTCATCGAACCGCCGTCGCCGATTCGTTCGCATACACCCTTGGCAAGAACAAACTCATTTTCCATATCAATCAGCTGATATTTGAGAGATGAACTGCCCGCATTGATAACCAATATTTTCATATTTTCATTCCTCCGAAATCGTTTTACTTGACAAGTGACATTACTCTACTATATTATTACAATATCGAAGAAATTTCAAGTGCCAAAACACAAAAAGGGGTAAAATACGATGCAAATTGCCGGAATTATCGCGGAATACAATCCGTTTCACAACGGACATGCCCACCACATCGAACGGACCAGGGCGATGGGGGCGACCCATATCGTGGCGGTGATGTCCGGCAACTTTGTGCAGCGCGGCGTGCCGGCGCTGCTGTACAAGCAGGTACGGACGGTCGCGGCCCTCGAAAACGGCGCCGACCTGGTCGTCGAGCTGCCTCTGCCATTCGCGCTCTCTACAGCCGAGCACTTTGCGTATGGCGGCGTGAAGCTGCTGGATGCGCT
Source organism: Candidatus Soleaferrea massiliensis AP7 (assembly GCF_000820765.1). Taxonomy (GTDB): domain Bacteria; phylum Bacillota; class Clostridia; order Oscillospirales; family Ruminococcaceae; genus Soleaferrea; species Soleaferrea massiliensis. The sequence goes on from NZ_CCYH01000021.1 coordinate 73,012, forward strand.
TGGCTGTGTAGATGTTTTGAGCTTCGGCAGCGAATGCGGGGAGATTGAGCCGCTCATACAGGCGGCGATGGCGCTGGAAGATATCCGCGTACAGGGAGATATCAGGCGGCTGCTCTCCGAGGGGATGACCTATGCGAAGGCAAGGGAGCAGGCGGTGGAGCTGCATATTTCCGGCGAGACGGCCCGCATCCTGCGTGAGCCGAACAACATCCTGGGCATGGAATATCTGAAAGCGATTGCGGACACAGATTCCCATATCCGGCCCGTAACCGTCGCGCGTACAGGAACCGGCCACGACAGTGACAGGCCCGCGGCGCAGTTCGCGTCCGCGTCGCACATCCGCAGGCGGCTGATGAAGCAGGATCCCAGGGAGGTCAGGCACTGGATGCCGAAAAAGGCGTACAGGATTCTGAAGCAGTCATGGAAGGAGGGGATGTGCCTGCGCGATCAGGACAGCTTTGAACGCGGCATGCTCCCGCTGCTTCGCAGCCTTTCTCCTGAACAGATCGCGGCGCTGCCGGATTTGTCGGAGGGCCTGGAAAACCGCGTTTATGACGCGATCCGCAGATCGGAAACCTATCAGGAGCTTCTGGGAATGGTGAAGACCAAGCGGTACCCGATGGCGCGCATCCGCCGCATCGTATTGAGCGCATGCCTGGGAATCGACGCCGAGATCGGCGGCATGGAGCCGCCGTATCTGCATCTGCTGGGATTCAATGCGCGCGGCATGGAGATTTTGAAATGCGCAAAACAGACCGCTGTCCTCCCGATGGGGACGAGCCTGGCTGTGCTGGAACGCCAGAACGAAGCCTGCCGCCGGTTTGCCCGGCTCGAAAGCCGCAGCACCGATCTTTACGCGCTCTTTACTGGGAAGGTGCTGCCGTGCGGATTCGATTACCGCTGCAAAAGCGTTGTGATTCGGTAGGCATCGGCGGCTGCCGTTCGCTGCGGTGTTTGATTGGGCGAAGGATAACGCATTGGTTTTGAACGAGCCAATATTAAACGGCTGAAGCATGATTTGAAGCGCAAATCCATATACAAAAACACAAAAAGCGGGGATTGATGCGCGGACTGTTTCCGCGCGCTTTCAGCACGATTTATGCACGCGGACATGAGAAGATGGGATGGTAATCGCAAAGAACACAGAATCACCGTTTCCTGATTCATACACGCAGACATGGGAAGATGGGGAGGTCTTGACATCATGAAAAAATACAAACAGCTGCTGAACACATTGACATCGATAGCCGCAGGTATCACCATCAGTCTGAATGTGCTGTACTACAACATCCGGATTGATCATATTCTGGGGAAAATAATCGCTGTGATCATCATGGACCTGCTGACATTTGCCGCGGTTTATACATGCATTTCCCGGCTGTACCGGGAGGTCGTCTGGAAACGCCTGAACAAATCCCTGTATATCGACGGCGAATGGTATCATGTCCACATCATCGACGGCGCTTACGACTATATCCGGATCGGCACCGTGCATATCAGGCAGCAGCTTTACGAGGTAAAGATGAAGGGCAGAAATTACAATATCCGATACGACTGCGAGGAGGATTCCATCACGGTGATTGAGGAACAGTGTACGAACTGGATGGAAGATTCCACGCTCGACGACAGCGGAAGGGTGGTGGGAATCTATACGGCTGACAGGACCTTCGGCAATTTTTCAAAAAGGCACGGCATCCATATCTTTGAATTGGGCCTGTCCAACGATTACCCGCAGAGGATCAGCGGGAGCTTTTTCGACACCTCTCCCTATAACCGGATCGGCGTTATAGAGCTGTTCAGGGACAAAGCACAGCGGGACGCATTCGTAAGGACAAGATGCCAGGGGAAAATCCAGGAGGGACGCCGCGCGTTCACCAGCAAGGTCATGGATTAGCTTGAATGGAAAGAAACGCAGGACGCATACGGTTTGTTTGGTGGCTTCATGGCGGGAAAACCATGATACACTTTGACAGACTGCCTATTTACGCCGCCCTGCAACTGTGCTATAATGTTAAGAGGAAAAATGAGGCGTTTTCGCCGGATCAATATCGAAGCAACCACTGAATCAATCACGCCTGGCGGCTCGACGGCGGTTCATGGGACATTTTGAGGGCTTCCGCGTCAAAAACCTTCGAAATACACAAGTATTTCTCCGGTTTTTTCCTCGCATCCGCCTGAAATCTGCCGCGCGAATCCGCACACCGGATTGAATCAGTAGTACCTGAAATGATGAGGAGGACTGGCAGTATGGCTGTAACGGTAAGCGTAGAAAACTACAGGCATTATGGAAAATGTGTGAAGATGGAAAATGAATTTGCGGAGCTCTATGTGACGGTGGATGTGGGACCGCGCGCGGTTCATTATGCGCTCAAGGGCAAAGAAAATATGCTCTTTAACGACGACAACGAGGCGGTCAACAACTTTGGGCCGGAATACGATGAAACCTTCTTTGAGGGCGCAAGATGGCACATCTACGGCGGCCACCGGCTGTGGCTCAGCCCGGAAAAGAATCCGGACACCTATTATCCGGACAACGACCCGGTGGAATATGAGATTTTGGAGAACGGCGCGGTCTTTATACCGAAGCCGCAGATTCACAACAACATCCAGTACAAGCTGACCTATACGTTGGATGCGGCGTCCGCAAGGGTCACGCTCAAGCAGGAGGTCCGCAACCTCAGCAGGGAGACCATCCGGCGCGCGCTCTGGGGCATCACGGTCATGGATAAGGAGGGCGTGGAGATCATCCCGCAGCCGACCAAGGACACCGGGCTGCTTGCAAACCGTGTCCTCGCGGTCTGGGCGTACAGCGACCTGTCGGATGAACGCATCAAATTCGGCAAGGAGTACATCACGCTGAAGCAGGACCCGCAGGCGGCAAGCAACTTCAAGATCGGCATCAACAATGAAAAGGGCTGGGTTGCGTATGCAAACAAGGGCTGTGTGTTCAAGGTGCAGTACGATGTCAACGAGCAGGGCGATTATCCGGACTACGGCGTATCGCTGGAGACCTATACCAGCAACCTGATTCTGGAAGTGGAAACGCTCGGCGAGCTGCATGACATCGAGCCGGACGGCACGGCCTGCCACATCGAGCACTGGGATCTCAAGCCGGTCGAATTTATGCCGGTACACGGCGACGAAAGCTCGGTCAAAAGGTTTGTGGAGACCTATCTCGCATAGACATTCAACCATCAATTTGTCAATAAAAGCAAGAGACCCGTCAATAGAAACAGAGAAGGCCCGCATCACTGAAAGGTGCGGGCTTTTGGTATGCGTTCTATTTGGTTCATATATTTTATCCAAAGAAGCCCATGCTGATTTGCAGCATGGGCTTCTTTGTTTCCCTCATGGGATATATAAAAATAAGAATGGGTGGAATTTACAGACCCTTCAGGTCCTGCAGTGTGATGTCCCAGATCTCTTTCCCGGTTCGGGAGAGATCGATGCCGTTTTGAATGGCATACTGCCAAACCGGCATACCCGTGATGTTTCCAAGAAGGATGGCGCCGTAAACGATGTTGTCCCTGATCAGCAGGCGTTTATAGTCCTTCTCATCCTGCTTTACAATTTCGCGATAGGTGTTGTTTGGCGCTTCCACCATACCCAGCGAAATACCGGTCAAGCCATAATAATTCATGGCGTTTTTGACCGTCTCCTTTTCGGCGTATATCGTTTTCTTTCCATTTACCATGTTGTGCGCAGCGCAGACGCCCTGCTTGGTTGCGGCTTCCCAGGTGCCGCTGAGTCCCGCCGCATCCCCGGCGGCAAAGATGTTTTCATCGCTGGTGCCTAAGTAGTCGTCCACGACGATGCCCCGCTCCACGGCGATGCCGCTGCCCTGCAGAAATCCGCAGTTTGGACGGACGCCGGCGGCGACCACGACAAAATCACAGTCATACCGCGTGCCGTCTTCAGTCTCAATGGAGGTCACCGTTTTGCCATCCAGAACAGCGCCGCTCACCTTGGCGTTCAAAGCGAAACGGACACCGGCCTTCTCAAAAAGCCGCTGATACCAGCCGGCCGCTTCCTTTGGAAACTGCAGAGCCAGCGGCCGGTCCGCCATCTCAACCACCGTAACCGAAATGCCGCGCGGCGCCAGCGCGTATGCGACATCCAGCCCGACCAGCCCGGCCCCAATGATCACGGCCTTTTTAGCCCCTTCGGCGGCCTTGTCAATCTTGACAGCATCGATGAGGTCGCGGAATCCGTAGACATTCTCCGCTTCGCGCAGCCCGGGAATCGGAGGGATGCAGTAAGAAGCGCCGCTGGCAATCAGCAGCTTCTTATAGCCAAAACATCTGCCGTCAGAAGCGGCAACGGTTTTTTTCTTCGGATCAACCGAAGAAATGGTACAGTCGTGGAACCAGGTGACGTTGTTGTTTTCCAAAAAGCCTTTCGGCATAAAATTCAGCGTATGTTCATCCCGTTCATGGGACAGGTAAAGATGCAGCATGGGGCGGGAAATCATGTAGGTGTCGGCGGACAGGACCGCAACGGAGCTGTCCTGATCGAGCGAACGCAGCGCTTTGGCGGCGCCCATGCCGGCAGCGCCGGCGCCGATGATTAAATAATCGAATGGTGTGTTCATTATGCAGTCCCCTTTATCCCAGCGGCCGTATCGGCCGATGATACTTCCTCCATAGTAGTTTGGCGCATCCGAAGGATTTCATGCATCCGAATCACAGGAGGATGTATACGAATTAAGTGTAGATCGTTTATCAAATTCATTATAAATGAGTCTTTTGGAAAAATCAAGTGGACACGCGTATGTTCACATATTTTTCATATATTTACCCGCCGGTACATTCCGCAAAATGATGATTTCTATGAGAAACGCAGTGTTCGATCAAAACAACCTCTTTCCATCTGAGATATCGATGCCGAGTTCTTTCGCCCTACCGGTTTGCTTGAACGGGTTTATTTTTTCCACGATGCCATTGCGTTTAAAAAAAGAGCCTGTATTTTTGAACCAGAACGTGACGTTTGCATGAACGCATTGCCGGCGGATACCCAGCACCCAGTCATAATCGCATTCACGGGCATCCCGGCCTGTTTCACCGCCCACTGTGACATGCTCTACGCCATGCAGATACGGTGTTAAATCGATCGCTTCTAAAAGCGGCGCGCAGGCGATAAAACGCCGCTTGATCGGATAGGACAAAAACAATGGGAGTCTCTCGTCCGCCAGCTTTTGATTTTCGACGGTACATCCGATATTCACGTTGTCATATCCCGCTCCCCAATCGGATGGAAGTGATACGGGGAAACGGTCAATCCGCTTTGTCAGGATCAAGAACTCGATGTCTGTTCTTTCCCGGATCATGGACCAGACCTCCTTACGCCACTCATCCGCTTCAGGAAGAAAAAAGTCCGTCGCAAAACAGGTCGCGAGGATTTTATTTCCTTTTATGTTGTATGCGCCTTTTGCATTTTTTCGGATCGGCCAGTCGAATTTATCTGTTTTTTGTATGGTGTTTTGACCGTAGCGTTTTGCATGCGGCCCGTAAAAATAGCAGTTGGCGCACCCGTCACTTATGTTGTAACAGCCTGTCCACGGTTCCCAGTTCATAGGCACTCTCCTTATCTTCGAATATGATTGATATAAGCAGATATAGATCCATAGTTTCCGTTATTTAGTGTGTATCCAGAGTAAGATGGCGGCTTTGACTGTTCAAAGCCGCCATCTGTCATATGTCACAGCACGACGCATACTGCTTGACGACTTCGAGAGGAAGCATCGTGCGCTCAGCTACTTCTTTATCCGTCATGCCCTGCCTGAAAAAGCGTTTGATGACCGTGTGCATATCCTCTGCGATCTCCACAATATGCTTGTCCGGGTCATATACGCGGATGTCACGCTGCCCCCATGGGTATTCCTTCATTTCGTGCACCCATTGCAGGTCCGGTATATTTTTCATTTCGGCATACACTTTGTCCAAATCCTCCACCTCAAAATAAACCTGAAAGCTGTGCGACGGTTCTTTTACATAGTCAGCGGCTGCGCCAATGAGCTCGGCATATCCCTGCTGCAGAGAAAAGCCCTCATAGGTCACATGCACGCCCATATCCATCACGGCGGCTTGATGAAGCACCTCTTCATAAAAGCGCTTTGAGACGGAGATATCCCTGACTGCTAAAAGACAACCCTGGTATTTCATATTTCATTCCTCCTTTGAGGAAATTGTATGATAGATCTCCATTCCGTCATAGTAAAAATCCGACATGGTTTTCAAATATGTTTGAGGGGAAACGCCGCTGATATCCTTAAAATCCTTATCAAAATGGGCCTGATCAAAATATCCGGCCTGCTGCGACAATGCCGCAAAGAAGCAGGGCGATTTTTGTATCTGCGTTAACACATAGTTGAAGCGGGTTAAGCGTGCGAAGTGTTTGATGTTCATTCCGATTTGGGTGAGGAACAGGCGGTTCAGCTGCCGTTCACTGTAACCGGATTGCCGGGCGGCTTCCTTCACCTGCACTTGTCCATGACTGCCGGAAATCAGGGCGGCCGCCGATACCAAGGCGTCCGAAACAACGAGCTTTTCCATCCGCCTGTACAAAATCTGGTCGCAGGTATTCGCCAATTCCGTCACGGTTTTTGATTTGACAAAGGCCTGATGCAGCGACTTGAAAAGCTCGCTGTCAATGTCTGCAAGCGAAAGGCGTTTTCCGGCGAACTCCGTCTGGCTCTGACGCGTGATCTGGTACAGACCGTAGGGTGAAAGCTGGATGAGCAGCAGGATACGGTAGCTGTTTGGCTCCGTTCCCAACGGAACAGGCGTCAGGGATGCTCCCCAGAGTTCGGCCATAACTGCAGTTCCGTCAAAAGCCAGCGACAATGTTCCGCAGGCGTTGGGCATAAGCGTATATTGGGCCGCAAACGTATCGTTTGCTGGAAATGCGATGTTGTAATATAAAACATATTTCCTCAGCCCCGCATGAGAGGGGAACAGATTGAATTGGCTGTCCTGTTGGATCATCAAACGGTTTCTCCCTGCCTTTCCGGATACAGTTTTACGATATTCATGCAGTGTTTTCATGTTTGGCCGACTTATGTTTGCGAAATGCTTTTTCATCAGGCTTTTTGTAGTCTTTGGTACCGCCGCGTTTCGCCCCCGGTGTGAGGGTTCTCCAGAGTTTCTGTACCCACAATTTTGAAACGTCCTGTTTTCACGGTTTTCAAAGCGAAGCTGGATTCCTGTGCGAGGACTTCACTGGCTGTCCCTTTACATCTTTATTATATACACAAGTCCGGGTAATAGCAAGAATCGTTCGGCATATCCGAAAAACCTTTTTAAAACATGCGCATATACTGATAAAAAGAGATGTTTTTTTGAAAAACTGCCCCTGAATAAAAAAATAGACAGATTTCTTTTTGATGTTTAAAAAAATATATTCAACAGATGAAAAATGGTTTTTTGTAAATTTCATAATATACAATCCTGTCGAAAGATGTTATAATAATCGTGTATGTATACAAAGCGTCAAAATTTGGGGAAACGATTGTTTAAAGGACAATAGGGGGAGTTCAATGAGTTTTTTTAACATTGTGTCGCTGTTGGGCGGTCTGGCAACGTTCCTGTTTGGTATGAATATCCTTAGCAGCGGCCTTGAAAAGCTTTCCGGCGGCCGCCTGGAGAAAACTCTGGAGAAATTTACTGACAAATTCTATAAGGGAATTTTACTTGGCGCACTTGTCACCGGCGTGATTCAAAGCTCATCCGCGACCACCGTTATCGTCGTGGGATTGGTCAACGCCGGTATTTTAAAACTGAAGCAGGCCATCTACGTCATCATGGGTGCGAACATCGGTACGACGGTGACGGCGCAGATTCTTCGTCTGAGCGACATCAGCGGCGACAACTTTTTGCTGTCCCTGGTAAAGCCCACCACGCTGGCGCCGATGGTGGCCGTGGTCGGCATCCTGCTGTTCATGACCTCGAAAAAGAACAAGCACAAGAACGTCGGCCAGATCTTTTTGGGATTTTCAGTCCTGTTCACCGGTATGTTCGCCATGGAGGGCGCTGTCAGCGTGCTCAAGGATGTGCCGGAGTTTACGCAGATCTTTGCGACCCTTTCGAATCCGATTCTGGGCGTTGTGGTCGGCGCACTGGTCACGGCGATCATCCAGAGCTCGTCGGCCTCGGTCGGTATTTTGCAGGCGCTCAGCTCTACCGGCGGCATCACCTACTCCGCGGCGTTTCCGATCATCATGGGCCAGAATATCGGCACCTGCGTGACCTCCCTGCTTTCCAGTATCGGCGCGAACAAAAACGCGCGCCGCGCCGCGATGGTGCATCTGTACTTCAACGTCATCGGCACCATTGTGTTCTTTGTGTTTACCTATACCTTCCAGCATTTTATCGGCTTCAGCTTCTGGGATCAGCCGATTGACCGCGGCGGCATCGCAAACTTCCATCTGGTCTTCAACATTGCGACGACCTTCCTGCTGCTGCCGTTCGCTTCGCTGCTGGAGAAGCTTGCGAAGCTCACCATCCGCGACAAGGATGGTGACGGACCTGTCAGCCAGACCAGCAATCTGGACGAACGTTTCCTCGTATCCCCGGGCCTTGCGCTGGTCCAGGCGCGCAACACGCTGGCGGTTATGATGGATCACGCAAAGGACAATTTCGCCAAGTCTGTGACGCTGTTCTCGAAGTATGACCGCAAGCTGGTCGCACGCATTGAGGAGCATGAGAACACCATCGATATCATGGAGGACCGGACCGGCAACTACCTCTTAAAGCTGGGCGACAAGGAGCTCAGCGACGAGGAGAGCCGTTCGGTGACCGAATATCTGCATATGATCAGCGAGGTCGAGCGAATCGGCGACTACTCCATCAACATCACCGAATCGGCCGGTATCCTATATGAGGACGACGTCTCGCTGTCCGATCAGGCGAAGCTGGAGTTAAACGCCATTGCGGATGCGGTATCGGAGATCATCGAGCTTTCACAGCGCGCCTTTGTGGAGAACGACGCCAAACTCGCGTTGGATGTCGAACCGCTGGAGGAGACCATCGACGACATGGTGGATATGCTGAAGACCCGGCATATCATCCGTCTGAAGGATGGCACCTGCCAGGTGGAAGCCGGCGTGCACTTCCTCGAAACGCTGGCCAATCTTGAAAGGATTGCGGACCACTGTTCGAATATCGCCATCTATCTGATCGGCTATGTCAGCAAGGCGGGCCAGATTAACCGGCATGAATACATTGAAAACGTCCATCAGGGCAAGACCGGCGAATATGTCGCCAAATTTGAGCAGTACCGTGACAAATACCTGTCGCGGATTGCCGGATAAACGTCAGGCAGATCTCACGCGGTGCATCGAAGGCAGCCGTAAATTGTGAATCGTTCACAATTTGCGCGCCGGGATGCGCCGCATTCTTTGGGCTGATTCCATCAAATTTGCAGAGCGTCTTGTATCCGCAAAACGGATGTGATACAATAAACAAATAACGGATTTATCAAAGAAGACACGGCAAAGAGCGGAAAGATACCCCGGCAAAGGCCGTGTGAAACGGATCGGAAAGGAAGATATGAATGTCCGGACATTCCAAATGGAGCAATATCAAGAGGAAAAAAGAGAAGACAGACGCGCAGAAGGGCAAGATCTTTACCAAGATCGGCCGTGAAATCACCGTAGCCGTCAAGGAAGGCGGAGCGGACCCCAGCTCGAACTCCAAATTGAAGGATTTGATCATAAAGGCGAAGGCCAACAACGTGCCGAACGACAATATCGACCGCATCATCAAGAAGGCGGCCGGCGACAGCGAGAAGAACAACTTTGAAGAGATCACCTACGAAGGCTACGGCCCCTGCGGCGTCGCGGTCATCGTGGAGGCGCTGACCGACAACCGCAACCGCACTGCCGGCGATGTGCGCCACTACTTTGACAAGTACGGCGGCAATCTGGGACAGACCGGCTGCGTCTCGTTCATGTTCGCGCAGAAGGGCGTCGTCATCATAAAAAATGAGGGCCTGGACGAAGAGAAGGTCATGGAGGATTGCTTTGAGGCGGGCGCCGTCGACTTCAACTTTGAGGATGAGATCGTCGAGGTCTTCACCGATACAGCCGAGGTTTCGAAGGTGCGCGATTTCCTGACCGACAAGGGCTATGAACTGGAGTCGGCGGAAATTGAGTACATCCCGTCCACCTACACCAGGATCGACGACGAGGAGCTGCGCATCAAAATGAACCGCCTGCTCGAGATGCTCGACGACAACGACGACGTGCAGAATGTCTGGCACAACTGGGACAACGAAGACGAATAAAACCGAAATACAGGAAGAGGCCCCCTTTGAACCATCCGTGCGATGGGACAAAGGGGGCCTCATTTCTGTGCGCTTGTTTCATCTGCTTGCGATGCGCAGAACGGGATTCGATGCGTTTTTTCACAGGGATATGAATAAAAAACTCCCGGCCCTGTAAGGAAGGCCGGGAAGCGTGAAGCGTATCTCTATTGTTAAAGATAGGGGTAATCAGTGGCGATGGGTTTACGCAGCGTGTACAGACGCGACTGCGTATTCTTTTTCTTTGATCATATTGATGATCTCAATGTTGTTGGTTTCAACGGTTGCGACTACATCCGGTTTTACAACGGTCATCAATGCCAGAGAGGTTCTGCCGTTTGTTTCACCGGTACCCTGTTTGACGATGACGGTTCCATCCAAACCGATCAAGCTGTTGGAAAAATCTTTGTAGTCGTTTACGACTTCCTTACCATTTTCGAATTTAATGCTTCTGAATTTCACCTGAATGTTATACAACATAACACATTCCTCCTAAACACTAGTACTGTTTTCGTATATATGAAGATTTATTGGATGGCGTTTTAAGGAGTAAGCTCATTTGAAAGGGGAAGAGCGGAGCTCTTTGACGGGTGTTGGGAGAATCATCCCTTTGATCTAAAGCCTACATCCCAGTCATATGAAGGTGTATCTTGCGGTGTTCCCTTCCTTGACTGTGACTCTATTATAACACGATGTGCAGGAAAAGTCTAGATGTAGAACGCACGAACTTGTGGAAGAGAAAATCAAAATTAATAGTCATTATGCACTAATTGAATGTGTTGAAATAGTGCATAATAAACAAATGACGGGTACGAGTGCACAAATTGAAAAACTTGAATTTATGCATTGTGTCTATACAAAATTCCGCTGAAACAGAGCGAGAACCAAACAAACCGGGCTGAAGCAAAACAATTACCAAACAAACTGTGGTGATGGCTTCGCGGAGAAGCGATGCATGCGGGGTCTGCCGGCTGAATATATGATACAGCCCCCTGCATGGGTGCGGCGGCATATCAAAACAAAAAAAGGCCGCCGGCTCTGTAAGGAAAGCCGGCGGCAAAAAGCGTATCATGATTTTTTAAGGAAATGGGGTTTTAGTGGGTGATGGGTTTCATTCTATTACGCAGCGTGTACAGACGCGGCTGCGTATTCCTTTTCTTTGATCATATTGATGATCTCGATGTTATCAGTTTCTACGGTTGCGGCAACCTCAGGCTCCACAACGGTCATCAGAGCCAGAGAGGTTCTGCCGTTGGTTTCGCCGGTGCCCTGTTTCACGATGACGGTTCCATCCAAACCGATCAGGCTGTCGGAAAAGTCCTTGTAATCGTTTACGATCTCTTTGCCGTTTTCGAATTTAATCTTTCTGAATTTCACTTGAATGCTATACAACATAACACATTCCTCCTAAACACTAGTACTGTTTTCGTATATATGAAGATTTATTGGATGGCAGTTTTGCTACGGCGTTCTGAAAGGGGAGGAGACATGCTCCTGACAGGTTGATGGAAGAGGTATCCCGATCATCCGCCGTGTTTTTCAGTTTCAGGTGAAAATCCTTTATGGGATATCCCTCCTTGACTGTGACTCTATTATAGCACGCCGCGCAGGGAAAATCCAGATGTAGAACATACGAACTTCGCGGCAAGGTTAAATGGATTACTGGTCATTATGCACTAATATATAGGCTGATAATAGTGCATAATAACCAATCGACATGGATTGTTGCACAAAATTGGATACTGAAATTTATGCAAAATAACGGTAAAGCGTGCGTAAAGCCGCGCAAAGATGAGGGAACAGGAGCAAGCCGGACGTCCTGCGGCGGGAAAGTCCGATTCCGGCAAAATTGGCGTTTTTTAAGCATTTTTCATCAATCTGTGGTATACTGTATCCATCAAAGATGAGGAGGAAGAGCATGGACAATCCGTTTCCGTACACCGACAGCAACAAACGTTACCATACACTGAACTATCATCTGCGGCAGACCTTCGGATGCAAGGTGTTCAAGGTGTCGCTGAACGCCGGTTTTACCTGTCCGAACCGGGACGGGACCAGGGGCATTGGCGGCTGCATCTTCTGCTCCGAAGCGGGCAGCGGGGATTTTGCCGGAAATCCCGCCGAGGACCTTTACAGCCAGTTCTGCAAGGTGAAGGAACAGCTCCATCACAAATGGCCGCGGGCGAAGTATGTCGCTTATTTTCAGGCCTATACAAACACCTATGCGCCGATCGATGTGCTGCGGGAAAAATATGAGGCTGCGCTGCGATTTGACGGCGTGGTGGGGTTGAGCATCGCGACAAGGCCGGACGCGATCAGTGATGAGACGCTGGATTATCTCGCGGACCTGCATCAAAGAACCTATTTGGTGGTGGAGCTTGGCCTGCAGACGGCTCATGACCAAACCGGCAGGCTGATCAACCGCTGTTTTGACTATGCGGAATTTGAGCGGACGTTCCGAAAGCTGAAGGAGCTCGGCGTCCGGGTCTGCGTGCACCTGATCAACGGCCTTCCGGGGGAGGACCGGGAGATGATGCTCGAGACGGTGCGCCGTGTGGCCGCGCTCGGGCCGCACAGCGTCAAGCTGCATCTGCTGCATGTGCTGAGAGGGACCCAGCTTGAGAAGCTGTATGAGGACGGTGCGTTCAGGCTGCTGGAGCTTGAGGAATATGTGGACATCGTCTGCTCGCAGCTCGAGCTGCTGCCGGCTGCGGCCGTCATCGGCCGGGTGACCGGGGACGGCGCGAAGGAACAGCTCGTCGGCCCGATGTGGAGCCTGAAAAAGTTTGTGGTGATGAATGAAATCGATAAGGAGCTGCTGCGCCGGAACAGTTACCAGGGGCGGCTGGCAAAGGGGGATGCAGGGTGAAATATGTGCTGGATTTTGCAAAGGAGCTGCTGCGGGATGTGCTGCATGAGGACAGCGCCGCGGCGGATTTTACGATGGGAAACGGCCATGACACGCTGTTTTTGGCCCAGCTGCTTCCCAAAGGCAGGGTATACGCGTTCGATATCCAGGAAAAAGCGCTGCGCGCTACCGTGAAGCTGCTGCAGGAGCATGACGCGAGGAGGCGGACGGTGCTCATCTGGGACAGCCACAGCAATTTGGACCGCTATATAAAGGAAGAGCTTGACGCGGGCATCTTCAACCTCGGCTACCTGCCCGGTGCGGACAAGACGGTCACCTCCCTGCCGCAGAGCACGCTGTGCGCACTTCAAAAGGCTCTCGTCCTGCTCCGGGAGGGCGGCGTCATCGTGCTGGTCGTCTATCCCGGGCACCCAAATGGGAAACGGGAATCGGACGCGCTGCTGGAGTTCGTCTCAGAGCTGGACGCGAAGCGGTACGATGTGCTGCGGTATTCCTTCTTAAATAAAAAAGATCCGCCCTATCTTCTGGCCATCCAGAAAAGGGTGACGCATACAGCTTTGTAACTGCCATCCGGTTCAGGAAGGATCGGATAGGGAAATGTATCCTGCAAATGGGTGAATTTCCTTTTTATAGGTTTTTGAATTCTCAAATTGCAACGTTTTATCTAAAAATCTCAGAAAATTTTGGAATAAAGCAACAAGAAAATTTCTGAAAATCCAAAAAAAGAAAGGATGTTTTTTTGTCGAAAGGCTTGCAATTTGTATGGGCACACGGTATAATAATAGAAAAGTGGTTGCAAGTGGTGAAAAGTGGTGAACCGAACCTCGAAGCGGGGAAGGATGTGAAGGGTTATGACCGGCGAATACGGATGTGTATTGGATGTTAAAGGCAGAATAACCTTTCCCGCCAAGCTGCGCGAGTCGCTCGGGGAAACCTTCATGGTCACCAAGGGCCTGGACGGCTGCCTGTTCGTCTACCCGATGGATGAGTGGTCGGTTTTAGAGGACAAGATCAAAAACCTGCCGATGTCCAAGAGCCGCAACCTGCAGCGCTTCTTCTTTGCGGGCGCCGTGGATGTGACGCCGGACAAGCAGGGCAGGGTGCTGATCCCGGCCAACCTGAGAACCTATGCGGACCTCGGCAAGGACATCGTGGTGGCCGGCGCGTCGGTCCGGGCGGAAATCTGGGACAAAGAGAAGTGGGAGAGCCTGCAGTCTGAGCTGGATTCCGACATGATCGCGCAGCAGATGGATGAAATTGATTTTTAAAAGGGGAACGCGGCTTGGAATTTAAACATATCTCGGTTCTTTTACAGGAGTGCATCGACGCGCTACACATCCGGCCCGAAGGCGTCTATGTGGACGGCACGGCCGGCGGCGGCGGACACTCCTTCCATATCGCAGAAAAGCTGCAGGGCGGAAGGCTCATTGCGCTGGACAAGGACCCGGATGCCATCAATGCGGCGTCCGAACGGCTGCGGGAATTTACCTGCGCGCAGGTCGTCCGGTCGGATTTCGCCGACGTCTGCGGTGTGCTGGACAGCCTCGGGATCGCCGGGATCGACGGCATACTGCTGGATCTGGGCGTTTCCTCCTACCAGATGGACACGCCGGGGCGCGGCTTCTCCTACCAGCATGACGCAAAGCTGGACATGCGGATGTCCCAGACGGGGCTTTCGGCATATGACATTGTCAATACCTATGAGGCGAGGGACCTGGCCCGCATCCTGCGGGAATTCGGTGAAGAACGCTTCAGTTCCAATATCGCGGCGAACATCGTGAAATACCGAAGCGAACAGCCGCTGGAAACCACCCATCAGCTGATGGATATCGTCAAAGCATCGATTCCGGCGAAGTTCCGCCGGGACGGCGGAAACCCGGCGAAACGGACCTTTCAGGCGATCCGCATCGCGGTGAACAGCGAGCTCGACAGCCTGTCCAGATGCCTGGACAGCGTGTTCGACCGGCTGAACCCGAGCGGAAGGATCGCCGTGATCACCTTCCATTCGCTGGAGGACCGCATGGTCAAACAGAAATTCGCAGCGCTTGCAAAGGGCTGCACCTGTCCGCCGGACTTCCCGATCTGTGTCTGCGGGAATGAACCGAAGGGAAAGCTCATCACGAGGAAGCCCATCGAGCCGACGGCTCTGGAAATCGAACAGAACAATCGAAGCAGAAGTGCAAAATTAAGGGTTATAGAGAAGTTGTAATCAAGTAATAAGGAAAGCTGATGACGCGCGTATCTGAGTCAGGATGAAAAACAAAGAATTTTTGTGCACAGATGAGCGGGTTTTCCGACGAAGGGAATGGAAACGAATGCAAGAGAAAAAGAATATCCTTTACGAAGATGACAATCGAGCTTATGACCTGTCCATCTATGCGCCAAAACCCCAGGGCCCCGAAGAGGTGCCCGAAATCAAGGTTGTTTCCAAAAGAAAACCGAAACAAAAGCTCATCACCGTCCAGAACGTCGCGCTTGCGCTGATTCTGGTGGTCATGACCGCTTTCATGCTATATAACCGCGCGGTCCTCACCGAGATCGGCGGACAGATCGCCACGCAGAACGGCGTCCTGAACGAGCTGCAGTCCGAAACCGAGCGGCTGAGCGTCGAACTGGACCGCAAGATGTCGCTGAACAGCATCGAAAACTACGCGACCACGCAGCTTGGACTCAGCAAGATGCAGAAGTACCAGGTGGAATACGTCAACCTTTCGCAGGGAGATCAGGTCGAACTGACCCAAAAAGGGGAGACACAGCCAAAAACAGACCGGTTTGCACAATTTGTTGACATGCTGAAGGAATACCTGAAGGTTTGACGCAATAAAATGGTAGTAACCAAAAAGACTGTTAAATAAAAAGACATCAATACTAAGTTGTTTGAGACATGATTCGCAAACAGCTTAGTATTCTTTCAATATGGGCAGTTTTGCGGGACGAATCCTGTGCTTCGGGGCGGAAATCTGCCGTCCGGTGAACAAAGGGTTCTATTACGGCACAGGGTACATAAAAATAGCAAAGAGGAGTGAACAACACAAGATGCTTACAGGACCATCCAATACCATGAGAAAGCGCATGTTTGTCATGATGGCCGGCCTGGTGCTGCTCGGCTTTATCGGCCTGATCGGCAGGCTTTTTTACCTGCAGGTGGTGGCGAACGACGAT
Source organism: Candidatus Soleaferrea massiliensis AP7 (assembly GCF_000820765.1). Classification (GTDB taxonomy): domain Bacteria; phylum Bacillota; class Clostridia; order Oscillospirales; family Ruminococcaceae; genus Soleaferrea; species Soleaferrea massiliensis. Next base: position 89,342 of record NZ_CCYH01000021.1, read on the forward strand.
CTGCAGAAGAAGGCGACCAACCAGCAGCTCAGGACGACGGAAATCAGCCCGAAGCGCGGTACGATCTACGACCGCAACATGAATATCCTGGCGAAGAGCGCCACGGTCTGGACCGTGTTTGTCTCTCCCGCCGACATAGAGGACGACAAGGAGAAGGAACTGATTGCAAGCGGCCTGTCCGAAATTCTGGAGGTCGACAAACAGGACCTGCTCGACAAGATGAAGAACAACACCTACTATGAGATTGTCAAGAAGAAGATAGAAAAGGATGTCGCCGACAAGGTGGTCGAATTCGTCACCGAAAAGAACATTACGGCGGTGCATCTGGTGGAGGACAACAAGCGCTACTATCCGAACAACAACCTCGCGTCCACTGTGATCGGCTTCACTGGAACCGACAATCAGGGACTTGCGGGCATCGAGGCGTATTACGACAAAATATTGACCGGTACAGCGGGTAAAATTGTATCGGCGAAGAATGCCTGGGGCACCGACATGCCGTTCAAATACGAACAAATGTACGACGCCAAGGACGGCAACAGCCTGGTGCTGACCATCGACAACGTGATCCAGTATTTCCTGGAGAATAACCTCGAGATGGCGGTCGAGGAGTACGGCGTCGAGAACCGCGCCGCCGCCATCGCCATCGACGTCAACACCGGCGAGATTTTGGGCATGGCGACTAAGCCCGACTTCAACCTGAACGAGCCGTTCGAGATCAGCGACCCGGCCATCAAAGAGGAGCTGGAAAAGCTGACAGGCGAAGCGTACAGCAAGGAGCTTCGGAAGCAGCAGGAAGCGCAGTGGCGCAACAAGTGCATCTCCGACCCGTATGAGCCGGGATCGGTTTTCAAGATCATCACGGCGTCGAGCGCGCTCGAGGAGGGCACCGATACCAAGGACAGTCAGTTCTTCTGCAACGGTTCGCTGACCGTTGCGGGCCGCAACATCTCCTGCTGGAAGCACGCGGGACACGGCGCCGAGGATTTCACCCACGCGCTGATGAATTCCTGCAACCCGGCCTTCATGGCGATCGGCGCCAAGCTGGGTCCGGAAAACTACTTTAAATACTTCAAAGCATACGGGCTGACCGAATTGACCGGCATCGACCTGCCCGGCGAGGCGGAGAGCATCTACCATCCGCTGTCCGACCTGCAGGGACCGGTGGAGCTGGCGGTTTCCTCGTTCGGCCAGACCTTCAAGGTCACGCCGATCCAGCTCATCACGGCGGTTTCGGCCGCGATCAACGGCGGCAAGCTGGTTCAGCCGCACATCGTCAAGCAGGTGGTGGATGCGGACGGCAACGTCGTCAAGGATTACAGCACAACCGTCAAGCGCGAGGTCATCTCCGAGGAGGTTTCCAACGAGATCGCGCTGATGCTTGAGAAGGTCGTCACCGAGGGAAGCGGACGCAACGCCTACATCGCGGGCTACCGCATCGGCGGAAAGACCGGTACCTCCGAGAAGATCGACCAGCAGGTCAACGGCCAGGTCGTCGACTTCATCTCGTCCTTCATGGGATTCGCCCCGGCCGACGATCCGCAGATCGCCGTGCTGGTTCTTCTGGATGAGCCGACCAAGGCATCCACCTTCGGTTCGGTCATCGCGGCGCCGGTTGTCGGTTCGGTCCTTTCCGAGACACTGTCCTATATGGGCATCGAACCGCAGTATACGGCCGAGGAGCTTGAGAAGATGGACATCAGCGTCCCGAACGTCGTCGGCAGAAAGCGTCTGGAAGGCCAGAACGACCTGAACCTGCTGGGCCTGCAGTGCCGCATCGTCGGAAACGGCGAGACGATTCTCGAGCAGATCCCGTCCGGCGGGGACTCAATTCCGCGCGGCGGAACGGTCATCATCTACACGGAGGAATCCTCCTCAAGCAAGGTCACGGTGCCGGATGTAGTCGGCAAGAGCGGGCAGGAGGCCAATCAGGAGATCATCAACGCGGGCCTTAACATCCGTATCGCCGGATCCGGCATAGACAGCGGGCCGTCCACTGCGGCCAAACAGGAGCCTGCCGCCGGCGAAGAGGTGGATGAGGGCACGGTTGTCACGGTCACCTTTGTGACCGAAGAACCGGTCGACCAGCTCCCGGTCACGCAGTAAACCGGCAGCGTGCGTCGGGAACAGAAGAAGCCGGGTTTAAACAGAAGACAGCTTGTTTTTTGACAGAGAGCAATGGCTGGATGCTATGAGATTCATCCAAATGCAAACGTAAAGTTTATGGAAGATGAAACCGCCCAATTTCCGGTGATTTCAACCTTCATAACAGAATATGACGCAACAAGCGCACCCTTCCGCATTCTGGGGAAGGGTGCGCAAAGATAAGCTTATAAGGTTTTTGCCGCTTGGGCTTGCAGTTTTTCAAGGCGAAATTTTTGCCGCTTGAATTTGCATTTTTCAGGGCAAGGTTTTTGCAGCTTGAACTTATAAATTAGCAGGAAAGGTTTTTGAAGTTTTAGCATACTGATTTTTAACCCTGTCTTTTTGCAGCCTGGGTTTACAGGTTTTTGCATCATAGGCGCTCGGAAGGCCACAGGGATGAAGAATCAGCACATCATTTTATCTCAGTCAGAAGATTCAGCGTTGCAGACGCTTATTCTTATAAATCACCGCTTTTTGACAGATGCGGTGCAGCAGGATCGCGAAAGAGACTGGCAGCCGAACGATGGAGAAGCAGCGGGATGCCGTGTTCTGAGGATTTCAACAAAGAGCCGGATAATGAGTGCCGTTTATGTCAACGATATGGTTGGATATCGATTTTTACCGCTTATGCTGTCAGGAGGCTGTTATGAAACTTTCAAAACTGCTGGAAGGAATCGAATACACCGGAAACACGCCGGATGCTGATATCACGGAGGTTACCTGCAATTCTCAAATTGCGCAGGAAGGAAGCGCCTTTGTCTGCATCCAGGGAACAAAGGACGACGGGCATATGCATGTCCGGGACGCGCTGGAACGCGGCGCGTCGGTTGTCGTCTGCGCGCGGGATACCGGCGTCGAAAATCAGGTTGTTGTAAAGGATACCCGCGAAGCCTATGCGGTGATGTGCGCGAACCTGAACGGCAATCCCGCACGGAAGCTCAAGCTGATCGGTGTGACCGGCACAAACGGCAAGACGACGATCACCTATCTGTTAAAACATATCTTACAGGAAGCCGGCTACAGGGTCGGCGTCATCGGCACGATTCACAACGAGATTGGAGACATCGTGTTGCCGGCAAAACACACGACGCCCGACCCGGCGCAGCTGCATGTGCTGTTTTCCCGCATGCTGAAGGCCGGCTGCCAGTATGTCGTCATGGAGGCCTCCTCCCATGCGCTGGATCAGGAACGCCTGACCGGCTGCCGGTTTGAGGCCGGCATCTTTACAAACCTCACGCAGGACCATCTCGACTACCACGGCACGATGGAGAACTACTTTGCGGCCAAGAAAAAGCTGTTCGACATGAGCCGCATCGCGGTTGTGAACCTCGACGACCCCTATGGTCGCAGGATTGCCGATGAATACAGGGGCCGCTGCCGGGTATACACCTTTTCCATCACCGACGACCAAGCCGATTTCACGGCAAAGGATATTAGAAGCCATGCCGGCGGAAGCCGGTTTTCCCTGCTGCACGCCGGAGGGCTTGAACGCATCCGTTTCTGCATGCCGGGAGATTTCTCCGTCTCGAATGCGACGGCTGCGGCGGGCTGCGGCGCGGCGCTCGGCATCCCAATGGAGAAGGTCGCGGCGGGGCTCTGCAGCTGCGAGGGTGTGCGCGGACGCACCGAGGTGCTGCCGACAAACACCGATTATACGGTCATCTGCGACTATGCGCACTCGCCGGACGGCCTGCTCAAGGTCATCACGACCTTCCGGCAGTTTGCGAAGGGGCGGGTGGTGACGCTGTTCGGCTGCGCGGGCAACCGTGACCGGACAAAACGCGCCAAGATGGCCGACATCGTCGCGGAAAACTCCGATTTTGTGATCCTCACCTCCGACAACCCGCGCGACGAAGATCCGATGCAGATCATCGGCGACGCGATGCCGGGCCTGGAGAAACACAAAACGCCCTGTAAAATCCTTCCGGACCGGTTTGAAGCGATAGAATGGGCACTTGAAAATTCCCGGAAAGATGATATACTTATTCTAGCCGGAAAAGGGCATGAGGACTATCAGGTTCTGAACTATGGAACCATCTATTTTGACGAGCACCGGATTGTGCTGGATCTTCTGAACCGTATGCGGCAAAAGGAGAAACCGTCCGGTTAGCGGCAAGGGCCGCCGCGATATGGACACAGTGAGCGTCCTCAGCCTTCGGGCAAACCATCATGGAAAGGGTTTACGGGACAGTATGAAGGAATTGGATTTACACGAGGTAGCCCAGGCACTCGGCAGTGACAGCCGGGTTTCGGGCAGGATCTCTTCGGTCAGCACCGATACCAGGAGCATCGAGCCGGGAAGCCTGTTTTTTGCCCTGCGCGGGGAACGGTTCGACGGGCACCTGTTCGCCGGCCGCGCGCTGGAAGAGGGCGCAGCCTGCGTTGTGGCCGACCGGAAGGTCGATATCCCGGATGACAGGGTCATCTATGTGAAAAGCACGCGGCAGGCGTTTCTGGATATGGCGCAGTATTACCGCTCGCAGTTCAGTCTCCTGCTGGTCGCGGTGACCGGCTCGGTCGGCAAGACGACCACCAAGGAGATGATCGCGGCGGTGCTCGAAAGCCGATACAAGACGCTCAAGACGCAGGGCAACTACAACAACGAGGTCGGGCTTCCCAAGACGCTGCTGCGTCTGGATGACAGCTTCCAGGCCGGCGTCATCGAGATGGGCATGTCGGCGTTCGGCGAAATCCATGAACTCACCGTGGCCACCCGGCCGCAGATGGCGGTTGTGACGGTCATCGGCGTGTCGCACATCGAGCATCTCGGCAGCCGGGAGAACATCCTGAAGGCGAAGCTCGAGATCACCGACGGGCTTGAGAAAGGCTCCCCGCTGATCCTGAACGGGGACGACGACCTGCTTTGCCGGGTCAAAGACGAAAATTTCCACATCTATCTGTACGGCATCGACAACCCGGACTGCGACATCCGCGCCGTGGACCTCTGCGAACAGGCGGACAGCACCTCCTTTGCGATATTATGGAATCAAAACAGATATGAAGCCAGGATTCCATGCATCGGCCGGCACAATGTCCTGAACGCGCTGGCGGCCTTCCTGACCGGCGTGCTGCTGGAGATTGCACCGGAAACCTGCATCCAGGCGCTGCTCGATTACGTGCCCTCAGGCATGCGGCAGCGCACCGTGCGGCATAACGGCTATACCGTCGTCGAGGACTGCTACAACGCAAGCCCCGACTCGATGACCGCCGCGCTCACGACGCTTTCGGGCATGCGCTGTGAAGGCAGGAAGATCGCCGTGCTCAGCGATATGCTTGAGCTGGGCGAATATGCCGAACAGAGCCACCGGGAGACCGGCGCGCTCGCGGCGAAGCTAGACATCGGCCTGCTGCTTACATACGGCGACGAGTCGGCGCACTGCGTGGATGCGGCAAGGGAAGCGGGAATGTCTCAGGCGTACCATTTTGAAGACAAACAAAAGCTCTATGAATGCCTGAAACGAAGCGTCCGGGAGGGCGACATCGTCTGGTTCAAGGCCAGCCGGGGCATGAAACTGGAGGAGATCATCAACAAATTGTACGAGGAGTGTTAACGAGGTTATGAACAGTTTACCAGTCATCATGGCGGCGGTCATCGCGTTTGCCGTCACGGCAGTTTTAGGGTTCTGGCTGATCCCGTTTTTAAAGAAGCTCAAATACGGACAGACAATTCTCGACATCGGTCCCGTCTGGCACAAGGATAAGCAGGGAACGCCTACCATGGGCGGAATCATGTTTATAATCGGCATGGTTTTGGCCATCCTAATATCATATCTCCTGCTCGCGTCGCAGGCCGGCATGCTCTCAGACCCCGCGCACAACCTGACCAACGTCAAGCTGGTTGCGGGCCTTCTGATGGCGCTGGCCTACGGGCTGATCGGCTTCATCGACGACTACATCAAGGTGGTCAAGAAGCGCAACCTCGGGCTTACGGCGACGCAGAAGCTGATCTTCCAGTTCCTGACCGCGGGCGCATACCTGCTGAGCATCTACTTAGCCGGCGATAAAAGCACCGTGGTCGTCTTTCCGCTGATCGGCCAGCTCGACTTCGGCTTCTTCTACTATCCGCTGATGCTGCTACTGATCGTGTTCATCGTCAACGCGGTCAACCTGACCGACGGCGTGGACGGCCTCGCGACCTCCGTAACCTTTGTCAGTGCGATCGGTTTTATGATCATCGCGACGCTGCTCGGCTTCGTGAACGCAAGCATCATGTCCACGGCGCTGGCGGCCGGATGTGTCGGGTTCCTGGTCTGGAACTTCCACCCGGCCAAGGTGTTTATGGGGGATACCGGTTCCCTGTTTTTAGGCGGCATGCTGGTCGCCGTCGCGTTTGCGCTTGGACTTCCGGTCCTGCTTCTCCCGGTTGGCATCATCTATATTGTCGAGGCGCTGTCGGTGGTGCTGCAGGTCATCAGCTTCAAGACGACCGGCAAGCGCATCTTCAAGATGAGCCCGATCCACCACCACTTTGAGATGGGGGGGTGGAGCGAGGTCAAAATTGTGGGCGTATTTTCCCTGGTGCAGCTTATCGGCTGCGGCATTGCCATTGCGTGCGTATACTTTATGTAAAATTTCCAAATTGGAGGTGAGTTTTATTGGCTGCAAAAGGGTCATCGAAATCAATCGGGACGAAAAAACAGGGGACGAAAAAAAATAGCGCGAAACCTTCCATGGATCTGATCTTCCTGTTGCTTGTGCTGGCGCTGCTCACCTTCGGTTTGATTATGCTGTTTTCGGCAAGCTACGCGCAGGGCTACTACCGTCAGGACGGAGACAGCTTTTATTACATCAAAAGGCAGCTGGTCTTTGCATTTATCGGAGTCGCGGCGATGATCGTGATTTCCTTTGTCAACTACCGGGTGCTGGAAAAGCTTGCGGTGCCGATCATGGCGCTTGCGGTGGTCCTGCTCATTGTGGTGCTGTTCTGTCCCCCGGATGAAAACGGCATTCGCCGCTGGATACCGCTGGGCATCTTTTCCGTACAGCCGTCCGAGATCGTAAAGTTTGCGGTCATACTCCTGTTTGCCAAGATCATTGTACTCAAAGACAAGCACATGAAGGAGTTCAAGCACGGCATCCTGCCGTTCGGCATCATCCTGGTGCTGATCTCGGCGCTGATGATACTCGAACCGCATCTGTCCGGCACGATCATCATCCTGATGCTCGGCTGTATCATGATGATTGTGGGAGGGGCGAACCTCAAGTGGTTCACGATAGCCGGCATCGCCGGGGTGATCGGGGTATTCCTGATCATTGTGACCGGCACGGTCCAGTACGCCGGGTCGCGCGTGGATGTCTGGCTGGACCCGTTCTCGGACGCGCTCGGCGACGGTTTCCAGACCGTGCAGTCGCTGTACGCAATCGGTTCGGGCGGCCTGATGGGCGTGGGACTCGGCAATTCGCGGCAGAAGTTCCTGTACATCCCGGAGCCGCAGAACGACTTCATCTTCGCGATCGTCTGCGAGGAGCTCGGCTTCATTGGCGCGGCGCTGATCATCATCCTGTTCGCGCTGCTGCTCTGGCGCGGCTTCACCATCGCGATGAAGGCGAAGGACAAATTCGCTTCGCTGGTGGCGGCCGGCCTGACCGCGCAGGTTGCGATCCAGGCGATGCTCAACATCGCGGTTGTCACCAATTCGATTCCGAACACCGGCATCAGCCTGCCGTTCTTCAGTTCGGGCGGTACGTCGCTGATCATGCTGCTGGCCCAGATGGGAGTTGTCCTGTCCATCTCCCGTTATTCCAACATCGAAAAGACCTAGCGCTTTTTCCGGCGGGAACGCCGGGCGAAGGGCGGAATCGATGGATGGGCCTGTATGCGGACAGTCACATATGACAGGGAACACCAGGACAAATGAGACGGATGAAGAAAGGGGCGCGACACCATGAAATATCTGTTTGCGGCAGGCGGCACGGCGGGACACATCAACCCGGCGCTGTCGGTCGCCAACTACATAAAAAAGAAGCAGCCGGATGCGCAGATCCTGTTCGCGGGCAACCCGCGCGGCATGGAGGCAAAGCTCGTGCCGCAGGCCGGATATGATTTTGTGCCGGTCAATGTGCGCGGCATCAAGCGTCAGCTGACGCTCGAGAACATCGGCAACAACATCCTTGCCATCGGATGCGTCTTCAAATCCAGCGCGCAGGCGAAGAAAATCCTGAAGAGCTTCCAGCCGGATATCGTCGTCGGAACCGGCGGCTATGTCAGCGGCCCGGTCCTGCGCAAGGCTTCACAGCTTGGCTTTAAAACCGTGACCCACGAGCAGAACGCGTTCCCCGGCGTCACGACCAAGCTGCTCTCCAAATATGTCGACCGCGTGCTGCTTGCCGTCGAGGAGGCGAAGAAATACCTCGAGAAGGGCTGCGAATACGAGGTGGTCGGCAACCCGATCCGCGAGGAAATCCTGTTTGAGGACCGCGAAAAGGCCCGCAGGGAGCTTGGCATCGGAGACAGGATGTGCATCCTGTCGTTCGGCGGCAGCCTGGGCGCAAGGACCATCAACGAGGCGGTCGCGGGGCTGATCGCCTGGCATTACAAGACCGATAGAATCCACCACATCCACGCGACCGGCCGGTATGGAACCGAGCTGGTGCCGCGGCTTTTAAAGGAGAAGGGCGTCGATCTGACCGGCAACAAGCATGTCGACATCCGCGAATACATCGACGACATGCCGCGCCTGCTGGCGGCGGCGGATCTGATCATCTCGCGTTCCGGCGCAATCACGCTGAGCGAGCTGCAGGCCGCGGGCAAGGCGTCGATCCTGATCCCCTCCCCGAACGTTGCGGAAAACCACCAGTACCACAACGCCTGCGTGCTCTCGCAGCACGGCGCGGCGGTTGTCATCGAGGAAAAGGAACTGACGCAGCGGAAACTCTGCGATATCGTGGAGGATTTCCTGAACCATCCGCAGAAACTCAAGGAGTTCGGGGAGAACGCGCAGAAGCTTGCGATCATCGACGCAAACGACAGAATCTATCAGATTCTCATGAAACTGCTGGGAAAATAATTCTTTCCGGATAAAATGAATGGCTTTCACCAAATTTCACAGAAAAGCATAAGATGATACTGATTGTGCAGAAGTCTGTACAGTTAATTCCTTTTCGTTTGGTGAAAGGATGCGTGAAAGATGTCAGTATATTTTATTGAAGGCGGCAATCCGTTGTACGGTGATGTTGAGATCCACGGAGCCAAGAACAGCGCTCTGCCGATTTTGACCGCAACGCTGATCGGTACAGGCAAGAGCGTGATACATAATTGCCCCGACCTTACAGATATAGATGCGGCGATTAAGATTCTCGAATATCTGGGATGCTCGGTCGAGCGGGAGGGCAGCACCATCACGGTGGAATCGGACTGCATCAGCAACTACAACGTTCCGGACCATCTGATGCGGGAGATGCGGTCCTCGATCGTCTTTCTGGGCGCGGTCATCGCGCGCTGCCGCAAGACGCGGATCTCGTTCCCGGGCGGATGCGAGCTTGGCCCCAGGCCGATCGACCTGCATCTGTCGGCACTGAAAAAGATGGGGCTTGTCATCGAAGAGGACCACGGGTACCTCGACTGCCATGTAGATGGACGGCTGCACGGCGAAACGATTGCGCTGTCCTTCCCAAGCGTCGGCGCAACCGAAAACATCATGCTGGCCGCGTCCACGGCCGAGGGCACGACGGTGATCACAAATGCCGCCAGAGAGCCTGAAATCGTGGATCTGGCAAACTATCTGAACGGCTGCGGCGCAAAGATCACCGGAGCCGGCGAAAGCACCATCCAGATTGAGGGCGTCGGGTCCCTGCACGGCTGCGAGCACCGGGTCATCCCGGACCGCATCGTCGCGGCGACCTTTATGTCGGCGGTGGCGGTTACCGGCGGCTCGATCAGCCTGAAACAGATCGATCCCGTGCATCTAGGCGCGCTGATCCCGGTATTCGAAGAGGCCGGGTGCAGGGTGTCCCTGCACGGCAGCACGCTGGATATCGAAAGCACAGGCCGGCCGAAGCCCATCAAGATGGTGCGCACAATGCCGTATCCCGGTTTCCCGACCGATGCGCAGGCGCCGATCATGTCGATGTGCGCGTTTGCCGACGGCACCAGCGTATTTGTGGAGAACATCTTCGAAAACCGGTTCAAGCATGTCGACGAGCTGGTGCGGCTGGGCGCAAGCATCAAGGTGGAAGGCCGCGTGGCGGTCGTGGAGGGCGTCCGGCAGCTGCACAGCGCATCGGTTCAGGCAACCGACCTGCGCGGCGGCGCGGCGCTGGTTGTAGCGGCACTCGGCGCGAAGGGCACGACCGAAATCGACGGCCTGCATCATGTCGACCGCGGCTATGAGCGGCTGGAAGACAGCCTGAACGCAATCGGCGCAAAGGTCATCCGGGCATAATAGCGGTCCGGATGCGCAGGGGAGCAGCGGATGAAAATCCGGGAAAAGGAAATACAGGGCGTTGTAGCCTTGTGAAAATAAACGGAAAGCAAACGGGGGAAACCCTGTTCCGATAGATTGGAATGGCAAAACGGATATGAAAAAGAAGGCGGTACAGCAAACCAGCCGCGCGAAGGCCCGCACGCAGAATTCACGCAGGCACGCGCGGCGCAGAAAGCGGCGGATCATTCTGGTCAACACCTTGCTGATCCTGTTTGTATTGGTCGGCGCGGTGGTGCTGATCATGACGATGTTCTTCAAAATCAGCGACCTAGTGGTGGAGGGCAGCTCCGAGCAGTACACCAGCGAGCAGGTGCTAGAGAAGAGCGGGCTTGTGACCGGCATCAACATCTTTGACTTTGATCTGGAGGGCGCCGAGCAGAAGGTGGGAAGCGCGCTGCCGTATCTCGACGAGGTGGAGATTGAACGCCGCCTGCCGAATAAGGTGGTCATCCGCATCAAGGATACCGTCCCGGCGGCAAACGTCAAAACCGGCGGCGATTACATCCTGATCGATGCAAAGGGCAAGGTGCTCATGACCGGCCAGCAAAAACCGAAGGAGGGCCTTCCGCTGGTGACCGGGCTGAATGTGGGGCAGGTGGTGGTCGGCGACTATCTGAACGATAAAAACGCGACCAATTTCCCGATCTATAAAGCGCTGATCGGGGCGGTTGAGAGCCACAACATCCAGGATATCGGCGTCATCGACCTGAACGACGACTTCAATCTGAAGATGTTGTACCAGGACAGGATTGTCATCTGCCTCGGCACTGACAGCGAGCTGGATTACAAATGCCGGTTCGTCAAGAAGATGCTCGATGAAAAGGTGGCCGAGAAGGAGGTCGGCGTCATGGATGCCTCGGTATCCGGCCGGGTGAGCATCCGGGACCGGGAAATCGACGGATTGATCGACACCGGCTCCCAGAATGCGACAGCAAATTCCGAAAAAGAGTAGGGATGTCGGTGAAAGAATAAAATTTCATAAACTTTTTCATAATATCGATAACCGAATCTTGAAATTTCCCTTAAAATCTAGTATAGTTATAGGGTAAAGGCATTTCATGATGACATTATATCGACTTTAACAATCGTGTAACCATAGATTTAAACCAGGACGAAAAAAATCCGATGAAATGAATGAAACCGGTTTGCTGCCGGCGGTCGATTCATAAAAGTAGGGGGATATCAAATGCTGATGAATTTTGAAATAGATGACGAGCTCGACAAGGTAGTTATGATAAAGGTTGCCGGCATTGGCGGCGGCGGCGGAAACGCGATCAACCGCATGATCAAGTCCGGCATCAAATCGGTGGAGTTTCTGTCGATCAACACCGACCGCCAGGCGCTGGCCAACAGCGAAGCCAGCGAAAAAATCCAGGTCGGCGACAAGCTGACCCGCGGCCGCGGCGCGGGCGGTTCCCCTGAAAAGGGACAGCGCGCGGCGGAGGAGAGCCGCGACGAGATTGCCAATGCGCTGAAGGGCACGCAGATGATCTTTATCACCGCCGGCATGGGCGGCGGCACCGGTACCGGCGGCGCGCCGGTCGTGGCGGAGGTTGCCCGCGAGATGGGTATCCTGACCGTCGGCATTGTCACCAAGCCGTTTGCCTTTGAGGGCAGAAGGCGTATGGAGCAGGCCGAGCAGGGCATTGTCGAACTGCGCAAGCAGGTCGATTCGCTGGTCGTCATTCCCAATGAGCGGCTGAAGCTAATTTCCGAACAGAAGATCACCTTGGCCAACGCCTTTGAATCGGCCGACGACGTGCTGCGTCAGGGCGTGCAGAGTATCTCCGACCTGATCAACATCCCGGGACTTGTCAACCTCGACTTTGCGGATGTCACGGCGATCATGAAGGACGCCGGCTACGCGCATATGGGCGTTGGACGCGCCTCCGGCAAGGACAAGGCCGAACAGGCCGCGGCGATGGCGATTTCCAGCCCGCTGCTGGAAACCTCGATCAACGGCGCGAAGGGCGTCATCATCAACATCACCTCCTCCTCCGATATCGGTCTGGACGAGGTCGACCTTGCATCCAGCATGATCACCAAGGCCGCGCATCCCGACGCAAACATCATCTGGGGCGCAGCGTTTGACGAGACCTTCCAGGATGAAATGCAGATTACGGTCATTGCGACCGGCTTTGACACCGAAAAAAATCCGCTGGACGATGAGTTCAAGATTCCGGCCAAGAAAAGCCAGCAGTCGCAGGCACGTCCAAGCGAGACGGAACAGCCGCCGGTGGTCAGTTCTTCGGATGACGATTACTTCGACATCATGAAGATCTTCAATTCCAAAAAGTAATATTCTGTATATTCAGTACCCGGTGGAATGGGAAATGCCATTCCACCGGGTATTTTTATGCTGGTTGCGTGAACATACAGGAAAATATAAGATCTGTATATGATGGCGAGAAACTGTCCCCCGCATCAAAGCGTGAGATCAGGGACGGTAAAGCATCCCTGATGAGGTATAAAATCTCTAAAATTTGCATAACAATTCTATCAAGATCGATTAAAACGACTGAATTTTTCAAGATTGCTTCCCAACGAACCAACAATATGGTATAATCATGTCAGAAATATGCATAAAAACGAAGAATGAGGGGGAAGTATTGATGAAACTGGAAACGTTCCAGCAGTACATGTCCGGCAAAGGGTTTAAGGTTGTCCGCAATGCGGCCTGCGGCGTCGAGGAGGAATATCCGGTGGTGGTCACCAGACGGCAGCAGAATCTGTGGGATATCGCCTTTACCGTGAAAACGGATCAGTGGAAGATGTTTCAGAAACCGCTGAAAACAGCGTTGAAGGGGCTGGGCAGCCCGCGGCTGCTGTATGGAAAGCTTTACATCAGTCTCAAGGTATATGATGCTTCTTATCAGCAGAATTACGGTGCGGCTGTTCAGCAGACGATAGGAATCCTGCGTCAGTTTGGCGTTCTGCCGATCGAGGAATGCGCGATCTGCAAGCGGGGAGGCTGCGACAGCCTGATTCTGCATGGGGACCTCTATCATCCGGTTCATGACGGCTGCTGTGATCAGATCCTGCATCAGACCAAGCAGGAAGCCGAGCAGAACGAGCTGAACGGAAACTATGTCCTCGGCTTCATCGGCGGACTCCTGGGCGCTGTGGTCGGCGTAATTCCGTCCGTCCTGACCATCCTTCTGGCCGACAGGATCTATGCCATCCTGTTCGCACTGATCCCGATGTGTATCTATTTCGGCTACAAGCTGTTCGGCGGCAAGCTCAACAAGGTGGCGCTGGTCACCTCCATCGTGCTGTCCATCGTCGGCGTGATGATCATGGAGCTGATGCTGACCTCCATTTACATATCCACCGAGTTTGGGACCGGCATTACAGAATCGGTCAGCCTGATGTTTGCGTCGCTTGCGATGCCGGACATGTGGAGCGCGATCGCGGCGGATTCTATTATGCCGCTGATCTTTGCGGGTCTGGGCGTCTGGATCTCGTGGGGATACATTTCCCGCACCAGCCAGTCCACGGTCCGTTCGATAGAGGAGCGCATCAGCACCAAGATTCCATATAGCCGTCAGGATGCCGTGTATTCCGAAACGGTGTCGAGGTAATTCTGCTTCATCACATTATACAGAGAAACAAAAAAAGAAGCCATAATGGATATGGCTTCTTTTTTTATGTGCAGCAATGCGGTTCAACAGTCCGGATGCGGTGACAGCATGCGATATGCTACCCGCCGCCGAACAATCTGCGCTGCAGCTCCAGGGCTTTCTGCCGCCGGCGATCGGTTTCCTCATGATTTATCACAATGACGCCGCCGTCGATGTCAAGGCAGTCGCCTTCCTTTGCGCCAGCCGGAAGCTGGTCGAGCGGGATCAGGATATGTTTGCGCGCATCGGTTTCGCAGACGGCCTTACCGCCCTCAAAACGGTCGATGGATACGGTCTGCATGAAGATCACTCCTTATCTCGTTCAGGGCTGTTATCCGCCGTTTTAGACCCTTTTTCGGTCTTTACAGCGATGCCCTTTCCATCGGTTTCAAACACAATGCTGCCGTCCCGGTCAGAACGGTATATCTGGACGCCCAGATCTTCATAGCGCTGCACCACCTTCTTGTTCGGATGGTTGTAGGAATTGTCATTGCCGACCGGAATCGCCGCATAGGCGGGGGCTACGGCCTTCAGAAACTTCTTGGATGAGGAGGTGGAGCTTCCGTGATGTCCTACCTTGATGACGTCTGCTTTCAGATCGGTTCCGCTTGCGAGAAGGTCGTCCTCCACCGTCTCGGTCGCGTCGCCCATGAACAGGAACACCTCGTCGCCGTAGGTGAAGCGCAGGACCACCGAGGTGTCGTTCAGTTCATCGTAGAGCTTGTCCGGCGACAGGATTTCCAGCAGTCCGTCGTCGAGCTGGTAGGTGCTGCCGACCGCGGCCGGCGTCACGGTAAGCCCCTTGTTTTCAATGGATGTCAGAAGTCCCAGATAGGACTTGGTGGTCGGGACAATCGAGTCCTTGACCTTCGGCAGGATGACCTTGTCCACATCCATGTGATCGATGACGTCATCCATGCCGCCGATGTGGTCGGAGTGCGGATGGGTGCCGACCACGATGTCGAGCTTCCCGATATTCTGCCCCTTCAGATAGTTGATCACGGTCTGGCCGCAGTCATTCTCCCCGGCGTCGATCAGCACGGCTTTGGTCTTCGTCTTGATCAGAATGCTGTCGCCCTGTCCCACATCGATGATATGTACCGACGCGTCCGCCGTGCTGGGCGTGTATTCCTTCATGCCGACCGCATGCAGCAGCCCGTCGAAGGATGTGATATCGTATTGGATGGCCAGCGCCGCGCCGAGCGACAGCAGCACCACCGCCGCCGCAATCAGGGTCATCAGCTTGCCGCTAAGGCTTCCTTTTCTTCGAGCCATATGGTTTCCCCCTTCCTTTCCCTGCATGCATCGGCCCGCCTTTGTAATCCGCGCGGGTTCCGGAACCGCCGCGGGAATTCCATTCGTCTTTGGAACCTTTGCCGCTGTTCGTCCCCCTTTTGTAACTGCCGCCGATGCTTGCGTTTCGCTTGGCACCTTTGGCGCTGTCTGCGTTTCCATTAGCGTATCTGCCGCCGCCCGAGTCTCTCCAGGAGCCTCTGCCGCCGTTTTGATGGTTCCGTTCCGGCGTTTTTTCCTGCGGCCGGGAGCGGTCGGGCCCAATCAGGCAGTCAGGGCCGGTGCCGATCAGATCGCTTCGGCCGGCTTTATACAGCGCTTCGGCGACAAGCGCGCGGTTCTGCGGCTTGAAATACTGCAGCAGCGCGCGCTGCATGGCCTTCTCATGCTGAGATTTCGGCACAAAGACCGGCTGCAAGGTGTGCGGGTCAAGGCCGGTATAGAACATACAGGTCGAGACGGTGCCGGGCGTCGGGTAGAAGTCCTGCACCTGCTCGGGACGGATTTTATGCTTCTTCAGAAATTGTGCCAGCTGCACCGCGTCTCTCAATGTACTGCCCGGATGGGAGGACATCAGGTACGGCACCAGATACTGCTCCTTGCCGATCTTTTTGGTGGTGCTGTAGAAGCGGTTCATGAACTGGTTGTAGGCTTCGATATGGGGCTTGCCCATCCTGTCGAGCACCGCCGCGCTGCAGTGCTCCGGCGCAACCTTGAGCTGTCCGCTGACATGATGCTCGACCAGCTCGCGCATGAACCGGTCGTCCTTGTCGTGGATCAGGTAGTCGTAACGGATGCCGGACCGGATGAACACCTTTTTGACGCCCTTCATCTCCCGCAGCGCCCGCAGGATGTCCAGGTATTCGCTGTGGTCGACCTTGACAGCCGGGCAGATGCTCGGCGCAAGGCACCGCCGGTCCTTGCAGAAGCCCTTGGTCAGCTGCTTTTTGCAGGATGGGTTCCGGAAGTTGGCCGTCGGGCCGCCGACATCGTGGATGTAGCCCTTGAACCGCGGATTTTGGACCATCTCCGAAGCCTCCGCGAGGATGGACTCCTTGCTGCGCGAGGTGATCTGCCGTCCCTGATGGAACGCGATCGAACAGAAGTTGCAGTTGCCGAAGCATCCGCGGTTGTGGATGACCGAGAATTCCACCTCCTCGATGGCCGGTACGCCGCCGTACTGTTCGTAGGACGGATGGTAGTACCGCATATACGGCAGCGCGGCCACCGCGTCGAGTTCCTCGGTGGACAGCGGCGGCATCGGGCGGTTCTGCACCAGCAGCCTGTCTCCATGCTTCTGTACGACCGCGCGGCCGATGACCGCGTCCTGCTCGTCGATCTGCAGCTTGCAGGCTTTGGCGTAGGACAGCTTGTTTTCCCGCACCTTCTCATAGGAGGCACAGGAAACATGCTCCTCTTCGGGCGGGCTGGACAGCTGCGTTAAATAGCAGATGCCGCGGATGTCGTGCAGGTCTTCCACCCGTTCACCGGCGGCAAGCCGGTTTGCGATCTGCCGGGTCTGGTTTTCTCCCATACCGAAGATCAGAAGGTCCGCGCCGGAATCGGCCAGGATGGACGGGCGCACCGCGTCATCCCAGTAGTCGTAGTGCGCGAACCGGCGGAGCGACGCCTCCAGCCCGCCGATGATGATGGGCACATCCGGGTAAAGCCGCCGGATGGTTTTACAGTATGTGATCACAGCGCGGTCCGGACGGCGTCCGGCCTTGCCGCCCGGACTGTAGAAGTCGTCGCTGCGCTTGCGTTTGGCTACGGTATAGTGGGCGACCATCGAATCGATGTTGCCGCTTGTGACAAAGAAGGCGTGCTTCGGTCTTCCATAGATCATGAAATCGGCGTCGCTGAGCGGCTGCGCAATCATGCCGACCCGAAAGCCCTCCGCTTCCAGAACCCGCGCGGTGATGGCGATGCCGAAGCTCGGATGGTCGACGTAGGCGTCTCCGGTCACACAGATGAAGTCGGCGGCATCCCATCCGCGCCGCTGCATGTCAGCTTTTCTGAGTGGTAAAAACTGTTTCACAGATACATCCTCTATTGATCAATGCGGCCGGCGCATATCAGTATTCTTATGCGCCGGCCTGTTGTTTCTTTGTTATCTGCCGGTTTGGTTCAGTCTTCGTCCGTACGGCGCAGGGCTGTCCGGAACAAATGTCATGGATGAATGTTTTATCCTTGTACAGACGGACCGCACATCCTGTAGATTATCTCCATGCTTGATGCAGGAGATCGAGTATCATCTGGTCCGTCGCATGTATCGAAACCACAGTGATAAAATAACGTCATTTCATGATGTATCGAAACCACGGTGATAGGATTTATTTCCATAGTATATCAAAACCACAGTGATTAGGACAGTATCATTTCCATTACGAAAGTGAATCGCCGGAGGTAAAGCCCATCTCCAGGAACTGCTGGCGGTTGATCAGCACCTCACGCGGCCGGTTGCCGTCCAGCGGGCCGATGATGCCGCGGGATTCCATTTCGTCGACCAGGCTGGCCGCCCGGGCATATCCCACGCGCATCTTGCGCTGCAGCATCGACGTGGAAATCTGTCCCAGCTCGACGGCGCACTCGATGGCCTTGGGGAGCAGATCGTCGCTTTCGCTGCTGGCAGGCGCGGAATTTGCGGAGCCGCGCTTCTCCTTGGGCTGTACGGCGCGCTTCTCAATCTCTTCCATGATCTGTTCGTCATACAGCGCCTGCTCGCCGTTCTTGATGTAGTCGACGACCTTCTCGACCTCCCCGTCGGTGACGAAGCAGCCCTGGATGCGCACCGGCTTGGAGTAGCCGACCGGGAAGAACAGCATGTCGCCGCGTCCGAGCAGCTTTTCCGCGCCGGAGGAATCCAGGATGGTTCTGGAGTCGACCTGCGAGGAGACGGCGAACGCGATGCGCGACGGAATGTTCGCCTTAATGACGCCGGTGATGACGTCGACCGACGGGCGCTGGGTCGCAATGACCAGATGCATGCCCGCGGCGCGCGCCATCTGCGCCAGGCGGCAGATGGCGTCCTCGACCTCGTTCGGCGCCGCCATCATCAGGTCGGACAGCTCGTCGATAATGATCACGATCTGCGGCAGCGGGTTGATCGGCAGATCCTCCCGCTGGCTCAGCTTGTTGTATCCGTTCAGGTCGCGCACGCCGTTTTCAGCAAACAGCTTGTAGCGGTTGAGCATCTCGTTGACCGCCCAATTGAGCGATCCAGCCGCCTTTCTGGGATCGGTCACGACCGGCACCAGCAGATGCGGGATGCCGTTGTAGACGCCGAGCTCGACCACCTTCGGGTCGATCATCAGAAACCGCACCTCATCCGGTGAGGATTTGTACAGCAGGCTCAGGATGATCGAGTTGATGCAGACCGATTTACCGGAGCCGGTCGCGCCGGCGATCAGCACGTGCGGCATCTTCGCGATGTCCGCGACGCAGACGCTGCCGCCGATATCCCGGCCGAGCGCGACGCTCAGCTTGCTTCTCGCCTGCAGGAATTCGCGCGAGCCGATGACCTCGCTGATGCGGACCATGCTGACATGCTTGTTCGGCACCTCGATGCCGACCGCCGACTTGTTGGGGATCGGCGCCTCGATGCGCACGCCGGCCGCCGCGAGATTCAGCGCGATGTCGTCGGAAAGGTTGGTGATCTTGCTGATTTTCACACCGACCGACGGCTGCAGTTCATACCGCGTGACGGCCGGACCCTTCGATATATTGACAATCCGCGTCTCCACGCCGAAGCTCTTGAGCGTGTCGACCAGCCGCGACGCGCTGGCCTTCAGTTCCTCGCTGGTGCCCTGCTCATTGACCGGCTTCGCCTCCTTCAGGATGCTGATCGGCGGCTTGTTGTAGACGCTCTGGACGTTTTCAGGCGGCTTTGTTTCCTCGCGCTGCACCGCCCTGGCGGTTTCCTGTTTGACCTCTTCGCTCTGCTTGACCGCCTTGCTGACCAGCTCGTCGATCGGCGGCGTAGGCGTCGGGGTGGTGAATGCCGCGTCCTCATCGCCTTTCTGTTTGCGCCGGAAACGGCCCATATGTTCTTCGTGTTCTTTTTTCGCGGCTTCGAGGATATCCTCGACCGACCCCTTGTCCGACTGCACCGGATGAACCGGATAAGCGTCGCCGTTCTCATCGATTTCGACGTCGATGTTGAACTTCTTCTTTTTCTCCTTGACGAAATGCGGCGCGACCTTCTGTTCGACCTTTTTGACCGGCTTCATCGCGGCGCGCAGGAACTGAATCAGCGTCCGGCCGGTCAGCACCATGATCAGCACGAACAGCAGCAGGATGTTCACGATGATCGCGCCGGCCTTGCCGAACAGCGCGTGGAACGAGATGCCGGTGATCAGCGACGCGACGCCGCCGCCGCGCAGCGATACGCCCGCGCGGTAAAGGTTGCTGATCTGTTCCAGAAAGCCGTTGCCCTGCAGCTGCCCGTTAAAGAACAGCTGGATCAGCCCGCACAGTGCGAGCAGCGTGGCAAACGCCAGCCAGAGCCTGGGACCGGCCGATCCGACCTCCTTTTCCATCGCCAGCAGCACCGCGACATAGATCAGAATCGGCGCAATTATGTACGAACAGATGCCAAAGGTGCCCAGCACCATCTGATGAAAGAAATTCCAGACGCTCTGCCCGGCGATCAAGGTCAGGAAGAAGAACAGAATGCCCACGGCGAACAGCACGATGGATGAGATCTGCCGCCGCATCTTGTTCTGCTGGGGTTTTTGCGGCTCTTTTTTTTTGAGAACCGGGCCTTTGCTTCGGGCCTTTTGGGTTGACGGCTTTTTTCGGGATGCCAATGCGCCCACACCTCCATATACTTACGATGATGATATCCCTATGTATGAGAACTGCGGCAAAAGCGCTTCCTTCTGCCGCAGAGATGGTCTTTCTGTTTTAATGACGGTCTTGATACGTCCTGCCGGGGCTGTACTGGTCGTCCAGATACATCTTGGGATCGGTGGAGATCAGCCGGACGACCTTGTACCCATCGTCCTGTTTGCACATCTCCAGCATGCCGCCGGTGATGTTTTTAAATTCGGTTTTTGCTTCCTCGGCCGGATAGCTCAACAGCTCGATGGGAACCACCGTGTAGAGCATGGTTATCCCTCCCAGTCTTCGAAGTCGGAGATAATCTCCGGTTCAATTTCATGGATGGCGGCATATTCCAGCATCTCCTCTGACAGCGCGCGCGGGTCGGTCTGGGTCTGTTCGGTGCCCTGCTCAGCCGGCTTCACCGCATACGGGGAAATGGAAGACGCCGCAGGCTCCTGCTTCAGCGCACCCGCTTTTGGCGTAAGGATTTCGGAAACCGTGTCGGCTTTGTTCTCCATGCCCCAACTCGCCGAAGAAGAACCAGGGAGTTGGGAGGATAAGGAGCCGTCATATCTGTCCGGTTTTATATGACTCGATGCGGTATGCCGCGCCGTGTCAGCGCTTTTCAGGGATTCGGATACGGCAGCCGGCATAAACGGCTCCGCCGCGTCGTCCAAAGCCCGCGCCTTTGCGCCCACCCAATAGGAGGTGTATGAATCCGGTGTCTCGTTGACATTCTGTCTCAGCACCGCGACAGGCTCGGGCGATGAGGACACAGCGTCATGAGAAACACCTCCGCTTTGACTGTCTGTATGCATGTCGGTATGATATGCTTCTGCGGCGGCCTTTCCAGCACGATTTTCCTGTTGACTGTCCGCATGCGTGTTGATATGGTGCTGCTGGCTGATGCCCTGCACAGCATCAAAATTCCGCTTGTTTTCTATCTGTTCAGCAAGACCCATTTTTCCGCGGCTCCTGCCCGTTTGCTCCTGCCCGTATTTTTCTGTCTTCATATTGGCGGCTGGATTTTCGGCGGACGTCTTTGCGTTGCCGGATTTCTCAGAGGAGTTCTTTTTGTTCCCGGATTTTTTGCCGCTTCGTGTAGAGGAAGCCTTGCCGTTTCCGGCATTCCTGCCTTTTTCATCTTTGGCGGCAGGTTCCTGTGTTTGTCCGGCGGTTTCGCCGCCATTCTGCTTATCGTCGGAAGCGGCAGCCGGATCTTCATTTTGCGGGTTCTGCGCCGTCTCATCAGCGTTCCGGCCTTTTTCCTGTTCCTGCTGCTCGTCGATCATCTCGTACAGGCAGTGGATGACGTCCTGTAAGGAACCCAGCTCGTCGATCAGCCCCTCCCGGACCGCGTTCTCGCCGTCCAGCACGGTGCCGACATCCATGGCCAGTTCTCCGGTGGTCATCATCAGTTCTTTGAAGCGGTCGGCCGTGATGCCGGAATTCTGCGACACAAATTTGATGATGCGGTCCTGCATTTTTTCAAAATACGAGAAGGTCTGCGGCACGCCGAGCACCAGGCCGCTCATGCGGACCGGATGGATTGTCATCGTCGCGCTCGGCGCGATGTAGGAGCGGCGGGCGCTGCACGCAAGCGGCACGCCGATGGAATGGCCGCCGCCCAGCACCAGCGATACGGTCGGCGTCTTCATGCCGGCCACCAGCTCGGCGATGGCAAGTCCCGCCTCGACATCCCCGCCGACGGTGTTCAGGATGATGATCAGCCCTTCGATGCGCGGGTCCTCTTCAATGGCGACCAGCGCGGGGATCACATGCTCATATTTGGTGGTCTTGTTCTGTGCGGGCAGGATGTAATGCCCTTCCACCTGTCCGATGATCGTCAGACAATGGATGACATGCCTGCCGCGGGCGGCCGTGATCGAGCCGGTCTGCACAATCTGTTCGGTCTGTTCGCTGCTGCCGGTGTTTTCCGTATCATTTTCCTGTTCTGTATCGGGGGACGGCTGCTCATTGGGGTTGTGAAGATGGTTGTTTTCATTTGTCATCGTTTTTATACCTCCTGCCCGGTTTCAGGCACTGTATGTTTCTTTTTTTCCGGGGAAAAACACTACAGTATACTATCTGCAAAAAGAGCCGCAGATATACCAAAAGCCTCGGACGGATGAGCGGAAAAATGCAAAAATAGCAATTGCCGGACTGCATAAAAACGATTTGCTCTAACAATTTATTATAACAACCTTTGCAGTCGAATACAAGTTTATTTTTAACCTGAATTTATACATTCTTTAACTTTTCTTCGCATTTCATCTACTTTAATCCGTTAAAATGTTGACAATAAATAGGTGCGTGTTGTACAATGGTACCGAAAGTCATTGGGCTGTCCAGTGCTGAGCGCACGGCGGCCCGGCAAAGCAGAAAGGGGCAAAAAAATGGGATATACTTTGGCTCAGAAAATTATCAAAAACCATCTGGTCGACGGTGAAATGACCGTCGGCAGCGAGATCGGCCTGAAAATAGACCAGACGCTGACACAGGACGCGACCGGCACCATGGCATACCTCGAATTCGAAGCGATGGGCGTGCCGCGGGTCAAAACCGAGCGCTCCGTTGCATATATCGACCACAACACCCTGCAGTCGGGCTTCGAAAACGCGGACGACCACCGTTTCATCGGCTCGGTCGCGAAGAAGCACGGCATCTACTTCTCCCGTCCGGGCAACGGCATCTGCCATCAGGTTCATCTGGAACGCTTCGGCAAGCCGGGCAAGACGCTCATCGGCTCGGACAGCCACACCCCGACCGGCGGCGGCATCGGCATGCTGGCGTTCGGCGCGGGCGGCCTGGATGTCGCGGTCGCGATGGGCGGCGGCGCTTATTACATCGCGATGCCGAAGATGGTCAAGGTCAACCTGACCGGAAAACTGAACGACTGGGTTGCCGCGAAGGATATCATCCTCGAGGTGCTGCGCCGGCTGACCGTCAAGGGCGGCGTCGGCAAAATCATCGAATACACCGGCGAAGGCGTGAAGACCCTGAGCGTGCCGCAGCGCGCGACCATTACGAACATGGGCGCGGAGCTGGGCGCGACGACCTCGGTCTTCCCGTCCGATGAAATTACCAAAGAGTTCCTGCGGGCGCAGGGACGCGTCGGTGACTGGCAGGCGCTGTCGGCCGACGAGGACGCCGTATACGACGAGGTTCTGGAGATCAATCTTTCTGAGCTTGAGCCGCTGGTTGCCTGTCCGCACATGCCGGACAACGTCAAGGCGGTTTCGGAGATTGCGGGCATGAAGGTCGACCAGGTCTGCATCGGCTCCTGCACCAACTCCTCCTACACCGACCTGATGACCGTCGCGAGCATCTTAAAGGGCAAAACCGTACATCCGGATGTGTCCCTCTCGATCGCGCCGGGTTCCAAGCAGGTCTTCAATATGCTCGCGCAGAACGGCGCGCTGGCCGACCTGATCGCCTCGGGCGCGAGGATTCTCGAAAGCGCCTGCGGACCGTGCATCGGCATGGGCCAGTCCCCGAACTCTGCCGGCATCTCGCTGCGGACCTTCAACCGCAACTTTGAGGGCCGTTCCGGCACCAAGGACGCGGGCGTCTACCTGCTCTCGCCGGAGACCGCGGCCGTTTCCGCCCTGAGAGGCGTGCTGACCGACCCGACCACGATGGGCGAAGCGCCGAGGATCGAGATGCCGAAGGCGTTTTTGATCAACGACAACATGATCGTCGAGCCGGAAAGCGAAGAGAATATGCAGTCGGTCGTCGTCCTGCGCGGACCGAACATCAAGGAATTCCCGGCATCCGACGAGCTTGCCGAGAACATCGGCGCGGACGTGCTTTTGAAGGTCGGCGACAACATCACGACCGACCACATCATGCCGGCCGGCGCAAAGCTGCTGCCGTACCGTTCGAACATTCCGCAGCTCTCGAACTACTGCTTCACCGCCTGTGACGAGGAATTCCCGGCACGCGCAAAGAAAGCGGGCAAGGGCATCATCGTCGGCGGCTCGAACTATGGACAGGGCTCCTCGCGCGAGCACGCGGCGCTCGTGCCGCTGTACCTCGGCATCAAGGCGGTCGTGGCCAAGAGCTTCGCGAGAATCCACCGCGCAAACCTGATCAACGCCGGCATCCTGCCGCTGGTCTTCAAAAACGAAGCGGACTACGATGCAGTCGAGCTGGGCGACAGCCTGACACTGGATAACATCCGCCGGCACGTTGTGAACGACGAACCGATCATCCTGCGCAATGAAACCAGGGGCAAAGACATTGAAGTTACCTGCGAGCTGTCCGGCCGTCAGAAGGATATTCTGCTGGCTGGCGGCCTGCTGAACTATACAAGGGACAAAGCGTAAAGGCTTTGTTCCCAGCCATGTAAACGGGAATAGAGAAACGCCTTTTCGGTCACGATATCATTGCGGCCGGTCTGAAGGCTCAAGCCATCTCCCGCCAACACACGAACACGGTCGGCGGAAAGGGCAAAGGCCTTCCCCGGCCGCCCAACAAAAAGGATACGGAGGGAAAATCCATGGAAAATAAAGTGAGCGTTGCCGCTGAAAAATTTGCCAGGCTGATCGAAGCGCAGCTGGCCCGCGTCGAGAAGATGAAGGCGCAGAAGGATTTTGTCAACTACGAGGAACTGGACCAGATCATCATCGGCGTCTGCGGCGGCGACGGCATCGGCCCGATCATCACCCATGAGGCGCAGCGGGTGCTTTCCTACCTGCTCAAAGGGGATGTCGAGAAGGGCAGAATCGTCTTCAAGGTCATCGACGGCCTGACCATCGAGAACCGCGTCAAGGCGAACAAGGCCATCCCGGACGATGTTCTTGAGGAACTCAAGAGCTGCCATGTCATCCTGAAAGGCCCGACCACGACCCCGCGCGCCGGCGATCCGTGGCCGAACATCGAAAGCGCGAACGTCGCCATGAGAAAGGAACTCGACCTGTTCGCCAATGTGCGCCCGGTCAAGATTCCGGAGCAGGGCATCGACTGGACCTTCTTCCGTGAGAACACCGAGGGCGCCTACACGATGGGTTCTTCTGGCATTGAGGTGGACGACGAGGTCGCGTTCGACTTCACGCTGACCACGACCGAGGGAACCGAGCGCATCGCGCGGCTTGCCTACGACTATGCGAAGAAGAACGGCAAGAACCGCGTTTCGATTGTCACCAAGGCGAACGTTGTCAAGACGACCGACGGCAAGTTCTTAAAGCTCTGCCAGAATGTCGGTAAGGAATACCCGGACATCCAGACCGATGACTGGTACATCGACATCATGACCGCGAAGCTGATTGACGAGAAGCGCAGAAGAGATTTCCAGGTTATGATCCTGCCGAACCTCTACGGCGACATCATCACCGACGAAGCCGCGGAGATGCAGGGCGGCGTCGGAACCGCCGGCAGCGCGAACCTTGGCAAGCGCTATGCGATGTTCGAGGCCATTCACGGCTCCGCGCCGCGCATGGTAAACGAAGGCCGCGGCCAGTACGCCGATCCGTGCTCGATGCTCAGAGCGTCCGTGCTGCTGCTGTCCCACATCGGCTATCAGGCCGAGGCGGATAAGCTCGAACGCGCGCTGGACAAGTGCATGTATGAGGAAAAGAAGCTGACCATCACCGGACGCGACACGGGCTGCACCTGTGAAGCTTTCGGCGACTATGTCATGTCGGTCATCGAAACGTTATAAACCACTGATGATGAAAGACCTCCCATTTACGGCCGTTCGGCTGTAAATGGGCGTCTTTGCAGGATATCAGAATTCATTGAGCGGCATAGATTCATCTAAGAATACCGCAGATGGGGGTACATATGCCTAAAGATCAAAATGTTTCTCTTTCGGTTATACGCCGCCTGCCCCGGTACTACCGTTTTCTCGGGGAGCTTCTCAGAAACGGCGTGGAGCGTATATCCTCGAAGGAGCTGTCTGCACGCATGGGGCTGACCGCCTCACAGATCAGACAGGACTTGAACTGCTTCGGCGGTTTTGGACAACAGGGATACGGCTACAACATCTCCGCGCTCTATGTGGAGATCGGAAACATCCTGGGTATCAACAAAGGGTTTGAAACCATCCTGATCGGAGCCGGAAATCTGGGACGCGCGATCACCAAGCACATGAACTTCGAAAAGATCGGATTTCATCTGGCGGGTATATTTGATGTCGATCCACACATCATAGGACAGAGGATTATAGGTCTCACCATTCAAAATATCGACAATCTGGACAGCTTCTGCAAACAGCATCATCCGGTTGTGGCGGTGCTCTGCGTACCGCAGCAGACGGCGCGCGATCTGGCGAATCATCTTGTGGAACTGGGCGTCAAGGGATTCTGGAACTTCTCTCACTACGACCTGACCGTCGATTTCGAAAACGTGATTGTGGAGAACGTGCATCTCGGCGACAGCCTGATGACGCTTTGCTACCGCGTCAATGAGCTGATTGGATGAGTGTTTGTCAAATAACGATCAAATTGGCAGTAGATACCTTGCATGGGTGTCTACTGTTTTTTCACACGGGTTTGCCAACACATTTTTCCGGATTCGTGAGCGGATGCGGTATGCGTTCTCCGCTTTTTATATGACAGTCCCTTATCATCTCAGGGATGCACCGCGTGAATTCTTTGCGGGAAGCTGCGGTTGATGCTGTTACCACATAATGTGTTCGTGAGATCAACTTGTACAACCGCTTATTATATACTGTGTTCACTGAGATCATCGTGTACGGCGGCCCCTTCGCATAAGGCTGCTTTTTACAACAGGGAGGTGTCCGATGCTTCAATATTTCGACCTGCCGATCCTGCAGTTTATCCGGACGCACATCGTTCATCCGGCGCTCGACCCGGTCATGTCGTTTCTGGATTTCCATGGATTCGGGATTCCGCTGTGCATCCTGATCGGCGCGGTGCTTCTGTGCATCCGCCGGACACGGAAGTACGGATTGATCTGTCTGGCCGCCGTCGCCGTAACCGGTCTTGTCAATCTCGGCATCAAGGAGCTGGTTGCAAGGCCGCGCCCGTTCATCAGTCACGACCTTCCGCCGCTGATTCTGCCGCCGGTTGGGTATTCCTTCCCGTCCGGCCACACGCAGCAGGCGTTCACGGTTGCGACGGTGCTGCTGTTCGCCAACAAAAAGCTCGGCGTCATTGCGATGGCCGTCGCTTCGCTGGTTGGCTTTTCAAGGATGTATGTCGGCGTGCACTACCCGACCGACGTTCTGGTTGGCGCGCTGCTAGGCATCGCCATCGGATTTCTGGTCGACAGACTGATCGATTCCTGGCTGACACGCCGAAAACAAAGTCGTTCAGTCCGATGACATCTCCAGCATCCGCTTCCTATTTAACAGCAATGGCACTGGTCCTGAAAGGGCGATGGAGTGAGCAAGCACCTTTGGCGTTCTTCGGCCGAAGAATCATTTACGCAGCGGCTGCGGGAATTGGGGTACCGGTAAAGACCGTTGCAGGGAGCGTAGGCGTCCGCTGCCAGCCATTCAGCCACCCTGACCAAAGCTAAACGCCGTCCGCAGACGGCCGAAGCGGGTAGCGGGATATCAGAGGGGATTTTCAAGGGGGCCACCACCTGCGGTGGGGCGCTCGGCTGCGCCGTTTTTTCTGCCGCGTTGTTGCAGTGTGTTGGTCATAGGCTCTTTTCTTATTTCAGTGACGCGTAGCGCGTGCACCAGCGCAGCTGGCCCCCTTGAACGGCCTTTCTTGGTACCTTCTTTGGCCGGCAAAGAAGGTACTGCCACATTGCCAAAGGATTTTGGTAAACAGCGTAAAGCCGCTGCGCCACAGCGACACAGATACCCTGCCTGACAAAAATATCGCTTTTCAATTTCTTGACCACCTCAGCGGGCCTTAACAGGCCCGCTTTTTTCATCTTCCTGTCACAAAACGATGAAGAAACGATCCATGTTTTATGGTAACGTATGAGTAGAATCGTTCCGGAAAACTGTAGCCTGTTTGTAGGGAAAGTGTAAATAAACATCACAGTGCAGAAAAAACTGAGGGAAACCTCTTTACATAAAACAAAGCTTATTGTAAAATATATATTGATAATGTATGCAATTATTTTCTTCCAAAAATGGAAGACAGCCATAGCATATGATACAGGCAATGATCGTTCTGAAACAAAGGCGGAACCATTGCCCGTTTTTATGAGGAAAAGTATTGAAACGTCATGGAAGGAGTGTTTTGGGATTTGAGTCTGAAGTATCATAGAATCTTGCTCAAATTAAGCGGGGAAGCACTTGCAGGGGAGAGTAAATTCGGATTGGATTACGGCGTTGTCACCAACATCTGCAAATCCATCAAGGAATGCGCGGATCTGGGGGCCCAGATGGCAATTGTCGTGGGCGGCGGCAACTTCTGGCGCGGACGTTCCAGCGGACAGATGGACCGCACCCGTGCGGATCACATGGGGATGCTGGCGACGGTCATCAACGCGCTGGCCTTGGCCGATGCGCTGGAGGCGCTCGGGGTGGATGTGCGCGTACAGACGGCGATTGCCATGCAGGCGATTGCGGAGCCCTACATCCGCAACCGTGCGGTGCGCCACCTGGAAAAGGGAAGGGTGGTCATCTTTGGCTGCGGCACCGGCAACCCGTTCTTCTCAACCGATACGGCGTCTTCGCTGCGGGCTGCGGAGATCGACGCGGACATCATTCTGAAGGCCACCATGGTGGACGGCGTTTACGACAGCGACCCGAACAAGAACAAGGATGCCGTGCGCTACGACGAGCTGACCTTCAAAGAGGTGCTGAACCAGGAGCTGGCCGTCATGGATTCGACCGCCGCTTCGATGTGCAAGGACAACGACATCCCGCTGCTGGTGTTCTCGATCGACGATCCGCAGAACATCGTAAAGGCTGTCAAGGGCGAGGATCTGGGCACCATTGTCAAGGAATAAAAGCCGGCGGGCTTTTTATAAGAACTGATCATGGGCTATGTTAAGCTGACATAAAAAAATAGTATGGAAGTGGTTTTTCCTTCGCCATAGAAGCGGAGAAAAACCAAAAAGGCTGAAAGCTTATAAAACAAGCGTCTCTTCAGAACTTTTTCTTATGTTGCCTTAACGGTGCCTGATAATGTTTAAGGAGGAATTGTCATGCCAAATATGGAAGGTGTAGACTACAGTAAATATGAACACAAGATGGATAAGGTCGTTTCGGCCCTTTCCCGCGAGTACGACAGCATCCGTTCCGGACGCGCGACGCCGGCGGTGCTCGACAAAATTATGGTGGATTACTACGGCGTGCCGACCCCGATCAACCAGATGGCGGCGGTCAGTGTGTCCGAAGCGCGCATTCTGGTCATCCAGCCGTGGGACAAATCCACGCTGAAGAGCATTGAGAAGGCCATCCAGACATCCGACATCGGCATCAACCCGACCAACGACGGCAGCGTCATCCGCATCACGTTCCCGCAGCCGACCGAGGAACGCAGAAAAGAGATCTGCAAGCAGATCCGCAAATACTGTGAAGAATCCAAGATCGCCGTCCGCAACGCAAGGCGCGACGCGATGGAGGTCTTCAAAGGCATGAAGAAAAAGTCTGAAATCACCGAGGACGATTTGAAGGATATTGAAACCGACATCCAGAAGCTGACCGACAAGTATGTCAAGGAACTTGACAAGCTGGCGGAAAGCAAAGAGAAGGAAGTCATGACCATCTAACCCATCACGGCAGCGTGATCGGACTTTTTGAGGAGGCAGGCTATGTTTTTTATGAAGAAGAACGCAGGGCCCCGGCAGGAAATGGTGATACCGGCCCATATCGGCATCATCATGGACGGCAACGGAAGATGGGCGAAAAAGCGCGGCCTGCCCCGCAAAGCCGGGCACCGGTACGGTGCGAAGGCGATGGAGGAGATCTGTAAATATGCGCGCGACATCGGCGTGCGTTATCTGACGCTTTACGCCTTCTCGACCGAGAACTGGAAGCGTCCGCAGGACGAGGTGGATTCGATCATGAACCTCCTGCGCAATTATCTCAAGGATATCACCAACCATCAGAAAGAGGAGATCCGAACGAAATTTATCGGGGACAGGAGCGGTCTTGCCCCCGATATCGTTGCGCTGATGGAGGAAGCCGAGGAGAAGGGCGCGCATTTTGACAAGCTGACCGTCAACTTTGCGATCAACTACGGCGGCAGGGACGAGATTGTCCACGCTGTCCGGGAGATTGGAAAAAAGATTCAAGACGGCGCCCTGCAGCCCAGTGATATCGATGAGCAGACGCTGGAAGACTTTCTGTATACAGCGGGCCAGCCCGCTCCGGATTTGATCATCCGGCCGAGCGGGGAGTTCAGAACCTCCAATTTCATGGTGTGGCAGAGCGCCTATTCCGAACTGGTGTTCATGGATGTGCTGTGGCCGGATTTTGGTCCGAAGGATTTGGACCGGGCCATCGAGGAGTATTCGCGCCGGAACCGCCGCTTCGGCGGTGTGTAACGGCGGCATGCCGGGACACAGGACCGCGTCTGCCGGCAGGCGGGATGCATCCGTGTACGGCGGAATCGAATTTCGATATACAGAATCAGTTTTATAAAGGCATATGAAATGCAGTTCGGTTGAATGGAAGCAGATTGACGGCCATATATCGGGTGGATGCATCAGCCAAAGATAAACTGCATACCTGTTACATAGGAAGCGCAACGCGCTCCCGACTCATTTGCCGCGCTGCCGGGCGGGATCAGCGCATATCCTGGGACATCACAGAAGATCGGCTGCTATGGGAGGAAAACATGAAACAAAGAATCATTACAGGCATCGTCGGCATTGCGCTGTTAAGCGTTGTGCTGTTCTTTTATCAGACCATTGTATTTGACATTGTCATCGCGCTCGTATCGGTGGGCGCGGTGCTGGAAATGCTTGATGTGTGCAAGGTGCGGGACAACACCCCGGTACTGGTCACATCCCTTCTTTTTGCGGCATTGGTGCCGTTTCTGCGCGGTGGGTTCCTTTCCCCGTATGGAAGCCTTGCACCATATGTGTTCGCCGGCGTGCTGCTGGTGCTGATGATCATCCAGTATCCGAAGCTGAGATTCGACAAACTCAGCATCGCGTTCTTTTCAAGTATGCTGATTCCGTACGCGTTCAGTACGTTTTTATATATCCGCGACATGATCACGGAATTTAATCTTTTATACCTGCTGATCATCCTGGTCGCCGCGATGATTCAGGATATCTTCGCCTACTTCGTCGGCAAGTTCTTCGGCAGGCACAAGCTGATCCCTTCGATCAGCCCGAACAAGACGGTGGAGGGCGCCGTCGGCGGCTTCGTCTTCTGTGTGCTGGGAACGCTGCTGACCGCCTACATCTACCAGCAGGTCATCTTCTCGATGGGTACGCAGTTCCAGATCCATTACCTGTGGCTGGCGTTGATCGCGGCGGTTCTGGCTGTGGTCGGCGTGCTGGGAGACCTCGCGGCGTCGGTCATCAAGCGTCAGAATGAGGTCAAGGATTTTGGAAACGCGCTGCCGGGGCACGGCGGCATTCTTGACCGGCTCGACAGCATGCTGTTTGTCGCGCCCACCATGTACATCCTGATACAGTTTATCCCACTGGTTTCGCCGATGTGATGCGGCGGGAAAGTTGGAGGTTGTTATGAAAAATATTACGATACTCGGTTCCACCGGTTCCATCGGCACCCAGGCGCTGGATGTCATCGACAAGCTGAACGCGCTGGCAAAGCGGGATGAAAACGCGCCCTCCTACAAGGTACTGGCTCTGACGGCGCACACCAACATGGACCTGCTCGAAAAACAGGTCCGGATGTACGAGCCGGTTTACGTCTGTGTCACCGATCAAAAATCCTATGAAGAGATCAAACTGCGGCTTCGTGAAACCTCCGTCACCGTGCTGTACGGCATGGACGGACTTTGTGAGGCCGCGTCTTTGCAGAAAAACGACCTTGTGCTGAACGCCCTGGTCGGCATGGTGGGGCTGCGGCCGACCCTTGCCGCCATCGGGGCGAAGAAGGATGTCGCGCTGGCGAACAAAGAGACGCTTGTCGCGGGCGGGCAGCTGGTCATGCAGGCCGCGCGGGAGAACCATGTGAAGATTCTGCCGGTCGACAGCGAGCATTCTGCTATATTCCAGTGCCTGGCGGGGCATAATTCTAAAGAATATCTGCATAAACTGCTATTAACGGCCTCCGGCGGCGCGTTTTACGGCCGCAAAAAGGAGACCCTCCGGTCGATCACGGTCGAACAGGCCCTGACCCATCCAAACTGGCAGATGGGCGCGAAGGTCACGATCGACAGTGCGACGCTGATGAACAAGGGCCTTGAGCTGATCGAGGCGGCCTGGCTGTTCGATGTCGACCCGAAGGATATCGAAATCGTCGTGCACCGCGAAAGCATTGTGCATTCGATGGTGCGTTATGTGGACGGCAGCGTCATTGCGCAGATGGGCGTACCGGATATGCGCATCCCGATTCAGTACGCGCTGACCTGGCCTGCACGGTTTGTCTCCCCGGTCAAGCCGCTGGATCTCGTTTCACTGGGCAGTTTGAGCTTCGGCGAGCCGGATGAGGACACCTTCCTGTGCCTGCCCGCCTGCCGCGAAGCCATCCGGCGCGGGGGACTGTATCCATGCATCGTCAACGGTGCGAACGAACAGGCCGTCAAGCTGTTTCTGGATCATGAGATCGGGTTCCTGCAGATCGGGGAACTGGTCAGGGACGCGCTGAACGTATCCGTTTCCACTGGAAGCTACACGGTGGAGGATGTTCTGGAAGCTGACAGGACGGCGCGCGAAGCGGTATTGACAAAAATTCGATAGAATGGGTTGTGATACAATATGAGTGTTGTATGGACAGTACTGATAGCGGTTCTGGTCTTCGCGGCGCTGATCTTTATCCATGAGCTGGGCCATTTCCTGATGGCGAAGTTAAACGGCATCAAGGTCGATGAATTCGCATTGGGCATGGGCCCGACGCTGCTCAAATGGGGCAAGGGCGAAACCACCTACGCGCTGCGGCTCTTCCCGATCGGCGGCTTCTGCAAAATGGAAGGCGAAGACGAGGGCAGCTTGAACGAACGGGCGTTCTGCAATAAAAAGGTTTGGCGCAGGATTCTGGTCGTCGTTGCCGGCGCGCTGACAAACATCGTGCTCGGATTTATCATCCTGCTGTGCCTGACCTCCAGTCAGGACCTGATCGGCTCGACACAGGTTGCGAAGTTCAATGAGGGCAGCATCAGCCAGAACTCCGGCCTGCAGGCCGGGGATATCATCGAACGGATCAACGGCAACAAGACCAACATCGACTACGACATCCTGTACGCGCTGATGCGTGACAAGGACGGCGTTGTGGATATGGAGGTCCTGCGCGGCGATGAGATTGTCAAGCTGGATGCGGTTAAGTTCAACATGCAGGAGCTGGAGGACGGCACCAAAACCATTCAGCTGGACTTCAAGGTCAAAGGCGAGGAGAAGACCTTTTTGAATGTGGTGCACCATTCATTCTTCTGGACGGGCGCGATCATCAAGGTTGTCTGGACGTCACTTTTGGATTTGATCACCGGAAACTTCGGGTTTAACCAGCTGTCCGGGCCAGTCGGCGTTGCGACGGCCATCGGGCAGGCAAGCTCGATGGGACTGAGTTCGCTGTTCCTGATGATTGCCTTCATCACGATCAACCTCGGTGTATTCAACCTGCTTCCATTCCCGGCACTGGACGGCGGACGTCTGGTCTTCCTGATCATCGAGGGCATCCGCAGAAAACCGATCAAGCCGGAGTATGAGGGGTATGTGCATCTAGCGGGCCTGCTGCTGCTGTTCCTGCTGATGATTGCGGTTACGTTCAACGATATTGCACGGTTGATTACCGGCGGTTAAATGATAGAAGAAAGCAAAGGAGCCTTCCGGAAAGAAGTCTCCTTTGCTTTTTTTATTTAAGATATCCTCATGATAAAAAATGAACCGTTATCTAGCAGCCATCTGCCATGGAACATCACCTGCGGTGGGGCAATCGCCTACGGCGTTCTACGACAAAAAATAATTTACGCAGCAGCTACGGGAATCGGGGTACCTGGAAAGACTGTTGCAGAGATCGTAAGCGTCCGCTACTAGCTATGTCCAACCACCCAACCAAAAACAAAACGCCGCCCGCAGGCGGCCGAACCACCTGGCGGTGGGGCAATCGCCTACAGTGTTCTACGACAAAAGATAATTTACGCAGCAGCTACGGGAATTGGGGTACCTGGAAAGACTGTCGCAGAGATCGTAAGCGTCCGCTGCTAGCTATGCCAACCACCCAGCCAAAAACAAAACGCCGCCCGCAGGCGGCCGAAACAGGTAATGGGATATCAGAGGGGATTTTCAAGGGGGCCATCTGGCTAGGAGCGGCACCGTGCATGGCCCCCTTGAACGGCCTTTCTTGGTTACTTCTTTGGCCGGCAAAGAAGTAACGACCACTTTGCCAAGGTATCTTGGTAAACACAGTAAAACTGCTGTACCACAGCGTTACAACAATCACCCTGCCAACCTATCTTGATAAATTGAAATAGTGCGCTGAACTACAGCGTTCTATTTTTGTTTTTCGCGCTGGATTTACCGTTCATATCTGTAAATATCGCCTCGGAGATTTTGTCGTGTTCAGCCTCAAACACCATGATATTTTTTCGGATTAAAATCAGTATCTGCCTGTTTAAGAAACGTCCGTCGTAGTCTGATACAAAGCGGATTTTGCGAAGTTCGCTTTCTTCAATTCGTACGGTTAAACACTTGATAGTCAATCATATCCACCTCCCAGAATCTATGATACAACACAGAAAATGTGCAATATCCGGATTGGATATCGGTGTATATCTACAATATTTTTAAGAGGTATAAAAAGCGGCGAATCGGCGTCCAAGACATATTCACAATACAGGGGTTAAAGGAACAGGATTTCTGCCCGGCTGTGCAAGCTCCGGCAGATCGGCCTCACCCATGCGTCATTCCACCATGACAGGAGTATGCAACTGGTTTTGGTTCTATCTTCTAAACGCAGTATTCCATTTAAGGCTTTGCGTCCGTAAAATATCGGGGAGATTTTCTTGATCTTTACCCGGTTTGTGTTATAATATATAAAGAACAGATGAGCAAACATCGTTGGGCTTGTATGCAGACAGTTCGCGGATTTTTGTATCAGCCATTGTGTCTGCAGGAAGCTTGAAAATATGCACATTTGAGACAGATTGTCGTCGTGGAAAACTGGTTCCTTCGGCGGTTTTTTGTTTTATCAGCGGCACCGAAGAAGTCGGGGTGGCTGTGTACAGAGATAAAAAGAAAAATATGCTGTTATTTCGGATGAGGAGAATGATATGACCAGAACGGTGAAGGTGGGAAATAAAGTACTGGGGGGCGGAAATCCGGTCCTGATTCAGTCGATGCTGAATGTGCCGGCGAATGATATCGAGAACAGCGTCAGGCAGGCCGTCCAGCTCGAACAGGCCGGATGCGATATCCTGCGGGCGGCCATTCCGGATATGCAGGCGGTCGGGCTGATCCGTGCAATCAAGGAAAAAACAGAGATCCCGCTGGTGGCGGATATCCATTTTGACTACCGTCTGGCACTTGCGTCCCTGGAAACGGGCATCGATAAAATTCGCATCAATCCCGGCAATATCGGTTCGAAAGAACGGATTAAAGAGGTGGCGGACGCCTGCAAAGCGAAGGGAGTGCCGATCCGCATCGGGGTCAACTCCGGCTCGCTTGAGAAGCATGTGCTTGAGAAATATGGAAAGGTGACGCCCGAAGCGCTGGTGGAAAGCGCGCTGTACCATGTCGGCCTGCTTGAGGAATTCGACTTTCACGATATTGTGATCTCGCTGAAGGCGTCGGATGTCCCGACGATGATCGAAGCCTACCGGCTGATGTCCGAAGCCTGCGGCTATCCGCTGCATCTCGGTGTGACCGAGGCCGGCACCGAACGGATGGGACTGATCAAGTCCTCGGTCGGCATCGGCTCGCTGCTGTGCGACGGCATCGGGGATACGATACGCGTATCGCTGACCGCCGATCCGGTCAAGGAGATCGCGGCGGCCCGGGATATCCTAAAAGCTATCGGAAAATATGACAAGGGCGCGCAGATCGTCGCCTGCCCGACCTGCGGCAGAACCAAAATCGATCTGATTTCGCTTGCCAACCAGGTGGAGCGGGCGCTGGAAACGGTGGAAAAGCCGATCAAGGTTGCCGTCATGGGCTGCGCGGTCAACGGGCCGGGCGAAGCCAGAGAAGCGGATATTGGCATCGCGGGCGGAGACGGCTGCGCGCTGCTGTTTAAAAAAGGAGAGATCCTGCGCAAAATCCGCGAAGAGGATATTGTCAGGGAACTGCTCGAAGAGATCGGCAGGATGTAGAAGGGAAGAGATGGATTGGCCGCACTGAAAGAACTCATCGGGAGTTTTGTAACCGATAAAATATTGATGGACGCCGTTGGCGACGGGGAGATTCTAGCCATGCAGGCGGAGATGGAAGACCGCTCTCTCACGCTGCGGGTAAAATACCAAACGCTGCGCAAAAAGAAGATGCTCTACAGCTGTGAACACGACCTGTGTGAAAATCTGCAGCTTGGCGTGGTGCGCATCCTGCCGGTGTATGATGAAACACTGTTCACCTCCGACTATTTTCCGGAGGTGGTCGAGGAGCTGCGGCACCGGAACGTGCTGTGCAACGGCTTCTTTGAGAACTGCGGCACCGCGTACATGGACGGTGTTCTCACCGTCACGCTGCGGCACGGCGGGCACAAGATTTTGACCGAGAATCGCTGTGCCGAGATGATCCGGAACATCCTGCGCGATGAGTTCGGCATTATGGTGGAGGTGCGGTTCGACGGTGTGCTCGATCTGCAGATCGACGACAAGCACTATCAGGAGATCATCGACGTGAAATCCGCGCCGCCGGTCCGTCTGCAGGAGAAGCCGTCCGGCAATGCCCCGGCCGCTTCCGCGTCGGGATCCGCGTCCGGCGGGCAGCAGAGGCCGGCAATGAAAAAGTCCTCGCTGCAGTTTGACAGCAACGGACTGCCGTTCGACCCGAAGAGCGCGAAGCTCGTGCTGGGCCGCGCGATCAAACAGCGGCCGGTGGAGATCAAATCGCTGTCGCCGGACAGCGGCAAGGTCGTCATCTGGGGCGATATCTTCTGGACCGACCGGCGCGAATTCCGCGACGGCAAGGGCAGCATCTTCTTCTACAGCATCACCGACTACACGTCGTCCTACTCGCTCAAGATCATCGCGGACAAGGAAAAATCCAAAAAGGCCGAGATGCTCACCAAGGGCACAACCATCCTGATACAGGGCGACGTCAAATACGATAAATATGACAACGAATACTCGATTATGCCGGACGACGTCATGATCGTCGAGAAGGTGGAACGCACCGACACCGCCGAGAAAAAGCGGGTGGAGCTGCATCTGCATACCAATATGTCCTCAATGGACGGCATCACAGGGGCCGACAAGCTGGTCGAGCGGGCCTTCAAGTGGGGCCACAAGGCGCTGGCCATCACCGACCACGGCGTCGTGCAGGCCTATCCGGACGCGATGAACGCCGTGAATAAGATCCGCAAGAACGGCGGGGAATTCAAGATCATCTACGGCATCGAGAGCTACTTTGTCAACGACATGGTGCCGGTTGTGGACGGCAAATCCAAACGGCGGCTGGACGACACCTTTATCGTCTTTGACCTGGAGACCACCGGCCTGTCGCCCGCCACCGAGCGGATGACCGAAATCGGCGCGGTCAAGCTGAAAAACGGCGAGGTCGTCGATACCTTCGACATCTTTGTAAACCCGGAAAAGGCGATTCCCTACAACATCACCGAGCTGACCGGCATCTCCGACGATATGGTCAAGGATGCGCCGAAGGAGCTGGAAGCGCTCGAAATGTTCTATGAATTCTGCGGCGAGGATGCGACGCTGATCGCGCACAACGCAAACTTCGACGTGTCGTTCCTGCGCGCGGCGGCCAAGCGGCACGACAAGCCGTTTACATATTCCTATATGGACACCATCCCGCTGTGCCGCGCGCTTCTGCCCGAGCTCAAGCGGTATAAGCTGAACCTTGTGGCAAAGCATCTGAAGCTGCCCGATTTCAACCATCACCGCGCCTGCGACGACGCGAAGGTGCTGGCGGATATCTTCGTCATCCTGTCAAAGCGCCTGCAGGAAGAATACGGCGTCGAGACGGTCGAGCAGATCAACACCAAGCTCAGCGGAAGCGACCCAAAGAAGCTGAAGCCTTACCATCAGATCATACTGGTCAAAAATCTGACGGGACTCAAAAACCTGTACACGCTGGTTTCCAAGTCTCATCTGAATTATTTCTTTAAGAAACCGCGCATCCCGAAGAGCGAGCTGATCAAGTACCGCGAGGGACTGCTGATCGGCAGCGCCTGCGAGGCAGGCGAGCTGTACCGCGCGATTGTCGAGGGAAAGCCCTGGGGTGAACTCTGCGAAATCGCAAAGTTTTACGATTATCTGGAGATTCAGCCAATCGGCAACAACCTGTTCATGATCCGCAACGGCACGGTGGACAGCGAGGAGACGCTGCAGGAATACAACCGCACCATCTGCAATCTCGGAGGGAAGCTGGGCATACCGGTCGTCGCGACCTGCGACGTGCACTTTATGGACGAGCGGGACAGCATCTTCCGCGAGGTGCTGATGGCCGGCCAGGGCTTTGCCGACGCTTCACAGCAGCCGCCGCTGTTCCTGCGAACCACCGACGAGATGTTAAAGGAATTCCAGTACCTCGGCGCGCAGAAGGCCTATGAGGTCGTAATCGAGAACACCAATAAAATCGCGGACATGGTCGAGACGATCAAGCCGATTCCGGACGGAACCTATACGCCTACCATCGACGGCGCGGAGGAGGACCTGCAGCGCATCACCTGGCAGCGCGCGCGGGATATGTACGGCGAGGAGCTTCCCGAGGTCGTCAAAAACCGTCTGGATAGGGAGCTTACCTCGATCATCAAGCACGGGTTCGCCGTGCTCTATATGATTGCGCAGAAGCTGGTGGCCAAGAGCGAGAGCGACGGCTACCTGGTCGGCTCAAGGGGATCGGTCGGCTCGTCGTTCGTCGCAACGATGTCCGGCATTTCGGAGGTCAACCCATTGCCGCCGCACTATGTCTGCAAGCACTGCCGCTACAGCGAGTTCATCACCGACGGCAGCGTCGGCTCCGGCTTCGACCTGCCGGAAAAGAAATGTCCGAACTGCGGCGCAGAGCTTGAGCGGGAAGGGCACGACATCCCGTTCGAAACCTTCCTTGGGTTCAACGGGGACAAGGCGCCGGATATCGACCTCAACTTCTCGGGCGAATACCAGGCCAACGCGCACCGGTATACCGAGGAGCTGTTCGGCGAGGGGCATGTCTTCAAGGCCGGCACCATCTCTTCGGTTGCGGAGAAGACGGCGTTCGGCTTTGTCAAGAAGTACATGGAAGAGACCGGCCGCGTTGTGCATAAAGCAGAGGAGATGCGTTTGGCGCAGGGCTGCACCGGCGTCAAGCGCACGACCGGACAGCATCCGGGCGGCATGGTCGTCGTGCCGCGGGAATACGACGTCGAGGACTTCACGCCGGTGCAGCATCCGGCCGATTCGGCGGCATCGGGCGTCGTGACCACCCACTTCGACTTCCATTCGCTGCACGACACGATCCTGAAGCTCGACATCCTCGGACACGATGTTCCGACGCTGTATAAGCATCTGGAGGATTATACCGGCGTCAAGATCGGGGATGTCCCGATGAGTGACCCGAAGGTCATCAGCCTGTTCACCTCCACCGAAGCGATCGGCGTATCGCCTGAAGACATCGACTGCAACACCGGCACCCTTGCACTGCCGGAGATGGGCACGCCGTTTGTCCGCCAGATGCTGATCGAATCCCAGCCGAAGTGCTTTTCGGACCTCCTGCAGATTTCCGGGCTTTCACACGGAACCGATGTCTGGCTGAACAACGCGCAGGACCTGATCAAGAACGGCACCTGCACGATCTCCGAGGTCATAGGAACGCGTGACAGCATCATGCTCTACCTGATCCACAAGGGCCTTGACCCGAACATGGCGTTCAAGATCATGGAGATCACACGAAAGGGTTTGGCGCCCAAGCTCATGACCGACGAGCATATCGCGGCCATGAAGGAGCACGATGTGCCGGACTGGTACATCAAGAGCTGTAAGACCATCAAGTACATGTTCCCGAAGGCGCATGCCGCGGCCTACGTCATCGCGGCCATCCGGCTGGGATGGTATAAGGTGTATTATCCTCTTGAGTTCTATGCGGTCTTCTTCACGGTGCGCGGCGGCGACTTCGACGCCATCAGCGCGGTGCGCGGCAAAAGCGCCGTCAAGATGAAGATGCAGGAACTCAAGAGCAAGGGCAACGAGCGCACGGCGAAGGAGGAGGAGCAGTACACGGCTTTGCAGGTCACCAACGAGATGCTCTCCCGCGGCTGTGAGTTCCTGCCGGTGGACCTCTATAGGTCCGACGCGGTCAAATACAAGATCGAGGACGGCAAAATACGCCTGCCGTTCTGCTCGCTGAAAGGACTCGGCGAATCGGCTGCCAAGAGCCTTCAGGAGGCCGGCCTGGCCGGGGAGTACATTTCGATCGACGAGGTTATGAACCGCGCCGGCGTCTCCAAAGCGGTCATCGAGATTCTGCGGGAATCGGGCGCGCTCAGCGGCATGTCCGAAAGCAGCCAGATGTCGCTGTTTTAGATTCTGAACAACATCGCACTACCAAACACAGGGCATCCTGTATGGTTCGTCCTGTGCAATTCAGGAAGGAAATGAGAATGATGAAAAAGAAAAAAGTACTGATCTGTTTTTTAATCCTTGGCGCGCTGTTTATTGTGCCCTTCATTCAGAACGCATCGTTGTCCGGCCAGGAGCTTTTGATCGACGACTCGCATGTCTGCTCGTTTGAAGATCATATCTACTGGACCGATATCGAGACAAGGGAAGGACGTCCCGTCGGAGGGGCCATTTATAAGGACGGGGAGATTTTTTACCAGGAAAAGAACACCAGCTTCCATGCAATCGCGGCCGGCAGCGGCAGGGTTTATGCCGCGACCAACGACCAGATACTGGAGTTCAATGAGATGGGCGACCTGATGGAAGCGTATGATATCCCTAATATCACACAGCTCGAAACGGATGGCTTCTGCGTCCTTGCAGCAGAGAAATATCCGTCCTATGCCAAC
Organism: Candidatus Soleaferrea massiliensis AP7; assembly: GCF_000820765.1. Taxonomy (GTDB): domain Bacteria; phylum Bacillota; class Clostridia; order Oscillospirales; family Ruminococcaceae; genus Soleaferrea; species Soleaferrea massiliensis. The sequence goes on from NZ_CCYH01000021.1 coordinate 130,819, forward strand.
CTGCCGGAATGGAAGGCCTTTGTGAAGCAGCCGGGTGAAACGGTGTTTACCCCGGCGCTGGAGCTTGTCAGGGAACTCGATTACAAGGATGTCAGGTTTGACGATCAAGCCGACGCGAATCGGTATCCGAAGGAGATCGGAAAGCTGGAGATCTCCCATTACCTGCTGGCAGGCGTGCGGACAATGGATCAGGAAAGCTATACGTACGTCTTCTACGATCTGGAGGAGGGCCGGCCGGTCTTTGATCTGTACAGCTTCGGCTGGATTCAGCAGGCGGATCATGGGGACATCCTTATGGCAGACAACGCAGACGGGCTGAATCTTGTCCTGTACAGAAGCGACGGAACGGCCAAAGTGGTCTATTCATCCACTGAAGACGGCGCGGACATAAACGAAGCGACGCCGGATGATCAGCCGGGATACTATAATACCGTGAAGAGCCTGGATAAAAACAGGTTCATCCAGTCAAGCTTTGAGGGCAGCCGCGACGGTTCGTTCAGCCGCTCCGCTGAACAGCTGCTTGGCAGCCGGTTGATCGAAGTGGACCCATCTAAAGAGAATCAAAAGGAAACCTTGTTTTACACGGACCAGCATAAGCAGATTATCGGATACATAGACGGCCAATGTATCGTCACCGACTATATGGGCTACGATGTCAGGAAAATCGGCGCTGACGGCCAAAATTCATTGATCATGAGCTTTTCAGATATCCCATACTCAAAAAAACGCTATTTTAATCTTACGGGAACAACGCTTTTTATCTACAATGATTCGGGAGAGCTGCTGTGGAGCCGCCGGATTTCATGATCGTTCCATACAGGCCTTCGCGGGCCTTGACGGATATTATATATACAGTGATCAGGTTGTATGATAAGACGATAAGAGCAGATGTTTTTGCTTTGCAGGCTCTGCGCGATTTTGAAAGGGAATGAGATTATGAAAAAGATGAGAATGCTATCCATATTTCTGCTGATTGGTATGATGCTTACACTGACCGGATGCTTCGGCAGCCTGATAGGCGGTCAGTACTATATGATCGATCAGTTCCGCGTCTGCCAGGATGCGGGATTCACCTACTGGACCGATTTCGACGCAGATGGGGGCAGCTTAAAAGGCGGCGTCATCTTCCGGAACGGGGAGGTGTTCTATCACGATGAGAATGCCCATTTTACCGCGGTTGCAGCCGGCGGAGACAGAGTATGCGCCGCGACTGAGGAACAGGTTCTGGAATTCGACAAATCCGGAAATCTGCTGAAAAAATATAATCTTCCCTATATGACACGGCTTGAAACGGATGGCACCAGCATCCTCGCAATGGGCAAGCTTGTGGAGTATGACCGGGCGACGCGGGATATGACCGCGGTCTGGAGATCCTTTGTCAGAATGCCGGATGAAGATTATTTTACCGCGGCTGTCAAGCTTGCGGAAGAACTCAACTACAAGTCGGCAAAGTTTGATGATTCAGTCGATGGGGCTTTGGCTCCAAGCATGATCGGAACGCTGGACTTCTCAAGCTATAAGATGGCGGCGCTGAAAACAAAGGATTACGGTGCGGACGATTATCTGTGCTGTTTCTACAATATGGAAGAGAAGCGGCCCATTTTTCATATCAGCAGTCCCGGATGGATTGAACAGGCAGAGGATGGGGATATCCTGATAGCTGATAACAGGGATAAAATGAATCTAATTCTGTACAGGAGCGATGGAACGGCCAAAATGATCTATGACCATTCCATGGATATGGCGGATTTGACAAGGGAAACGCTGGATTACCTGCCGGTCTACTATTTAACGGTTGAAAGCCTCGGACAGAACAGATTCATCCAAACCGGTTTTGATGACAACGCGTTCGGCTATTTTGCAGGGACAGTGGATAAACACCTGCGCAGCCGGCTAATCGAGGTGGACCTGTCCGGCGACAGTGAAAAAGAGACGCTGTACTATACAAACCGGCAGGAACAGATGATAGCGACCAGCGGGGATTGGCTCATCATCTGTGACACCAACAACGAGGAAATTCGAAAGAAGAATATGAAGGACGGCACGTATACGGTCCTCAAGGATCTGAACGAGATCCAATATTATGATAAATGGTACTTTAACCTCACAGGATCGAAGCTCTACGTCTTCAATGAAAAGGGCAAGCTGCTCTGGTCGGATGAGGTTCTATAGAACAAAAGCAAATGCGCAAGCGATGTTCCCGGGATTCCATACAGTCTCAAATGCGGGATTCCTCTCAGGCAGCCGGATTTTCGGTTAAACAGAAAGGCTCCCGCCGTCAGCCGGCTGTCCGATGTCCTGGTATGGAAAAATTATTTCCACAGTGCAGAATATTTTGCACACAGTGTACAAATCGGCATTATTTTTCAGGAAATCATTGACGGGATGACATTGCATATGTTACTATATTGCCATGTTAGCACATTAGCATACTAAAGTAAAGGATCGGGTTGAACGATGAGCAGATATGATTTGGTTACGCCGCAGGGCACAAAGGACCTGCTGTTCGAACAGTGCAGCGTGCGCCGCGCGGTACAGCAGAAGATGACAAAAAAATTCTCCGACCGGGGCTTCCACGAGGTCATCACGCCGGGCATCGAGTTTTTCGACGTGTTTGACACAAGCTCCCGCTATCTCCCGCAGGAGATCATGTATAAGCTGGTGGACAACAAGGGACGCCTTCTGGTCATGCGGCCGGACAACACGACGCCGATTGCGCGGCTTGCCGCGACAAGGCTCAAAAACGAGCCGATGCCGCTTCGGCTTTACTACCATCAGAACGTCTACCGCGTCAGCCCGAGTTTAAAGGGCCGCAGCGACGAAACCATCCAGATGGGCGTGGAGCTCATCGGCAGCGGCTCTGCGAAAGCGGATCTGGAGATCATCGGCATGGCGGCAAGCTGCCTGCGGGAATTTAGCCCTGATTACCGCATCGAGATCGGCCACAGCGGCTTTTTTAAGATTCTGTCCGAAAGTCTGCCCGCCGACCGGCGCACCAAGCGGGATATCCAGAAGGCGATTGAAAGCAAAAATTATGCCGCGCTCAACGACCTGCTCGATTCGCTCGAAGCGTCCGAAGCGTCCGCCGCGCTCAAGCAGCTTCCAAGGCTGTTCGGCGGCGAGGAGGTCTTCCCGGCGGCGGCCGCTCTGTTCCACGACGACAGGGCCAGGGAAATCCTCGATTCTCTGGAAAAGCTCTACCACAACCTCAAGGCGCTGGGACTCGGCGAAAACATCATGCTGGATCTGGGGCTCGCGAATTCCCACGATTACTACACCGGCGTGATCTTCACCGGATATCTGCAGGGTATCGGCGAGCCGGTGCTTTCAGGCGGCCGGTACGACAACCTGCTGATCGAGTTCGGCGCGGACCTGCCCGCGATCGGCTTTGGGCTGGATGTCGACAGCGTCTCGAAGTTCCTGATGGAGAAGGACCCTTCCGGGCGTTCGAGGCCGGCGGATATGCTGGTCCACGCGAACGAAGGGTACTGCATCCAAGCGCTCGGTTACCTGTCCAGAAAGATTGCGGAAAACAACGTCTGCGAATACAGCTGCTTTGACAGCGTCGAGGATGCAAAGTCCTACTGTAAAGAGAAGGGCATCCGCGAGCTGCACATTGTGGATGAAACAACCACCATCATGGGGTTATAAAGCGGCGCCATTCATTACGGGCATCCAAACCCAAGGAGGAAATCTCCGGCCTATATTTGCTTCTTGCATGGTACCAAATTCGCTCCGGGGGAGCAATATTCGGTACCACTTTATTATACGAGGAGGAAGATGTATGCAGTTCAAGATGATTCACAACAACCTGAATGTGTTTGATCTCAAAAAGAGTCTGGCGTTTTACGAGGAAGCCTTCGGGCTCAAGGAGCATCACCGGATCGATGCGCCGGACGGCTCGTTTATCATCGTGTACCTGTGCGACGAGCTGGGACAGCATCTGCTGGAGCTGACCTGGCTGCGCGACCGGAAGGAGAAGTATAACCTGGGCGACAATGAGTTCCATCTCGCGTTCGAGACCGCGGATTATGCGGCGGCCTTTCAAAAGCATAGTGAGATGGGCGTTGTCTGCTTTGAAAACACGGCGATGGGCATCTACTTTGTGTCCGACCCGGATGGGTACTGGCTGGAAGTACTGCCGGCAAACCGATAGATGAGGAGAATTCGATGAAACCGTTACGACTCGCATTGACAAAGGGCAGGCTGGAGAAGGACACCGTCGGCCTGTTTGAAAAGATGGGATTTGACTGCACCAACCTGCATGAAAAGGGCAGGAAGCTGATTCTGAGCATCCCGGAAACCAATATGGAAATTGTGCTGGCCAAGGCCGCCGACGTCATCACCTATGTGGAGCACGGCGTCTGCGACATCGGCGTGGTCGGCAAGGACACGATCATGGAGAATTCCTCCTCCTTCTATGAGGTGCTGGATCTGGGCTTCGGCCGCTGCCGGTTTGCGCTGGCGGGCAAAAAGGGCGCGGATTTCTATGAGGGCTACGCGCTCAAGACCATCGCGACAAAATATCCCAATGTTGCGCGCAGCTATTTCAAGCACAAGGGCATGGATATCGACATCGTGAAGATTGAGGGATCGGTGGAACTGGCGCCGCTGCTCGGCCTTGCGGATGCCATTGTCGACATCGTCGAGACCGGCACGACCCTCAAGGAGAACGGCCTCGAGGTCTTCGAGACGATTGCGGACATCTCAGCCAGGATGATAGTCAACATCGCAAGCCTCAAGCTGCGCAAGCAGGAGATCGAAGGCCTGATCGCGAAGATCGAGCAGGTGCAGAAGAGCGGCAGCGAACAGAGCAACGCATAATATCCGGGGTTTACAGATAAGCCGTATGCAAATGAGAGGGCTTATGATATAAATATTCGCCCGGTGTACCAACAGAACCTGAGTTTACGATACATAAAGATGCATTGGTTCAGGCATGGAGCGGACAAGGGCTGAAGCTCTGTTCGTTCCGCTTTTAAACTGGAAAACAGACGACACTTTTCAATAGATGATAGGAGGCGGGGGAGATTATGCAGATTGTAAAGGCGGACGGCGTCAGGGAGAACGAGTTCCTGGCAACGCTCAAAACGAGAAGCAGAGAGGTCGACAGCGCGGTGACCGCGGCGGTCGGCGAAATTCTGGAGAATGTGCGGCTCGGCGGAGACCGGGCCGTGCGGGACTACACGGCCAAATTTGACGGACAGTGCCCCGAGGTGCTGGAGATATCGCGGGATGCGGTCAACGACGCGCTGACACAGGCGGACGAAGCGTTTGTGAACGCGCTGCTGGATGCGCAGGCAAACATCGCGGATTTCCACAACCGGCAGAAGACGCAGGGTTTCATCCACACACAGGAAAACGGCGTCATCCTGGGCCAGCGGGTTCGGGGGCTGAAACGGGTCGGCGTCTATGTGCCGGGCGGCACGGCGGCCTATCCGTCCAGCGTGCTGATGAATGTCATCCCGGCAAAGATTGCGGGCGTGGAGGAGATCATCATGGTCACGCCGCCGATGAAGGACGGCAGGCCGAACCGCGACATCCTGGTTGCGGCGGCGATTGCGGGCGTGGACCGGATATTCCTGATCGGCGGCGCACAGGCCGTCGCGGCGCTGGCCTATGGAACCGAAACCATCCCGCAGGTGGATAAAATCGTCGGACCCGGCAACATCTATGTGGCGACCGCAAAGAAGCTGCTTTACGGCACCGTGGACATCGACATGGTAGCGGGCCCGAGTGAAATCCTGATCATGGCGGACGGCGGCGCGCCGGCCAAGTATGTCGCGGCCGACCTGATGAGCCAGGCCGAGCACGACCGGCTCGCCTCCTCGATCCTGCTGACCACCAGCGAGACGCTGGCGGAAGAGACGGTGAAGGAGCTTGAGCGGCAGATGCGGCAGCTCGAGCGCAGAGAGATCATCGAGGAATCGCTCGAAAACTTCGGCGCCATTATCCTGTGTCAAAATGATGCGCAGATGATCGAGCTTGCCAATGCGCTTGCGCCCGAGCATCTTGAAGTGATGCTGCAGAATCCGATGGAGTACATCGGCAAGCTGCACAACGCCGGTTCGGTCTTTCTGGGCAACTACTCCCCGGAACCGCTCGGCGACTACTTTGCGGGCCCGAACCATGTGCTGCCGACCAGCGGCACGGCGCGGTTCTTCTCGCCGCTGAGCGTGGACAGCTTTGTCAAGCGTTCGAGCTTCATCTACTACACGAAGGACGAGCTGCTGAAGGCAAGCGATGAGATCATGCTGATTGCCGAGCGCGAGGGCCTGACCGCACACGCCAATTCGATCCGAGTGAGGTCCGAAGATGTATAGATTGAACAACAAGATCCGGAATTTGACCCCATATGACCCGGTCAGCGGGGAATTTGCGGTGCGGCTCGACGCGAATGAAAGCTTTCTGGACATCGGAAAGCAGCTGTGTTCGGTCGTCGCCGACGCAGTCAGAACGGTGGATATGAACCGCTATCCCGATCCATACTGCACAGAGCTGTGCGGGGCTTATGCGGACTATTACGGACTGGATGCCGGCTGCATCACGGTCGGCGACGGCTCGGATGAGCTCATCTACCTGATTATGAACACCTTCCTGCAGCGCGGCGAGCGGGTGCTGACGCTGCTGCCGGACTTTTCGATGTACCGGTTCTACGCCGAAATGGCGGAGCTTCAGGTGCTTTCCCTGGAGAAGAACGGCGATCTGGAGATCGATGCCGATGCGGTCATCTCGTTTGTCCGTGAACAGCAGGTCAAAGCGGTCGTCTTCTCGAATCCGTGCAACCCGACCTCCCTGCTGCTGGACAAAGAATCGGTCCGAAAGCTTGTGCGCGGCGTGGATGCGCTGGTGGTGCTGGATGAAGCTTACATGGATTTCTGCGGCCAGGAGGAAAGCCTTCTTCGGGAGGTACAGGAGTATGACAACCTGATCATCCTGAAAACGCTGTCCAAGTCGTTTGGGCTTGCCGCTTTAAGGCTTGGCTTCGCGGCCGCGAACGAGACGGTCACGAATGCGCTGCGGTCGGTCAAATCCCCGTATAACGTGAACAGCGTCTCACAGGCGATCGGCTGTGCCGTGCTCGAACACGGCGAGCTATGCCGGGAGAATCTGGACGCCATCAGGAAAAGCACCGCGTCGCTGTATCGGTCAATGCAGGCGTTACAGGAGAAATACCCGGCGATACAGAGGATATACGAGACCAGAACGAACTTTTTATTCATAGAAACCTCCTGCTCGAAGGAACTCTTCGAAGGGCTGCTTGAAAGGGGTATCGTTGTGCGCCATATGGGCACACGGCTGCGCATCACAGCGGGCAGTGAGCGGGAGAATCAAATGCTGCTGCAGGCGATGGAGGAGGTACTGTCATGCCGATAGAGAAACGCGAATCGATCCAGACCAGAAAGACCCGGGAGACCGATATCTCGATCCATCTGAACCTGGATGGGGAGGGAAGGCACCAGATCGATACCGGCGTCGGCTTCTTCGATCACATGCTGACCGCCTTCTGCGTGCACGGCGGCTTCGATCTCGATGTCAAGGTCAAAGGCGACCTTGAGGTGGACTGCCACCACACGGTTGAGGACACCGGCATCGTGCTTGGCAAGGCGTTCGCCGCATGCCTTGGCGACCGCGGCGGCATCGAACGCTACGGAAGCTTCTTTATCCCGATGGATGAGGCGCTGAGCTTCTGCAGCGCCGACATCAGCGGCCGGCCGTTTCTGGTGTTCGATGCGCCGTATCACGATGAGCGCATCGGCGGCTATGACTGTTGCATGACCGAGGAGTTCTTCCGCGCGTTCAGCATGAACGCAGGCGTAACGCTGCATCTGAAAAGCATGTATGGCAAGAACGACCACCACATTGCCGAAGCGCTCTACAAGGCGGCGGCGCACGCGCTCAGACTGGCGGTCAAACCTACCGGCGGCGGCACGCTTTCCACAAAGGGGGTGCTCTGATGATCGGCATCATTGACTATGGCGCGGGAAACCTGTTTTCGGTCAAAAACGCGCTGGATTATCTGGGCCTTGAGAATCACATCACCGACGATCCCACAGAGTTACAGAAGGCGGACGGCCTGATTCTGCCGGGCGTCGGCGCGTTTGCCGACGCGATGGGGATGCTCAAGAAAAGCGGGCTGATTCCGACCATCCAACAGGAGATCGAAAGAAAGCCCCTGCTGGGCATCTGCCTCGGTATGCAGATACTGTTTGACAAGGGGCTGGAATTCGGCGAGACCGAGGGGCTTGGCCTGATCGACGGAACGGTGGAGCCGATTGCGGCGCCGGGGCTTAAAATCCCGCATATGGGCTGGAACAGCCTCGACTTCCATGGGGACTGCCCGCTTCTGAAGGGCGTGCCGGAGGGCTCCTACGTCTACTTTGTGCACTCTTTCGCGGCGGTGACGCCGCAGGCAAACATCGCGGCGAGCTGCGGCTACGGCGGCGATGTGACCGCGCTGGTCCAGCGCGGCAATGTGTTCGGCGCGCAGTTCCATCCGGAGAAGAGCGGCGAAGCGGGCCTCACAATGCTTGAGAATTTTGGAGGGCTGATGGCATGATCATACTACCGGCAATCGACATCAAGGGCGGCCATTGCGTGCGGCTCTACCAGGGAGATTTCGGCACCGCCGAAAAGGTGGCCGACAGCCCGTATACAACCGCCGCTTCGTTTAAGGAAGCGGGCGCCGAATGGATTCACATGGTGGACCTCGACGGCGCGAAGGAAGCGAAACGCATCAATCAGGAAATCTTCGTGAAGGTCGCGCGGGAAAGCGGCCTGAAGGTCGAAGTCGGCGGCGGCATCCGTACGATGGAGGCGGTCGAATATTATCTGGAGCGCGGCGTCAGCCGTGTGATTCTGGGCTCGGCGGCGGTCAAGGACCCGGCGTTTGTCAAAGAGGCGGTCCATGCCTGCGGCGAAAGGATTGCGGTCGGCATCGATGCGAAGAACGGCCGCGTCTCCTGCGACGGCTGGCTGGACGACAGCGACGTCGACTACATCGAGCTTGCTAAGAGGATGGAGCAGGTTGGCGTCCGGTGCATCATCTACACCGACATCTCGAAGGACGGCACGCTCGCGGGCCCGAACCTCGAACAGCTTGACCGGATCAACCGGGCGGTGTCCTGCGACATCATCGCCTCAGGCGGCATCAGCGGCATCGAGGACATCCGCGCGACCCGGTCGCTCGGACTGTACGGCACGATCTGCGGCAAGGCGCTTTACGCAGGTAAACTCGACCTGCGCGAAGCCATCGAGACCGCGAAGGAGGGGACGTCATGCTAGCAAAACGGATCATCCCATGCCTGGACGTGCGGGAAGGCCGCGTGGTCAAGGGCATCAATTTTGTCGGCATCCAGGATGTCGGCGACCCGGTAGAATGTGCGAAGATGTATTCCGACCAGGGCGCGGATGAGATCACCTTTCTGGATATCACCGCTTCGCATGAGGGGCGCGGCATCATGGCGGACGTCGTGCGGCGCACGGCCCGCAACGTTTTTGTCCCGCTGACGGTCGGCGGCGGCATCCGCACCATTGAGGATTTCCGTGAAATCCTGCGCGCCGGGGCCGACAAGGTGTCGGTCAACTCGGCGGCGGTCAGAAACCCTGCACTCATCTCGGAGGCGGCTGACAAGTTCGGCAGCCAGTGCGTCGTGGTGGCCATCGACGCGAAAAGAAAATCCGACGGCACCTTTACAGTTGTGATCAATGGTGGTAGAATAGATATGGGCATCGACGCCGTCAAGTGGGCAGAACAGGTGGAAGCTTTGGGCGCGGGGGAGATCCTGCTGACCTCGATGGACACCGACGGCACCAAAAACGGCTTCGACATCGAGCTGACAAAGCGGGTGACCGATGCGGTCGGCATCCCAGTCATCGCATCCGGCGGATGCGGCACGCTCGACCATTTTTCGGATGTGTTCGAGCAGACCGGCGCGGACGCAGCGCTTGCCGCTTCGCTCTTCCATTACCGTGAATTGACGGTGGAGCAGGTCAAGGAGCATCTCAGAAGCAAAGGCATTCCAGTCAGGAAATAACTGAATCGATTGAAGAAGAGCGGAATGCGGCAAACGGCCCAGAGTGCAAAGGCCGAACAGGTCTTGTGATCTGCTGTAAACACCGCTTGATCCCGGAAGAGATATTGGATAAAAGCGGACAGCAGAGGAGGTCCGAACAGCAAAGACCGGATAGGCACTGTGATTTTCCGTAAGCACTGCTTGATCCCGGGAGAAATATCGATTAAAAGTGGCATGCGGCAAACAGCTCGGACGGTAATGACTGAAAAGTCCCTGTGGTTTGCTGTATACATAACGGAATCCCGGAAGGGATGATGGGAGAATGTACATGGATTTGGACAAATACTTCAAGAAGGCGGAACTGATTCCCGCCATTGTGCAGGAGAAGGGCACCGGCGAAGTGCTGATGCTCGCCTACATGAACAGGGAGAGCATGCAGAAGACGCTGGAAACCGGCTACACCTGGTTTTTCAGCCGTTCGCGGCAGGAGCTTTGGAACAAGGGCGCGACGAGCGGGCATCTGCAGAAGGTCGTGTCGATCATGGGGGACTGTGACGACGACACGCTTCTGGTCACGGTCGAGCAGACAGGTCCCGCCTGCCATACCGGGAGCAAAAGCTGCTTTTTCAATAAAATCGTGTGAGGAGTTTTGACATTGAACGATACCATCAAGGGTTTGTATGAGGTCGTCCTGGATCGGAAAGAGCATCCGTCCGAAGGATCCTATACCTGCTATCTGTTTGAAAAGGGTCTTGACAAGATTCTCAAAAAGGTCGGCGAGGAGTCGGCGGAAACCATCATCGCGGCGAAGAACGGCGATAAGACGGAGATTTCCAATGAGGTATGCGACCTGCTTTACCATCTGCTGGTGATGCTGGCCGAGACCGGCGTGGACATCGATACGGTAAATGGCATTTTGGAGGAACGCCGTCAGAAGATCGGCAACCTCAAGCAGTTCCATCAGACGGATAAAAATACATAAGCGCTGCAGGCACCGGCATCGTTTCGATACCGGAGGGTGCCTGCTTTTCTTTTGCGGATTTTTACTGGGGGCGCATGAAAAATAAAGGTTGCAATTTTCGCGCGTCTGGTGTAAAATATTACAGAATATGAGCATGAAAATACTAGCTTAGGGGGAGACGGCATATGCCAAAACGTACAGATATCCACAAAATACTGATCATCGGCTCTGGGCCGATCATCATTGGACAGGCCTGCGAGTTTGACTATTCCGGCACACAGGCGTGCAAGGCGCTGAGAAGTCTCGGCTATGAGATCGTACTGGTCAACTCCAATCCGGCCACCATCATGACCGACCCCGGCATCTCGGATGTAACCTACATCGAGCCGCTGAACGCGCAGCGGATTACCGAAATCATCAAGAAGGAGCGCCCGGATGCGCTGCTGCCGAACCTGGGCGGCCAGTCGGGGCTTAACCTGTGCTCCGAGCTTTACAAGCTCGGTGTCCTGGACGAATACAACGTACAGGTCATCGGCGTGCAGGTCGACGCGATTGAACGCGGCGAGGACCGCATCGCCTTCAAGGAGACCATGTCAAATCTCGGCATCGAGATGGCGCGTTCCGAACCGGCCTACAGCGTCGAGGAAGCCATGAAGATCGCCGATGAGCTGGGTTACCCGGTCGTCATCCGTCCGGCCTATACGATGGGCGGCGCAGGCGGCGGCCTTGTGTACAACGTCGAAGAGCTCAGAACCGTTGTCAGCCGCGGCATCAGCGCGAGCATGATCGGCCAGGTGCTGGTCGAGGAATCGATAATCGGCTGGGAAGAGCTGGAGCTTGAGGTTGTCCGCGACTGCAAAAACCAGAAGATCACGATCTGCTTCATCGAGAACATCGACCCGATGGGCGTACATACCGGCGACTCGTTCTGCAGCGCGCCGATGCTGACCATTTCGGACGAAGTCCAGAAGCGCCTGCAGGATGATTCGTATAAAATTGTGGAGGCCATCGGCGTCATCGGCGGCTGCAACTGCCAGTTCGCGCACGACCCGAAGACCGGCAGGATTGTCATCATCGAGATCAATCCGCGTACCTCCCGTTCCTCCGCGCTCGCTTCGAAGGCGACCGGCTTCCCGATCGCGCTGATCTCCGCGCAGCTTGCCTGCGGCGTCACGCTCGATGAGCTGCCGTACTGGAGAAAGGGCACGCTGGACAAATATAAACCGTACGGCGACTATGTCGTCATCAAATTCGCGCGCTGGGCCTTTGAGAAATTCAAGGGCAGCGAGGACAAGCTGGGCACCCAGATGAAGGCGGTCGGCGAGGTCATGAGCATCGGCCGCAACTATAAGGAAGCGCTGCAGAAGGCCATCCGCAGCCTGGAAATCGGCCGCTACGGCCTCGGCTTTGCCAGGGACTTCAACGAGAAAACCCTCGACGAGCTGCTCTCAATGCTGCAGGTTCCGACCAGCGAGCGCCAGTTCATCATGTATGAGGCGCTGCGCAAGGGCGCATCCATTCAGCAGCTGCATGAAATCACCAAAATCAAGCACTATTTCATCGAGCAGATGAAGGAGCTTGTGGAGCTTGAGGAAGAAATTCTCTCCTATAAAGGCAAGGCGCTCCCGAACGATCTGATCATCCAGGCGAAGCTGGATGGATTCTCGGATAAATACATCGCGCTGCTGCTGGACGTCGAGGAAGACGCGGTCCGCAGCCAGCGCGAGGCGCTCAAGGTTGTCGAGGGCTGGGAAGCCATCCCGGTTTCCGGCGTTGAGAACGCGGCGTACTACTACTCCACCTACAACAGCCCGGACAGCTCTCCGGAAGCGACCGACCGGCCGAAGGTCATGATTCTGGGCGGCGGTCCGAACCGCATCGGACAAGGCATCGAGTTCGACTACTGCTGTGTCCACGCGGCGTTTGCCCTGCGCGATATGGGCTTTGAGACGATCATCGTCAACTGCAACCCGGAAACCGTCTCCACCGACTATGACACCTCAGACAAGCTGTACTTCGAGCCGCTGACCTTTGAGGATGTCCTGAGCATCTATGAGAAGGAGAAGCCGCTCGGCGTCATCGCGCAGTTCGGCGGACAGACGCCGCTGAACCTCGCAAGCGAGCTTGAAAAGGCGGGCGTGCGGATTCTGGGCACCACGCCGGACACCATCGACCTTGCGGAGGACCGCGACCGGTTCCGCATCATGATGGAGAAGCTCGAGATTCCGATGCCGCAGTCGGCCATGGCGACCAACGTCGAAGAGGCGCTCGCGGCTGCAAAAGAGATCGGCTACCCGCTGATGGTGCGCCCGTCCTATGTGCTGGGCGGCCGCGGCATGGAGGTCGTACACGACGACGAGGCGATGGAGGTCTACATGAAGGCCGCCGTCGGCGTCACGCCGGAGCGCCCGATTTTGATCGACCGTTTCCTGCAGCATGCGCTGGAGGTTGAAGCCGATGCCATCAGCGACAGCGTCGACGCGTTTGTGCCGGTCGTCATGGAGCACATCGAGCTTGCCGGCGTGCATTCCGGCGACTCCGCCTGTGTGCTGCCTTCGATCAACATCCCGCAGAAGCATCTGGCGACCATCACCGAATACACCGAGAAGATTGCGAAGGAGCTGGGTGTTCACGGACTCATGAATATGCAGTACGCGATTGCGGACGACAAGGTCTATGTACTCGAGGCGAATCCGCGCGCATCCAGAACGGTGCCGCTGGTTTCGAAAGTCTGCAACATCCAGATGGTGCGGATTGCGACTCAGATCATCACCTCTGAGCTGACCGGAAAGCCGTTCGATTTCAGCCGGCTCACACACAGGACCATCCGCCATTACGGCGTGAAGGAAGCGGTCTTCCCGTTCAATATGTTCCCGGAGGTCGACCCTCTGCTCGGTCCGGAAATGCGTTCGACCGGCGAGGTGCTTGGCATCTCCGACACCTTCGGTATCGCGTTCTACAAGGCGCAGGAGGGCGTCAAGCTCAAGCTGCCGCTGGGCGGAACGGTGTTCATCAGCATCAACGACAGCGATAAGGAGGAAGCGGTCGACATCGCGAAGGAGTTCGTCGATCTTGGCTTTAAGATCGTAACCACCTCCGGAACCGGCGCGTTCTTAGAAAAGCACGGCATCCATTCGACCGTCGTCAAGAAGATGTACGAGGGCCAGCCAAACGTCGTGGACCTGATCAAGAACGGCAAGATCGACATCATCATCAATACGCCGGACAACAAGAAGAGCGCCTACGACGACAGCTATATCCGCAAGAGCGCGATCAAGTACGGCCTGCCGAACATCACGACCATGGCGGCGGCTATGGCGACGGCAAAGGGCATCCGCGCTGTGAAGGACGGCAGTGTCAACGACGTCAAGTCAATTCAGCAATATCACAGTGAAATCAAATAGAATGTATTCTTCAGCGCGTCTCAGGGCTTTTCGCTTTGAGACGCGCCTTTTTGTTTTCCTGATCCGCCGCATGATATTTGTCCGGATATATTTGTAAATTTTTATGTTAGGATCATGGAAAAGCATTTTTTCTGACCATACTACTGGATGAAAGAATCGGCAGATGACAGGAGGAACGGTATGATCAAGGATATCTATTTTGCCGGCGGCTGTTTTTGGGGCGTGGAGAAGTATCTCTCATGCATTTCGGGAGTGATTTCAACCCAGGTCGGCTATGCAAATGGAAAAACACAGAATCCGAGCTATGAAGAAGTCTGTACAGGAGATCCCGGACATGCAGAAGCTGTCAAGGTGCGGTATGATTCTGAGAGACTCGTGCTGGAAGATTTGCTGGAGCTGTTTTATCAGATCATCGATCCGACCGCGGTGAACCGGCAGGGCCCGGACCGGGGTATACAGTACCGCACGGGGATTTACTATGTGGAGGAACAGGATGGACCGGTCATCCAACGTTCTCTGGAGAAGCTGCAGAAGCGGTATGACCAGCCGATTGCGGTAGAGAACGGGCGGCTTGAAAATTTTTACGAGGCGGAGGATTATCATCAGAAATACCTGGACAGGAACCCGGCCGGATACTGCCACATCGGGGCGGACAAGTTCGAGCTTGCGCGCAGCACCCATCGTCCGCGGTATCATAAAAAGGATGATGAAGAGCTGCGAAGGACCCTGACCGAGCTGCAGTATCAGGTGACGCAGAACGCGGCGACAGAGCCAAGCTTCCGCAACGAATATTATGATCATTTTGAAACGGGCATCTATGTCGATATCACGACCGGCGAACCGCTGTTCCTTTCCAGTGACAAGTTTGAATCCGGCTGCGGATGGCCGGCCTTTTCAAGGCCGATCGATCCGGATCTTCTGACCGAGGTGACCGACTACAGCCTTCCCGCCGCCCGAACGGAGGTGCGAAGCCGTACCGGCGACGCGCACCTGGGACATGTGTTCGACGACGGACCGGCCGAGCTTGGCGGAATGCGCTACTGTATCAACAGCGCATCGCTGCGCTTTATTCCGAAGGAACGCATGGAAGATGAAGGCTACGGAGCTTATCTGCGCCTTCTGAAGCCGCGCGGTCAGGACTGAAGCAGGTTGACGCGGTTTGTGTTTTCCATCAACTTGTAACCAATGAAACCCCCAATTACAGCTTGTCTGCAATTGGGGGTTTCATTCTGTTAAAAGTTAAAAAAGGCGATATGATATTCGGTATCTTGTTGAGTATTTTGCATCATGAGGTATGAAAATACTGAAAAAGCAGCCTGTAATCGGGAAAACGTCCGCAACCAGTCACCTGCGGCGGGGCACCACCTGCGGTGGGGCAATCGCCTACGGCGTTCTGCGGTCGAAGAATTATTTACGCAGCGACTACGGGATTTGGGGTACCTGTGAAGATTGTCATAGGGAATGTAAGCGGCTGCCGGCCTGCAATTCCATAAGGCCAGACCGAATCATCCCGCAGTGGCCTGAGAAGATACAGAAGAGACAGCGTGCGGGAGATTGGGAAGGAGATACGGTATATGGGGGAGGAGGCAAAGGAACGCTGGGACACTGGTGGTTTGATGATATCTGTTCAGCTATTTTGCGAATTGACTGTTGTAAAGCTCCCAATAGGAACCGCCCTTTTCAAGAAGCTGCTGATGCGTGCCGCTCTCAACAATATTTCCGTTTTCCAGAACGAGAATCAGATCCGATTCACGGATCGTCGAAAGACGATGTGCAATCACAAAGCTGGTGCGTCCCTCAATCATCTTCAGGAACGCTTTCTGAATGCGGACCTCGGTCAGCGTGTCGATGCTGCTGGTCGCTTCATCCAGAATCAGCATCGGCGGATCGACCAGCATCACCCGCGCGATGGTCAGAAGCTGTTTCTGTCCCTGCGACAGGTTCTCGCCGGAATCGGTGATGATGGTGTCATAACCTTCCGGCAGACGCTTGATAAACGAATGCGCATGCGCCGCCTTGGCCGCCGCGATAATCTCCTCATCGGTCGCATCCGGCTTTCCATAGGCGATGTTGTCGCGGACGGACCCCTTAAACAGCCAGGTTTCCTGCAGCACCATGCCGAAGCACCGGCGCAGATTGTCGCGCGTCAGATGATAGATATCCACACCGTCCACCTCAATGGTGCCCTCGTCGACATCGTAAAACCGCATCAGAAGGTTGACCAGCGTCGTCTTGCCCGAACCGGTGTGGCCGACAATCGCAACCTTGCTGCCCTTCGCGACATCCAGGTTGAAATCGATGATCAGCGGCCGTTCGGGATTGTACGCAAAGCTGACATGCTTAAAGCTGACATGGCCCTCGCAGTGCTCGATGACCGCGGGATTCGGGTCGTCCGGCAGCTGGTTTTCCAAGTCGAGCATGTCGAATACTCTTCTGGCGCAGGTGATGGCCGACTGAATCTGCGCCATCACGCCGGAAATTTCATTAAACGGCTTTAAGAAAAGATTCGAGTAGATCAGAAAGCTGGAGATATCTCCAACCGATATTCTTGCCGAAATCGCCAGGAAGCTTGCAATCACGCCGACAACCGTGTAGGTGATGTTGTTGACATAACGGGTGGACGGGTTGGTCATCGCCGCATAGAACTGCGCGCGCAACCCGACGCCGTACAGCTTCTGGTTGAGCGCCTTGAATTCCTCAAAGGTCTTCTCCTGCATCGAAAATGCCTTCACAACCTTCTGTCCGCCGATCTGTTCCTCGATGTAGCCATTCATCTCACCGACATACTCCCACTGCTTCTTGAACATCTTCTGGGAGTTGGTGGCTACCAGCTTCGCTACAAAAAAGGAGATCGGTGCGGAGAGCAGTACAACCAGAGTCATGGTCGGATTGATCGTGAGCATGAACACAATCGCGCCGAGGATGGTCATGACGCCGCTGAGCAGCTGGGACAGTCCCTGCATCATGCCGTCAGAGACCGCATCGATGTCGTTGACAAACCGGCTGATAACCTCGCCGTGCGGGGTCCGGTCAAAGAACCGCAGCGGCAGGTTCGAGAGCTTCTCGAACAGCTCGGCGCGCATCGCGCGCACCACGCGGTT
Source organism: Candidatus Soleaferrea massiliensis AP7 (assembly GCF_000820765.1). Taxonomy (GTDB): domain Bacteria; phylum Bacillota; class Clostridia; order Oscillospirales; family Ruminococcaceae; genus Soleaferrea; species Soleaferrea massiliensis. Next base: position 148,301 of record NZ_CCYH01000021.1, read on the forward strand.
GGTCAGAACGGTGGTGGAGATGCTCAGCAGCCACTGGAACACCGCGTAAATGATGCTGACAAACCCGATCAGCAGAATCAGCCGGAAGACCATATCAAAATCCACTTGGCCGACGCCGATCATGTAGTCGATGGAATGGCCGATCAATACAGGCCCGCTCAGGTTGCCGGCCACGCTCAGGACAGCGCAGAAAACCGCAAAGAACAGATGCCGCTTGTTCTGTCTGATGTATGGCCAGAGCCGCCTGAAAACGCCGGATTTCTTTATGGCAGGCTTCCCCGTGATGAATTTCTTCATGACGCGGCCTCCTCTCCGGAGAGCTGATAGGCGCAGATCTGCTGGTAATCCTCACAGCTCTGCATCAGCTCCTCGTGGGTGCCAAGCCCGGCAATCCGTCCGTCGCTGAGCACAATGATGCGGTCCGCGTCGCGGATCACATGCGCGCGCTGGGATACGATGAACACCGTCATCCCGGTTGTCTGTTCGGCAATCGCCTTCCGCAGCTTCGAATCGGTCGCGAAGTCGAGCGCACTGGACGCGTCATCCAGTATCAGGATGTCCGGTTCCCGGACGATCGCACGCGCAATGGTCAGCCGCTGCTTCTGGCCGCCCGAGAAGTTGACGCCGCCGCGTGAAACACGGCTTTCCAGACCGTCGGCGGTCTGGCTGACAAATTCGCTGGCCTGTGCAATGTCCAGCGCGCGCTTCATCTGCGCTTCGGTCGCGTCCTGTCTGCCCCAGCGCAGGTTGTCCGCGATTGTCCCGGAGAAAAGCACCGCCTTCTGCGGCACAATGCCGATCCTTTGACGCAGCGCATCCAGTTCATATTTCCGCACATCGACGCCGTTCACCAGCACCTCGCCTGCGGTCGCGTCGTAGAAGCGCGGGATCAGGTTGACCAGCGTCGTCTTGCCGCTTCCGGTTCCGCCGATCACACCGATCACCTCCCCCTTTTTTGCGGTGAAGCTGATGTTCTCAAGCGCATTGTCGCCGGTGCTGCTGTAGGCAAACGACACATCTTTAAATTGAACGCTGATATCGCCGCCGCTTTCAGCGTGTACTGCCTGTTCGGGGGAGACGATATCGCTTTCGGTCTCCAGCACCTCAAAGATTCTGGCGCTGGACGCCGAAGCCTTGGTAAATACGATAACCAGGTTGGACACCACAACCAGCGCCAGCGAAAGCTGGATGACGTACTGGATGTAAGCGATCATCTCGCCGGTCAGAAAGCTTCCATTGTTGATGCTGATGGAACCGAACCACAGGATTACAACGATGACGAGGTTCAGCACCAGCGAGGTCAGCGGGTTCAGCAGCTGTGAAATCTTTCCGACCCGCACGGAGGTGCGGTAAAGCTCGTCATTGGCCGAATCAAACCGCTGGGTCTCCTTCTCACCGCGGGAAAACGCGCGGATGACCCGGACGCCGGACATGTTTTCACGGATGATCATTCCGGCGCGGTCCAGCTTTTTCTGGTACTTCTTGTAGATTGGTGTGGATTTTGAGATGATCAGATACAAAATCAGAGCAAAGACCGGCACCGATGCCAGCAGGATCAGCGAGAGCTGGAAGTTGAGGATCATCGCCATGGCAAGCGCGCCGATGCAGATGAACGGCGCGCGGATGACCAGCCGGATGAGCAGCGCGACAGCCAGCTGAATCTGGTTGACGTCGTTGGTCACGCGGTTGGTCAGCGACGAGGTGCCGAAGTTATCGGTTTGGGTATAGGAAAGTTTGGAGATGTGGGAGAACAGATCGTTTCTCAGATCGGTGCCGACGCTCTGTGAAACCTTGGAGCCGTAATACTGGCAGACCGAGGCGCTTACAAGGCCGATCGTCGCCATCAGCAGCATCAGGCCGCCCATCCGGAAGATGTATCCGGTGTCGCGGTTCGCGATGCCGTTGTCGATGATCAGCGCCATGATGGTCGGCAGGATCAGCTCCAGAATGGCCTCCAGCAGCTTGCAGGCCGGCCCCAGGATAAATTCCTTCTTGTAGTTTTTAAAATAGGGAATCAGCTTGAACACTTATCAGATCAGTCCTTATCAGTCAATTTTCCCGGATGGTATTTCTGCGCGGCGTTTGGCAGCGCAGTTAAAAAGGGAAAACACGGCAAATCGCACGTCATAGACATATCTCGCCCAGCGCCCGCGGCGCAGCCTCCTTTTGTAATGGGATTTCCTCGCCATGCAGGAGAGCCGCGTTTCTGGTATGGCTGTTTTCCCCATTACCCTCCTGGCCGCCTGAAATCAGGCAAAATTTATTTATATGACTTCTTGCAAGGTATATCCGAGCGTATCTGTATGAATCAATTCTTTGCCTGCAGCTTTTCCTTGATCATCTGTGCGCATTTGTTGACATCGCCGCAGCCCAGCGTGATGATCAGGTCGCCTTCTTCCGCATGCTCCACGACGTAATCGGAGATTTCTTCAAAGGTTTTAAACCACACGCAGCCGTCGATTTTATCGGCCAGGTCTTTGGCAAAGATGTTGTAGGTGTTGACTTCGCGCGAACCCATGATTTCAGAGAGCACGGTTCTGTCGGCGATGGAAAGCACCTCGGCGAAATCGTCGAGCAGCATGGACGTGCGCGAGTAGGTGAACGGCTGATGCACCGCCCAGACCCGCTTAAACGGCATCTCCTTGGCTGCGCTGAGCGTCGCTTTGATCTCAGCCGGATGATGCGCGTAGTCGTCCGCGACCGTGATGCCGTTCTCCTTATAGACGACCTCGAAGCGCCGTTTTGCGCCGCCGAATTCCCTGAATGCCCGCACGATGGCATCCTCGCCGGCGCCGCAGTGGAGTGCGGCGGCCGATGCGGCCACGGCGTTCAGGATGTTATGCCTGCCCGGAACGTGCAGTTCGATGCGCATGAGCTTTTCACCGTGATGCATCAGATCGAATTCGGTATGTATACCGGACTGATACAGAACGTTCTCGGCGTAATAGTCGTTCTGGTCGGAGAATCCAAAGGTGATGACAGGTTTCTCCACCCCTTCAATGGCTTTCATGGAGTTTGCGTCGTCGCCGTTGACGATCAGGGTTTTGGTGGTCATCATCGCAAACTTATGGAAGGATTTGATGATGTTTTCGAGCGTGCCGAAGTAATCCAGATGGTCGGCGTCAATGTTCAGGATGATGCTGATATCCGGATAAAGCTTTAGGAAGGTATCCACAAACTCACAGGCCTCGCAGACCATCAAATCGGATTTGCCGACCCGTCCGCTGCCGCCGATCACCGGGAGCTTGCCGCCGATGACGGCAGTCGGGTCAAGATTTCCCTCCATCATGATCTGAGTCAGCATCGAGGAGGTCGTCGTTTTGCCGTGTGCGCCGGAGACACAGACGCAGCGGTCAAATTTTTTTGTAACAAGCCCCAGAAGCTGTGAGCGTTCCAGGACCGGGACGCCGCTCTTCTGCGCCGCGATGAGCTCGGCATTGTCCGCCATGATGGCCGCGGTATGGACAATCAGATCAGCGCCCTCGATGTTTTCAGGCCTGTGCCCCAGGAAAATCGGGATACCCATGGCGCGCTCGGCTTTCAGCGTATCGGTTTCATTGTTGTCCGATCCGGTGATGTAATAGCCCTTCGCGTGCAGGATCTGAGCCAGCGGATACATGCCCGATCCGCCAATTCCAATAAAGTGCAGATGCCTTTTATTGTTCAAAATATTTTCATCAATATTTATCATAAAAACCTCCAAAACCTCTATCAAATTGTGATAACATGATCATACACAATATTATTATATTGCTTCCGGCACTGGAAATAAACAGTTTTTTATAAAAAATTGCAGAATTGAATATCCATAATAATATTGAAAAATAATAATAGAGATACGTCCCGTAAAAGCACGAAGGAGGTTTTTGTCGATTGCTTTTATCATCGATGTAAATCTATTGTCAAATTGTCCGAATGTCTGGACTGTTCTAATAACATCATCGAATGACGCATCATAGCATTAGTTGAGTCTATACACAAACTAATTTATTCGGCAGCGCTTTAGGGTGGTGAATTCTCCTTTAGATGAATGGGTCTTGCCCACTTCTATTTAAAATTCATCATGAAACAAAA
>NZ_CCYH01000022.1 GCF_000820765.1 Candidatus Soleaferrea massiliensis AP7
TTTAAAGTGAATATCACAGATATCAAAATCAGAAGGATTTATCAGGACAAAAAACTGAAAGCCCTGGTTTCGATCACAATTGACGACCAGCTGGCTGTTCATGACATTAAAGTAGTTCAGGGACCGGAACGCGTATTCATTGCAATGCCCAGCAGACGCGAGGAAAACGGCAGATTCAGGGATGTTGTGCATCCGATCAATGTCGAAACCCGCAATATGCTCGAAGAGCTGATTCTCGGTACCTATTTTCAATATATAGAAGAACATGACATTTCCCTGTACGAAGAGGAAGTCCCTCCGCAGGAAGTGTAATTTTCCTGGGACACTGTGACTTAGACATACCTTCATTGAACATAACGCACCAAATTTCAGTTATGGCAATCGGGCAGTGTATCATGCAAATCCCCTGGTTTCACGGGGATGGTCAATGCAGGATGTTTATAAGGATTCGTTTCCGGCCGCCGTGGCCAAATTTCATGTTGGGTATCATCTCCGTTCTCTTTTTTACAAAGGAGAACGGAGTTTTTTTATACGGATATAGCTTCTTATGGAGCATGTTCGTTTGTTTCATGCATAATCATGGCTAAATCCGGGCATGATGGAAATGTGCAGAAAACCATAAATTGGTCTGTCTGCCTGGACGATAGGCCTTCGGTTATCACATTTACCACAAATTTCTGTCACCTAAAAATGATCTTCCAATCACACCACGCTGATTTTCCGAACACAACCGTCCGGTATACTGTAAACATCGGCAGAGGGAAAAACAGAGCTTACCATTTCCGCTCTGCCCAAATGAATCAATGATGTTAGGAGAGATCACCTTGAAAAAGTTTCAAAAAACAAAGATATTCGGCGTTTTATTCGCACTTGTCCTCACAATGGGACTGTTAGCCGGCTGCAGCGACGGTTCTTCCAGCAGTTCTTCCACCGGCAGCACTGCCGGTACTTCCTCCACCAGCAGCTCCGCTTCCAGTGAAAGCGGTACGTCCAGCACTGCAAACGGCAACGGTGGAACCAGCGACGGCAGTTCGACCAATGGTACAGGCAGCGAGACGTCGACAGCCGGTTCCTCCAGCAGCGCAGAATAATCATCCTGATTCCACATCCAATCTTTCACAAATGATCATATCGGAAAAGGCCTGATCCCGCATGCAGGGGATCAGGCCCTTTTTGGCGTGCGGATGTGCTGTTACAACAGCCGTATCATCTTATGAAACAGCTTCAGATATCGGTTATATGGATGGGATCCGTTCAGGCACAGACAAAAAACCGCAAGACAAGAATGCGCGTATCTTTACGCCGCTCGCAGTCTTTCAGCGGCTGAACAGCGCCAGCCGGCCTGGCCGAAGGAACGATACCCGCACCGAAATGAGGCCGGCTGAATGGAGCGACGGCCTGTCGCTGCTGATGGATACAGCCGCAGCATTTTGAGACTGCAGGATATTCTGTACATTGACAAATTTCACGAAAGATGATATACAATTGCGGCCGACTGTGTTATAATGGATGACATATGAAACGAATGAGACAAGGAGAAGCTATGGAAAAAACAGAGCGTCAGGATTTCATCATCGGCCGGAACGCGGTCATGGAGCTTTTGAAATCCGGAAAAGAAATCGAAAAGATTTTTGTGCAGAATGGGGACATCAAGGGAAGTGTCCTGAAAATATTGGCGATGGCCCGGGAAAACGGCGTCCCCATCAAGGAGGTCTCGCAGACAAAGCTGGACATGATGTGCGCCGGTGGAAACCATCAGGGCGTGGCCGCCTCGATTCCGGCGGCGTCGTATGCCGAGTTGGAGGACATCTTCGCGCTGGCGCAGCGGAAGGGGGAAGCCCCGTTCCTGATCATCGCGGACGAAATCGAAGACCCGCACAATCTGGGGGCCATCATCCGGACGGCGGAAGCCGCCGGCGCGCATGGCATCATCATCCCGAAGCGCCGGAGCGTCGGACTGACCGGAACGGTCTATAAAACCTCGGCCGGCGCCTGCGCCCATCTGCCGGTGGTTCGGGTATCCAACATCACCGCCACGATGCAGCAACTCAAAAAACAGGGCGTATGGCTGTACGGCGCGGATATGGACGGCCAGAACTGGTGTGAACAGGACTACAGCGGCCCGGTTGGGCTGGTCATCGGTTCGGAGGGCCACGGCATTGGCAAGCTGGTCAGGGAGACCTGTGATTTTATCGTATCCCTGCCCATGTGCGGAAAGGTGAATTCCCTGAACGCATCGGTCGCCTGCGGGATTATGATGTATGAAATCACCCGCCAGCGGCACGGCATCCAAGCGAAGTGAGAATAGCCATCATCAAGACAGAAACGCTTCGCCCTTTCAATGTGTGATGGACTGAACGGGAGGAAGGTTTATGAAAAACCGATATGATGTGGAAAACATCTTAAAACAGATCAAAAAACAGCAGAAGCTGTTAAAAAACGAAGGCTCGCTGGAGCCTGATGATAAAGATGCAAAGCTGCGTCCGGCAGAAACAGGGTCCGGCAAACAGAAGGAGCCGGACATCGAAGCTTCCAGAAAGCCCAATCCTCCAGTTGGAGCGGGCGATAAGCCGAAGGCCGGGTCGCTCAGCTGGAAGGAAGAGCAGACGGACCGAATCGATGTGGTAAAGCCATCCGGCCGGAAAAAGGACGCTCCGATACCGGCAGAGGCCGAAGATGCGGGCCGGAAGGACATCCTGGAAGAGCTGGATGCCCGGATCGACGCCGCCAAGCGTTATCAGGAGGAGCACGCGGACCGAACGCATGCAGGGATGCGGCGGGAAGAAGAACGCACGGTCCGTTTGGACGCTGTTTCCCCAGCCAAAGCGGAAGCGGACAGGCATTCCATGCAGGATGCGCAGGCAGAACAGCAGCCCTTGCGGGATGAAAGCTCTTCGCAGGATGAGACGCAGAAAAAGGTCAGTCTGAAGGATCTGTTTGATCTGGAGGAATACAGCCGTGTGTTTGCGGATGACGACCAGTCCAAAGAAACGCCTTCCCTGCGGGAAAAACGGGAAGAGAAGATCAAAGAGTTCACCGTTCAGATTCCATCCGAGGATTCCAATGAGGAACCGCCGCGGATGGATGAGGAGGACATCGACGAGGACATCTGCGCACAGGAATATGAAACGGATGAAGATGCGCCGCATATCCGCGGCTTTTTCAGGCAGCAGCTCAAGAAGCTGACCATCCGTGCGTTTGCGAACGGCGCACTGCTACTGTTGATCTCCTATCTGACCTGCGGCGCATACAGCCTGCTTCCCATGCCGGCGTTTCTGGACCCGTTTTTGCAGCCGCTTGTTTATCTGTCGGTCTATCTGGGACTGGTGGTCGTCAGTGCCGGCTTTAACTTTGAGCTGCTGATGAAGGGGCTGGATTCCCTGTTTACCCTGAAGGCCAATCACGACAGCCTGCTGTCGGTGGCCGCCGTCGCGGTTGTGGTGCAGCAGGTGACGCTGCTGATCTTCCAAAACCGGGTGGATTTCCACAGTGTCCATCTGTTCGCCCCGTTTTTGCTGATCGGACTGCTGTTCAGCATCTGGGGAAAATGGATGAACCTTGGGCGGATGGAGGACAATTTTGATGTGATCTCCAGGGATGGAGAAAAATATGCCGGCGTCCTTGTGGACAAAAGCCTTGCGGTTCAGCTGACCAAGGGCCTGAATCTGGAAGAGCCGGTTGTCGTAACCGACATCAGGGCGGATTTCCTGAGCGGATTCATGGAGATTTCAACCTCCCGCGACACCGTGGAAAAAATCCTTCGGCTGCTGGCGCCCTGCTGCCTGGTGGGAAGCATCGCCGTTTTGATCGCGATGACCTTTATCAGCGGAGACATTCTGGTTGCAATCAATGTATTTACAGCTTTGTGCTGTATCGCCGCGCCGTTCACCTCAACACTTGCCTCGGCGATTCCGCTGCGGCGCGCCGGGAAAAGGCTCAACCGGATGGGAGCGGCTGCTTCGGGAACGCTGTCGATGGATCTGATGTATGAAGCCAACACCGTTCTATTTGAAGCGGGAGATCTGTTTGAATCGGACGGCCTGTGCCTGCACGGCGTCAAGATGTTTGAGGAAAGCCGCATCGACGAGGCGCTGATCGGAGCCGCCAGCGTCTTTTCACAGTGCAACGACGGTTTGACCCATCTGTTTATGAATATCCTGCGCGGAAACAAAAAGCTTCTGCAGCAGGTGGAGGGGCTGCAGTTCCGCGAGGGACTGGGCGTTTCCGGGTACATTGACGGAAAAGAAATCCTGATCGGCAACCGCAGGATGATGAATTCAAACGCGATCCCAACCCCCGCGCAGGAGCTGGAACGGCGGATGCGGGAAAACGGCCGCAGCGTCCTGTATATCGCCAAGGGCCGGGATCTGTTGGCAATGCTTGTATACAGTTATCATCCGTCCAAGCAGGTGGTCCGCGCACTGCAGACACTGGAAGAAAAGGGCTTTATGATTGTCATCAACACCTGGGACTGCAATCTGTCCGCACAGATGTTGGCCGACTTGACCGAGCTGCAGCTGGAGGGCATCAGCACGGCGCCGTCCAAAACACAGGAAAAGCTCTGCCAGCTTCGGCAGCCGCGCAAACGGTTAAAAGGAATGATCGCGCACACCGGTTCGAAATATGCGTTCGTGCGCAGCCTGATCAGCTGTATCTACGCCAAAAACTGCGAGATGCTTTTGGCTGTGCTCAGCACGATTTCAAGCGTCATCGGCTATGTGCTGATCGTATTTTTAAGTATGTCCGGTGCAATCGGGCAGGTAACCGTTCTCAGCCTGCTTCTGTTCCACGGCTTTTTTGCGCTTGTCATTCTGCTCATCGGCCGCATAAAAAGGATATAATTAGTAAAATATATATTCATATTTACTAATTGTATATGTAAATTGTAATTTTAAACGCCGCATAGATACAGATACTGTATCTATGCGGCGTTTATGTTCGCTATGGTTATAGACAAGACAAAACGCTGTCCTCGTTTGCCATGGTCTTTGCCTGTATGGAGGATGTTCTGCACCACTGTGTAGCAGCTATCTTTTATATTGCCAAGTCGCCTTGGCAAGGTGGCAGTTACTCTTTTGCGTGGCCAAAAGAGTAACCAGAAAAGGCCATTCAAGGGGTCTGCCGCCCCCTTGAAAATCCCCCAATCACGCAGCTTTTCCGGAATTGGGCAGTTCCTGCTTCCAGATGACGGCAGGGTGCCCGCAATGGCTCGGCTCAGAGGTACCATTCTGCGCAGCGCTTCCCCGTTTCTCCATTCTGTCGCTGCCAGCTTTATCTTCCATCAAAGAACAGTTCTCGTCTAGCCTCATTGTCCCCACCACGCCATAGCGGGAATCGTTCTTTTCAGGATAGAATGGCTCTAAAATGCAGCGCATATATACAAATGAACTTACTTTCTAATACGG